>VHCG01000039.1 GCA_016871805.1 Verrucomicrobiota bacterium
CGCCAAGACCGGACACTTCTACCGCCTCGCGACGGAGGCCGAGTGGGAGTACGCGGCGCGCGCCGGCACCGACACCACCTACTACTGGGGCAATGATGCCCCGCCCGCGGGCGAGCACGCCTGGTGCTTCGACAATGCCGACGGCAAGTACCAGAAGGTCGGCTCGAAGAAGCCCAACGCCTTCGGACTGCACGACATGCTTGGCAACGTGACGGAGTGGGTCTATGACGGCTACAAGGCCGACGCCTACGCCACGGCCGGCGACACCAATCCGGTGGTGCCTGGCTTCGCCGAGTATCCGCACGTGGCGCGCGGTGGCTCGTGGGACGACGGAGTCGAGGCCCTGCGATGCGCGGCCCGCTTCTTCAGCGAGCCCGCATGGAAGATGCGCGATCCGCAGCTGCCGAAGTCGAAGTTCTATCTGACCGATGCCCAGTTCCTGGGATTCCGGATCGTCCGCCCGACCAAGGTGCCAGAGACGCCGGAGGAGCTGGCCAAGTGGTGGACGACGTTCCCGGCGTTCAAGTAGACGCCCTGCCCCATCACCGTCGGTGAACGAGGCCTACATCGCGGCCAAGGAACGCTGGGCACGCCGTCAGTCCGGCGCCTCAAGGCCGGCGCCGCGGCCAACCTCCGAGCGCATCCCGTCCGGGCAGCGCGAGGTGCACAACTTTCCGGTGCTGGACCTGGGCGTGAAGCCCTCGATCCCACGCGAGACCTGGGAGCTCCGCATCGGCGGTGAGGTCGAGAACCCGGTCGTGCTGAAGTGGGCCGACTTCATGGCCCTTCCCCAGGTGCGGGACACCAGCGATTTCCACTGCGTCACGACCTGGAGCCAGCTCGACATGACCTGGGACGGGGTCCTGTTCCTGAGCCTGGCGGAGCTGGTGCGTCCAAAATCCACCGCCAACCACGTCTTCTTCAAGGGCTACGACGGGTATTCGACCAACAACCCCATCGAGGTGTGCCTCGATGACGACGTGCTGGTCGCGCATTCGTGGAACGGCGAGCCCCTCCCGGTGGAGCATGGCGGTCCGGCCCGGGTGATCCTGCCGAAGCGGTATGCGTGGAAGGGATCGAAGTGGGTCCGCGAGATCACGTTCCTCGACCACGACATCCTTGGGTTCTGGGAGAACCGCGGCTATTCGAACACGGCGGATCCTTGGACCGAGGACCGATTTTCGTGAAAAACGTCAGGAACGGGGCGGTCCAGCGGATCAGTAGGTGAGCAGATCGAGGAGTTCCTGCGCCTTCGGAAGGAGGGTCCAGGCCTGGCCCCTCTTGAAGACCATCTTGCCGCAGGGGTGCTCTGCCAGCTCGGCGGGATTGACCTCCAGCAGCTGCAGCTTGCCGGTCCCCGTCAGCTCGCGGGCGCTGCGCGGTGCGATGCGGATGGGAAGCCCGTTGAAGGCCAGGGCCAATTCGTAGCCGGCAATGCCATCCCGTTCGGCGACAGGATTTCGGACCAGGAGCTGCGGGTAGCGTCGGACCCACGGTGGTTGTCCGCCACGGATGGCGACGCGGGCCAGGATGGGACGCGACTGGAGGAACTGGACCAGCCGGAATCCGGCACCCAGCCGGGCCTGCTCGCGAAAGATCGCGGCGGGATCGATGCCCAGGAGATTGCGTCCGTTGAAGTTGCCATGGTCGTTGCGCATGCCCTTGAGGTTGGTGGCATGCCAGGCGGCGTAGCGTCCGTTGGCGACAAGATCGATCTCGAAGTGCAGGTGGGCGCGGTCCTTGGAGATCCCCTCCCGGGTGTTGGTGGTTCGCCCCATCGTGGCCACTCCCTCGCCGGCCCGGACGGCGTCACCGACGCGGAGGCCCTTTCGGACTGCCGACAGGTGGGCGTAGAGCGTGTACACCTCGAGGCCCTCGATCTGGTGGCGGATCACGAGGTAGATGCCGTAGTTGGAGAGTCCGGCGCGGGTGCTGATGTAGGCGACGGTCCCATCAGCACTGGCCAGGACCGGATCGGTGGGCTCGCCACGGCGGTCGCGGGACACGGAACGGATGTCGAGTCCCTCGTGGAACTTCCGTCCCTCGCTCCGGACACAGCCGAACTGGCCGCTCGTCCAGGGACGGCCAATGGTGCCGACAAAGAACTGTTCCTGCTTTGAGGGATCCAAGAGCGCCGTGTTCGCGGTGGGCAGCACGAACATGGCGCCCCAGGCCCGCGCCGAGAACAGGATCGCCAGGATCCAGACCACACTCCTCATGGCTTCTTCGCGTTGTCGATCGCCTGCTGGGCCGAGGAGTCCGGGCTGACCTTGGGTTTGGTGTTGGACGGCGCGGCCCCCTTCGACTTGTCCTTCGGCGTGGAGGCGGCGCCGGATTTGCCCTTCTTCTGGTTCTTGAGCTTCACGGCGACCCAGTTGATGCCCGCGACGATTCGATCCGCCTCCTCGCGGTCCATGTCGGCCGAGAAGACAATCGTCCCCGTCCGGAGGACATTCTTCACCACAGGAGCTGCCAGCCACCGTTCCTCGGGCTTCGCATCGCTCTCGGTCGTCCATTGTCCAAAGATCAGAAGGTGGCGTCCCATCGATGAAACCGTCCCCATCTCAAGCGCCTGACGGCCGTGGGGCTGGGTGAGTTCGACCTGGATCATGAACCCGCCATCGGGGGCCTCCACGACAGTGGCCCGGACAATGTCCCGCTCGTCGACGAAGGGCGTCTGCTGTACGGCATAGGTCTGGGGTAGCCGACGGATCACCGTGGCCTTCGGCGAGTTGCCGTCGTTGTTCGCCTCTAGGAACAGCCTCAGGATGCCATAGGGGTCGGGCTTCTTCTTGGGCTTCGACGCCTTGGCCTCGGTGGGCCGGGTGGCCTGGGCGTCCGCACCGAGGAGGTCGGGCGCCACCATCAGCAGGAACAACAGCCCTGCACGGAAAAAGGAATTGAACCTCTGGAACGCAATCCGCATCGTCAACCCCCGAAACGTCAACGTCGTTCGATCCACAAGACAACCATGGGCAAACAGCACAACAAAGTCGAGAAACGCCGCCGTCAGATCCGCCACCTGAAGCGGAAGAAGGACGAGGCCGCGGCCGCGACAAAGAAGACCCGCGGCAAGTCCTGACGACACCAGTTTCCACCAACGCCACCCCCACGGGTGGCGTTTTCTTGTGCCCATGATCCTCTGCGGTATCGGCGACGAGGGCGGCAATTCCCTCGACTCCCAGATTCAGGCCACCCGCGAACTCGGATGGTCCCATCTGGAGGCCCGGAACATCCAGATCCAGGGCGTCCCCAAGGCCAACCTGCACGACCTCCCCGAGCTGGCGTTTGAACGGGCGGCCGGGGACTTCGAGGCCGCTGGCCTCTCCGTGTACTGCTTCGGGTCCACGATCATGAACTGGGCCAAGCGCGTGGAGGATCCATTCGAGGTGACCCGCGCCGAGGTGGTCCGGGCCATCCCGCGCCTCGCCCGACTCCGGACCCGCTTCATCCGGATCATGAGCTTCAAGCCCCCGGAGGACGAATTCCGGCTCCCTAAGGTCGTGGTTGAACGCGTCCGTGAGGTGGTCCAACGCTTCGCCGACGTCGGGGTGCAGGCCGTCCACGAGAACTGCATGAACTTCGGTGGCATGAGCCCGGCCCACGCGCTTGAGCTGATCGACCAGGTCCCGGGATTGAAATGGGTGTTCGACACCGCCAATCCGGTGTTCAACGCCGACCGTTCCAAGGCACGGCCGTGGCCCCGACAGGATCCGTGGGAGTTCTGGACCGCGGTCCGGGACCATGTGGCGCACATCCACATCAAGGACGCCCGGTGGGTGGATTCGAAGAACGACGCCGACTACACCTGGCCCGGGGAGGGAGAGGGAGCGGTGGAACGGATCCTGGCCAACGCCCTTGCCCGTGGCTATGACGCCGCGCTGAGCATTGAACCCCACATGGTGGCGGTGTTCCACGACGCGCACGCCCAGGCCCAGGACGACGCCCTGCGGGCCAACTTCGTCGAGTACGGTCGGCGCCTCGAGACGCTCGTATCCCGGATCCGTACGGGTTCCGCCGGGTCCGCACTGGTCTGACGCCGGCGTCGGAATGACGCGCTCCGTTCCAACGATCGCCAGTCTCCCACGGGCGGCGACTTCTTCGGGGACCCTCCGGAAATAGGCTCGCCCGGGATCGTGGACCACCTCAGGATCCCAGGACCCTACCGTCCCGACCGACGACATGGTGCCCTCCGACCCTGAAAACTCCTTGACCGGACTCCCCGCCCTCCAGGCTCCTGACAGCCCCGAGAGCCGGTTCGAGTCGTCCGACGCACCGGGCACCGAGCGCCGCGTCCAGGCTGGGTTTCTCCTCGGGATGCTCCTACTGCTCGCCGTCGGCGCCGTGTCGTACTGGAGCGTTCATCGGCTCACCGACAGCGCCGCGGTGCTCCGGGATCGTGACCGCATGGCGGCGCTGCTGCAGCAGGTGGAGGAAGGTGCGGCGGACGTCTGCATCGCCACCGAGGCCTTTGCCCTGTCGGACGACGAGGCCGACCTGCCGGCATACCGTTCCGCCACGAATGCGCTCGAGACCGCGCTCGAGGCCCTCGAAGTCCGCGTATCCCGCGATCCGGTGCAGCGGGATGCCATCACCGCGCTCCGACGGGCGGTGACATCGCTGACCGCGTCGACACGCCTGGTGGTCGACCCTCCCCAGGTGGAGGGAGAACCGGCCGTGATTCCGGAAGGCAAACCCGAACACCAGATGCGGTATCTCGCCGAGGTCCGCAAGGCCGCAGAACGCATCGGCCGCCACCAGGACACGCTCCTGGAGCGGACGCATCGCGAGACGGAATCGAGGCTCGACGAGGCGCGTCTGGTGGTGGGCCTGGTCGCCGTGCTGGTCTTTGTCGGCGTCCTGTTCTCCACCCTGTCGATGAACCGCGAGGTGGCGAGGAGCCAGGCGGCCGAAATGGGATTGCGGCGTGCCCGTGACGATCTCGAAAGCCGGGTCCAGGAGCGCACCTCGGAGCTGGACCGCTCGCTGCAGTCCCTCCATGCGAGCGAGGCCCGGCTGGCCGAGGCACAGAAGATCTCCCAGACCGGCAGCTACGAATGGGAACTCAGAACCGGGGTGCAGACGTGGTCAGACGAGCTCCGGCGCATCTTCGGCCTCGGAAGCATGGCAAAGGCCTCGGTTGAGCAGATCGAGCGGCTGGTCCACCCCGAGGACCTCCTGCGTCTCCAGGAGGTCATCCACAGGGTGCGGCAGGGCGAGGCCTGCGATGCGCTCGAGTTCCGGATTGTCCGGCGTCCGAACGAACTCCGCCACCTTCTCGGCAACGCCGTTGGCATCCCCGACGATCGAGGCGTGGTGCAGCGGATTCTGGGCACCATCCAGGACGTCACCGACCGCAAGCGCGACGAGGTTCTGATCCTATCCCAGCAGCGTCTCTCCGAAGCCCTGCTGCGGCTCGCCAAGCGGCTCGAGCGTTCGCATCGGGTCGCGGAGACGATGAGCATCGCGACCGAGGAGATCCATCGCATGCTGGGCCTGCCTTCGCTGTGGTTCCTCCAATACTCGGACGACGGAGAACGGGTGCGGCTCGTCCACAAGGCCTCCGCGGGAGAGGAGAGCGAAGCCTCGGGCGGCTGGGTCCCGGTCGGCTCCCATCCCCTGCTCGGCTCGATCCGTGCGGCCCGGGAGTGGACGCTGATGCGGACGGAGGGCGAGGTCGGCAGCGCCTCCCCCGAGGGCTGGCCCGATCTTCTTGGGACGGATGCACTCCACGTGCCGATTCTCCTGGCCGGAAACCAGCGCGGGGCGATCGGCGTGTCCAGGACCCCATCGGACGATCGTCCGGAGCTCGGCGGTCTCGAACGCCAGTTCCTCCTCTCCGCCATGGCGAACATCGGCGTGGTTCTCGACCGCGTGTTGGCGTCGGAGGCACGGGACCACATGACCCAGGCCCTTCTGGTCAGCGAGGAGCGGCTCCAGATGGCCTCCCGGGTTGGTGGCGCAGGCGTGTTCGAGGAGAACCCCTCAACCGGCGAATTTTACGCCTCGCCGCTCCTCGCCGAGATCGTCGAGCTGCCGTCCGGTATGCGCCCGCTCCAGAGCCTGCTGGACCGCATCCTGCCGGAGGACAGCCATGGACTGGTCGGATTCCTGCGTCGCCTGCAGGACCCGTCCCGCGGCCGCAGGGCCGAACACGAGTGTCGGCTGCGTCTGGCCGATGGCGGGATCCGCTGGCTTCGGATCCAGGCCCAGACGTGGTTCGAACCCCAAGGGGGGCGGGGACGTCCCGTGAGGACCATCGGAACCGTGGTCGACATCACCGAACGCAAGGCCGCGGAGGCGGCGCTGCGGGCCTCGATCCAGGAGAACAGCGACCTCCGGACCGCGCTCGACCAGCACGCGCTGGTGGCGATCACCAGTCCCCTCGGCCGGATCTCCTTCGTGAATGACAAGTTCTGTGCTGTCTCGCGCTATGACCGGTCGGAACTCCTCGGACAGGACCACCGCCTGATCAACTCCGGACACCATACGAAGGAGTTTTTCCGGGACCTCTGGAACACGATTGCCGCCGGGCGGGTCTGGCAGGGGGACATCCGGAACCGCGCCAAGGACGGCTCCTTCTTCTGGGTCGCCACCACGATTGTCCCGTTCCTCGATGACCGGGGGATACCTGCGCGCTACATGGCGATCCGTGCCGACATCACGGAGCGCAAGAGGGCCGAGGAGCAGCTACGCCAGGCGCAGAAGCTCGAGTCGATCGGAACCCTGGCCGGGGGCATTGCCCATGACTTCAACAACATCCTCAGCGCGATCCTCGGTAATGCCGAGCTGGCCCGGATGGATCTGGATCCGAATCACGAGGCCTATGGCTGCCTCGAGGAGATCCGCAAGGCGGGACAGCGGGCGAAGGGGTTGGTGCAGCAGATCCTCGCCTTCGGACGCCGCCAGCCTTCCGAGCAGAAAGCGGTTCCCCTGCAGGCACTGGTCGAGGAGATGGCGCGATTGCTCCGGGCCACGCTGCCGGCGGGAGTCGACCTCCAGCTCACCCTCGATCCCCTGGCGCCGCCGGTGCTCGGGGACGCCAACCAGCTGCACCAGGCCCTCTTCAACCTTTGCACGAATGCCTGGCACTCGCTTGACGACCAGCCGGGCACGATCTCGATCCGTCTGGGCTCCTGCACCCTCGACCACCCGGCCGCGGCCGCCCTCCCGGGTACGCGTCCCGGCCGACACGTCCGCGTGGAGGTCGCCGACACCGGCCACGGCATCGAGCCCGAGGCCCTGCGCCACATCTTCGAGCCCTTCTTCACCACCAAGCCCCCGGGCAAGGGAACCGGCCTGGGTCTGACCGTGGTCCAGGCCATCGTCCAGAGCCACCACGGCTCCATCGTCGTCGACAGCATCCCCCGCAAGGGTTCGACCTTCACCCTGTACCTGCCCGCGACGGATGCGGCACCGGAGATATCTGCCGCACCGGAACCCGCCACGAGACGTGGCACCGGCCAGCGCATCCTCTACCTCGACGACGAGGAACAGCTTGTGTCGCTCGGAACCCGCATGCTTAGCCGGGCCGGGTTCCAGATCTCTGGGTTCACCCACCCCGGGACCGCGATCGAGGCCTTTGCCCGGAACCCGATGGGGTTCGACGTCGTCATCACCGACCACAACATGCCGGAGCAATCCGGTCTCCAGGTCGCCGAGGAGCTCCTCAGGATCCGCCCCGACATCACCATCGTGCTGTGCTCAGGATTTTTCACCGACGAGCTCAAGGAAAAGGCCCGGCACATCGGCATCCACCACGTTCTGTACAAGCCGAACACGATCCAAGAGCTGACCCAGTCGATCCATCGCATCGTCCAGGACGCCCAAACCCCTCGCCTGGACGGATGAGCGACCCTCGCCTGGACGAGCTGAGACGGATCCTTCCCCGGTGCATGACCCGGGACTGGGTCCGGCTCGGAGGCCGACTGGTCCGGCTGCTCAAGGACCGGAACCATGTCGATCGGCACGATGCCGTGTTTGCGCGGCTTCTCGAGCAGGCCGCTGACTCGATGGCGCTCCGGGATCGGCGGCGACTCTCGGTCCCAGCCTGCACCTACCCGGAATCCCTGCCGATCGTGGCACGGCGGGACGAGATCGTGTCTGCGATCCGCGCCCACCAGGTGGTGGTGATTGCTGGCGAAACGGGATCCGGGAAGACGACGCAGATTCCCAAGATGTGCCTCGAGGCGGGACTCGGAATCGAAGCGATGGTCGGCTGCACCCAGCCCCGGCGGGTCGCCGCCCAGTCGATCTCCCGTCGCATCGCGGAGGAGCTCGAAATCCCTTGGGGTCGGCAGGTCGGATGCAAGGTCCGATTCGACGACCAGACCGGCCCGGAGACCCACATCAAGCTGATGACCGACGGGATCCTGCTCGCCGAGACGCAGGGCGACCCGCTGCTGGCCGACTACAACGCCCTCATCATCGACGAGGCCCATGAGCGGAGCCTCAACATCGACTTCCTCATCGGCTATCTGCAGGGACTCATCGGACGGCGACAGGACCTCAAGCTCCTGATCACCTCGGCGACCCTCGACATCGGGGCCTTCTCCAGGGCCTTTGGAAATGCACCGGTGATCGAGGTCTCGGGCCGGACCTTCCCGGTGGAGGTGCGCCACGAACCCCTCGGGGGTTCGGAGGATGGGGAACCGGAGACGTCCTACCTCGAGGCCTCGGTGGAGACCGCGACCCGGACACTGCTCGAGTCGTCCGGGGGAGACCTCCTGGTCTTCCTGCCGAGCGAGCGGGACATCCGGGAAGCCGCTGACCAGCTCGAGGGACGCCATGGGCGGGAGGTCGAGGTGATCCCGCTCTATGGCCGGCTCGCCGCGGCGGACCAACAGCGCGTCTTCCGTTCCTCGGAACAGCGTCGGATCATCCTCGCCACCAACATCGCCGAGACATCGCTGACCCTGCCGGGGATCCGGTTCGTGATCGACCCCGGCTACGCCCGCATCAGCCGGTACAACCCGCGGACCCGTACCCGACGCCTTCCGATCGAGCCGATCTCCCAGAGCAGCGCGAACCAGCGGAAGGGTCGCGCGGGACGCGTCGAGGCCGGGGTCTGCATCCGGCTCTACTCCGAGGAGGACTACCTCGGACGGCCGGCCCACACCCAGCCGGAGATCCAGAGGGCGAACCTCGCCGAGGTCATCCTGCGCATGAAGGCGTTCCGCCTGGGCGAGATCGAGACCTTTCCCTTCCTCAATCCCCCACCCGCCTCGGCGATCTCCGGGGGCTACTCCCTCCTTGTCGAGCTCGGGGCGCTCGATGTCGATCGGAACCTCACGCCTCTGGGTTGGGATCTCGCCCGGCTACCGATCGATCCGACCCTCGGGCGGATGGTGTTGCAAGCCCGTCGGGAGGGATCCGTGCGGGAACTGCTGGTGATCGCCGCCGGGCTCAGCATCCAGGATCCACGGGAACGTCCCAGCGACCGGGAGGCGGCCGCCGATGCCGCCCACCGGCGACATGCCCATCCGACCTCCGACTTCCTCTCGCTCCTGAACCTTTGGCACTTCGTCCACGAGGGCTGGTCCGGTCTCCGGAGCCAGGGGCAGCGACGACGCTTCTGCCAGACCCAATTCCTGTCCTACCTGCGCCTGCGGGAATGGATCGACCTTGAGAACCAGCTTGAGGAGGCGCTGCAGGATCTGCTGGGAGACGAGGACGTCGCAGTCCCGGGCACGGAACTCCAGCGGTTGGAGCCCGGTGCCCGATCCGGGGATCGGCGCTACGACAGCATCCACCGGTCCATCCTGAGCGGTCTGCTGTCGAACATCGGCCGTCGACATGACCGTGGCCAGTACCAGATCGCGGCAAACCGGATCGCCCGCATCTTCCCGGGGTCGATCCTCGCACCTCGGCAGGAACCCCAGGGTGCAGCAGGACGCAGCCGTCGGGAGCCCATCCCTCCTGCCCCGAAGACGGGCACGCCCGAGTGGATCGTCGCGGGCGAGGTGGTCGAGACCTCCCAGCTGTTCCTCCGGACCGCCGCATCGATCGAACCCGGCTGGATTCCGGATCTCGCCCCGCACCTCGTCCGCATCACCCACTCCAATCCGCGATGGGTCGCCTCCGCCGGCCAGGTCGTGACCGACGAGATCATCACCCTCCATGGCCTGGAGGTGGTCCGCCGACGGATCGCCTACGCCACCATCGACAGCACTGCCGCCACCGCCCTGTTCATCCGGTCCGCGCTGGTGGAGGAGGACCTGCTGCCGGGACGCAGGGATCCGGGAGAGGGCGACGAGTCCGAGGATTCCGGAGACTGGAAACGGACCCGATCGAAGCGCCCAGACGCCCTATCCCCCCTTCCCCCCCAATACCGGTTCCTCGACCACAACCGACAGGAACGCGAACGGGTCGAGGCTCTCCAGACACGGATCCGCCACAGGGTGGTGGATCTCGACGAGGCTCTCCGTGCGTTCTACGGCAGCCGGCTCGAGGGGGTCGCCTCGATCTCGGAGCTGAACCGCTGGCTGGCAGGTCATGGGGGGCCCGGTTCGCTCTGCGCGCGCGCGGAGGATCTCGCCCCTGGACGGGACCTGGCCTTCGACCAGGAGGCGTTTCCGCTCACCGTGCCGATCGACGGGCAGCCCGTGCCCGTGCGCTACGCCTATGCGCCCGGGGAGGGACATGACGGGGTCACGCTGCGGATTCCCATCGCCCTGGCCGATGCGGTCTCCGCCGCCCGCCTCGAATGGGCAATCCCAGGACTTCGGGCAGGACGGGTCGAGGACTGGCTTCGATCACTGCCCAAGTCGCTTCGCAAACAGCTGCAACCCATCGCGCCGAAGGTCGAGGAGATCGTCCGCGACCTGGTCCCGGAGGGACCCACCCTTGAGCACGATCTCAGGCGGTTCCTGCGACAACGCCACGGAATCGAGGTGCCGGCGTCCGACCGCGGATCGTCCCAGATGCCGCCCCATCTCCGCCCCCGGGTCGAGGTCCTGGATCCGGGACAGAAGGTGGTCGCGGAGGGTCGCGACTGGTCCTCCCTGCGTGCCTCACTACCCCGTCAACGGGTGTCGACCCCCATGGAGTCGGACGGCTGGAGGGCGGCGGCGGCGCGCTGGGAACGGTTTGGGGTTGTGGAATGGAATTTCGGGGATCTGCCGGAATCGATCTCGTGGGGCACCCGAGGCGCCCCGGGCGGGGTCGCCTTTCCAGGTCTGGAGCTGGAGGAACACCAGGTCCATGTGCGACTCTTCCTGTCGGCAAGCCAAGCCCGCCTGTCGACCGAGGCCGGATTCCGGAGGCTCTTGGAGCTCGCGCTCCACAAGGATCTGGCCTGGCTCGAACGCGATCTCCGCGGACTCAACCGGCTGGCGGAGCGCTGGGCCCCTCTGGGCGCGGTGGACCGGCTCCGCGACAACGCCCTCCTGTATGCACGACGTCGGGTGCTGTCCGGACTGCTGCCGTCGCGGTGGACCCGGGAGGAGTTTGATGGTGCCGTCGTGGCGAGCCGACAGCGAATCCCAGGATTAGCGCAGGAGATCATCGACCGGGTGGGGGAAATCCTCGAGCTCCGGGTGGCCGTCGCCCGCGGACTCGGGTTGTCCGCCCAGACTGGATCGACGCCATCGAAACCATTGAAGTCGCTCGACCAGCTGTCGCTGCCGGCGTCCGGTGTGACGGGAAGGTCCTTGCCCGCAGCCACAACCGCGGGTCTGCCGGCGGCGACCCAGATCGCGCAGGACCTCGGGCGACTCATCCCAGAGGGCTTCCCGGCCAACCTTCCTCCAGACCGGCTCCAGCACCTGCCCCGCTACCTGAAGGCACTGGGACTTCGACTGGAGCGGGCACGTCAGAATCCGCCCCGGGATCTCGAACGACAGGCCCAGATCCAGCCATTCCTTCGCGCGGTGGAAGACCTCCGGAAGGGGGCGTCCGATCCCGCGGCGTTTGAGCGGATCGAAGAGTTCAGTGGCTGGGTCGAAGAGCTGAAAGTGTCGGTGTTCGCACAGGAACTCGGCACGTCGATGCCTGTGTCCGTTCGACGTCTGCAGGAGCAGCTCGACCGTCTGAAAGCGTTGTGAGGGCGGCGAGAGCTGATTGCCCCAACTGGACCCTGGTGAAAGGTCAGCAGGCAGGGTTTGGGTCTGACAGGCTGGGAGG
Organism: Verrucomicrobiota bacterium; assembly: GCA_016871805.1. Lineage (GTDB taxonomy): Bacteria > Verrucomicrobiota > Verrucomicrobiia > Limisphaerales > UBA9464 > UBA9464. The sequence continues at coordinate 12,124 of VHCG01000039.1, forward strand.
TCCCGACCTTATGGACGGTGCATTGCCTCGTTCCCCGGATGATTGGTGGCCAACAGCTCCAGGATGCGCTGGGCCGCGCCTGGCACGTCGTCGACAACGAAACTATGGAATTCCATACCGAGCCAGGGCGAGCGGACCATGACGCTGGTACACCCGGCAATCTGGGCTGCCTTTGCGTCAGCCTCCTTGTCGCTGATGACAAAGGATTGATCGAGATCGAGGCCCCACTTGAAACCCGCATCGAGGAACATGCCAGGCTGCGGCTTGCAGCTGGGATGGGTCCAGTCCGCGTGGGGGCAGACGAAGATGTCGTCGATTGGCAGCTGGCGGAACAACAGGGTATGCATGCGCTCTAGTTCGCGACGCGGCAGGATACCCTGCGACACTGCCGATTGGTTCGTCGTCACGATGAGCACGAAGCCCGCAGCCTTGAGATCCTCGAGCGCCTCCCGGGCGGCGGGATTGATGCGGAAGCGTTCACACCGAAGCGGCGTGACCTGCTCGCCGTTCACTATATCGCACAGATTGAGGATCCCGTCGCGTTCGAGGAAAACCGCCTGTCTCATGCCTGAGAAACCGCAAGTTTCCTGCCAAGACATCGGGACCCTTTCCCCACCGGGCTCCTCCCAGCAGGTGGGGTTTATTCGCCGGTCAGACCCTCCGCCGTGGCGAGGCGTCCCTCCATCCAGCGGAGGGTCGGGGTGACCCGGGCCACCGCATTCTTTTCGGTCTGCCCAGTGAAGGGCTCGAGCATGAACTTCACCACCGCCACCACCTCCCCATTGCGATCCCTCAGCGGACAGGTCACCAGGAACTCCTTCTCCGCTTTGCCAAAGTAGGTCTCGTTGGATTCCAGAACCCCGTTCTCGACCTCGGTCGCCGGCATCCCGATCTCCGATGGGTCCTTGGCCGCGATCACGTGGAGCTCGGGACGGCTGGCGGTCTTCGCATAAAGCCGGAGGTTCCTCAGCCGGGACTGCCGGCGAAGCGTCTCCTGGACCAGCTGCTCGGCCACCGTCACCAGCGGCTGGTACACCACCTTGGCGCCAAGAAACTCACTGACGGAATCCGACTTCGTCATGAACCCCACACGTCCGAACTGGAACGAGTTGTCGGTCAGGGTCGGGATCACCGTCTTGCCATCGAGCAGGACGTCGATCTTGTTGGCCACGGTGCTGACCGTCAGCTCATGCCATTCGCCCTTCCGGACGGGAACATCGTTGCCGATGGGCGTGGTGCGCTGGCCATCGACGAACTTGTAGAACCGGATGTTTCCCCTGGCACTGGCCCGCACGACGTAGAAGTTCCTTTCGTCCTGCATCCGGAACACCACCCCGGCGATCTGTTCGACAATCCCCGACACGATCCGGAACCGGGTCGTGAAGGTGAAATCCCCGTAGCGTTCCCCGGTGAAATAGAGGACCGGGAAGCGCTCGTCGGCAGGGTCCTTTGACAGCTGGGCCAGCACCGGCATCTTGTAGGTCGCTGGACGATCCTGGATCAACGGGGCGAACTGCGAGGGAACCTCGGACTGGATGATCTGCCAGTCGGGCGCAGGTCCCTTCCCTACGACAAACGTCTGGAATCCCTCCGGGGGCTTGCCGACGGTGTTGGTGGTGAAGTTGAAGACCCGCTCCGCCGCCCTGCACGACAGGACCAGCAGCACGGCCCCGACGAACCCCAACGATCGCTTCATTGCCCGAGGCTACCAGAGCACTCCTCCGCGGCAAGTGACGGGGTTAGTGCGCCAGCCGGAGTCGAAGCTGGCAGAACCGCTGTCCTCGTCCGGCACCGAAGCCCACGAAAGGGCGTTGCCCGCCCCGAATACTGTCGGTCCCCCCATTGGAATCGTGGAGCACAGATCGCCAGAACAGCGTCTCCCTCCAACCCTCCCCGGAAGGCCAAGCATAGGCCGCCAGGAAACGGCACCTCAGCGCCCAGAGACCACCTTCCCCGGAGTACAGGGTCGCCAAGATCGGTAGCCTCTGGAAGGTGAAGAAGTGACTGCGGAAAACCGTTCCAGACCTGTCTGGTCGGTCCCTCCTTTTCCTCGGGTATTTCTGGTGAACCTCAGCCACGTCGGCTGCCCCGTTCACCCAACGCCTAGCTCTCGGTTTTTCAGCCTCCAGGTGACACCACTCATGCCGCCTCTTCCTTTGATGGCCCATCCCGACTCCCCGTGCCCTTCACAGCACTCGCGCCCGCCAGAACCGTGCCCGCGTATTCGGATCTGGCGTCACAGTCACGCGCATCTGCTTTCCAGGGCCCTGACCCGTTAGACGCTGCACCTCCGACCACGACCTCAGATCCGTCGTCGTCTCCAAGACGACCGCTGCACCCTCTGCTGCCTCGACATCCAACGCCAACGGTGCCCCAACCAATTGGACCACGGTAAGGTTGAGTGTCGTCGGGCTCCTGATCTGGAAGGTCTGATCCACCTGCGCCGTCATCCACAAAGGGCTCCCCGGGTTCAACGCCCGCACCGTTACCGCCCCCCCGTCCAGGAGCGTCAGACTCGTCCCACTCACCGTCGCCGGTCCGCTCAACACGGAGAACGTCACCGGCAGCCCCGCACTGCTCGTCGCCACCAACGCCACCGGTCCGCTCCCCAACACCATGTCGCCGATCGGTTGGAACGTGATCGTCTGCTCCCCAGGGCTCACGGTGAACGAGTTTGTCCAGCCCGGTGCCGGCAGATAGTTGGCCGTCCCAGCCTGCTCCGCTGCCACCGCGACCGACCCCACCCCCGTCAGCCGCAGCTCCGCACCGCTGACCGTCGCCGCGCCGCTCACTATCCGATATGTCACCGCCAGACCACTGCTCGCCGTTGCTTCCAGCGGGATGCCACCGGTCGTGAAAGCCCGGTTCGCCAACGCCGCAAAGGTCAGGCTCTGGCTGGCCTTCGACACCGCCACGGTCGTCTCCGCCGTGGCCGACTGGAAGTCGGCCGATCCCGCCTGCGTCGCCCGCACCGCGATCGTCCCCGCACCGATCAGGGTCAGCGTGGCGCCCGACACCGTCCCCGGACCGCTCAACACGGAGAACGTCACCGGCAACCCGCTGCTGGCGCTGGCCTGCAGCGTCAGCGGCGCATCGCCGAAGGTCGCCGCCTGCACCGGAGTCCAGGTCACCGTCTGCACGGCCGGCGCCACGGTACGTTCCAACTCCATCGATGCCGGAGCCCAGGTGTCGTTCCCCGCCTGTGCAGCCCGCAGTCGCACCGTGCCGCCACCCTGGGGCACCAGCAGACCGTTCTCGAGCCGACCCGGTCCCGACACCACCTCCAGCGTCACGGGCAGACCGCTCGACGCCGTGCCGGCGATCGCCACACCCGCGCCCTGATGCACCAGTCCCTCGCCGCCAATCACGGTCAGGCTCTGCTCCTGCCACACGTTCACCCGTACCGGCAACCCCAGCACTGAAGCGCTGAGATCGGGCTTGAAGAGGATCGGCCACACAGTCGAGGAGGTCTCAAGTTGCTGGGGTTCCAGATAGGCGGATGACAGCGCCGTCGGCTCCGTACCGTCGAGGCTGTAGAACACCAGCCAATCATCCTTGCTGTGTTCAATGGAGAACTGCACCGGCGGCAGGCTGCCCACTGTATTGAGGGCAACGACGCCGTTCACCAGCGTCACCAGATCTACCACCTCCGCAGTGAATCCGTTGGTCACGCTCAGGGTGCCATCGCTCACCGCGACCTCGATCCGGTTGGCCGACGGCGCCTGGGCGCGAACCGGCGTCCAGGTGAGCTGTCCTTGGGGTGTGACCACTAGGTTGCTGGGACCCCTGACGAGCCGGTAGCTCAGCGGATTGGCGGGCAGGTCCGGATCAGCCGCCAGGAGCGTGAGGGTCAGGCTCTTGCCTGGTACGAGGATCGCATCCGGAAGAGCCGCCCACTCGGGTTCGCGGTTCACCTCGGTCACGGTGATCCGGAAGCTGCGTTCGGCAGTCAGCCCCAACGGCTCCGTGACCTGAACGGTCACCGGATACGTCCCCTGCCCCTGCTCTTCGGTGGGGGTCCACTGCACGACACCAGTAGTCGCGTTGACGGTCATCCCGGGAGGATGGACGGTCAGCGAGTAGGCCAACGTCTGGATCGGCAGGTCCCCATCAGTTCCGATGGCCTGCATCGACCATGGGATCCTCTCGGGAATCGTCATATCGGCGATCGGTGCCAACGTGGGCGGATGGTTCACCTTGATCACCGCCAACCGCACCGTCGTCTGGGCGGTCAAGGGGGGTGTCCCGGCATCAGCAACCTCGAACACAAGGTCAAACGTCCTTCCGCCCTCCGCCTCCCCCGGGGTCCAGGTCACCTCACCGGTTGTGGCATTCACCCCGACCCCGGCGGGGCCGCTGAGGAGTTTGTACGACAGCGTCTGGGCGGGCACATTCAGGTCGGTGGCCTTGAGAGTGAGGGTCCAGGGCTTGCGTTCCTCGACCGACTGCGGTCCGACCGCGTCGAACACCGGGGCCAGGTTCATTTCCACACCGAGTTCCACCGGCAGACCCAGCAGCGTGATCGATTGCACCTCAATTGCCTTTGACGCTGACCCGTCCAGCGGCTGGACATCCGTGTAGCCAGCGACCCGGATCGCGAGGCCCGGCCGAAACTCGAACGCGGCATTGAATGCGTAGGGAGATCCGGCCGAATTTAGCAGATGGTAGGCCACTGCCGGGGTCAAGGGTGGCACGGCGGGTTGTTCAAAAAGGCCGAAAGAATTTAGGACGAGGGTTACGACGCTCTCGGGTCGACGTTGAGGCAGAGCGAGTAACGAATCTACCGCTGAGCGGGCTTCAGCCAACGTCGCAGCCGACACCAGAGTTGCAACCTCGGCCGACACGGTGCCACTACGGAGGAAGGTCCGGGTCGAATCGATTGGCAGCTCCATCGCGGCGGAAAGGCCTGTGGTGGTGCCGGTCATCAGTACATTTTTGATCTGGTCCTCGGTGAGAGCGGGTCCATTTGTCGGCTGCCTGCGGCTGCTGACCGTATAGATATCCCCCATGGCTTTGAGCAGCGAATTCATGGGACCGGTGGGTGAATTTACGACCGCCTCATGGATCGGCCTGAAGATGTCGGAGAACCGGTGCGCGCCAACTCCCGGTAGGGACCCCGCCTCAAGCGCCTCAAGATCACGGTCCGTAAGAGCTGAACGCAATTCATCCCCGGGACGCCCTGAGAGAAGCGTCAGCGGTCCCTCGCCCAGGAGCCGTTCCAGCTTGAGCTCCACCAGCAGAGTCACAAGCGTCTCCGGAAGGGAGTTCGCGGCGCGGACGAGTCGAGGAGCCGGCGTGATTAGGATCTCAAAAATGAGGGGCATGCCAGAACCGGCCCTCTGCCGCTGGCCAATCTGGACCTGTGAGGGGGGCTGTAGTGCTGACACCGTGGTCATGGACGCGGTGCCGGTTCCCGACGGGGCATTGACCTGGACCACGAACCGGGGGAAGCCGCCGGTAACGATAGCTGGACCCGAATTGAACCAGCCCGCTCCTCCGTTCGCAGCATCGAGACGCGCCTTCACCTGCGCCGCAGTCGCACCCGCCGGGATTGTTGTCGTCCCACCGCCTGACAGCAGGAAGACGCCATCGGAGGGTCCGATACTGGAACGGAGCAGGGTTCGCCACTGGGCCGCTGCTGGGATAACATCGCCTCCGGCGAACTCGAGGGTTGGCAGGACGGACCCGACTTCCGGGGTCTCAACGAGCGTTGCCTGCTCGCGTCCTGGCGGCGGGTTGTTGGTGTTGGCTGCCTTGGTCAGCCCGAAGAACTGCGGGGTCCGCACGCTGACGAACCGCCGGCTTCCCTCTGTCGGCACCCGCCCGATCGTCGCGATCGAGACGTTCCCCATCAGTTTCGTTCGCCCCGCCGAAAGAGGCGAACCATCCGGGGCATGGACCGCGATCTCCACATTGGTGTCCGCCGCCCGAACCGCCACCGAGCCGCCCGTCCCGTCCAATCCCACCACAACCGTTTGAATTGAGTAGGATGGCGAATTCAATCCCGTCAGCCGACGCCCATCGGCATCCCTCGCCATGAAGTCGGAGGCATCCGCCGGATTCGTCCCTGCTGCGATCTCGTTGAGATCCGAATCCCCATCCCCATCGGCATCCACACCCGAGCGCGGATCCAATCCGTTGGCCTGTTCCACGAAGTCCGGAACTCCGTCGAGGTCCGAATCCAATGTCCGCCCTACCGCCGGGGAGATCTGGAACACGGCTGAGCGGATCGGACTGCGCTGACCGCCCGCCGTTTGGCCGAACGTCCGCAGCACGCCCGACTGCACCAGCACCGGAGGATGGTTGGGATCGTACGGCATCCACGTACCCGGCCCCGCCGCGGTGTCGAACCGATATTGAAGGGTCTGGGTCGCCGCGAGGCCGAGCGCTGCCCGTCGAATGTTCTCGGCCGAGGTGATTTCGACCTCGGTCGCAGCCTCGAAGCTGCCGCCGGGCGGCAGAATGGCCAGGGTATCGAGGACAGACCCGGAGCCACCCCGGAACGAGAAGAACGAGATGTCGTCGGCCATCTGGCTGCCCAGCACATGAGTGGCCCCAAGAGGAGGGGCCCCAAGGACCGTCGCCACAGCGGATCCAAGTCCAACAGACGACCCCTGGAAGACCTCCCGCACCGCGGTGACTACGCCTGGCAGTGGCGAGTTCGTGGGGAGCCCCCGCGTCCAGTCCCCCACCGAGACCACCCCTACCAGACGGGCGGACGGATCCGCCATTGGGGCACCATTGTAGTATGCCACCGTGCTGCGCCCGGTCAGGGCCGTCGGCACCGGCAGGACCGTCGTCCCCAGCACCTTACCGCTGGAGTCGTGGGAGACCATCGATCGAGACGGCTGGCCAGCCGAGGCCGCCGAGAGGACGAGGAGGCTCCCATCCGGCAGCGGCACCGTCGCAGTGGGCACACCCCCGGCGGCATCGAGCTCTCGGACCAGCACGGGCGCCTTGCCAGGCACATAGTCGTAGAGCCCCACTGAACCGGGGGATCCCTCGAACCGGATGACAAGCCGATCCGGATTCGCCCCACTCCCTGGCGCCACTGACACGCCAGCCACCGGGGTACTAAAGGCCACCGTCTGGGGCGAGAAGTTCGGCGCCGCATCAGGGACCCCCATCTCAAACTTAAGGGGAGTCCCATCAAGTCGGATCGACGTCATCGAGCCGCCGAAGACCGTCACAAGACGCGTTTGGAGCGGATTCCCAAAGAATCCTGTCCGAACCGGAGCGGTCGATTTGATCTCGATCTGCGCATCGGGTGACGTTGGTTTGAGGACCCCATCGGATACATCATGAACCTGTACGGTAACCGGCCCGGTACCCTTCCCGGAGACCCACCCGACGAGAACGTTGGCCGACCCTCGGGAGGACCAGAGCGGGAAGGCCTGGAGGAGGCCCTGACCGGCCGGGGAGACGACATGCTGGTCCAAGGGCTTGAGGGTAGCACCGGTGTTGCGCAGGACCTCGATCCGGTCGGGCGTCGGGGCGCTGTCGAGGACCGTGGCGGCCACGACATCCTCGAGCCCTGCCGGGGCCCCTACCCCAAAGCGAGCGAAGGTCGCCCGGCTGGGTCCCACCCCGGTGGTGTCATACGCCTCCGTCTCGCCGGCGGACGCTCCGCTCAGGTGGAGTGCCACCAGACGTCCCCGATCGGGATCGAGCACCAGCGCATCCAACCGGGTCGGGGAGAAGAGATGACCGAGGGCTAGCCCCGTGATGCGGTTCTGGACCGACCACGTCCGCAGTGGCGCGAAGCCTCCGCCCGGAGTGCCGAGCGAGACCCGGACGACACCGGTGGGCTTGTCGGCGATCAGAACGTCGGGCCAGCTGTCGCCGTTGAAGTCGGCCGATACGGCGAATTCCCGCACGGACTCCTCCGGCGAGACGGCGGCGGCGAGACGCGGGGCGGTCAAGCCCGACACGACAGCCGCGACGAAGGCGCAGAGCAGCAGGATGGGAGGTCTCATGGCACAGTCACGGGGTTCGGCACGCGGATCATGTCGCGCGGTTCCTTGGAGGTCGGATCGAAGCGCACCAGCACGTACCGGTAGGTGGCCCCACGGAGGACGGGAAGGGTGTCGGTCAGGACGAGATTCATGACAGCGTTATTGGCGACGCTGCCGCCGTAGACGAGGCGGATGAACGGATCATAGATCCGCGTGTTCGGACCGTTCGCCGAATTTTTCCCGCCGGCGTCGACGAACCCGTAGGCGATCGACTCCATGAGCGGAGTGACCTGGACCAGATCATTGCGCACCCCGGGATCCATGGGCGTCGCGATCCGGTATCGGTAGAGCGCACAGGGAAAGAGCGAGTCTGGGTCCAGCCCATCCTCCGAGGTCCGGTAGATGTTCCGGTTGGGATTGATCCGGACGTTGGTCAGCGTGACCTGCCCCCGGCCATCGGGCTGGGTGCGGGTGGGGGAGACCAGCCTGCCGATCGACACCCCGACGCCATCGAAGTTCCCGGTCTCCGCCGCGGACAGCACCCGGGCCCCGAGGGCGGCCGAGGCCACGTAGGTCTGGAGGGAGGCGGGATCCGACGGCCCAAGGAACAGCCAGTCGGGTTTGTACTCCGGCGGCACCGGTCGAGCCGGCCAGGGCACTGTCACCGCGGCGGTCAGGGTCTCCGACCATTCTCCCGAGCGCACGTTGCCGACCTCGCCGAGGGTGGAGTCGGCGGAGACGGCCTGGACCGCGACGGTGTAGACCGAACCGTTCTCCGCGGGCAGGTCGATCGTGAACTCGGCCGGGGCGGGATTCTCGGTCGCCGAGTTGGCCTCGCCGGCGAAGCGCCCCGTCACACGGGAGGTTTCGTAGATGCCGAACCTCTTGGTCCCCTCGTCCGGCAGCAGCTCGCCTGAACCGGTCGCCGAGTTCGGCTTCAGCTCGTCCACGCCGAAGTTGGACGGCGGCAGATGCCCGTCCTGGGAGAGGTAGACCCGGAACCGGTCGACGCCCTGCGGCGGACACGTCCACTTCAGCCGCAGGGTCCGGGGGGTGCCCGACGGCGGATTCGCGACGATGCGGTCGAGATACGGAACCGGCAGGGCCAGCCCCGGAAACTCGGCGCAGTCGATCCGCAGGTAAGGCCCCGCGTTGCCGTCACGATCGTAGGCCTGCGCGTACCAGCAGATGCGTCCCCCGTTGATCGGCATCGGGTTGAGATCCTGCCAGGGAACCGACTGGGCGGCCGTGGATTCAGGCACCTCGGCCCGATAGATGAAGGTCATCGGACCGTCGTCGATGCGGCGGTAGAACTTCACCTCGCGCGTGCCGGCGGGGACCTTGACCTCGCCATCCGGGCGGGTGGTCAGACCCGTGCCCTTGTCCACGGGGCCCGGATCGCCTCCCTCGGGACATCCCTGCCGCGCATCCACGAGCACGACCATCAGGTCGGCCTGAAACGGGATGACGACGCCGAGGACGCGACCATCCTTGCCAAGTCCGGCGGTGTTCGCGGCGGCCTCGGGCGAGATCGCCCCGGTGTCGGCCCCCACCCGGCAACGGATGTTCCCGAGGCTGGGCGCGGTCTGGCCGAACGTCTCGGCAGCGGACGCCAAAACATGCTGGGCGATCCCCGTGTCGTCGAAGGCCACCCGTGCGAGCACGCGCGGTCCTGATCCAGAGGTGTCGTTCGGGTCCCGGTAGGAGAACTCAGCCCAGACGAGGTCCGGCTTGAGACGTCGACAGCTCAACGTGAGCGGCACCCGGCGTCCGACCTCGGAGGTGTCGCCCGGACGGATGACCGGTGGCAGGGCCTCGACCCTGGGGCGCTTGCAGGGAATCCGCATCGATCCTCCCACGAGTCCCGGTCCCTCCCGGTCCCGGATCACACCGAACACCGGTGCACTGTGCCCGCCACGGATCCGGCGGGTGCCATAGGGGCCAGCCGATACCGTCCGAACCGCCCGGACCGTGTACCAGAAGGACCTGTTGGCATCGGTTTCGTTCGGACTGCCCACGATGTCGTCGGTGAACGCCGTCGTCGCCGATGTCGCCACGGGATCCGCCCCCAGCGACCGCTGGGCGCCGTCATAGGTGCGCCACCGATGGATCTCGTACGCGACCGTCCCGGTCTCTGCAGTGGTTGGCACCGGATCCCACCGCAACCGGAGCCGCTGCTTCCCGACCCCAGCGGACCAGTTATAGACGTTGTCGACCTCAAGCCCCTTTACCGCGGCTGGCGGCATCCGATTGAAGACGGCGAGTCGGGTTCCCGGGGAGACGGCTCCATCCCGCCCCAGCACGTCGGTTGCGGTCACGAAATAGGCGAACTCGGCAAAGCCACCGGTCAGCACCACGCCCGCATCCACCTGATCGGTGAGGAACACCGTGGCGGTGTTGACGGGGTCGGCAGCCTGGGCGGCGGTGAGGTCCTCGGGCGTGGCGATGGGGAGGGCGTTGACCCGGGTGGCGCCGGCCGACTGCAACGCGGCGAGGGTGGGTCCGCTGGCCCCGCCGATCCATGCGGCGGGCGCGGCGGCGGACGGCAGGCGCCAGAGGTTGTAGCCGTTCTGGAGCACCGACCGCTGCCGGAGCGGGTCGGGCGTGGACCAGCGGATCCGGACCGCCCGGTTCACCCGCTGGGACTGCAGCTGGACCACCTGCTGCCCAAAGGCAGCAATCGACTTTGCATTGTTCACCCCGTTGGTGCGGAAGGTCGAGAACGCGGTGGCGGGAAGCGCGATGGAGGCCACATCGACACCCGCATCCACCGGGGATCCCGGGGCAGGAAGCGCCACCGGGGGAGCGGTGGGATCGAGGGTCACGCGACCCACCACGGCAAGGTCGCCTCCGGTGGCAGGATCCCGCAAACGGATCTCGAAGGTCGATCGGTTCCCGGCCGGGATCGATCCGGCCCACCCCTGCCCCAGGCAGAGGTTCACTCCGGGGAACGTCTTGCCCAGGAGCTGAAGCTGGCCGCGGTAGGCGGCGTCGGACCGCGCCGCCGCGATCACGTTCGCCAACCGGATCGCCAACGGCTGTCCCGAGACGCCGTTGGAGAGGCTACCGAACATCTGGTCGATCTTGCTCGATAGCGAGCCCTCCTGGGCGGTCGGACCCAGATCCGGCCGCAGGGTCCAGGACCGCTGCAGCAGGGCCGCGACCGTGGCGGGATCCGTCACCGACTGCAGGATGCCCACGCGGACGTAGGTCGACGGATTCGTCGGGAGTCCGTCCTTGCGGTACACGGCAAAGGAGGGATCGGGACCCGCTGCAGCGGGGAGTCCGCCCTGGACCTGGCAGATCAGATATCCCAGGGCGACGCCCCCGGACTGGACATGGGTGCCGCCGGTGACGAGTGCGAGGTCGGAGATGTCGCAGTCGGCACAATCCGGAATAATCGGCGCCGGAACCCTCAGCGGGAGCAGCAGGGCGGTGAGCCAGAGGACGAGAAGACGCATGTTCATGTCAGTAGCTGAGTTCCGGTGAACTGATCTGCCCCTGGCTCACGCTGAATCGGATGCCGACGCTTTCCTTGAATTTAACGCAGAAGGGACAGACGCCCACCTTGCCCTTGAGGGTCCCGGTCCCGGAGAACCGCATGGGACTGGTGAGGTTGAGCCCTTCCTTGACGCCGACCAGCGACATTCGGCCGCTGATGGACACCAGGCACAGCGCCTCGCCGCTGACCTCGCCGACCAGCTTGCCGCCGAAGGTGGGGCCCTCGAGGAAGAAGAAGGCCCCCGCCCCGGCACCAATGTTCACCTGCAGGAGGCAGGACGACGGGATGCCGATCAGTTCGTTCACCGGCAGCCGCGCCTCGCCATAGACATAGGCCCCTGTGAACGGCGGCGTCCCGAGGACGCTCGCGACCTCTGGGTCGATCAGCAAAATGGGATCAAGCGTGCAGGTCCGTCCGAAAAACGCTCCCCCTGCCAGGCCATAGCCCCCCATCTGGAGGTCGAGGTTGGCCGCGAGGTAATTCTCCGCAGCGGTCGGATCCCCATGGATCGCCCCGAACGCCACGGCCGCCGCCATGTCCCGGATTTCGAATGCCTCAAATGTCAGCGGGCCCCCGGTCATGTCGAAGAATCCACCCAGCCCGATCGGCTCGCCGCCCATCACGGTGAACTTAACCCCGACATTTCCGGAAAGCCCTGGCGAGATCCACTTCAGGGGCACATCGTCGGCGCCGATCAGGATCTCGTTGGCGGTCTCCCCAGGTGGGATACACCCGCCGGAGTTGTCGGAGGTGAGCTGCTTGATCTGGAGGTAGGCCTTGAAATCCATCTCCTCCGGGACCTTCCACCGGAACAGCCCGTCCACCCGGAGCAGCGACAGGGAATCGCCCTCGATGTGGGCATAGCCCGTGAGGCGACCCGAACCGATCATGTCGCTCATCGGCCCCAGCACCTGCTGGTTGATCGACTGATCGACCTCCGCCAGCTGCGTGGCAATCACGTCGCGGAGCGCGGTATTCACCTGTTGCAGACCGCTGTCGAGCTCGGTCGTGACCGAGTTGATCACGTCCTGCGCATACTGCCGGATCTGGGTCTCGAGGACCGCGACGACCTGGTTCTGGATGAGCTGGTCGTTGATCTGCTGTCGGATGTACTCGCGCAGCTGGAGCCGTGGGACCTCGGGGAGGTCGATCGTACCGGAGACGGAATAGCGCCCGAGTTCGTCCTCGACGGAATCGGCCACCCGATTGCAGATGCCGTTCAGCTCTGTCGTCAGGACCGCCTGGATCTGGGCCGACATCCCGGTCGAGGGATCCGTGATCTTGGCGCGGACCTGGCTGATGATCCCATCCACATTTGTCAGCGAGCCCCGGATCTGGTCCAGAGCGGGCGAGTTGATGACGTCGTTGACGGCGGCGCCGGCCAGTGCCCCAGCGATGACGCTGACGAACTGCGGGGCCTCGCGGGCGACCAGCGAGCTGACCAGTTTCTTGACCCCTTGGGTCCGGAGCAGGCCGTTCGGATCCCCGACCAGCTGCTGGATGCCGGTCTGGACCTTCGCGAGCTTGTCGTCCGCCAGCCCGGTCGCGGTGTCCACCCCCGTGTTGGCGAAGGCCGAGTCGATCGACTGGCGGACCGTCCCCCCCACGTTCCGGATCCGGGCCGCGATGTCGGCCGCTGCGTCGGCCGAGGACACCGTCACCGTCGCCGTCCCGGGCAGGCCGTACAGGTCGTCCAGCAGCCGGTCCACGCCGGTCATGATCGGACCGTCCAGCAACGGCGAGATCAGCTTCTCGATCTCGTTTGAAAGCAGGGTCCGGCCGGCATCGATGCCCGACAGCAGGGCGTCGGCCCCCGAGGTGCCGAGGGCGTCGATCAGGTTCTGCGTATACCCGACGCCCGCATCCAGAGCCTGGCTGGCGAACCCGGCCATGTTGATCTGGGGGAGCCCGTCATACGACAGCCCGAAGGTCAGCTCCGCGGTGTCGGGACACAGGTACTTGGCCCGGTGCGTGAGGGAGAAGACGAAGAAGTCCTTGGTGACGTCCTTCGCCGAGAACGCCCGTCCCCCGGCGTTCCACTGCAGGCTGTAGTGGAACGCCTGGGTGAGGCCCAGCCAGTCCTGCTCGGCCTTCACGGCGTAGGTGCCGCCCTGCTGCGACGACTCGCGATATGCATCCAGGCTGGCACCGGTGAACCCTTTATGGGCGGGATCGAAGAAGACGTTGCTGAAGAAGGAGTCGGACCCGGAGGTCCAGCCCGACATCACCGCGTAGAGGGTCGGCGACAGCCCCGCCGTGTACCTGGCCCGGGTATGGACATGCCACTTCAGGTCCTTGAAGAACGGTACATCGACACTGCCGGCGAGGTTCAGGAAGCCAGACGCCGGTGCGCCCGGGGCGTTCTGCGCGTTGAAGTAGACATCCTGGCTCGGGGTGAAGGCGTAGGTTTTCGAGGACGGCCCCGGCAGGCCGACCGACGGCATCTTCAGACGCGAGTCGAACGGCGGTGCGATGCCGTCGGCCCGCGTCGCGATCTGTCCATTCGAACGGAACCCCAGCTCGCCGTCGAGCGCGTTGGCGAACAGCTCGCACTGGGCCCGGACCCCGAGCACCAGCGCTGCGGGTCCGGCCGGCGAACAGCCGTTCGCGGTCTCGAACCGCAGCGACAACGGGGTGATCGGCGCCTGCTGCCAGTACTCGAGGTCGAGCGGCTGCGCCGAATCCACCTCCGCCGAGTCCAACCCACCTGGACATGTCAGCTTCAGCTCGCTGAACTCCACCGTGAACTCCGAGGGATACGGCACGGCCACGAAGCCGTCGGTCCGCGATTTCTGGTTCCGATTGTCGAGATACGACAGCATCAACGACGTGAGCTTCACCGGGTAGCCGTACAGCGTGAGGGACTCCGTGAACGCTTTTGCCTCGTGGACGCCGCTGATGCCAGCCGAGCGTAGATAGTATTGGGAGCGGGCGGTGAGGTCGTAGACCGGGGTGTCCACCGCCGCGATGCGGCTGGACGCCCTGGGTGCGCCAAGGGTCGCGGCCCGGAGGTTGATGCCGGGGTAGTCCGCGATGTCGGTGTCAATCTCCAGGTAGGCCGCGGTGTCGGGCCGGATGACGCGGTCGGGGGCGACCCCCGCACGGTCCACGCCGCTGAACAGGATGGCTCCAACGCCCAGCTCAGCCAGCGTACCGGAATCGGGTGCCGTGGAGCCCGTGCCCTTGATCCCGCCAACCAGCGACGAGCCGGACATGAGATAGGACCCCTGAGGAAATGCGGAAATCACGGTGTGCGCGTACTTCGCCGGATTGGTCGGATCCTGGCCCCACCGGAGGGTGAGATTCGCGGCCGTCGCAGGATCCACGGTGCCACCCTCGCCCTGCAGCCCACCGTCCCGGGTGACCCGGAGCACCCCGCCATCCGCAGTGAACAGCACCCGGGCGATGTCGCTGGCCGCGCCGCATTCGGGTGTCGCCCCGGGTTGGTCGACGCAGGCCCGGTCATACCAAACCTCGAACGGGACCACCCCGGTGAGCGAGCTTGTCGGGGCCACGATGCGGTCCCGGTTGAGATCGATGCCACCCGACACCGAGACGATCGCCTGAGAAGGCTGTCGGACATCGGCGTAGGGGAAGTGCGGATGGAACCGCCCCGGGCCGAGTTGGAGCCGAGTCGTGATGGACCCGTTGTTGTCGGGATCGATGCTGATCTCGGCCGTTCCGCCCAGCACCCCGGCGACGCCGAGGTAGACATGGTCGTTGGCGGCCTTGATGGCCGATTCCGGGTTCTGAAGCACCGCCCTCTTGGCGAAGAGGGCATCGAGGTCGATCCGTCGCGGCATCGACGCCGTGGACACGGTGGCGTTGATCCGGCCGGATGGGACGATCCACTCGAGCGCGGAGGTCTGGTAGTCGATGGGCTTGGACTCCTCCGTCAGACGTCCCCCGGGAAACGCTACGGGCCCGATCGGACTCACGGAGGCATTGAGCGGGACATTGGTCGCAGTGATCGTCCCGAGGAACTGTCGGGTCACCCCGTTGGTCACAAAGCCCACCCCCGGCGGCAGCTGGAGGGTGAGCAGACCGGCGCGGAGTCCAGCGCCGCCGAGCTGGAGGGACTCCCGCGTGAAGCGCAGTCCCGCCGCGAGGTCGGCATCGGGAATCGGCCCCGTCACGGGCACCGTGCCCGCCCCCTTGAAGTAGGCGATGCCGGCGGGATCGATCGCAACGGCCATCGGACTGCCGCCGAACGAGTAGGCCGCCCCCGCGCCCGGCAGCGCCCCGTTGCCAGCCGGGATCGTCAGCATGGTCGCCACCTGCCCCGACGCCGGGGGGGCCGCAGCCGCCGCAGGATCGTTGGAGATCGCCGAAAAGGTCGTCTGGAAGGTCCCAAACCGCAGGTCGCCGTTGAAGTCGAGCAGACGCCCGTTTGCGGACGACACGCCTTTCTGGACCGGAACATATCCCTCCGACGCGTCATCCAGGTATTCGACAGTCACCGAAGCCACATAGGTCCGCTGAACCGCATCTAGGGGGACCGCGGGCTTGATCAGGATAGGGTCGACCGCCCGGTTCGTGTCCGCATTCGGGCCGAACTTCGGCGTTGGCAGAAAGGACAGGATCCTGTAGGGCTGGACGGAAGGGACCTTTCGCAGGAACTCGGACGTCTGCAGTGGAATTCCGTTCCCCAGATCATCAACGAGGGAAGCCCGGAGCCTAATCGGCACGTCGACCGCCCCGCCGCCGGAATCGTACCGGTAGACCGTCACCTTCGGGATCACCGAGAACGCTGCATTCGCGGAATCAGCCACCGCCGTGCGCACGCGGAACCGCTGGCTCCACGCGTTGGACTCCGGATCCACGACCACCTGGAAGGCCGGCTCGTTGGTGTTCCGGAAATGGATGTAGGAGTTCCCAGGCAACTGGGTTCCGGCCTGGCCGAGATCCCTGTTCGGAAGGCTCGTGGTGTCAGACACCGAGACCAGTCGGAACCGGTACAGTCGCGAGGGATCCAGCCGGGTGTAGGGCACGATCTCGGTCTCCAGCACCACCGGCGTGAGGACATTCGCTACGGCCACGGTGATGGCATGGGTATCCCCCACCGTGTCGTTTCCTCGCTCCAATCCACCCTTGAGATGGATCCCCACCGGCTTGCCCTGGTCATCCAACAGCTGCCAGGTCGAGCGGAGCGTGCGCTTCCCCTTGGCGGGGAAGCTCTGGGTGAACTCGGCCCGGACCCGCACCGAATCGGCATCGAGCCGTCTGACCAGATACCCCGGGGCGGAGTTGGATGGCGTCGTGAGGGTCGCAACACCCGCACCCTGCACCCACGTCGGGGCGGAGGTCAGCACGAGCCCCACCACCCATGTCAGCAGCCAAGTCCGGAACGTGTTCATGCCGCAGAAGTATCAGACGCGGACTCTTGTGGACTGCGGGTAGCCATTCGCACCGTTGCCGAGCAACATCATGGTCTGATGCGAGGAACTGACAATCCTCCTAAGTCCGCGGGCCATAGTGACGAGGCTAGACAGGGGATGGCAATCGGGTTCCTCTGGGAACACCAAAAAGTTTCAGTGGGCTGCGTCATCGCCCCGGACGGCTCGCATGCGACGAACCTGGCAGTGCACTTAGAGCCTTCCTCTCGAACCCGTCGAGTTGCATACTCCTCTCGTTCGACTCCTATGCACCTCATTGCTTTTCCCCGACTCAAGGCCCTCTCCCCTTCCCTCTTTCTCGGACTCCTCCTCGTCGGCTGTGCCACTCGGACCCCGGTAGCCCTGTCCACGCCGACGGTTGTCGACGCTGCGTGTGGCGAGTGCCTTTTCGGACTGCCCGGCAAGGGCTGCGACCTTGCGGTGCGCGTCGAGGGACGGAGCTACTATGTCAATGGGGTCGACATGGACTCGCTAGGCGACGCGCATGCGAAGGACGGCCTATGTGAGGTGATCCGTAAGGCGAAGGTCACGGGCGAAGTCCGCAACGGCCGCTTCGTAGCCTCGACCTTCGACCTCCTGCCCGCAGGAAGCCGATGAGGAAGCCGGGTGAATTCCCCCCGGATCAGTTTAGGGTTCCCACAAGCCTTGCATCGGTCCCAGTTTCCGCCCGATGAACGCCGAGTACGTGGTCGGAGCCGGGTCTATCCTTTCAGAAGGACCCGTCTGGTGGCAGGGAACCCTTCTGTTGGTCGACATCGAGCGCCGCAAGATCCATCGATGGGATCCCCAAACCCAGAAGCACGAACACTGGGAGTTCCCGCATCGGCTCGGCTTCGTGATCCCGTCGACCCTCGACGATTTTGTTGTCGGAGCGGATGCCGGGTTGGCCCGGGTGGATCTGACGTCGGGTCGGCTCACCGACTGGACCCGTCCTGCCGCGGAACCCGATGACCATCGGTTCAATGACGCCAAGTGCGATCCTGCGGGACGCCTCTGGGCGGGCACCCTCGCCCTGAGCGAGGCGCCGGAGCTCGGAACGCTGTATGTCGTCGGACCCGACGCCGTCCCGAGGCCCCGGGTCCCGAAGGTCACTATCTCCAACGGCCTCGCCTGGTCGCCAGACGGCGGGACCCTCTACTACATCGACTCGGCCACGCGCCGGGTGGACGCCTTCGATTTCGATTCCGCAACCGCATCGCTCGCAAACCGGCGCATGGTCATCCGGTTCGAGGACGGCCTTCCTGACGGCATGGCGATTGACCAAGCGGGCCACCTCTGGGTGGCGCTGTGGGGTGGATGGAAGGTGGCGTGTCACGACCCGTGGACGGGGCGTCGTCTTGCGGAGATTCCCCTGCCGGTGGAGGCGGTGACCTCGTGCTGCTTCGGCAACAACGACGAGCTTTGGATCACCACCGCCAGCCGCGACCTGGATGCCGCGGGTCGCGCCGCCCAACCGCTGGCCGGCGGGGTATTCCGGGCCCGGGTCGGCATCGGCGGTCCGCCCGTCGTCCCCTTCGCAGGTTAGCCCCGGATAGGCCTTAGAAACCAGGCCGGTCGCCCCGGCTCACTTCAATGGCACCAGCCTGAAGAACCGGCGGTCGGACGCCGTGTCCACGGTGACCTCCACCGGCCCCGGAGCGTGGGTCGACATCGGAGTCCAGGATTTCAGGTCGCCGCTGGTCTCGACCACCTGGGAGCCCGGGCTGGCAGGCTGGAGCTTGACCTTGGCCTGCAGTAACCTGACCGGACCGTCATTGCCTCCAGCACCTCCACGCTTTGCGGCAGGCTGGATGTGCTGGACACCCCCTCCCCTCTTCCTCGGAGACCCCTCGAGCCCGATCGGCTGCACGGGCGGCAGGAACCGATCGAGGAACGACGTTGAGAAGATCCGGAACGGATCGAGGGCATCCAGCTGTTCGATAGCGGCCCGGAATCCGTCCTCGGGAGCCTGTCCCGTCGATACGCACTCGGGAATGATATCCTCCAGCAGAGTTCCGTCGGTCCACGGACCTGCTGCGGTGAACGCCCAGCCCTTGGACCATTCGATCCGCATCTGGGCGTAGTCACCCGAGTAGTTCTGGAACATCCAGCGTTCCAGACCCCGGAAGTAGTCATTGGCCTTCGGCGTGCCCGGGACCGTCAGGATGTTGAGCCAGACCCCAGTATCCAATTCCGGCCGACCCGGAACCGGCCGCAGCGGCGAGAGCCGGGGCGAACGCGCACCGGGCACACCGCAATCCTCGGGACGCTCCAGACCGTTGACGCGCACCTCAATGCACGAGTTCATGGGGTAGTCCCACCGCGCCCGGTAACCATCCCTCAGGGTCACCAGCTGGGCGTGGTACTCGCTGACCACCCGTTGGACATCAGCCCGACGACATGGACGACGAATCCGCTGGAGGTGACCCGCAGCGTCGTCGGCTGGATGTACAGCATCAGGTCCCTCGACCAGCCCCAGAGATCCCACGAATTCCCAAGGAACAGGCCCGCCTTGATCACCGCGAACTGGGCCTGTCCCAGCGCCGGCGTCAGGAACCCGGAACCGGAGATCACCGTTCCGAGGATGGACGCGATCGCCGGGTCGATGTTGTCCGAGAAGGGATAGTTGTAGGGATCTCCGACCTCCTTCGACTCCCTCGGCTTCTCGGCCGACACCGTCCAGACCTTGAGCCACGACTCATCCGTGAATGGGAACACGATGGCCTCAGTCCTTCCCGAGGCATCGAGGAAGCTCGCGAAGGTCCGACCCGACGAGAAGGCCGGGGCGAAGAGTTCCGAGTTGGGGATGTCGGCGAGGCTCTGACAGCGCAGGCGGACATTGGCTCCGACCCGCAACGTGGCCTCCACCACGAAACTCCGTCCGAGGTGCGGACACAGGCTGCTGGCTTCCGGGTCGGACCGGCCGATGCGACGCAGCTCATATCGGGACGTGGCCGGGTTCCAGGCCACGACCGTCATCGGCACCATGAGATTGGCGAGGGACCCGAAGGTGTGTCCTGGAAGGACCTGTTTCCCGACGGCCGGGACCGCGGTTCCGTGTCCGGCGATGGCCAGGACACCCCCCAGGGTGAGAGCCCCGGGTGCTGGGGTTGCCGTCATTCCAAGCCCCGCATTCTCGAGTCCCTCCAGCAGCGTCTCCATCAGGATGCCGCACTGCGCGGTGACCGTTGGCGGCGAAACCGTCGTGTCGATCGACATCGCCGTCAGGTACGCCCGGGTGTCGAGGAGGATGACCTTCGTGTCGCAGGTCGTGCCCGGATCGACCAGGATGGGAACCCACGAGTGGCCACTGCCCCGGGCGCGGATGCGGTAGCCGGCGGCAGCGGCCCAGTTGACGATCAACACCACCTCCTGGGGCGTCTTCGGCACCGCGGTCCAGACCGCGTCGAGGACGATCTCCCCGGACCAGTTCTTGAAGACCTGCAGGAAGACGGGGATGGAACCCGGGAATCCGGGCGGTGGCGAACAGGGCGCGGCCGGGTCGCCGGCGAGGACCCTGTGGACCGGGGTCCAGGTCAGAAGACCGGCACCCGCGAGTCGAAGGAAATTCCGGCGACCGGAGGTCGTGTCCATGTGGGCGGCAGCGGCGGTTTGAATGTCGGTGGCCATCGTGAGTCTCTCTAAAACGACAGGACACCCACCCGGGAGTTAACCACCGAGTCACTTCCCCGCGGTGTAGGTGCTTCCGTACCCAGTGACGCAGGGCACTGCATCACCCACCGTTCCGGAATCCGACGGTCTCCAGGACCAGAGGTCCTGCACCGGTGGGCTCTGCAGTGCCGTGCCGAACCTGGCCGCTTCCTAGCGGCCAGCCCCCCGGGGCGTCACTTCACCCCGCCCATCCGAAATTCCCATCGACACACATGAACGATTCCAACGTTCACCCGATCCGCCCCCCCGTGGTGTGGGTGTTCCCGCGCCCAGTGTTGCAAGGCACTGCATCGCCGCCCTTTCCGGAACCCGACGCGATCCATTCCGGAAATGAAAAAGCCCCCTCCCGATCGGGAGGGGGCTTGAATCGAGCGTCAGCGAATTACTGCTGCACGCGGTAGAATTTCGCGCCGGTGTCTGCGGGAACCGTGTAGGGCGAGGCTGCACCCGGGATTTCGCCATAGGGTCCGGCGAGGGTCGCCGACTCCTGGAGAATGCCACCGTCGTAGGTGATGACCGAGCCATTGATGGTGATCGTCGGATCGACGGCGGTGCCGACGAAGCTGACCCGGTTCATGCCGGCTGTGAAGATGGCGCCGACCTCGAGCGGGGTCAGGGCCCGGCGCCAGACACCGAGATCATCGATGTTCCCAGAGCCGGTTTCCGGGTAGAGCCCGGTGGGGTCCTGACCTATGGTGGCCGGGAGGCCAGTATCGACGTTCTGGGCTGCCGCGGTGGACGTGCCGCTCTGCTTAAACCCTTTCGCGAGGGAACCGTCGAGGTAGACGGCCACCTGCGATTTGCGATCGAACACGTAGGCGAGGTGGTGCCAGCTGCCGTCATTGATGCAGCTGACCTCGCCGTAGTATCCGGCGCCCTCGTTGTCGAGGTCGAACAAGGTCACTGCCCAGCCACCGTAGTTGACCGGTGCCGGATCGGGTTCCGAGCCGCTTCCGTTGCCGTAGCCGTAGGCGGGGGCGAGGGAGATGCCGGGGTTGAAGTTCGCGTTCTTGGCCGTGCAGAAGAACGGCAGGTCGCCCCCGATGTAGTCCTGCGGGAGCTTGATCCAGAACGCGACGGTGAAGTTCACGTTCGAGCCGAACTGGAGGTCCGGTCGCACACCCAGGGTCACGTAGGTAGTGTTGGTGGTCGTTGTCTCACCCGGGGTTGGGGTAGGCTCGCCGAAGTCTGACTTGTAGTCGAGCGACAGCCCGATCTTGCCATCGAGAAACCCAGGAACCGTGATATTGCTGCTGGTGGTGGTCTGACGGATCGCGGTGCCGTTGTTGCCCCGTCCCGTCGAATCGATGAGCGATCCGTCGAATGGAAGGTGCAGCACAAGGCCGGGGATGTTCGGCGGCGTGCTTGGAGCTTGCAGGACAAGGATCCGAGCAGTGTCGCTGGTGACCGCACCGGCGCCGTTGTACACCTTGACGGTGTAGTTCGCGGCATCAGCCGGGGTCAGCCCGGTGATCGTGTACCGCGCCGAGGTGGCGCCGGCGATGTCGACCCCATTCTTCTGCCACTGGTAGGCCAGCGGGATGGATCCGTAGGCGTTCACCGACAGCGTCGCATTCAGCGTCGCGTAGTTGGTGATCGAGGTCGGCTGGATCGAGATTTTTGGTGCCGTGTTGTTGCCGTAGATCGAGGCGTAGTGGGCGAGGATCGCCTCATCGGTAAGGGCTGTATTATAAATGGCAACCTCATCGATCAGCCCGTTGAAGGTGCCCGCATAGGCCGGGGCGTTTCCGAGACGCTTCGAGCCGATCGAAACGGGCGAGGAGGAGGCACGGAGGCCGCCATTCTCGGCCGGACGGCCGGCGCCGCTTCCGGAGAGCTGCCCATCGACGTAGATCCGGATCTGGGGGGCCTCGGGAACAGTCTGGTCATAGACGCCCACGACGTGCTGCCAGGTCCCGTTGGGGCCAACCTCGGCCTCAGCTGCATAAATGCTGTTGTTGTTCCCTCGAGTCATCAGGCGGTACTTGCCGTTGACGATGTCGAGGGCGAACTGCTCGTTAGCCGTCGTTCCATCAGCGCCGGTGCCCTTGGCCACCAGTGAAGTCTCGTCGGGCAGACCCTCGGGACCCTTGGCCCAGCACTCGATCGTGAAGGACACGTTGGTGCCCTGGAAGTTGATGGCCGTTCCGCTGAGCTGTCCGACGTAGCTGTTCTCACCGCTGAACAGGACCGCACGATCGCCATCCAGCTGCGAGTAGCCCTCCTGGTCGAGGGTGACCTTGGAGTACACGCCGTTGTTGTAGCCGGCGTAGTCATACGCGGTTGTTCCGGCCGTCTCGTTCAGACGCCAGTAGGCCATGGGCGAACTGGCGATGACGGCCGCCGGGTACTGCTTAGGAGCCGCGATTACGGTGAGGACTGCGGCGGCACTCGGGGCGGAACCCGCTTCGTTGGAAGCCACACAGGTATAGCTGGCGCCGTTGTTCGCGACCGTCGCCGTCGTGGTGAAGGTCGTCGTGGTGGCGCCATCGATGTTCACGCCGTTGAGCTGCCACTGATAGGTCTGGGGCTTGGTGCCACCGGTCTCCACGGAAAGCGTGAAGGATCCACCATCAAAGCGGGCCACGGAGACGGGCTGCTTCGTCACGATCGGCTTGGCGACCTGGATGTCGAGTTTGACGGAGTCGGTGACCGATCCATTGGGATTGGTGACGGTCACGGAGTAGGTCGGCGTGCCGGCCTGCAGATCCGTGAGCTTCAGGGACGGACCCGTCTCGCTGAGAGGCTTGCCATCCACGCTCCAGGCATAGGACAGCGGCTCGTTGCCATCGGCGACCACGTTGAGGGTGATGGAGTCGCCCTTGTACAGGGTGGGCCAGGTCGCCCCGAGGAAACCCGTCGGGGAGGAGATCGACTTCGTGATGACGGGCGAGACTTTCGCCGCCAGATAGAGCTGGAGGATTTCGGCCGAGGTCAGCGCCCGGTTCCAGATGGCCGGCTCGTCGATGCCACCCTGAAAATAGGTGCTCAAGCCACCGACCACCTCGTAGGCACCACCCGTCACGGCATCCGCCTGGGCACCGATCACCCAGCCATTCTCGGTGATGACCGGGCCATTGGAGGACTCCAGGGATCCAATCTCCTGACCGTTGCGGAAGAGCGTCCACTTGCCGATTCCGTAGGTACCCGCGAGGAACACCCAGTTGCCCAGATCACCCTGGGGCATGGGAACCAGGACGGAGTCATAGTAGTTCGCGCCGTCGGTCACACCGATCTCGTAGTTGTTGGTGTTGCCGTAGCCCGCATTGGCATCGCCACGCGAGAGACGGAGGAACACCTCGGCGTTCTTGTCATCCCAGCCGCGGGCGATGATGTTGCGGAAGAAGTTCTTCGCGGTCGGCTTCACCCACGCGGCGAGGGTGATCTCACCGGTTATGTCGAGGGCCGCGGAGGTTCCGACGCCGACGTAGCCATTGGCACCGTCGAGATCGAGGGCCTTGTTGTCGCCACCGAATCCCGCGTAGCCCGGACCGGCCTGACCGGTCACTCCACCCCATTCCACGAGACCATCCGCCTCGGCCCCGGCGCTGCCGGAGTTCTTGACGGTCGGAAGCGTGGCAGGATCGGGAGGCGTGACCGCCGCGTCATCCAGCGGCCAGTATCCGGTCGGATTGTCGGACAGGATGAGGGTCTTGTAGCCCGCGGGATTGGAGGTCGCCGCAGTGTAGTGGGCCTTCACCTGTTCGGCGCTCAGCCCATAGGAATAGTGGGCCACCTCGTCGACCCAGCCATCAAAGCCACGGTTGCCGGAAACACCACCGGCCGAGATGACCGGATAGTCGGTGATCGACCCC
>VHCG01000040.1 GCA_016871805.1 Verrucomicrobiota bacterium
CAGCTACAAATGGCTCGGCTGGGGCACCGGCCAAATCCGAGCCTGAGACCCTCGTCGCGTCACCCACCCAATCCAACCCAGACACCCTCTCATGCGCGCCCTCCAGCTCGAACGTCCCCAATCCTTGCGGTTCCTCGACGTGCCCGAACCTCCGGCGCCGGGCCCCGGCGAGGCCCTGCTCCGGGTCTATCAGGTTGGCATCTGCGGCACCGATTACAGCGGCTATCTTGGGAAGATGCCGTTCTTCAGCTACCCGCGGATTCCAGGCCATGAGCTCGGTGTCGAGGTGCTGGCCGTGGGCGAGGGTGTCACCCATGTCCATCCTGGGGACCGCTGCTCGGTGGAACCCTACATCAACTGCCAACGCTGTTCCGCCTGCCGTCGGGGCCACACCAATTGCTGTGAATCCAACCAGACCCTGGGAGTGATGTGCGACGGGGGACTGCAGGAGCGCATCCTTCTCCCTGCCCGAAAGCTGTACCCTGCACCGGCGCTCTCCAACGAGCAGGCGGCACTGGTGGAAACCCTCGCGATCGGATGCCATGCGGTGGACCGGAGCGGCCTGAAGTCGGGCGAGACGGCCCTCGTCATCGGTGCGGGTCCGATCGGACTCGCCGCGATGGAATTCACCAAGCTGGCCGGCGCCAGGACGATTGTGCTCGACATGAACTCCCAGCGACTCGCGTTCGTGCGCGAGCGGATGGGCATCGCCGACACCCTGCTGGCGTCCGGAGGCGATGACGACGTCCAGGGTATGGCCGACCTGACGGGAGGCGAGATGGCCCATGTCGTGATCGACGCCACCGGATCCAATCGATCGATGAGCGAGGCCCTCCGGTTCTGCGCCTTCGCCGGCCGGCTGGTCTATGTCGGGATCACCCAGGCCGAGTTGACCTTCCCGCACGCCCCGATCCTGCACCGCAGGGAACTGACCCTGTTCGCCAGCCGCAACGCCCTTCCCCGGGACTTCGCCCGGATCATCTCCCTGATCGGATCGGGTCAGCTCGACACCGGCCCTTGGATCACGCACCGGGTGCCGTTCCCGAACGTGGTCGGGGAATTTTCGAAGTACCTCAAGCCGGAGTCGGGCGTCATCAAGGCCATGATCTCGCTCGAATGAACACGGCATCCTTCGAGCCGCCGCATCCCGACACTGCGACGACGGCGTTCACCCTGATCGAACTCCTGGTGGTGGTCGCGATCATCGCGATTCTCGCCGGCATGCTCCTTCCCGCGCTGGGGCGGGCCCGATCCAAGGCCCAGGGTGCCGCCTGCCAGGCCAACCTCAAGCAGCTCCACCTCGGATGGAAGCTCTACGCCGACGACCACAATGACCGGCTCGTGAACAACCACGGGGTCGGGGAGACCCGGGCCCGTCGGATCAACTGGGTGAACCACGTGCTCAACTGGGACGACTCCGAGGAGAACACGAACACGACCTACCTGACGGAGGCCAGGCTCGGAAACCACCTGGGGCGTTCCGTGGCCGTCTTCAAGTGCCCTTCCGACCTCTCCCGGAGCACGGTCGGCCTCCGCACCCGGAGCTTCTCGATGAACTCGCTCGTCGGAGATCCCGGCGAGCTGACCAACCGGTTCAACCCATCCTTCCAGCAGCACTTCCGGGAGGCAGACGTCCAGAACCCCTCGACGATCTTTGTCTTCCTCGACGAGCACCCCGACACGATCAACGACGGGTTCTTCATGAACCGGCTCGAGGAGGCCCCGAAATGGGGCAACCTGCCGGCCAGCCACCATCAGGGCTCCGCCAACCTCGCGTTTGCGGACGGACATGTCGAAAACCACCGCTGGCAGGTCACATCGGGAGCCGGTTCCACCCTGCGCCCCAACGTCAAGGGCGGTGCCGGCGGCATCTTCCCGGCCGAGCCCACAGCCGACTGGGACTGGCTCCGGGACCGGTCGTCGTTGCGTCGTCCGTGACCCGTTTTCACCGCCGGATTCAAATCAGACCGAATTCCTCCGCTTCACGGATTGACAGTCTGGGTGACCTGAATAATTTGATTTTCAACAAGACCAATTTGGTCCTATTCACCGATGCAAATCACCCGAGCGAGCGAGTACGCGATGTTGGGCCTCTTGGCCCTCTCGCGTCGCCCTGCGGGGTCGATCGAGATGGTGGATGCGCTGGCCCATGAGGAAGGCGTTCCAACCTCATTTCTCGGCAAGATTTTCCAGAGCCTTTCGAGGGCCGGGATTGTGAAGTCAGCCCGGGGTTCTGGTGGCGGATTCTCTCTGGTGCGGACTCCGGACGAAATCACGGTTCTGGAGGTCATCGAGGCGGTCGAGGGCCCCATCGCACTCCAGCGGTGCCTCGAGACCGACTCCGACTGCACCCATCGGGAAGGCTGTGCTCTGTGTGGGCTTTTTTCGGAGGCACAGGACCGGGTGAAAGAGATCTTTGGTCGAACCTCCGTGGCGGAACTCACCCGGCGTCACACCCCCTTCGTCGAGTATGAAGAACGGACGGCGCGGTCGAGACCGAAGCATCCTAAGACCGCAGCGGCGACGAAGCCCAAGCGGTCGCGAACCCTGAAACTTTCATCCTAACTGTTGAACCATGAGCGAAACCTACACCCTTTATAATTCCACTGTGATGGACCACTTCATGCACCCCCGCAACATGGGCGACCTGAAAGATGCCGACGGCGTGGGCGAGGTGGGTGCCGCCGCCTGTGGCGACATCATGAAGATCAGCCTCAAGATCAAGGACGGGAAGATCGAGGATGCCCGGTTCAAGACCTTCGGCTGTGGATCCGCGATCGCCAGCTCCAGCATGGCCACCGAGCTCATCAAGGGTCGCAGCATCGACGAGGCGATGAACTTCACGAACCAGGAGGTCGTCGATGCCCTCGGCGGTCTGCCGCCGGTCAAGATCCACTGCTCGGTCCTAGCCGAAGAAGCCCTTAAGGCTGCGCTCGAGGACTACATCCGGAAGCATCCGGAGACCGCTTCGAAACTGCAGACGCCGGTACCGGCCGCCGCCTGAGCGGACTCGTCCGGATCCTCCGCGGCCCACGGGTTCCCGTGCCACCGCGGATTTTTTGTCCTTGGATCGCCTGCCCGGCATCCAGTTCGCCTTCCACCGTTTGAAGGCTATCCTCGATCTCATGCGTCACGTCTATCTCGACCACCAGGCGGCCACTCCACTCCTGCCCGAGGCCTTCGAGGCCATGAAACCGTTCTTCACGGAATGGTTTGGAAACCCGTCCTCCCTCCACGAACACGGACTCCGGGTTCGCGAGGCTCTGAAGCGTTCCCGGGAACAGATGGCTGCGCTGATCCACGCAGGTAGCCCTGACGAGATCTTCTTCACCTCCGACGGCACGGAATCGGCCAACCTCGCCATCAAGGGGGTCGCCTATGCCAATGAACGCCGCGGAAAGCACCTAGTCGTCTGCGCCACGGAACATCCCAGCGTCATCAACTCCGTCGAGTTCCTCGAGAAACAGGGCTGGACCTGCACCCGGGTGGGGGTCGACGCCGAGGGCCGCCTTCGCCTTCACGAACTCAAGGAGGCCATCACACCCCAGACCGTCCTCGTCGCGGTCCACCATGTGAATCACGACATCGGCACGATCCAGCCTGTCGCCGAGGTGGGACGCATCTGCTCCGACAAGGGCGTGCCCCTCTACGTGGACTGCGAGGCCAGCGCAGGCTGGCTGCCGATCGACGTCGAGGCCTGGGGTGCGGCCCTCGTCAGCTTCTCCCCCCACCGGTTCTACGGTCCCAAGGGAGTGGGTGTCCTCTACCGCAACAAGAAGGCGCGCCTCGTGTCCATCATCCACGGCGGCGTGCAGGAAGGAGGGCGCCGTGCCGGAACCGAGAACGTCCCCGCGATTGTCGGTGCCGGAGTGGCGGCGGAAGTGGCCCGGATGGATCTCGACGCCAGGATTGCCCACACCCGGGAACTGCAGGCCCGCCTCTGGGATGGACTGGAGAAACACGTCGGGTTCATCAAGCTCAATGGCCCCCGCCCCGGACCTGACCGGATTTCCACCAACCTCAACATCTCCACCGAATTCATCGAGGGTGAGGGTCAGCTCCTGCTGTGTGATCTCAACGGGATCGCGGTGGCCAGCGGATCCAGCTGCGTCAGCAAGTCCCTGAAGATCTCTCACGTCCTGGCCGCGATCGGACTCGATCACGCGCTGGCCCAGGGCAACATCATCATGACCCTTGGCAGGGACACCTCGGTCGAGGATGTCGACTATGTCGTTCAGACCTTCGTGAGGATCGTGGAGAAACTCCGGGGCATGTCCCCGATGTGGGACGAGTTCCAACGGGGCATCATCGACTCCGTCATCCGACCCACGGGCCGCGGAAAATCCTTCAGCCAGCATGCCGCGGATGTCTCGGGAAAACCCGCCCATTAGGCCTGACACCCGCAGGCCACGGCAACGACTTGGAACCCCCAGCAAAACGCCATCCCATGATTTCCAAAGAGGCAATCCTGCACATCCTCAAGACCGTCAAATACCCCGGATACAGCCGCGACATCGTCTCGTTCGGCCTGGTGAAGGAGATCCAGACCGAGACCAATGCCGTCGGTGTCCTCATCGAGCTCACCTCCCCCAGTCCAGAGATCGGGGAACAGATCGCGGACGCGGCACGGCTGGCACTTCGGGACGGGATTCCCGGCCTCGTGGACGCCCATGTCCAGGTCAAGGTCCCCACGGGAGCCCCGACTCCCCCGGGGCCCGTCGCCAAGAACCGACTGCCCCACATCAAACGCGTCATCGCCGTGGCCTCGGGCAAGGGTGGCGTTGGAAAATCCACCTGCTCAGTCAACCTCGCCTGTGCTCTCCGTCACATCGGAGCCCGGGTGGGTCTCCTCGATGGTGACATCTACGGTCCCAGCATTCCCCTGATGATGGGGGTGCAACACCGACCCGAGATCACCGAGGAGGAGCATCTGATCCCCCCCTTCGCCCACGGGGTTCGCCTGATGAGCATGGGGTTTCTCATCCCGGACGACCAACCGGTCATCTGGCGTGGACCCATGATCCAGAAGACAATGCAACAGTTCATCCATCAGGTGGACTGGGGTGAGTTGGACTATCTGCTGGTGGATCTTCCGCCGGGCACCGGGGACGCCCAGCTTTCCCTGTGTCAGATCGTGCCTCTGGATGGCGGGGTGATCGTGACAACGCCCCAGCAGGCCTCGATCGGGGTCGTCCGCAAAGGCATGGGCATGTTTGAAAAGGTCAACGTCCCGCTGCTCGGTCTCATCGAGAACATGAGCTACTTCACCGCTCCGGATGGGTCGCGTGTCGAGATTTTCGGCCATGGCGGAGGCGCGATGGAGGCCCAACGCAAAGGCATCCCGTTCCTCGGTGAGATTCCGATCCTCCCAGCAGTCCGGGAAGGCGGCGACCGCGGGATGCCTGCCGTGGTATCGGACCCCACCGGTCCAGCAGGACGGCCGTTCATCCAGGTGGCCCAGACCCTTCGGGAGAGACTGGGCTGATTCCGGGTGGGATCAGCATCTGTCTTTGACGCACCACACGGCGCAGTTCATTGTCAAAAACATGACAGAGCCTCTCCCGCGACTCAGGCTGTGGACGGCCTGCCTCATCATCACAGGGGCTCTTGGCACCGCAGTGACCGCCGGCGAACCGGCCCAGGTTTCGATCCCATCGAACCGGAAAGGTCCGGCCGAGCTCCCCAACCGCAAGAAACAGCCCTCCTTTCGCTCGCTGGACGGCAGTTCCATGGGAGGCGTCATCGACGGGAAAGCCACCGAGTCCATACCGCAGGTGGATCCGGTCCTCCCCGATGCCCGAAAGCAGCTGGAGCTCTTCGAACGGCTCGACAAGAAGAGGAACTTCCTGCTGACCGATCCCTCCAGCGACAATGGAAGGAAGGAATTGCGCTCCTTCGACAAGGGAGCCAACGCAGCGGATGAAGCGCTGTCCGTCGGTCCCCGGAAGCCGCGGACCGCCTTGGAGCGCCGGCTCAAGACTGACGCCGAAGCGGCGAGGAACGCCTCCACCCGGGATCCTGGAACCGACGACAACAGGACACGCGCCGATAGGGGATATCTGGACCGGGATAAACAGGGTGATTCAACCGACCGAGACGACGGCGGTAGGAAGACGGACGACCGTGAGGAAGAGACCCGTGACAACAACGGCAACGACGACAAGCCAGGAGAGTCCACCGGTCTGACCCAGTCCTTCCAGAAGCAGCTGGATCCGGAGAACGGCAACGCCCTTGAGCAACGGCTTTCCAAGACCGGCACCTCATCCGGGGCCAAGATCGGTTCGGAAGCCGATCCTCGGCATGAAAACCTCCGGTCGACCCCGTCGAATCTCGGTGGACGGGGTTCCTTAGTCGACGACCTCAGCCGCCAGCGGATTGAGCGCTACCAGCAGGTGACCGGAGGCGGTGGACTCCTGAGATCGTCCGAGGCTCCTGAGCCCTCGGCCTTCAGTCGCAGTCGGGAGATGCGGGTTGACGCCTTCGGTCCTGTGGGTGTCTCCCCTGCTGCCTCAAGGCCAGGCAGTGGGCTTGGCAGCCCCGGGAACGAGACACCGAACCTCGATCTCCGAGCCGGCAGATCGGGTCTCTCAGCACCGCCGTCCACCTTCAGCCTGCCCGCACCATCGGCGGGCTCCGGACTCCTGAGTCCACCCCAGACCTCTCCATCCCAACGCATTCTCCGGGACAACAGGCCCGCTCCTCCCCGTTTCCAGCCGTGACCTTCTCCCGCGCCCTGATCGTGTGGGTTCTGCTCACCCTCACGTCGGTCACCCATTCGGTGGCCAAAGAGGCTTCCATCGTCAAAGTCCTTCCCCATCTTCTGGATCTCAGGGGCCGGGCTTCCCTTGCTCCGGGTCTCTTCCAGCGGGATGCCTACCAAGGCCAACTCCGGAAGGACCCAAAACAGGTATCGGGGATGCGATTCAACATCCAGTGGAGGGCCAAGGGTGTTCCCATCAAGGAGCTTGTGCTCAAGGTCTGGCTGAAGACCGCGGGACGAAACCCCAATGACCCATTGGAACTCACGGTACCCATCCGGGGGAATCGCAGATGGGGTCGATGGTCCGCGGTTCCCTATGACGGGAAGTTGTTCACGGACAACGGGCAGGTCCTGGCGTGGAAGGTGGAGTTGAGACGAGGGGAGACCCCGTTGGCGACCCAGACTTCCTTCCTTTGGTAAAGTCCTGAAGGACGCCAAAGACGAAAATCGGCGGCGGGCAGTCGGGGAGAGACATTCCGGCCCGATGTCATCCTGCGGTTTTTCGCGCACGGTAGACGCTCACCTTTGCGGGTGGAAAGTTGCTCCACACCAGCTGTGAGTCGGTGGCCCAGAAGGCCGGGGCCGGAGGCCGGCTGCTCGCAAGCTGATAGCTGAACTGCACCCACGGCGCGCCCGGAAGCAGGCAGCCTTCAATCTGACTCGCCAGCCGAAGCACCTGATCGGGTCTGAAAACCTTGAGAGGCAGTCCGGAAAAGACAGCGCCCACCTTCTGCCCTTGGAGCAGCTCCTGGATCTCCAAAGCGTCGCCCGATAGGATTCGAGCCCTCGGGAATCGGGTCTGCAGGGATCGGGCAAGCGCAGGCGATTTTTCAACCGCAACCAGCCGTTTCTCCGGCAACCCTGCCGCCAACAACTCCTCCGTCACGATTCCGGTGCCCGGTCCAAGCTCCAGCACCGGGTGGTCACCCCCCTCTGGAAGCCACCGGGCCATTGCACGAGCCAATGCAAGAGAACTGGGCCAGACCGCTCCCATCTGGAACGGGTTTCGGGCAATTTCCATCAGGAACTGCCTCAGCATCATGCTCTTGGACGCCATGTCGAATGTGGGAAACTCGACGACGGATCCACCCTCCATCGAGCGGTTCAGAGTCTGGACTGCAGCACACCGAGGGGCCAGCGTTCATTTGTGGGAATCCCAGGGCCAGATAGCCTGAAGTAGCAGGACTGGAACCTGATTTTCCGAAAGATCCCGACCCGCCATTCCGTTATCCATACATCTAGCGGAACGTCGGGGTGTTTGGGTGAAAAGCTGACGGAAACCTTCGAGCCAAGATGGCTTATCACCGTTTCACGAGCGGGATAAAAATTTTTGTTTTTTATTGAAACGCTCCCCTGTGAAACGCCTCGATACGAGAGTCGGTGGCATTGGCATCCAGCACGTATGCCCGACTCAACCAAAGGTTTTTCAAGAGCTGCCAATCACGTCTTTCCATGAACAACAGTTCCACAAAGGTTTCCATTTCCATGCCCGCCGATCTCTACGAGTCGGCCAATGACCGTCGCCGGAGCCTCCGTTACAGGAGTTTCAGCGCGTACGTCCAACACCTCGTCGAACAGGACATCGACACCGGTGGAAGTCACGTGCGCGTTCCCGTCACCAAGGAAGGTGCGAAGTCGGGGCGTCCTACCTGAACCCGTCGAAGACGTGAAATGGGCCCCGATTTTCGGACCACGGCGTAAGTTATGTTTTTCTGGGTCTGATCGACGACAACGTGATCAGAACCATGAAGACCAAATCGACGAGGAAGCGGCACAGTTCAGCCTTCAAGGCCAAGGTGGGTCTTGAGGCTTTGATGGAGATCAAGACCGTTGCGCAGATCGCGCGGGAGTGCTCGGTCCATCCGGTGCAGGTCAGCCGGTGGAAGACGGTGATCCGGGAGCGGATCCCGGATCTCTTCGAGTCAGGTTCGAAGGCAATGGAAGGGCAGGAGAAACTGGTGGCCGATCTGCACCAAAAGATCGGTGAGCTGACCGTGGATTTGGACTTCCTCAAAAAAAAGTCCATGCAACTGGGCCTCTGACCCTCCGCCGCTCGTTGGTCGACCCTGACGAGGAGATGAGCGTGCGGACCCAGTGTCGGCTGCTTGGGGTGACGCGCAGCACGCTCTACTACAAGGCATGCCAAGAGAGCGCTGAGAAGCTGGGCCTGATGCGCCGGCTGGATGAACTCCATCTGGCACATCCGGTCTTTGGCAGTCGCCGCTTGCAGATCATGCTG
Organism: Verrucomicrobiota bacterium; assembly: GCA_016871805.1. Classification (GTDB taxonomy): domain Bacteria; phylum Verrucomicrobiota; class Verrucomicrobiia; order Limisphaerales; family UBA9464; genus UBA9464. The sequence goes on from VHCG01000040.1 coordinate 9,000, forward strand.
GGGCTTGAGGGGGTCTGTGTGAACCGCAAACGGCTGCGGCGTCTGCTGCAGATGATGGGCATCGAGGCGATCCACCCGAAGCAGCGCACGAGTTGCCCTGGGGATCGGCATCAGGTCTATCCCTGCTTACTGAAAGGCCTGAAAATACAGGGGCCAGATCAGGTCTGGTGCAACGACATCACCTACATACCACTGTAGCAGGGGTCCATGTATCTGGTGGCCGTGATGGATTGGTGGAGCCGGTACGTCCTGTCTTGGGAGGTCTCAAACACGCTGGACGGGGGATTCTGCATCCGAGCTTGGGAGAAGGCATTGACCGCTGGCCGGAGCGTGCCACGGATCCACAACACAGACCAAGGCTCGCAGTTCACCAGCGACGGGTTCATCGAGGCGGTGGAGTCGGCGGGCACGCGAGTGAGCATGGACGGCAAAGGGCGATGGATGGACAACCGGTTTATCGAACGGTTGTGGCGGAGCGTGAAACACGAGGACGTCTACCTGAACGGATACCGCGATGGGTTGGAGTTGGGCCGTGGGTTGGGGCGCTGGTTCCGGAACTACAATGCGGTGCGACCTCACCAAGCCATCGGCCACGCGACGCCTGAAGCGGTCTACCACGATCCTGGTGCGTACGGAGCCCGACCGATGGAAGGGTGAATCGTCGAGGCGAGTTCGCACTGACGCCGCGCGTCCAGTTCTCCGCTCGCCCCTCCGGGGCTCCCTCCGAACTGGATGCGAAGCCCCCTCACCTGACATGGTGCCGATGTCAGGAGAGCGTAATCCCTCTGGGGCATTTTCCAGACTCAGGACCATAACTTAAGCTCCGCCTGATTTTGGTCCGACACTTGGGGTCCACTTCAGACGTCCCGGGAAGCCCGGGAAATCAGACCAGGACAAAAGCCGCCCTCCGCAGACACCCAGCGGAGAGGCGGTTTTCCATTTTGGGGAATTCCCTCCGGGAACACTCAGAAGATCCTCTTGAAGAAGGATCGGGCCGTCGCACACGTGGCGGTGCCCAGCTCCTCGGGACTGCAGTGCTTCAACCCAGCCACCGTCGAGGCGATGTCCGCGATGAAAGCCGGTTCACAACGGCGACCGCGGTGTGGAACCGGCGCAAGGAACGGGCAGTCCGTCTCCAGCATCAAGCCGTCCATCGGCGTCGCCGCAAGGGTCTCGCGCACGGCATTTCCGTTCTTGAAGGTGACAATCCCCGTGTAGCTGACCAGGGATCCAATCCCCAGGACCACCTCCATCTCCGCAGGGGTCCCGACAAAGCAGTGGAAGACCGCCCGCACCCGTGACGCATAGGGGCGGAAGAGCTCGACGGTCTCCGGGAAGGAGTCCCGGGTGTGGATGACGACATTCAATCCCAGCTCCGAGGCGACCTCGAGTTGCTGGACAAATAGGTCTGCCTGGCGTTCCCGGATCCGTGCGTCGTCATCGACGGTACCCTGCCCCATCCGGGATGGCAGCCGGTAGAAGTCGAGCCCGCATTCGCCGATCGCAACGATCCTCTCGTGGGAGGCCAAGGCCCTCAACTCGGCGCGGATGTCCGGCGGTGCCTCCTCCGCATGGCCCGGATGCCATCCCGCCACGGCAAAGACACCCTGATGGGTCTCGGCGATGGCGAGAGCACGCCGGCTCGCGGCAAGATCGGTCCCGATCGAAACGAAGCGATCGACACCAACGGCCCGGGCACGATCCAGGACGGCCGGCAGGTCCGAGCGGAACTCGTCGAAATCCAGATGGGCGTGCGTGTCGAAGAACTGCGGCATGAGACCCGTTTCGACTTGGGATCGGGAGAAACCCAGGTTTCTCAACCCTCGCGCCGTTTCCAGACAGCGATGAACATGCCGTTGCCTCCGGTGTCCTGAGGCCAGAGCAGGAGCCGAGAGGAAGGGGGCTGTTCCGGGGCGAAGGGATTGACCACGTCGAGGGGCTCAAACTCGGGATGTGCTGCCATGAAGGCATCGGCCACCCCAGAGGTTTCGGCGCGGGAGAGCGTGCACACCGAATAGACGAGTCGCCCGCCGGGACGGATCGAGCCGGCGACATGGTCCAGCAGGGATCGTTGGACGACGGCCAACTCCTCGACGTCCTCACGGCGTGTTGACCAGCGCGCATGAGGGTTGCGTCCCCACGTCCCGATTCCAGAGCAGGGAGCATCCACGAGGACTCCATCGAAGATCGTTTTCGTGGGCGGTTTCGGACCGCCATTCCAGACGACGGATCGATAGTTGAAGCATCCGGAACGGGCGGCCCGCTGCTTGAGACGCTGGAGCCGCCACTCGGCACGATCGCTGGACCAGACCAACCCCTTACCCCCCATCAGATCGGAAAGATGCAGCGTCTTGCCCCCTTCCCCAGCACAGGCATCCCACCACGTCTCCCCGGACTGGGGTGCACAGACCAGTCCCACCGCCTGGGAGGCAAGGTCCTGGATCTCGAAAGCACCGGATTGGAAAATCGGGTGCCGGAACAGGTCCTCCTGCCCGTCGTACCGGCAGGCCTGAGGTAAAGCGGCGAAGGAGGGTCGGTCACAATTGCCAAGGGTCTCCATCACCGTCGCGGTCTGCTCCATCCGGGTTCTCAACCAAAGAACCGGCTCCGCTTGGAGCGATCGCAACCATGCCCCGGGGGTCTCCATCACCTCGTTGGTCCAGGCTGGAACCGCCTTGGCCAAATCCACGTCGGGGAGACTGGAGGGATTGATCGCCAAATCATCGGCGAGGGCCAACGCCTGGTCGATCTGAGCGGTCAACGGCGTCGTCGCATCCAGCCAGGGCTTCCATCTGAAGACGCTGAACACGGCACGGCTGACCCATGCCCCATCCCCACGGCTGAGCTGTTTTCGACGGGCCAGGGTCTGGCGGAGAAGAAGGTCCGCAGGAATCGTGGGAGTCGCCTTCGAAAGGATGCGCTCGACGAGTTCCATCCGGGTCGCCGTGACCTCGCTTTCCATCTGCGGTTCCGGTAGCGACTCCGCGGAGCGGACCGGAGCAGCCAAGGGGTCCCGCTGCGGGCGAGCCATTGGGCCTCTTGGTGATCTCGGGCCTGGACCATCGAACACCCGAGGCGCACGGTCAGGACGCTCCCCCCAGGACCCGCGTCCAGGACCTCGTGATGCGGGTCCTTCATTCCAGGAACGCGGCCCGCGGAAGTCACGAGGGGGGCGATCCGGACGACGATCCGGTCCACCCGGACGGGGACCACGAAACTCGCGAGGGGGACCCCAGGTCCTGCCCCGGGGATCCGAAGCCGAAGCCTCTCCCCTGGAACCACCAGTCCTCGGGAACGGACGACCCTCCCTCGGTCCACGAGGGGCAGGTCGTGACGCTCCACCCTCATCGGAAAAACGGCCTCCAAACCGGGGGCCCGCCCCCCCCCTGAAGGGAGGTCGTTCCCTCTCCCCATGGAACGGGCGGTCGGGACCCTCCTGGAAGGACGGACGCCCGGGACCTGGACGTCCAGGCGGACGACCCGGACCTGGCCGGGATCCCGGGCGCGGCGGAAAGGGGCGACGCGGTCCCGCGGATCTGGGAGGACGACCCGAGTCCGCTTTTTCAAATCGCATGCCCCCATCCGGTGTGAAGGTGAAGCGTTTCGGCCAAGGCTCTCCCCGCTTGGGAGGGCGACGGCCTGCAGAATCGGAATCGGAATCGCTGGGGCGACGATCAGTCATGGCTTCGAAGGAGAGGGGGGCGTGGTTGGGGTCGGATTCAGACGGCTCAGATGCACTCGGGCCACCTGGCCCATGTAGTCGCGCGCGCCCGACAGGGCAACAGCCTTGCGGAGATGCTCCCGGGCGGAGTCGGCACGACCCAGGAGATCCTCATACAATCCAATGTAGAGGTGCGCGTAGAAGCGGGCCTGGCGCTTCTCCCGGGGATCCTCCGGGGCGGATTCCGCGGCCTCGAGAATCTCAGCCTCCGGAGCCTCGCCCTTGAACAGCTCGTGGATCTCGGCCATGGGGATGCGGCTGTCCCCGCTGATGTCCATGTAGACCTTCACGGCGGCATTGGTCCCCTCCTGACGGGCAACGCACAGAAAATGCCAGACGGCGTTCTCCACATCGTTGGCGTTCACCGCGCGATGGGCCTCGAACTGCTTCCGGCCATCCGAATAGCGACGTCCGTAGTAGAGGGCGATGCCACGCTGCCAATTGTACGGCACAAGCTCCGTACTGAGCTCGTTGGCGCGGTCGAAGTCCTGCAGACATTCCGGGATCTGTCCCATCTTGAATCGCTCCATGGCCCGGTCCTGGTGCAGGAGGGCCGACTTGGGGTTGAGACGGATTCCCTCGGAAAGATCGGAAACGGCACCCGAGGAATCCCCTGAAAGCGACCGGATCTGGGCCCTCAGGTTCCATAGGCGCGGCTCCTGGGGATGGGTCTTAATGGCATCGCTCACCACCGTGATGGCATTGGTCAACTGGCCCGTCTTGACCGCCTCCAGGGCCTTTTGCCGGACTGCCAACGTGGGATCTGGCTCCTGGGCCAACACCAAAGCGAAACCCGCCCACGCCACCACGATCCAACGCACGAACATGATCCGATAGCAGAGGCCACCGAGGGGCTTGAGCGCGAGATTTTTCTAGGTAAGCGATACAAACCCACCCTGATGAACAGACGGCAGGCCGGTCTTCTGATGCCATTCGACCGTACCCCTCACGAGGCGCGCAATCAGGTCGAAGTGGAGGATTGCGGGGTCTCGGACCACCGTGCCATCAGCCAGAGGAGGTCGCTGAGCCGATTCATGAACACGACAATCTCGTCATTCTTGAGCTGACCAGCCTCATGCAGGGCCACGACACGCCGCTCGGCACGACGACAGGTGGTTCGAGCCACATCCAAAGCGGCCGCAACAGGATTGGCTCCTGGAGTCGCCCATCCTTTGTAGGAAATGGCCTCCGCTTCCAGGTCAGCCACCATCACGTCGAGCTTCCCGACGTGATCTGCGCACACGAGCTTGAATCCGCCTTTTACATAGCGTTCGAGGTCCTCAACCCCGGTCGCCAGCTCACCCATGAGAACGACCAGATCACCTTGGATGACGAGAATCCGATCCGACAGGAACGCGGTGGCACCGGCGGCTCGGACCGTTCCCAGAGCCGCGTTGAGTTCATCCACCGTTCCGTAGGCCTCGACGCGCGGATGGGCCTTCGAGATTCGCCGGTTGTACATCAGACCGGTGTGACCGGCATCTCCCGTGCGCGTAACAATGCTCGCCATTTTCAATAGCAGTGTGGTGCCGATCGACTCCTGTGCAATGAATGCCGATTAGAAAACTGGATCAAGGGGTCTTCGGCGCAACTCCGGCCTGCAATCCACGACCCAGAAGGTCCCGGAACGCCGGAAGCTGGCGGAGATCCTCCGCGGACCACCCCTCTTCACGGAGCTGGCGGAGTCCCAAGGCGGCATGACGCTTCGCCAATCTGACACCGCGATCGTCGTTCATGAGAGGACTGTGGAAGAAGCCGGGTGGCGCCAGGCCCAGGGCGCGGTAGAGCAGCAGCTGCCGTGCGGTTGATAGCAGAAGATCCTCGCCCCGCACAACCTCGGTGATTCCCATTGCGGCATCGTCCACCACACAGGCCAGCTGATATCCAGGGACGCCGTCCGACCTCCACACGACAAAATCCCCGAAATCCCGGCCCGCAACCCACCCAACGGAACCCCGGCAGTGGTCGACAAAACCAATCCTCTCCCCATCTGGGACGCGAAATCGCCAGGTGACGCCCCGAGTCAGAGGGTCCTCCCGGGGCACCAGAGTCCTACACGTCCCGGGATAGACCGGCTCATCATCCGCAGCATGAGGAGCCTGGATTGCTGACCGTATGTCTCTCCTGGAGCAGCGACACGAAAACAGGCATCCCCGTTCCAAAAGTGTATTGAGAGCTTCCTCATACCGATCCGTCCTGGCGCTTTGGAAATAGGGACCGAAAGCGCCTCCACAGTCTGGCCCCTCGGACCACGAGAGTCCAAACCATCGGAGGTCCTCGACGACTCCCGCGACGAACTTGGGACGGGACCGGGACTGATCGAGGTCATCGATCCGCAGGATCAACTCCCCGTCGTGCATCCGGGCACGCTCCGCGGCCACCCAGAAGGTGAGCGCATGCCCCAGGTGGAGGTATCCCGTAGGCGACGGCGCCAGTCTGCCTCGGTACGCCATGGATTCTCCTCAGGAGCCGGGCCCGGATTCGCGAAGCCAGTCACTGAATCGAGGCATGGGGCGTCCCAACAAGACCTCCGCTTTGCCACAGTCCAATGTGATATCCGGCGCCCGCGGGGGACCCTGATAATCACGGAGAGAGGTGGCCTCGATCCGGGCCTCAAGACCCGGATGCAGTCCTGCGATCAGCCCTCCCAATTCCCATCGCGACAGACGTTCCCGGCCTGCCACATGAAGGGTGCCGGAGGCGCCGATCGTCAACAGGTCGAGCACCGCGCGAGCCGTCTCGGAGGCAGCGATCGGGGTCCGGTATTCATCGGTGAACAGCCTGAGGGTTCGGCCCGACCTCCAGGCCTGCACCATCTCCTCGTTGAAGGCGCGATCCGCCGAGGAAGAATGCCCGTAGTTCAACGAGGTCCGGATGATGAGATGCCGATCGAGACACCGGACGACTTCCTCGGCCGCGAGCTTGGTCTTTCCGTAGACCGAGACCGGATCGGGTCCCGATGTCTCGTCCAGCCCCCCTCGGTCCCCACGAAACACCAGATCGGTGGAAAAGAAGACGAAGGGCACATCCCGGCAAAGGCCGACAAGATGCCGGGTGACCTCGACATTCTGGAGCCAGGCCCGGGGTGGGTCCGCCTGACAGGCCGGTGACCGGCTCATGGCAGCGCAATGGAGGACAGCCGAGGGACGATCCTCCGAAAACAGGCGCGTGATCAGGCCGAAATCGGTCAGGTCGATCGCGGGGCGACCCATCCTCAGGACCCGGCACCGAGGCCACCGACCCTGGGCCTGATCGGCTAGGTAGCGTCCAATGAGACCACTGCCCCCCGTGATCCAGAGCACGGGGGGCTCAAACTGCAACGGGCCCTCCTTCGGGCTCACAGTTCGCGCAGGCGGACGTTTCGGAACATCACCGGATCGTTGTGCCCGGCGAAGCCGAAGTGACCCCGAACCCGGTCCTTGCCCGGATGAGGGGAGTTCGCGAGGTATTCCTTGATCTGGGATAGGTCGGTGTCGAGGACAACAAAGCCGTTGAGCTCCACCCGGATCTTCGAGCCCGTGACCGTGACCTCCTCGTAGTTCCACTCACCAGGAGGCCTCTGGAAGCCGCGCGCGGCGGCAGCCATGCCGTAGGCCGAACCATGGGCCTGACGGGGGTCGATCTTGGAGTTGGTGACCTTCTCGTAGTTGTCATCCAGAACCTGGAGTTCACACATGCCCTCGTAGGCGGTGTCCCCCTTTCCGGGATAGCGGATGGCAAGACCGTTGTTGCCACCGGGCGGCAGCTTGTACTCGAGGCGCACGACGAAATCGCCGTACTCCTTCTCCGTGTAGATCGTCCCCCCCTTGCCCGCCTTGCATTTCACGGCGCCGTCGACCACTTCGTAGTTGTCCAGCGGACCTGCCCAGCCCTTGAGATCACGGCCGTTGAGGAGTGGTGTGAACCCGGATTCGCCATCCTTTGACAGGATTCGGTCTGCCTCGGCTGGCGGGATCTCGCGGACGAACGCGTTGCGCCACCGGATTTCCCCACCGTGGGTCTGGAGCTGGATCGGACCCTTCACCGGCACGGGCAGCTTACGATCGTAGTAGTTCTCCATGACGGCATTCTTCACGACCTGCTTGCCGTTGAGCCAGACACTGACCCGCGACCCCACCATCATGATGCGGAACTGATTCCATTGCCCAAACGGCTCGTCGGCCAGGACCAACGGATCCTTCCCGGGGGCACCCGGGGAGTTGTTCCAGAGCGCTCCCGAGCCTTTGTCGGCGCCGATGTTGAACTTTTCCTTTTCCGTCGAATCCCAGATCTGCACCTGGGGGACTCCGCGCAGATAGATTCCCGAGTCGGCCTTGGGGACCGTCTTGTAGTCGATCAGCAGCTCGAAATCGCCGTAGTCTTTTTCGGTCGTTGCATACGCCCCGAGCCCATCGTTCACCAGCTCCCCGTTTTCGAAGTACCAGTGCGGCTTTCCGGACTTGGGATTCACCTCGAGCATCGAGGCGGTCCATTTGTCGATCAATGCCTTGCGCTCGGCCTCGGGGAGCGACAGTAACTTTCGGTGGTCATAGGTATCACCACCACGGAACCCCGTCAGATCCTTCCCATTGAACAGCGGAGAAAACCCCTCGGGCGGCGTCTCGGCCGAGACCGGAGGGTAGGGGAGCAACAAGACAAGGGCGGCCAACAACGGAGCCCAAGGACGGAAGCGGAGAGGTTTCATGAAAGTGGAAGCAAACCCTCTAAGCGCTCACCGGCCGCGGGTCAATTCAGGAGCTCAGCAAAAGCGCAGCTCCTGAGTCCGACGGCTGACAAAACCCCCTGAGGGTTCCTGTGTCGTTGCTTTTCGACAGGACTTCCCTTTGATGAATCGCATGGGTTTGGACAACGAAGGTAGGACCAGCGCTCCGCTTCCAAGATCACGCCGCCCGGGCTCGCGACCACCAGGTGGCAGATCTTCCAATCGACGCACCTTTGGTGAGAAGACCAAGGTTTGGTTTGATGAGATCCCAGATCGGTTGTCCGCCCGGAAGTTCAACTTCTACCAGGCTGCACTCATCCTCATGGTCGGTGCGATCTTCTACCGCTTCGTCATCCCCATGTTCGATCGCGGCCTCGAGTGATTCGGGCTCGCCCGAACCCCTCCCGGACGACCAGCCCGCTGACCGCCTCCCGTACTTGTCAGGCTTTAGTCCAGGACCTTTGCTGAACGGGTAAGTGTTGCACCGCCGCCCCCCGTTTCCGCCGATGACGCCTTGGCCCGACTCCGCAGCGGGATGCGGGTCTTCGTGGGCTCCGGCTGCGCGGCACCGCAGACCCTGATCCAAGCCCTCACACGGAGGGTTCCCGCGGTGTACGACGTGGAGATCCTCCACATCCTGACCCACGGACCTGCTCCCTACGCCGCGACGGAACTCCAGGCCCACTGCCGGCAGAATTCATTCTTCATCGGCGGGAACGTGCGAAGCCAAGTCCAGGCCGGACTGGCCGACTACACCCCCATCTTTCTCTCCGAGATCCCGCGTCTATTCCGTGAGCGTCGACTGCATCTCGACATCGCCCTGGTCCGGGTCAGTCCACCCGACATCCACGGGTTCTGAAGCTACGGGGTATCGGTCGACGTGGTGAAGTCGGTGGTCGAGTCGGCCGACCTCGTGATCGCCGAAATCAACCCCAACATGCCGCGCACATTGGGAGACAGCTTCGTCCATGTGCGTGATCTGGATGTGATGGTGGAGGGTCGTCTGCCAGTGCTGGAGCACCCGACGGAGGAACCCTCTCAGGAGGCCCTGCAGATCGCAGAGTTCATTGAAACACTGGTGCCGGACGGGGCCACCCTGCAGACGGGAATCGGGTCCATCCCTAGCGCCGTGCTCGCGGCCCTCCGTGACAAGAAGAACCTGGGGATGCACACCGAGATGCTCACGGAGGCCGTGCTTCCATTGATCGAGTCGGGAGCCCTGAACGGGAGGCTCAAGACGCTCCTGCCCGGGAAGATCGTCACCAGCTTCTGCTTCGGGAACCGTCGGCTCTACGACTACATCCACGACAACCCCGCCTTCGAGTTCCGCCCGACGGAGTTCACAAACGACCCATTCCAGATCGCCCGCAACAACCGGATGGTGGCCATCAGCTCCGCGCTGGAGATCGACCTGACGGGACAGATCTGTGCGGATTCCCTCGGTGACCGGTTCTACAGCGGATTCGGGGGCCAGACCGACTTCATGCGTGGCGCTGCTCGAAGCCAGGGAGGAAAGGCGATCATCGCACTTCCGTCGACAGGCCGACAGGGAACCGTCTCAAGGATCAGCGGACGACTGCTGGTTGGGGCCGGCGTGGTCACCACACGGGCGGACATCCATTACGTCGTCACCGAGTTTGGAATCGCCCACCTCCGCGGGAAGACCGTCCGTGAGCGCGCCCTCGCCCTCATCCACATCGCCCACCCGCAATTCCGGGAAGCTCTCCTCAAGGAGGCCCGAGACCGACATCTGGTGGCCCCAAACCAGATCGCCCTGCCTGCCGGACTCCGTCCCTATCCCCGGAAACATGAAACCTCCCACGAGTTCGGTGGCGGGCTGCGGGTCGACTTCCGACCGATCCAACCGACCGATGAGCGCCATCTCAAGGAGCTCTTCTATGCACATTCCCCGTCGACGATCTACCAGAGGTATTTCAGCCGACTCCAATCCCTTCCAGCCGAACTGGCCCAGCGGCTCGTGACCCTCGACTACCACGACGGCATGGCCCTCGTGGGCCTCATCCCTGCCGGAGGCGAACAGCAGTTCGTCGCCGTCGCGCGCTACCATAGAAATCCCGCAACTCAGTGGGCTGAGATCGGCATCGTCGTCCGGGAAGGCTATCGACGTCGGGAAATCGGGGATTCCCTGCTGCGGAGGCTCGCCGAGGTTGCTCGGGAACAGGGGATCCTCGGCTTCCATGCCGATGTCCTCGCTGAGAACAGCGGGATGCTGACGCTCCTGAGACGCCTTGCCGACCCGGTCGAGGTCACCACACACGCCGGCGTGACGACGGTGAGGTTTCCCCTTTCAGCCCTCAGGCTCAGCCCGGTCCGGGAGTCCCAACAAGACCTGGGACACGATTGCAACAATGCCGTCTGATTCCTGATCCGTTTTGAAACCTCCCACCCACGCCCTGCGTCTGATGAGGCATGTTGGTGGAACTGCCCGCATCGAGATGGAACGTCGCGGCCGCGGCACACCTCCTGAACCGGGCTGGATTCGGCGGTACCCCCGAGGAGATCGCTACCCTTGCCCGAAAGCCACTCCGGGAGGCCGTGACGTCCATGGTCGCACCGGAGGCGTTTTCGAGTCCCACGACAAATCCCTCATGGGCCCGCCCCGATCCCGACCGTGGCGTACGGCTCAAGGCGTTCCGGGAGGCCAGCCCGGAGGAGCGGACCCAGCTGCTACGGGAGCAGCGGAAGGTCCAGCGGGCGCGGATGATCGAACTGGAGGGCTGGTGGCTCACCCGCATGGCCAGCAGTCCCCACCCGGTGCAGGAAAAACTGACCCTTTTCTGGCACGGACATTTTGCGACCAGTGCCGTCAAGGTGCGGGACGCCTATCTCATGTGGCGCCAGAACGATCTGTTCCGGCGACACGGTCTGGGTCCCTGGAAGACACTGCTCCGCGAGGTGACGCTCGATCCGGCGATGTTGATCTGGCTCGACCAGGCTCAGAGCCGGCCGCCGAGGCCGAACGAAAACTACGCGCGGGAGCTGATGGAGCTCTTCGTTCTGGGTGAGGGACGGTTTTCCGAGCGCGATGTGACCGAGACAGCCCGGGCCCTGACCGGATGGACTCTCGACCGACTCCGACAGGAACCCGTGTACCGCCCGCGACTGCATGACTCAGGCAGCAAATCGGTCCTGGGTCGGGAAGGAAAACTGGGCTTGGAGGACATCCTTGAACTCCTGACGGACCGCCCGGATTCGGACCGCTGGATCACGGGACGGCTCTGGACCTTCTTCGCCGGCACCCCACTACCACCCGGACTGCAGGATGCCCTCGTCGACAGCTTCCGGGATGCCGGCAGACGCATTGCCCCCTTCCTGGAAACCTTGTTCATCTCAGAGGCATTCCATGCGCCAGACGTTGTCGGTCAGAAGATCAAGAGTCCCACCGAGCTTCTGGTCATGGCCTGCCGACAGCTCGATCGACCGCTGCCACCGGCGCCGATCTGTGCCAACTCGCTACGGCTTCTCGGCCAGGATCTGTTCCATCCACCCAACGTGAAAGGTTGGGAAGGGGGAATGGCGTGGATCAACGCAAATACCCTGCTGACCCGCCAAAACCTTGCACTCACCCTGGTCACCGGTGAAAATCCGCTGCCAAACGTGCCGCGGAAACCGGCCCAGAACGGACGGAGCGAACACCGACGGCGCCGACAGGTCACCACCCCGGTTGAGCTCAAGACGTTGATCCCGGTCTCCGCCAGGACCTCGAAGCAAGGGACCATCGAGATCCTCAACGAACGGTTTCTCGCCTCGAGACTCTCGGACCGGGGCCGCAAGGTGCTCCTCGAGTACCTGTCCTCCCAGGGGGATCTGGACCGGCTCGATCTCCTGGGCCTTTTGCGACTCACGCTCTGCCTGCCCGAATACCAACTGTGCTGACCGAACCAAAACCCAAAATCCGATGCATACCCGTCGATCCTTCCTGAAATCGACCGCCTGGGGTGGCGCCCTTGGTTCGACCGTACCCGCATTTCTGGCCGCAACATTCGACCAGCTGCAGGCTGAACACCTCGATCGTGCCGTGGCACCGGTCACCGGCAGGGATGGGCCGGTCCTCGTCGTGATCCAGCTCGCAGGTGGGAACGATGGGTTGAACACCCTGGCTCCCTTCAGGAACGACCACTACCACAGGGCCCGTCCAAAACTGGGCCTGAAGGCCGAGACCGTCCGAAAGATCCGAGACGATGTAGGGTTGCACCCGGCGTTGGGAGGGTTCCAGGAACTCCACGACCAGGGGCAGCTCGGGATTGTGCAGTCGGTCGGGTACCCGAACCCCAACCGGTCGCACTTCAGGAGCACCGATATCTGGATGACCGCCACGGACAGCAATCGCTTCAGCAACCTGGGCTGGATTGGGCGATACTTCGACAACGCCTGCAGCGGTTCGCCCCCGACCATCGGGCTGGCCGTGGGCCGACAATCCCCCTTGGCCTTCGCCGCGCGCCAGCCGAGGGGCATCGCGCTCGAGAACCCGGAATCGTTCCGTTTCGCCGATACTGACGAGGTATCCGACGGAGACTCGACGACGAGTGGAACCTTCTATCGTCGGATGAATGCGGGCTTCGAAGACGCGCCACTCGGAGCCCCTGAGAATGCAGGAGGCAGTATCTCGATGTTGGAAGGGTCTGGCTCACCCGTCCACCAGGGCTCAGCCCTCGATTTCCTGGAGCGCACCTCGCTGGACGCCCAGATCAGCTCGGACCGGATCCAATCCATCGCCAACCGCGTTCGTAACGGGGCAGTCTACCCCGCCTCGAAACTGGCAACGGATCTCAGGCTCGTCGCCCGCCTGATTGCAGGGGGGCTGGGCACACGGGTCTACTACGTCAGCCAGGGCGGTTACGATACGCATACCCATCAGGCCGGAGCCCATCATCGACTCCTTGGGATTCTGGGGGATGCCATGGCGGCCTTCATCCGGGATCTGAAGGCACTTGGGCAGTCGGACCGGGTATTGGTGATGACATTCAGTGAGTTCGGGCGACGGGTTGCTGAGAATGGCAATGCCGGAACCGACCACGGTGCCGCCGCACCCCTGTTCCTGGCGGGGACCCGGGTCAGGGCCGGCTTGCACGGCAAGGCGCCTGAGCTCGATCCGAAATTGCTCCGCAACGGGGACATCCGTCACACGACGGATTTCCGCACCGTCTACGCCAGCCTCCTCGCGCAGTGGCTGCGAACGGATCCGAAGGCCATCCTGGGGTCGACCTTTCCCACCCTGCCGCTCATCACCTGAAGTCCAGGCATCAGGGACTCTCCGACAGGTGTCGGGCCTGGCGTGGCGGTGCCGATCGGGCCTGCCGACGAACCGAGGGCATGGGACCGAACTCCTCCCTCCACCACGGTGGGCAATCATTGCGACCCGCCCGGACATAGTCTGCAGCGAGCGCCCCGGCGATGATACTAGGGGGAATGGACCTGCGCCCTACCGCATGATTCCAAAGGAGCTCAAACTGTCGGGTCAGGGCAACGCCGCTTGCCTTGATCCCCTGCTGGTGGAGGTCGTCGCTGAAGGCCAAGAAGGCCACGAAGGCGGACCCCTGGAAGCCAGACGCCGACCACAGCAGCGGTAGGGAGCGCGAGAATCGGCCACTGTTGGCAAACAAGTCCCAGAAGGCCGCAAACCGCTTGAGCCGGGCGAGGGTTGCAAAGTCGAGGACCCGGGTTTCCAAGACCTCATAGGGAGGATGGGGGCTGTAGACCATGCCCCACTCGATGTCATGCCGGACGATCGGCGTACCACGAAGACGCTTCAGGATGCCGACCTGGATTTCCTGAGGGCCCAGCGCGAGGAGCCGATCGAAGCCCGCGCCGAAGCTCTCAAGGTCCTCCCCAGGAAGTCCAACGATGAGATCGGCATGAACATGGACGCCACTGTGATCCCGAAGCCACCGGAGATTGTCCTCCATTCGGGCATGGTTCTGACGACGGCTGATCCGTTCCTCGACCTCGGGATTGAGCGTCTGGAGGCCGACCTCGAACTGGAGGGACCCTTCCGGGAAACGGGCGATGAGTTCACGGAGGGGTTCCGGCAGTCGGTCGGGCACCAACTCGAAGTGGACGAACAGCCCAGGCCGCATCCGGTCCAGGAAAAAGCGCAGGATCGCAATGCTGGTCGGGAGGTGGAGGTTGAACGTGCGATCGACGAACTTGAATCGCAGAACACCGCGATCGAGGAGGCGCTGCATCGCCCCGAGGAAGCGATCCAATGGAAACTGACGAACTGGGATGTCGAGGGAGGAGAGGCAGAACTCACAGGTGAACGGACAACCCCGTGACGCCTCGACATAGATCACCCGGTGGGCGATGTCCCTCTCGTCGTAGAGCTCGTAGGGGAGCTCCAGTCGGGTCAGATCCAGCAAGGCCGCGTGCACAATCTTTGGAATCGGCTCGGTATGCCCAAACGGTCCCAATAACAGGCGCCTGCAAAGTTCGGTGAAACGAAGGTCGGCCTCCCCGGTGATGACATGATCCGCGAGGCCCACGATCTCCTGCCACTCCGGCTCATGGCTGACCTCTGGACCGCCCAGGACGACGACGAGGTCGGGACGAAGACGCTTCAGGATCGCAACCAGCTCGGTCGTGGGTCGCACATTCCAGATGTAGACGCCCAGACCGAGGATTCTCGGGTTCTGACTCAGGATGGACTCTGCGATCTCGAGGACGGATTGGTTGATATCGAACTCGAGGAGACGTGCCCGGGACCTGAGGTCACCGAGGTTGGCCATCAGGTAGCGCAGTCCAAAGGCCGCGTGGAGGTAGCGGGCATTCAGCGTGGACAGGAGAATGTCCGGATTCATGGGCACGACGACGTGGAACGGAATGACCTCGGATCATCCCGGAGTCCTGGAGCAATTGAACGGAACGGTGATCTCAGGCAACCGGTCGGGATCTGGGTGGCCCTGCCATCAAAGCGGCGGCGCGGGAAGGTGCCGGAGCAGTTCCCGGTTCTGATCGTGGGAGAGAAGCCTCAATGCTTCATCACGAGGCACCCAGCGGGTCTCCGCAACCTCCCCATCATCCTTTCCAGCACCGGGTCCGACCGCCTCCATGTCCCAGAAGCAGACCACCTTGTTCCTGTCCTGGACCACATACTGCATGACCCCGGCAAACCGGAGGGTGCGGGCGCGGATTCCCGTTTCCTCCTCGACCTCACGAAGCGCCGCCTCCTCGAAGTTTTCTCCCGGATCCAGCTTGCCCTTCGGAAACGACCACTCGTCACCACCGTGGCGATCCCTTCGGATGAGGAGCAGCTCAAGCCCAGCAGGCCCGCGGCGCCAGACCAGTCCACCCGCGGCGCGGAGCGGCGGGACCTGCGCGCCTGATTCATGACAGGTTTCCATAACGACCTCACAACCCTATCCCGGACCGCCGGAAGGCCCATGCGCAAAATGTTAAGTTTTGTGCCGCCCTTATAAATGGGGAAACAGCGCCGGCTTTTCTTGGAGGACTGACCAGACCACGCTGATCGGAATGAGATCCTTCGAGGTTTGCGCCGTATTGGCTCTCGGCCTCCTCCTCGAGCTCCAACTCGGAGGAGCCGGTCCGATGGAACTCCCCGACCCGTCCAAGGTTCCGATGCAGTCCCTGAAATGGGAACGCACCTGGACGCTCACGCCTCCGGATGCCAGTCGATTCGATGCCTCGGCTCTGCTGCGCCTCGCGGACGGCACACTGCTCACGGTCAACGACAAGCAGGCCGGGCTTTACCGGATTGAGGGACTCGATGAAGGGAGCGTGGCGCGGCTGGAATTGGTCCCAGATGTCTTCACGAAGGCATCCCTGGATGCGGCCTGCGGGCAGACCGCACCAGCCTATGACCTGGAGGGCCTTGCCATCGACGACCAAGGCCGTTTCTACGTCTGCGACGAGATCAGCCGACACCTCTTCAGATTCGATCCCAAGACCCGCAAGACGGAACGATTGGCCACCGACTGGAGCCCCGTCAGAAAGTGGATCTCGGAGGATGGCAACGCCTCGTGGGAGGGATTGGCCATCGGCGGCGGTCAGCTGTTCTTGGCGAATGAACGGAATGTCGGTCGCATCGTGGTCATCTCCATGTCGACCTGGAAGGTCCAGCGGACGTTTTCCGTCTCGCCCCCCGATCGCCCAGCACGGGATGTCCACTACTCCGACCTGTGCTGGAATGCCGACCGACTATGGGTTCTCTGTCGGGAGAGCCAATGCATCCTCAGGGTCGAACCTGGCAGCGGTCGAGTGGAAGCAGCCTTCGGCTATGGGGCAATCGAGCGGGATCCCAAGCATGGATACCTGAACCCGCTTCCGGTCGGTTTCGTGGAAGGGCTTGCGGTCCAGGCCGACACGGCATGGCTCCTCGTTGACAACAACGGGATCGGCCGGATTGCCGATCCGAAGGATGTCCGTCCAACCCTGTGGCGATGCCGGATGCCGGAACCAAGGCGAGGCGTCATCAAACGTCCACAGCCCAACCCCTGATCCCGGCGCCACCCTCAATCGCGATCGCAAGACGCGGCTCCTTGCTTAATCGAGGACCGGGAGGCTTTAATCCGCCTGTGGCGTTGCCGCAGAAAACCCTCCAGAAGTCCGTTGCCTTTTCAGGCATCGGCCTCCATTCCGGCAACAAGGTGACGATGACGCTGATGCCGGCGTCGCCCAACTCGGGACTCCGATTCCGCCGGGTGGACCTCGAAGGCAAGCCAGAGATCGAGGCCCGATCGGAGAATGTGGTGGACACGCAGCGATCCACGACGCTTGGCCGGGGTTCGGTGCGCATTCACACGGTCGAGCATGTCCTCGCCGCACTCCAAGGCGCTGGAATACACAACGCCGTGATCGAGCTTGATGCGCCGGAACCCCCGATTGCCGACGGCAGTTCCCGCGAGTTCGCCCGACTGATCCGGGAGGCTGGAAACTTCGATCAGGCGGATCGGGTCGAACCGATCGAGCTCAACTCCCCGATCGAGTTTTCGATCGGAGACACACACATGGCTGCCTTTCCTTACAACGGGTTCAAGCTGACCTGCACCAGCGCCGACAAGGGAGGTCGTTTCACCCAGTTCTTCTCCCTGGAAGTGACCCAAGAGAGCTGGGAAAGAGACCTGAGCCATGCCCGGACCTTCGGCTTCCTGGAGGAGATCGAGTATCTCTACCGCAATGGGTTGATTCGCGGGGCCAGCCTCGAGAATGCGATCATCGTCCGCGATGATGCCGTGCTCACCAATGAACCGCTGCGATATCCCGAGGAGTTCGTCAGGCACAAGATGCTCGATATGGTCGGGGACCTGGCGTTGGTCGGTCGCCCCATCCGGGCCCACGTGGTGGCCGTCAAGCCCAGCCACCAGGCCAACACGGAGATGGCCAAGGCCATTCTCAGCCAGACCCGCCGCCGGATCGAGGTCGCCCAGACATTTTCTCCCCCTCCTGCTTCCGCCACGGAGAAGCCTTCCACCAAAACAGCCGCAGGTGCGGCCAAACCCGTGTCCCCCGTGACCGATTCCAAGCCATCCGAAACACCGGTGCGCGACGGCGCCACCCTCGATGTCGAACAGGTGATGCAGATGCTGCCCCATCGCCCCCCCTTTCTGATGGTTGACCGGGTGACGCGGATAGAGGGGAACAGGATCACCGCTCTCAAACAGGTCACGATGGGTGAACCTTATTTCGCCGGACACTTCCCGGGGCATCCCATCATGCCGGGAGTGCTCCAGCTCGAGGCCATGGCCCAGGTCGCCGGTCTTCTCCTGCTTCGCGAAGCAGAAAACCTGGGTAAACTCGCCTATTTCATGTCGGCGGAGGAGGTCAAGTGGCGCAAGCCGGTCCGCCCAGGTGACACGCTCGTGATCGATGTCGAAATGACCAAGATCCGCGGCAAGATCGCCAAGGCAAAGGGCGTCTGCCTGGTCGACGGTGAGACGGTCAGCGAGGCCAACGTCACCTTCATGCTCGTGGACCGCTGACCATGGCCTCATCGATCCACTCCACCGCGATCATCCACCCCGGCGCCGAGATCGGCGAGGGGTGCGAGATCGGCCCCTATTGTGTGATCGGCCCTGGAGTCCGAATGGGACCCGGCAACCGACTCCATTCCCACGTGGTTCTCGATGGGGACACCCGTCTCGGACTCGGAAACGAGATCTTTCCGTTCGCCTGCATCGGGGGCAGGACCCAGGACTTGAAGTGGCAGGGGGGTCACACCCGGGTGGAGATTGGGGACAGGAACACATTCCGGGAATATGTGACCATCCACGCGGCGACCGCCGATGGGGGGGCGACCGTTGTCGGATCCTACAACAATCTGCTCGCCTACACCCACATCGCCCACGACTGCCACCTCGGAAATCATATCATCATGTCCAATCTGGCGCAGATTGCCGGACACGTGGTGATCGAAGACCATGCAATCCTCGGAGGCATGTCGGCCGTCCATCAGTTCTCCCGTGTTGGTCGACTCGCCATGGTTGCCGCCTGCACACCGGTCCGGCGGGATGTCGCCCCCTTCATGCTGGTCTCCGGTGACCCCGCAGAAACGGTGAAGGCCAACCTGGTCGGGCTCGAGCGCGCGGGACTCGATCCCGAGACGATCCGAAGCATTGGGCAGGCCCACCGCATCCTGTTCCGGGACGGGCTCTCCGTCCCCAACGCGATCGCGAGGCTCGAAGGAGAACTCCAGTCGAGCCCGGAACTCCTTCACCTCATCGACTTCGTGAAGACCAGTGAGCGGGGTGTGACCAAGTGATCCCCGGAAGCAGGCACCGCTGGTGTCCGAGCATCACCGTCCCTGCTGGAGCAGGAATTCCCGGAGCCCCTCCAGCTTGTCGGTATTGATGAGATCCACCCCCGCGTCGAACTGCTCTTTCCAGACCACCGGGTTGTCCCGTGCCCCCCAGAACCGGATACGCCGTCCCTGCTCATGGGCCCGGCGCACCAGGGAATGGAGCCGATCACGATCCGGAGCGCTCAGGGGAGCATCGATCTGAACCGGAAACGTGGGTCGCCAGCTGTCGCTCACCAGTGGAATAAGGTAAGGTGAGGGATTCGATTCCAAGTCAGGGAGACGCCCGTCGATGGCACACCACCGAACCGGCTGGCCCTTGACCTGATCGATGGGGCGGGCTCCGGAGAGGATTACTTTGACAGCGCCTGGAGTCAGATTGGTGTCGGTGAAGCGGGTCAGCATCCCGCGGTAACGCTCCAGCAGCGGAGCCAGAAGGGCGTAGGAGCGGAGCGGATCCGCCTTCACGTCGACCAGAAGTGTGAATTCCTTGGATCCCTTCTGGATTTCCCCATTGTTGGTCCGGGCCCGTTCGGCCAAGGGGGCGAGATAGAGGGTCTCGAGCGTCCGCTCGGCCTTCACCTGGGAGCGCTCATGGGCCACCAGCAATCGATCGCCGACCGGCCAGACATCGGCCTCCACCCCGCAGAACCCTTGGCTCAGGGCATCGATCAGGGGACGCGGGTGCTCATAATCGTTGTGGGAATGGGCCCGGGTAAGCGGGGACTGGGCCGAGCCGATGCCGATGCCGGACCACGCAAGCACCAGAAGACACAGAGACCTCATGCCTCAGGGTCAACCGCCCTTACCCTGTCTGGCAATCCCATGGATTGGATCCCACGGATCAGGAGGGTAGGAAGCGTAGGGGCAACCCCCGGCCTGAGTCCCTCAAGCATGGTTCGGTCGGCACGGGTGGATCCAACTTCCGCCTCGCCACAAAGGACACCGTGTGTCCTTCTCTTCCGGCTTTTCGAGCATGAACGCAGACCTCCTCAAACGTGCCAAATCCCTCGGCTTCTCCGACCGCCAGATCGCCCATCTGACCCGCAGGAGCGAGGAGGCTGTCCGCGCCGAGCGGAAGAGCCTCGGCCTCGTTCCCAGCTATCGTCTGGTGGACACCTGCGCCGCAGAATTCGAGGCCTATACCCCCTACTACTATTCGACCTACGACCGAGGGGACGACGAGGTGGTCAAGACCCCGAAACGCAAGGTGATGATCCTCGGTGGTGGACCCAACCGGATCGGCCAGGGCATTGAATTCGACTACTGTTGCGTCCACGCGGCCTTCGCCCTCAAGGAGGATGGGTTCGAGACGCTGATGGTGAACTCCAACCCGGAGACCGTCTCCACCGACTACGACACATCGGATAAGCTGTTCTTCGAACCTCTCACCCTCGAGGACGTGCTCCACATCTATGAGCGGGAGGGTTGCTGGGGGGCCATCGCCCAGTTTGGTGGACAGACCCCGCTGAATCTCGCCCTCGGACTCCAGAAAAACGGGGTCAACATCATCGGGACTTCCCCCCAGGGCATCGAGATTGCCGAGGACCGGAAGCTCTTCGCAGCCATGCTCGATCGTCTGGGAATCCCTCAGCCACCCAATGGTCTTGCGGTCAGCATCGAGGAAGCTCTCGCAGCGGCCCATCGGCTGACCTATCCGGTCTTGGTGCGCCCCTCGTTCGTCCTGGGTGGACGGGCCATGCAGATCGTCTACTCGGACGCCGAGCTGACCCACTACATGAAATTTGCGGTCGAGGCATCACCGGAGCGGCCTGTCCTCGTCGACAAGTTTCTCGAGGATGCCACGGAGGTCGATGTCGACTGCATTGCGGATGTCGGCCGTCACGAGAATCCAGCCGACGCGACGATCGTCATCGGAGGCATGCTCGAGCATATCGAGTTTGCTGGTGTGCACTCAGGTGACGCCGCGATGGTCCTACCGCCCCACACGCTGCCGGAGACGGTTGTCGAGACGATCCGCCACTACACCCACGCCATGGCCCGTGAGCTCCGGGTCACCGGCCTGATGAACGTCCAGTACGCGGTCAAAGGCGACAAGGTCTACGTCCTTGAGGTCAACCCTCGTGCCTCGCGGACCGTCCCCTTCGTCTCCAAGGCGATCGGAATTCCACTGGCGAAACTGGCCGCGAAGGTCATGGCAGGGAAGACCCTCAAGGAATTGGGACTCACCCATGAGATCTGGCCAACCTACTGGGCGGTCAAGGAATCGGTCTTCCCGTTCAACAAGTTCCAGGGACAGGACATCATCCTGTCTCCCGAAATGCGATCGACAGGGGAGGTGATGGGCTTGGATCAGGACCTCGGGATCGCCTATGCGAAGGCCCAGATGGCTGCCAACTCTCCACTTCCCCTATCGGGGAATGTCTTTATCAGTCTCGGTGACGCCCAGAAACCGTCCGCGGCAGAAATCGGCCGACAATTTGCCGCTCTCGGATTCGAGATCGTCTCGACCGGAGGCACTGCGGCCGCGCTCGAGCAGGCGGGCCTCAAGGTCAGACGGGTTTTCAAACTGAACGAAGGCGCCCGACCCAATGCTGTGGACCTCCTCAAGAACAAGGAGATCCAACTCGTCATCAATACCCCAAGCGGCGCTACCCCTCGAGCCGATGAGGTGCGGATCCGGACGACCGCGGTCATGACAGGCACCCCGATCATGACCACCCTCAGTGGCGCCAAAGGGGCCCTGATGGGTATCGCTGCACTCCAGAAACAGGGCTACGCCGTTCGGACCATCCAGGAATACCACTGAAGGCAACAGGTCGGCGTTGATGTGTCGCCCCCCGGCCATCCTCTCCACCGCAACCGAAACGAAGAAGCCCGCAAGGGTCAAAAGACCCTGCGGGCTTTGTGCATCGAACGGGGCGGGGGGCGACGGCTACTTGGCCGCCTCAATCTTCGAGACCGCCACGACCAGCTTGTCGCCATCCTTGGTGCAGGTGCCCTCGACATGGACCTTAGCGGTCGAGGAGCAGAGGTTTTTGTGGAAGGCCTTGCTCACGTCACCGGTGAGGTAGTACGTGGTGGTCTTGTCGCCCTCCTTGACTTGGACGACGTTCTGGCAGCTGTCCGACTTCTTGAGTTCGCACTTTGCGCAGGCGCCTGTGCCATTCAGGGAAACCTTTTTACCCTCATCGGCTTGGACGGAAAACAGGCCAAGAGTAACGATCGCTGCAACGTTCAGTAGATTCTTCATTTTGTGATGGTTTGATGATTTACATCAAAAGGAAACGCATGATCGAGTGCTTGGCAAGTGCGGTTTATCGGACTGCCCCGGGTGACACGCATGGGATTCGGTTTTCGGGAGCAGTCCTCGCGGGCGGCCGGAGCCGTCGCATGGGATTCCCCAAAAGCCGCCTCATCGTGGCGGGAGAGATGCTGCTCCATCGTCAGCTACGTCTCCTCGCCCTCGCTGGAGCCTCCGAGCTTCTAATTTCACTGAACTCGGAGACCCAGGAGCTCCCGCCCGAGGACCTTTGCGTGCGGACTGTCCTCGACCGGCTGGCGGATACCGGGCCCCTGGCAGGAATCGAGTCCCTGCTCCAGGCGTCACAAAAACCTTGGGTGACAATCCTCGCCGTTGATCTTCCCCGATTAAACCTCCGCTTTATTGGTGAACTACTCCACCGGGTCACTCCCACATCCGGCGTGGTGCCGGTTCACGGGGGGCGGCTTGAACCCTTGTGCGCAGTCTACCCCAAAAGTGCCGCTGCCATCGCAACTCGACTCCTCGGAGAGGGACGTCGAGAGGCCAGTGGCTTGGCTTCGACAGGTGTTCGGGAGGGATGGTTGCAGCCTTGGACAATCGACGGACCCGCAGTAGAAACGCTCACCAACTGGAATTACCCTTGGGACGTTCGAGATGCGGGCGCTGCCACTTCGGATGATTCAAGGACCTCACAGACAACGGCATGACGGTTCAGCCCAGACCTTACCTGTACATGGTCTGATACCAACCACCCTAATACACCGGTATCGTGGTAGCGGAGGAAGCGTTTGCTTGAACCAGAAGCCAGTCCGGAATGAGGGAACGGACGTGGCGTGGGTCCGACCACCAGGTCTGCAGCCATGACACGATACGCTCCCGCTGTTCGGTAAGGCTGGCGAACACCCGGTTACAAAGACTGTCCTTAAGCTGGTCCCATAGTCCTTCCACCGGGTTCAGTTCCGGACTGTAGGGTGGGAGCGTGAGGATCCGCACGTTGTCGGGCAGGTCGGCATGTCCGTCGGGAAGATGAAAGCCGGCTCCGTCCTGGATGAGAACATGGATGGCGGCCGGGTCACCGTCCCCGATCTGCCGGTAAAAACGTTCCAAGTGTGCTTGGTCCACCGTCTCGGCCAGCAGGAACTCGCGCCGGGCCAGCCCGAGGCCGACCGCCCCGTACACGTAGCCCCACTGGTGCACCTGCTTCATGGCGGCCACCGGCCGGTGGCCGGGCAGTCCGTGACGCATCTCGTCGAGCACCCACAGCCGCACCGGTCTCTTGGTCGGCAGGTTTAGGGCCTCGAGCCGGACGCACAGTTCCTCACGGAAGAGGGTGGCTTGGGCGGGATTTTGGAGAGTGTGGCGCGGACGCGGCACCCGCAGCCGCGCGCCGGCTTTTCCCAGGCGGTTGTAGAGAGAGCCCAGTTTCAGAGTGATGCCGAAGTCCCGGTGCAGATCCGCGTGCATCTGCGGCACGGTGCGCCAGCGTCCTTCCTTGAGGCCCTCTTCCAACGCCTGCCGGACCTCCGGACCAAAGGAGTCGGGCCGGCCGGAGTTGTCGGCACGACCGTCCTTGAGCAGGGCTTCGACACCCCCCTTGCGGTAGGCGTCGAACCAGAGCTGGACGGTGGAACGGGCGTGGCCGACGGCGGCAGCGACCTGATCGAGGTCGTTGGCGGAGTCAAAGCCGAGTTGGACGGCCAGAAGCCGTTCGCGACGCGGCCCGGAAGGTTCGGAGCGGAGCAGCTTGGCGACCAGAGGAGCTTGGCCAAGGGCATCGAGGGGCTTTCGTGTTCGAGGCATGCACGAGGCTACGGCATCCAAAAACCCAGAACCAGCTAGAACTACCGATGTTTAAGGTTATTTGGTATGAG
>VHCG01000041.1 GCA_016871805.1 Verrucomicrobiota bacterium
CCCCGTCGCGACACAGGAACCCTTCGCGAAGCTCCCCCGGGTCACCGATCTCGACGTCGATGCGATGTCCACCCTCTATGCGGCAAGCTGGAAGGGCGCCTCATTCACCTGGGTCGGGCCCGAGGTTGGGTTCATCGTCCGTGCCCGTCCGTCCGGATACACGCCGGAGCCGCTCCCGGATTTCGAGAAGCTGTCCGACGCCGACCTGGTCCGTGGCCTCGAATCCCCCAGCCATCGGCGCCGGCTCGAGGCCCAGCGGGCGCTCCTGCGTCGCCCATCCCCCCCGACGCCCCGGACCACCCTAACCGCGAACCTCCTGCAAGCGATCGCAGCCGATGCCTCCAAGCCGCTCGCCTCTCGGGTGGCCGCGGTGTTCACGTTGAAGCAGTGGCTGGGGGTCCGCGCGACGCCGGCCCTGCTGCAGTGGATCCGCGACGATTCGATCGCCCCCTGGGCCCTCCGTGCCCTGACGGATCGGACCGGGGAACTCGCCGGAATTCCCACGACCGCATTGGTCGGAGCTCTCGGCTCGCCCCGGGAACGGACCCGTCGGGAGGCAGCAATCGCCCTCGGGCGCCTGGGTGATCCCACTGCAGCCCGCTCCCTGACCGCGGTTCTTGCCGATGCCGACCCGGTTGTCGCTCAGGCCTCCGTCCAGGCCCTCAAGACTCTGAAGGCGGGTGAGGCGTGTCTTGCGGTGGTGGACAACCCGGAGGCGCCGAAGAGCCGTCGTGAGGGCGCCCTCAGGGTGCTGCAGTCGCTGCATTCACCGGAGATCGTTTCGGCTCTGGTCGACCGACTCGGACGGGAAACCGATCCCGAGCGTCGCGCCGGTCTCCTGACGGCCCTGTGTCGCCTCCATTTCAAGGAAGGGGTCTGGAAGGGAGACTCCTGGGGGACCCGTCCCGACACGAGGGGACCCTTCTATCAGCCCGAGGCCTGGAGCGAGACGCCTCGGATTGCCGGGACTCTCCAGCAGGTTCTCCGACAGACGGACCCGAAGGAGGCGGCGTTCCTGGGTCGTGAATTCGCCCGGCATCGGATTCCCGCCGCGGAGGCTCTCGACACGCTGATTGCACGAGCCGCAACCGAACCCAGCCTCGCACCCGCCCTCGCCGCCCAGCTCGCCGACGCCGAGCAGCTGCCGCCGTCCGCGGTACCCCTGCTGGTGCGCCTGGTGGGCGCCCCGGAGACGGCCGATGCCGCGCGTGCCCAAGGTCTTATCGCTCTCACGAAGTCGCCCTCGAGGGAGGCCTGGCAGGCGATCCTCGACAGCCATGCCCGGGTCCAGCAGACCCGGACCGAGAACAACCTTGCCGAGAAGGCGAGGAACGCCGTGGCCAACGCCACGGTTCTCGACCAGGTCCACGAGGTGTTCGAGACCCAGGCCGCCAAGGCGGATGGACCGGCATCGCTCCTCGCCGAGGGCATCCTGCTGCGGATGGCCTCGCAGAAGACCGGTTCCCCGGAAGCCCGCGCGGCGGCGTCCAGGTCCGTGGACGAGGGATGGTCCAAGCCCACCCGCCGCATCCAGATCCTGAAGGCAGCCGCCCAGGTCCGTGATGCCAGCCGTGCCGCCCAGTTCGTCGCTGCGCTGGAGGACCCCGACCCCCAGGTGGCCAACGCCGCCAAGGACACCATCCAGCGCCTGAAGATCGACCCCGAGAAATTCCGGGCGGAGGCCCAGTCGCCGAAGGTCGCGGACCTCAGCGTTGGTGATGTCATCGAGGCGGTGAGCACCGGAACCGGCGATCCCGTCCGGGGCGAACAGCTGTTCACCCAGGTCGGGTGCAACGGCTGCCACACGGTCCGCAAGGAGGATGCATTGAAAGGTCCCTACCTGGGCAGCATCGCCCGGACCTACCGGAGGCCCGCCCTCGCCGAGGCGATCCTGATCCCGAACAAGACCCTCGCCCAGGGGTTCGTCGCCAACCACTTCGAGCTGAAGGACGGATCGGAACTCGACGGGTTCGTTGTCCGCGAAGCGGCGGACGCGGTGACGATCCGGACCATCACGGCCCAGGAGCAGGTCATCCCGGTCACGTCGATCACCCGGCGTGAGAAGCAGCAGAAATCCCTGATGCCAGAGGGCCTCGTCTCCGGACTCACCGTCCGCGAACTGTCCTCATTGATCGACTACCTGGAGGCGCTCTCGAGGCAGCCGTGACGGTGTGGTCCCGGCTGTGGGACCGCCTCAGGCGGGTCCCACAAGCCACCACACACCAACGCCTACGGCCGAGGCCGCCAACACCCGGAGCAGGTTCCGGTAGTGGAAACCCTCGTGTCCCAGGCACCGGGCCCCCCAGGCGATGAGGGCGGTGAATGTCATCATCCCCAGAACGGTCCCGGCGGCGAAGGCGAGCAGGTAGGTGACCGCGGACGAGGCGGTCGGCAGGGCCAACGCCGGGAGGACTCCAAGAAAGTGGGAACTTCCAGCCAGGCCGTGGAGCGTGCCAATCCCCATGGCGGCGTGCGGGTGTCCCTGTCGCGCTGAGTCATGATCCCCATGCGAATGGGAGTGCACATGCAGGTGGGCATGGGTCTCGCCGTCATGGGTATGGTGATGGGAGTGGATGTGGAGGCGGGCGGCCTGCCGAAACCCCCAGATCCCGATCCCGATCAGCATCGCCCCCACCAGATGCTCACTCCATCCCGAGATCGCCTCCATGGGCAGCGTCTCTCGGAGTCCGAGGGCTGCCAGGCCCACGAGGGCCACACCTGCGGAATGCCCCAGGCCCCAACGCAACCCAATCCGCCACGCTCCGGCATGGGAGCGGGCCACCAGCGGCGCCACCGCCGCCAGATGGTCCGGTCCAGACCAGACGTGGAGAAACCCCGCGCCCAGGCCGAGAATCGGAATCAACATGGGCCGAGGATGGAGGGCGAGGTAACCCGGGGCAATCGCCGGCTTGATCCACCCAGAGCCGATCTTCGACACCGGGATTCAGGAATCCCCAGCCATCAGGATCTTCATCATCTGAAGCCGACGATCGAGGAAGTCCCGTGTCACCCGTACCGGCGGGGCGTCCTCATAACGGACTTTCCGGATTCCCCAATCACCCAGCTCGTAGATCACGGCGTGGGGATAGGCGAGGAGGATCGGGGAATGGGTTGCGATGAGGAACTGTGAGCCTTGAAGCACCAGACGATGCAGGTGCGCCAGAATCGTCAGCTGCCGCTGCGGCGACAGCGCAGCCTCGGGCTCGTCGAACAGATAGCATCCGCCTCCCCGGATCCGATGTTCCAGCAGGGCGAGGAACGCCTCCCCGTGGGAGCGTTCGTGGAGGGATCGCCCGCCATCCCGGTCGAAGGCCCCATCGCCCCACTCCCTCTCGCCCAGCTGAATCTCGCTGGCCACATTGTAGAAACTCTCGGCACGGAGGAACCATCCCTCCCGGAAGTGGCGACGACGCTCGAGCGTGAGAAACCGGTGCAGCTCCGAGTGCGTGGCCTGCGTGTTGACCCTGTGATCCCGGCTCCCGCCCTCGGGATTGAATCGAAGCCGGATGGCGAGGGCCTCGAGAAGGGTGGATTTCCCGGATCCATTCTCCCCCACGAGGAATGTGACCGCAGGATGGAATTCAAGGCGGTCCAACGAACGCACCACAGGCATCGAGAAGGGATACCGGTCGAATCCGGGGACACGGTCCCGATCCAGGCGGACAGCGGATACGAAACCGCCACCTTTGGGGACTGGAACAGCGCCGGAACCCAGGGCGAGACAGGCCTGGTGGGGGTCGGCGAGGTTCGTCATGGGGCTACCAACCCGGCATCGACTCTTCCGGATCAGCCTTTTTTGCCATGACGGAACACGAGAAGATTCCCGGCGAGGGCTCTCGTGTGTTCATCGGAGGCTGGGTTTCCGGCAAGGCGCCTCAGCTGATCCGTCTCCTCCCCAAGCAGGCCATAGCCCCGGGCGGCCATGAGATCGATCCAGTATTCGGGCGGCTGTTCGTTGAAATGGCCATCCCCCCCCTGCCCCTTCGGTGCGGCACTCATCACCACGAGGTCGGAATGACGCGTGAGGGTGTCGAGAAACGTGCCCGCCTTCTCCGGACGCAAATGCTCGGCCACCTCGAATGACCAGACGAGATCGAATCGTCTCCCAAGATCGAGTGGGATCTCAAGGTCATGACGTCGGACACGCGCCGCGTTGCGATTTCTCGAAATGGCGAGTTCCGATCCCTCGACACCCATCGCATCGAGGCCTTTGTCGACAAAGAACGCCAGGGAACCGCCTGTGCCGCATCCGACATCCAGGACGGATCCTGGGCTGAAACGCGCCACGACCGTCTCCAGCACCGCAACAGGACGCAGGGAGCACATTCCCATCTCCCATTCCTCGACGAAGATGCTGTTGCCTCGGGCACGAAGCATGTGCCGCCGGAGCTTTGCCCATTGAAAAGTTCCGAGGAGCCACAACCCCGTGACAACCAATTCCATCCGCGGATGGTTCAAGAGTGCGCTTTTCGCAGCTCCCTTCAGGCTCATCCTAGGAGCCTGTTGCTTTAAAGCAGCCCCGTAAACTGGATTCTTGATGGGGACTCCGCACTCGCCCAAGTCCCAGAGGGTTCGGTGCCCGATAGGGAGCCTGCTGACACGGCCGGAGACCCTCAGGTGTCCATGGCGCCGATCTGATGGTTCGCCTTGCGAAGCTTCACCGAGAGCAGAAGGGCCAGGTTCCTCAGGAGGAGGATCTGGATCTCTGGGTGGGTGGTTCTAAGCCGGTCAAAGTCCTCACGGGAGAGCAGATCACAGTCGACCTCCGTTTCGGCGATGACCATGGCCGAGCGGGGCGACTGGTCGAGCAATGCCATCTCTCCAAAGACCATCCCTGGGCCGAAGGATCCGAGGCGCCGAGGGTGTTCCCCTTGGATCGGCAGCGAGATCACGACCTGCCCCCTCACGAGCGGGAACAGCTCACCGGCAGGGGCTCCGATCTCGAGGACCACCTGCCCGGATCGGAACGATCGCCTCCGTAGACGTTCCCCCACCCTTGTCTGCTGCTCTGCGGTGAGACCTGCCAACAGGGGGAAATCGCTCAGCTCCGCCCCAACCTCGGCCGTCCCGGAAGGCTGCTCGCGAGTCAGGACCCTATTCTCACACCACTCCAAGGCACGATCGAGATCCTCAACCGAATGGAACAGGCGCTCGAATTCATCCGGCATCCGCCCCTTCATGACCCGTCGAAGATGCGGGAACCGGGCGACATGCGTGAAGACCACCGGGTGCCCGATCGAATCGAGGCAGAGGACCAGGTCGTGCAGAGGTCTGCAGGCACATTCGTTGATGCCGACGACATGCTTGAGGTCGAGGATGGATGCCTCGCCGTGTGATGAATCCTTCACCAGACGCCCAACCACGACCTCCACGGAGGAGAACGTGAGGTATCCCTGGAGCTGGTAGACACGGATTCCGCGGGCATGTCGCTCCAGGATCTCCAGCTCGCGCTCCGATCGGGCTCGGCTTGAGGCGACGTCGAGGGCGGTGAAGCCGAGGCGGATCACCGAACGGACCTCGTGGGAGTTGTTGAAAAGGTGCAGATCGAAATCGCGGGAGAGGTCATCGCAGACCGCAAGTCCTCGGACGCTGTCCCCCCGGATGTCGAGCCTCGGCGAAAAGACCCCGATTCCGAGTTGTCCTGGCAGAACGGCAATGACCCCGCCGGCGACCCCGCTCTTGGCCGGCATCCCGACGCCGTAGAGCCATTCCCCGGCATAGTCATACATGCCGCAGGAACCCATGACGCCGAGGACGCTCTCGACATATTCCCCATAGATGGCGCTTCTGTGGGTGAGCGGGTTGATCCCTCGGTTCGCAAGGGTGGCCGCCATCACAGCGAGATGCCGGCAGGTGACCGAGACCGAGCATTGTCGGAAATACTGGTCCACCACGGGATCGGGATCCTCGGACAGAATCCCGAAGTTCCGGAGCATGTGTCCGATGGCCCGGTTGCGGTGGCCGGCCTCGGACTCGGACCTGTAGATCGTCTGATCCATCACGAGGGGTTCCCCCGCAAAGGTCGACATCATCTCGAGGACCCGGTTCCAACGGATTTCAGGATTCTTGCCAGCCACGAGCCCAGCCGAGGCGATCGCACCGGCGTTGATCATCGGGTTCCTCGGCCTCCCAGTCCCGGGTTCGAGACTGATCGCATTGAATGCGTCGCCCGTAGGCTCAACACCCACCTTTCTGAGAACGTCACCACGGCTGTTGTCCTCAAGGGCCAGTCCGTACACGAAAGGCTTCGAGATCGACTGGATTGTGAAGGTCTGTCGGGGGTCTCCAGCCTCATAGACCTGGCCACTGGAGGTGACCAGACAGATTACAAACCATTCGGGGTCCGCCTTGGCCAAATCGGGGATGTAGGTTGCCACCTCCCCATCCTTGACGGCCCGGTGCCGGGCATGCAGGTCGTCGAGATAGGTCTGGAGCGGCGAGGTGACAGTCGGGGGGATTCTCACTGGATCTGGGGTTCCCGACGTCGCAGGAGCCGCTCTGGGAACTGATTGCTCAATGGCCCGCCGATCCGAGAGACCCGGCCCTGGATCGGGTTTCCAGGCGGCACCTGGACCCGGATGGATTGCATCCAAAAGTCGCAGGCGACTTCGTGGAGGAAGCCATCAAAGAAAAAGGCAGGCCTTCGGCCTGCCTTGGATTCGACGGTGTTGGAAATCCAACACGGGACGGATTTACGCGGATTTGGCCGTGCCCTCGGCGGAAAAACGACGTCCCCGCTTCTCGGTCTTTGCCGCCTCCTTTGCCGACTCTGCGGTCGGGGCCGCCGGGGCCTCAGGCAGCGGATTGGTGCTCTTGACCGCGATCTTCAGGCTGCAGCGGACCTCGGGGTGGAGCCAAAGCTCCACTTCGTGGTCCCCAGTCGCGTGAATCGGCTTCTGAAGGTGAATCTTGCGCTTGTCGAGGGCCACGTCGAGCTGGGTCTTGAGAGCGTCCGCCACGGAGCCGGGAGTGATCGAGCCGAACATCTTGCCGTCCTCGCCCGTCTTGGCCAGGAGGGTGAGCGTGACCTTGTTCAGGCTCTTGGCCAGTTCGGTCATCGAGTTGAGCTCGTGGGCTTCCCGCTCGGCACGCCGACGCTGAAGATTCTCGATCCACTTCCGGTTTCCGTGGGTGACAGGGACGGCGAGCCCGCCTGGGATCAGAAAATTGCGGGCGTAGCCAGAGGTGACACTGACGTGATCCGACTCGGCGCCCAGGCCGACCACGTTCTTGATGAGGATGACTTCGGTTTTCGACATACGATGACTGGTTCAGTTGGGAAGAGATTCAGAATGGGACGTCGTCCTCCTCGGGAGGCGGTCCATCGGAAGTGGGAGGCTCGGCGGGACCCGCGGGACGGGACGGGGGCCGACTCGGCGCTACGGCACCCTGTACTCCCTCGGCGCGACCACCGATGAATTGAAAGTTCTCCATGACCACCTTGAGGGCACTACGCTTCTGGCCAGTCTGCTTGTCGTCCCATTGGTCGAGCCGGAGACGGCCCTCGACAAACAAAGGATTCCCCTTCCGTAGATACTGGCCGATCAGCTCAGCCTGTTTGCCCCAGGCATCGACGTCCAGAAACGTGACCTCTTCCTTGGTCTCGCCGGTCTCCGACTTGTAGGATCGGTTGACGGCGAGACCCAGGCGGGCGACGGCGGTTCCCTTCGGAGTGTACCGCAGCTCAGGATCCCGGGTCAGGTTGCCCAGTAGAATCACCTTGTTGTAGCTGGCCATGGTTGGAAGTGCGGAAGGACCGCATCAAGGTCAGGCTTCGACGGGAGCCGCGACAAATTTCGAGGCAGCCCCGAACTGGACGCGGTAGACCTCCGGAACATGGACGAACTTGCTCTGGAGCACCCCGATAACCGTCGGCGTGGCCTCGAACACGACGTTCACGAAATGTCCGCCAGTCACCTTCTTGTCGGTGACCCGGGAAAACGCCTTCTTGTCCATCTTCTGGACGGTTTCAACCTTGGCGCCCGACCCGGCGAGGAGGCTCTTGACCTTCTCCACCACGTCGTTCAGGCCCTCCTCCCGGCCGGCGAGATCGAGGATGAACAGACCTTCGTAACGTTTCACTGCGATTTCCTTTCTCAGTTCGTGGAATCTTTCGGAGAGACCGGCCCGGAACCGTTGTAGCGGTTCATGGCCTGCATCACCCCATCGACCAACCAACATTCCACCTGCTGGAAGGCCCTTGTCAGAACTTCGTTCAGAACAGGCTGTTCGACATCGGAGACGTCGCCCAGCACATGGTCCGCAATACTACGCCGATCCTGCCTCGGTCGCGCAATCCCTACTTTTAGTCGGGGATAGTCACGCGTGCCCAGCACCTGTTCGATCGATTCAAGACCATGATGGCCACCGGGGCTTCCCCCGGGACGCAGTCGCAGGGCTCCCAGCGGCAGGTCGGCATCGTCGACCATGACCAGGATGCGGGCCGGTGGCACCTTGAAGAAGGTCCCTAGTCGGGCCACGGCTTGGCCGCTGGCGTTCATGAATGTCTGCGGCTTGCAGAGGGTCACTCTGCATCCCGCAACTCGACATTCGGCAATTTCGGAAAAGAACTTGGACTCCATCCGCCACGATCCCCGCCAGCCTTCGGCCAACCGGTCCGCCAACATGAAGCCGGCGTTGTGACGTGTGTTCCGGTATTCGGGACCCGGATTCCCCAACCCCACGATGAGCGAATGATCCTGCATCGCGGACACGAAGGACTCGGCGCCCGGTCAGGGGTCCCGAGCCGGGACAGCTATTTCTTCTTGTCGGCAGCCGGCTCTTCCTTCTTCTCCTTGATCATCTCAGGCTGCTTCGCAGCCTCAACTGCGGCAGGAGCCGCAGTGGTTTCGGCTGCCGCCTCGGTCACCGGTGCCGCCACCGCAAGAACAGGGATCTTCTTGTCGCCCAGGAGCTCGACGCCGGGCGGCGGAACGATTTCGCCGATGTGAAGCGTCTCGCCCACCTTCAGGTTGGTGACATCGACATTGATCTGCTCAGGAAGATCCTTCGGGAGGCAGCGGACACGAATCCGGAACCGGACGTGCTCCAGGGTGCCACCCCCATTTTTCACACCATCCGGAACGCCCACGGCCTCGACGGGAACCTCGATCGACACCGTCTCGTCGGCCTTCACCTCGTGAAAATCCAGGTGGAGAACCTTTCCGGAGAGCGGATGGTGTTGGACAGCCTGGACCAACGCCAACCGGGCCGGCTTCGTATCACCCTCGACCGTCAGGTCGACAAGGACGATCTCGGTGTGCGCCTTATGGACTAGTTCGTCGAACTGTTTGGCGTCGATCTCGAGATTCTGCGGGGGGTTGTGCCGTCCGTAGATGATGGCCGGGATGCGGCCGCCGTTTCGGATCTTGCGTGCGCCCTTGCGGCGCGTCTGGGTGCGCGGTAAAGCGCTGAGTGCGAGTGATTTCATGTCGGTCGTATCTGCCGGCGACCAGGTCAGCTGGTGCGCCCGCCCTTAAACTCGAACAGGGACGTGACGCTGGAGTTCTGGTGAATGCGCTTGATGGCCTCACCCAACAACGGCGCCACGGACAAGGTCGTGACGTTTACCCCGGGATAGACAGGGCGTAGGATCGTATCGGTCGTGATCAACTCGTCAATCGGAGAATTCTTGATCCGCTCGACACCAAGGTCGGTCAGGAGCGCATGGGATACACAGGCGATGATCTTCTCGGCACCTCGCGACTTCAACAGGGCCGCCGCGCTGGTGAGGGTCCCCGCGGTCTCCGTAAGATCGTCGACCAGCAGGACATTCCGTCCAGCGATGTCGCCGATCACCGCCGTGGCCTCCGTTTCGGTCGGACTTTTTCGCCGCTTCGCCACAATCGCCAACTCGGCGTCCAGCCGCTGCGCATAGGCATAGGCCATCTTGATGCCCCCAACATCCGGGCTGACCACGACCAGGTTTTCGAGATTCTTCTTCAGCAGGTACTCGTAGATGACCGGTGCCGCGTAAAGATGGTCGACCGGGATGTCGAAGAAGCCCTGGATCTGCTGGGCATGCAGATCCATCGTGAGCACCCGATTAGCACCCGCCGCCACCAGCAGGTTCGCCACGAGCTTCGCCGTGATGGCCACCCGGGGCTGATCCTTCCGGTCCTGTCGGGCATACCCATAGAAGGGCATCACGGCCGTGATCCGGCTCGCGCTGGCCCGACGAAAGGCGTCCATCATGATGAACATCTCCATCAGGTGCTGGTTCGCCGGAGGGCTTGTGGACTGGACGATGAAGATGTCCTGACCCCGCACATTCTCATCGATCTTCACGAACGTCTCACCATCCGGGAAGGTGCTGACGGTGCAATTTCCCAGAGGGACGTCGATGCCGTCACAGATCGACTGCGCGAGTGAGATGTTGGCAGTGCCGGAAAAGATCTTCACGCGAATGGGAGGATGGGCCGATCGGGAAAAAATGAGAGGCCGCCCCGACGAAACCAACCGAGGGGACCGGCCATTGAGAACCACGGTAACAACCGACCCCACCCGGGCAAGGTCGATTTGTTTCCGGGTTGTTGCATCAACGGATCCCTGATCCCTCGGTCTCAAGGCCCACTCCAGTTCTCCCTTCCGAGCCCCTCCATGCCGGGATAGCGTCCACGCGTGCTGTTGACGCCGCAGGAACTCTCCGATCTCGCCGGACTCCGCCACCGCTCACCCCACTCCATCCTCGGGCTCCATCCGCTCGGGGGCGGTGCCGGCCTGGTGGGCAGGGCGTTCATCCCGGGAGCAACCCGGGTCGAGATCACCCCCGTCGCCAAGGACGCAGGACCCACCTTCGAGCTGAGTCTGATTTCCGAGACAGGCGTTTTCGAAGGACAGACCCCAGAGGCCAAGTCGGTCTACGCCTATGACCTGAGGGTCACCTGGCCGGATGGAAGCCGCAGCCAGGGTCGGGACCCCTACTCCTTCTGGCCCACGGCGGGCGAAACCGACCTCTTCTTGTTCAATGAAGGCAATCACCACTGCCTTGCAGACATCCTGGGGTCCCAAATGCGGACGCTCGATGGAGTCCCCGGCGTGTCCTTCGCGGTCTGGGCACCCAATGCCCGACGGGTGTCGGTCGTCGGTGACTTCAACCAATGGGATGGTCGGCGCCACCTGATGCGGCAGCTCGGTTCCTCAGGGGTCTGGGAGATCTTCATCCCCGGGATCGGTGAGGGAGCCCTCTACCAGTATGAGATTCTGGATGCCCACGGTGCTTTGAAGCTGAACACCGACCCGTTCGGGTTTCACTTCGAGCAGCCGCCCAAACATGCCTCCGTGGTCTGGAACAACCGGAAGTTCCACTGGACCGACACCGACTGGATGCAGCGTCGAAGGTCCTCGAACCCGCTGCGATCCCCGATGAGCATTTATGAGATCCATCTGGGATCGTGGAAACGGAAGAGTGCCTGGGAATCCCTGTCCTATCGGGAGCTCGCGAAACCCCTCGTCGAGTACCTCCAGCAGACCGGCTTCACCCACGTCGAGTTCCTCCCGGTCGCGGAGCATGCCTTTTTCCCCAGCTGGGGATACCAGGTCACCGGATTCTACGCCCCGACCAGCCGCTTCGGAACCCCCGACGACTTCCAGTACCTGGTCAATGAGCTGCACCGCGCGGGTTTCGGGGTGATCGTCGACTGGGTCCCGGCCCACTTCCCAAGGGATGGCTGGGCACTGGCCCGATTCGACGGAACGGCACTCTACGAACACACCGACCCCCGGCAGGGCGCCCATCAGGACTGGGGCACGCTGATCTTCAACTACGGCCGTCACGAGGTGCGGAACTTCCTGACCGCGAACGCCCTGTTCTGGTGCGAGCGTTTCCACATCGATGGACTCCGGGTCGACGCCGTCGCCTCCATGCTCTACCTCGACTACTCCCGCAAGGAGGGCGAGTGGATCCCGAACAAATATGGCGGCCGGGAGAATCTCGATGCGGTCGAGTTCCTGCGATCGGTCAACCACCTCGTCGGGACCGAACATCCTGGCGTGGTCACCATCGCCGAGGAGAGCACCGCATGGCCCATGGTCTCGCGTCCGCCGTGGGTCGGCGGACTCGGATTCACCCTCAAATGGAACATGGGATGGATGCACGACACCCTTGGGTACTTCCGACGCGAGACGATCCACCGGAAGTATCACCAGAACGATCTGACCTTCGCGATGCTCTACCACTTCCAGGAGAACTTCGTCCTGCCGCTGTCGCATGACGAGGTGGTCCACGGCAAGGGTTCGCTCCGGCGGCGGATGCCAGGCGACGACTGGCAGGGGTTTGCGAACCTGCGGACCCTGCTGGGGTACCAATGGCTGTTCCCCGGCAAGAAGCTGCTCTTCATGGGGGGGGAGTTCGGACAGACGAACGAGTGGAATGCCAATGCCGCCCTCGACTGGTCCCTGCTCGATTCCGGCCCCTTCCATCGCGGCACCCAGAGATGGATCTCGGACCTCAACGCCCTCTACCGACGGGAGCCCGCGCTTTGGCGCGGGGACTACGAGCGGGACGGGTTCTGGTGGGTGGATTGTGGCGACCATGAGAACAGCGTGCTCACCTTCGTCCGCCACGCCTCTGTGGAGGGCCATCCCGGAGCCCACCGCCACCTTCTCGTCGTCCTCAACCTGACGCCGGTGCCCCGGCCACGATATCGGGTGGGCCTGCCGCTCGCGGGACACTGGGATGAATTGCTGAACAGCGATGCCGGTGTCTATGGAGGGAGTGATCTCGGCAATCCGCTTGGCGTGGAGACCGCGCCATACGCCGTCCACAACCAGGGTCATTCCGCCGAGTTCACCCTGCCTCCGCTCAGCGTCAGCCTCTTCGGCCACCGCGGCTGAGATCTCAGGGCCTCTCATTCCGAGGGCAACCGGACGACAGCCCGCAACAACCCGTCGGCAACCGCCACGGTTGCTGGTCCCGGAATGGGATCCTACCCTGAGCCTCCCGTGCCAAAGACAGCCCGCCTCACCCGTATCTCCACCACCGCCTCCGGTGGGGAGGCGGCACTCTGGCGCGCGGTCGGAGCACGATGGCGACAGCTGTTCGGGGACTTTGCACGTCTCGGACTGAGCTTTGAATGGCATGAGGTGCCCCCCGAGGCCGAAGTCGACTGGGCGCCCAGCTTCCATCCCGATGCCGTGGAACTGTGTCTGAACCTCGCAGGAACCGCCGAGGTCTCCGCCGCCGGCAAGACACTCCGGCTGGAACCCTGGACCGCCGGATTCTATCGACAGGGACGCCCCGGCCTCGAGGCACGTCGGCTGCCCGGTGCCACCCATCATTTCATCACCGTGGAATTCGCCCCCGAATTCCTGTCGAGACATCTCCAGAAATCATCGGAGGACCTCCACCCCCTGATCCGCCAAGCCATCGTCGGAACCCCATCCGGAGCCATGGTGGCCACCCCCGAGTCCATCAACGTCCGCCAGCGGGAACTTGTCCTCAGTCTCCGTCAGCCGCCCGTCCTCGCCAGCGCCCAGGACCTCTGGTTCCAGGCCAAGGCCATTGAGTTGATGGGCGAGTTCTTCTTCCAGCCGGCCTCGACCGAGGAGCTGTTCTGCCATCGACACCAGCGCGTCGCCCGCGACCGCGTGGACCGCGTGATCTCGATCCTCAAGGAACGGCTCACCGATCCGCCCCCACTCGAGGAGATCGGCCGACAGGTGGGCTGCAGTCCCTTCTACCTCAGCCGGACCTTCTCCAAGGAGACCGGCCAGACCATTCCCCAGTACCTCCGACAGCTTCGTCTCGAACGGGCCGCGGACCTGCTCCGGAGCGGCTCATTCAACGTCACCGAGGCCGCAACCGAGGTCGGCTACAACAGCCTCAGCCACTTCAGCCAGGCATTCCACCAGCACTTCGGATGCTGTCCCGGGCTCTATCCCATGACGACCTCGACCCAGAAGGCCGCCGCCGAGGGTTCAGAATGCTGACCCAAGCCACATCAGAAACCGGGCGGTCCGGTTGAACCACCAGCCGAGCGCTGTCCACGGCGTCGTCCTGCCGGTCAGCCAGGGAAGGGTCACGAGCAGCACAAGCACGTTGCCCAGCCAGATCAGGACACCCGAAACGATCCATCCCTCGACATCGATATCGGGCTGTTTCACCCGGAGGATATGGACCGTCAGGGTCACGTGGAACGAATAGGTCACGCCAAGGCCGAAGTGGAACCAGGGCTGGTAGGCCTGCCAGTGGCCAAAGTGGCTCCCCAAACCCCAGAACGCGGCCCACAGCAGCGCGTACAACGGGATGAAGTACGGGGCCAGGACGATGAAGGCGTTGCTCTTGCTCACCACGACCGACCCCCCGTTGGAGGTGGCCCGGAACGACTTCACCCGCCCGCCGCACACCCAGGCTGAAAGCGCATGGGTCAGCTCATGGCCCACCACATAGATCCAGAGCGGCTTGGGCAGCATCAGGAACACCACGAGCCACGCGGCGGCTCCCCCAAGCACCGAGACCCAGAACAACGACGACCCGACGGACAATCGGATGAGGACGACCAGCGCCCAGGTGGCCCCAACACACCACGGCAGGAGTGCGAGCCCGAACAGGATCCGCCACAGGAGCTGGAAGAGATGCGACATGGCCGAGGCTCAGCAACCCAGGTCAGGATGGAGGTCGAGGGTCGGGGGTTGGGAGTCGATCCCCTTGGGCGCAGCCCAGACGCCGCCGGGTCGTAGGGTGTCCTGCATGACCTCGGTGCGAGGCACACAGCGAGGCGGTCTCACGGCCCCGGAGACACCTAATTCCGACTGATCCTTGCCACCCTGGAACGCTCTCTCATCCATACCGGTCGGGCGATACCAGATCCAGATTGAACGACGGCCGATCCCCTGCCAGCAGCTCCACCACCAGTCGTCCGGTGATGGGACCGAGGCTCAGCCCCATCATGGCATGGCCGGTCGCCACGACAAGGTTGGCCACCCGGCGACTGCGACCCAGGTAGGGGAGTCCGTCCGGAGAACAGGGTCGAAGGCCTCGCCACGGCCGGATGCCCTCGAAGTCCCCGGGCTCATACGCCGGGAAATACCGGACCGCCGCCTTGACGATGCCCCGGACCCGCCGCTCCGTGATGTTCTCGTTCAGGCCCGCGATCTCCATGGTCCCACCGAAGCGAAGACTTCCCCCCATCGGCGTCACCGCCACCCGCGCCTCGGTTAGGATCGAGCACAGCTCCGGGAGCTGGCGTGGTCGGTCGAGCGTCAGGCTGTACCCCTTGCCCGCCTGCATCGGGATCGACAGTCCGAGGCCCGCGCCCAGCCGTGACGACCACGAGCCCCCCGCCAGGACAAGGCGGCCGACCGGGATCTCCCCGGCGGTCGTCTCAAGCGAGCGGACCCGATCCCGCTCGCGACGAACACCGGTCACCTCGGAACCCCAGAGGAACCGGACTCCCAGCCGGCCGCACTCCTCGAGCACCGCCTTCATGAAACGGTGGGGCGACAGGTGACAGTCCTTCGGAAAGAACACCGAACCCGCGACATCCATGGTCACCGTTGGATCCATGGCAGCGGTCTCCTTCACCCCGAGAACCCGCGCAGGAACTCCAAGCGCCTCCGCCTTCGCCGCAAACGCAGCCTCCTCCTCGAGCCCATGCTCCGTCCGACACAGCATCAGGAGCCCTCGCTGCACGAGGCCGAACTCGTCCGGCAACTCTGATGCCAGCCGCTCGTATTCCGAACGGCTCGCGAGATTGAGATCCCTCAGCAGCGGGGCGGCGGCGCGGACACGTCCCGCCGTCGACGCCCGGATGAACCGCCAACCCCAGGCGAAGAGTTCGGGATCCAGGCGCGGCTTGATGTAGAAGGGTGATTCCGGATTCCACATCCACCGGAATCCCAACGCCACCATGCCCGGAGCCGCCAGTGGCACGAAATGGCTCGGAACCACCATCCCTGCGTTCCCGAACGAGCACCCGTCCCGATCCTCCGCCTGCCGATCGATCACCGTCACCGGCATTCCTCGTCGGACACAATACAGCGCCGAACAGAGGCCGATGATGCCGGCACCCAGGATCACCACATGGGAGGAATCGGACATGTCCGGCGAGGATGGCGGGGTCCCCGCCACGAAGGAAGCCGAAGACTCGTGGAGACCGGACTTGTCTCTCCCGAGCAGTCGGACCAACCCTTGGCCATGACTCGCCGTTCCTTCCTCCAGTCAGGCACCGCCGCGGTCGCATGGTCCGCGGCCGCCACCTACATCCCCACCACCTTCGCCGCCGCCGAGAAGCCGCTTCGCGTCGGCCTCATCGGCACCGGCTGGTATGGGAAGTGCGACCTCTTCCGCCTCATCCAGGTCACGCCCGTCGATGTGGTCTCGCTCTGTGATGTCGACAAACGGATGCTCTCGGAGGCGGCCGACCTCGTCTCCCAGCGCCAGAAATCCGGGAAGAAGCCCCGCACCTACGCGGACTACCGCAAGATGCTCGCCGAGAAGGATCTCGACATCGTCCTGATCGGCACTCCCGACCACTGGCACGCCTTGTCCATGATCGAGGCCTGCAAGGCCGGCGCCGACATCTACTGCCAGAAGCCCACCGGCGTCGATATGGTCGAGAGCCAGGCCATGCTTGCTGCCGCCCGCAAGTATGGCCGCGTCGTCCAGATCGGCACCCAGCGTCGCAGCACCCCGCACCTCATCGAGGCCCGGGAGCGCTATATCCAGTCCGGTGCACTCGGCAGGATCGCCCGGGTCGACATCTGCTGCTACTGGCACATGCGGAACCGCGACACCCTCGTCCAGGCTCCGGACACCGCGCCGCCGGAGTACCTCGACTTCGACATGTGGACCGGTCCTGCGCCGATGCGGCCCTACAACAGGATCGTCCATCCCCGCGGCTGGCGGGCCTTCATGGAGTACGGCAATGGAATCGTGGGTGACATGTGCGTCCACATGCTCGACATGACCCGGTGGATGATGGATCTCGGCTGGCCGAAGCGGATCAGCTCGTCCGGGGGAATCCTGGTCGACAAGGCCGCGCGCGCGAACATCACCGACACCCAGGAGGTCACCTACGACTATGGGGACCTCCAGGTCGTCTGGACCCATCGCACTTGGGGTTCTGACCCGGATCCCAAGTATCCCTGGAGCGCCACCTTCTACGGCGACAAGGGAACGCTCAAGGCCAGCGTCTTCAGCTATGACTACCAGCCCCTGGGTGGCGGCAGTCCGGTCCACAAGGACGTCGGCATGGAGCTTGAGGAATACCCCGAGGACAAGACCGAGAAGGATCTTGAGAAGCACTGCGCACCCGCAATCCGGGGTCACATGCGCAACCTGCTCGAGTGCCGCCAGACCCGCGGGAAGCCGGTCGCCGACATCGAGCAAGGCCACATCTCGTCCTCCTCCTGCATCCTCGGCAACATCGCCCTGCAGCTGGGTCGAACCCTCGCCTGGGATGAGAACGCCCAGAAGGTGGTCGGAGACAACGAGGCCAACCGGCTGCTCGCGAGGCCGTATCGGTCGCCCTGGACCCATCCCACCCCGAAGAACGTCTGACGGTTTCCGGACGTCGGGTCAGCCCCGATCACCGACCCGGTGCAACCAGTGCCACGGCTCGTAGACGAGGCCATTGGGGTTGCCCCTCGGGTAGCTCAGGGAAAACCCATAACGCCCCGCATTACGGCTGAGCCAGCCGTAGGCTGGGGTCTCCTCGAATCGTTCCTCGAGTGGCGGACATCCGGGTGTCCCAATATCCACCGCCCGTCCGGTGTGGTGCTCGCTGTAGCCCGGGGCGGCATTGACCCGGAGGATCGACTCGATCGTCTCACCCGCAGCCCGCTTCCGCTCCAGGATCTCCTGCTGTCGTTGGACGGAACGGAAGCCCGAGATCAGCAACAGTGTGATGCCCTCCACAACGGCAGCCGCCACCATCGCTCGCCATGCGGCTGCGACCTCCGGCTGCAACTCGATCCGGCGGCCGTCGGCCACCACCCGGGCCACCTCGAGCACATCGGCCTCCGGCTGGAGGGTCAGCCCCCTGTCAACGCCGTAGGTTTCCGGGATGCCCAAGGCCGTGAGCCGGTCCCGGATCGATGCCGCATAGGCCGCGGCCACCGGATCACCGGTCGGAGGGGTTCCCGGGCGTGGGGAGTCGGAGTGATCCATGGGAAGACTGGCCCTCAGCACCTGTCACGTTGAGAACAGGTCCAGCTGCGGAGGGGGATGGAGCGAGCGAAGCCGGTCCCGATCCGATCGGGTCCGACGGGGACGGTCCACAGGGGCGGTCCCCGCCGCATCCTCACCCGCTCCGGGCAACACCTGCTGGAGATTCAATTCGGCCTCCTCGAGGACACGCAGGATCACCTTTGCCCGGGCAATCACCGGCTGTGGCACCCCGGCCAGCCGGGCCACCTGGATGCCGTGGCTCTTGTCGGTCGCCCCTGGCTGGACCTTTCGCAGGAACACCAGCTGGTCGTTCCACTCCCGGACCGCCACATGGTGGTTCCGGACCCGGGCCAGCCGCGCGCCATCGGGAGCCCCGGGGGCGTCGGGTGCATCCGGATGGCTGCCCAGCTCGGTCAGCTCGTGATAGTGGGTCGCGAAAAGCGTCTTCGCACCCACCTGATGGTGCAGATGCTCCACGATGCTCCACGCCAGGCTCAGACCATCGAAGGTGCTCGTGCCCCGACCGATCTCGTCCAGGATCACCAGGCTCCGACGCGTTGCGTTGTTCAGGATGTTGGCCGTCTCGCTCATCTCCACCATGAACGTGCTCTGACCCCGGGCCAAGTCGTCGCTTGCGCCGATTCGGGTGAAGATGCGGTCCACCAGGTCGATCCGGGCCGACGTCGCCGGCACAAACGCACCCGTGTGGGCCAGCAGCACGATGAGCGCCACCTGGCGGATGTAGGTGCTTTTGCCGGCCATGTTCGGTCCCGTGATCAGCGCGATCTGCTCCCGCTCGACGTCCAACCGCACGTCGTTCGGCACGAACCGGCCGTCGGGAAGCGTCTGCTCCAGCACGGGATGCCGACCCTCGCGAATCTCCAGAACCCCCGAGTCCCCGACCTCCGGACAGACATGTCGGTGCAGACGCGCTGTCTCGGCGAAGGTCGACAGCACATCGAGCTGCGCCAGGGCCGCGGCCGTACCCTGGATTTCCTTCAGCTGGCCCAGGACCTCCTCCCGGACCCGGAGGAAGAGCTCGTACTCGAGCTTGGTCGCCCGTTCCTCGGCCCCGAGGATCTTCGACTCCATCGCCTTGAGCTCCGGAGTGATGAAGCGCTCCCCATTGGCCAGGGTCTGCTTGCGGATGTACTCCTCAGGCACCTTGGCGAGGTTCGCCTTGGTGACCTCGATGAAATAGCCGAAGACCGAGTTGAACCCGACCTTGAGCGACGAGATGCCCGTCCGGGCCGCCTCGTCCTGCTGCAGCTTCGCGATCCAGTCCTTGCCACCTCGGGACGCCGACCGGATCTCGTCGAGCTCCTCGCTGAAGCCGTCCCGGATCAGTCCTCCCTCCTTCACCGCAAGCGGTGGTTCGTCGACGATCGCGCGTTCCAGCAGCTCGATCAGCGCCGGCTGCTCGACCAATCCGGCATGGAGTTGTTCGAGAAGCGAGGGCTCCTCGGCACCGGATGGACGCCCGAGGCCTGGGATCCGGGCGAGGGTCAGGCGGAGATCCGGGAGCTGGTGCAGACCGAGCCGCAGGACCACCAGGTCGCGGGCATTGCCCGATCCCAGGCTCAGCCGGGCGAGCGTCCGCTCCAGATCCCGGACCTCGCGCAACCGAGCCCGGAACGCCTCGAGACCACCCGGATGATCCAGAAACGACGACACGGCGTCCTGGCGGCGCCGGATCGCGTCCACCGAGGCCAATGGCTGGGTCAGCCAATCCCGCAGCCGCCGCGCGCCCATCGGCGTCACCGACCGATTCAGCGCCCCGAACAGCGTCGTGTTCCGCGAACCATCGCCATGCAGAGGCTCCAGGATCTCGAGGTTCCGCAGCGAGATGGAGTCGAGGACCAGGTAGTCCGCCACCTGATAGAAGGTCAGACGTGTCAGATGGGAGACGTCACGCCGCAGATGATGCACCAGATAGTGCAGCACGGCCCCGGCAGCCCCGGCAGCCGTGTCCCGATGCCTGAGACCAAATCCATCCAGGGACTCGACCTTGAAGTGGTCTTTCAGGGTGAACAACGCCGTCTCCGGTCGGAACACCCATCCCTCATAGCCGACACACTGGGCCCCCGTAGAGGTCCGAAGATCAGAGGCGGGATCCGCCTCCTCCACACCGAGCAACAGCGTCCTCAACCGGGCGTCCTCGGCCGCAACCATGACCTCGGCCGGCCGGAGCCGTTCGAGTTCAGCCAGCAGGGACTTCGGACTGTCGAGTTCGGTCACCCGGAAGTCCCCGGTCGTCAGATCCACGCAGCTCAGGCCGTAAACGCTACCCGAGTTCCAGACCGCGGCGAGGAAGTTGTTCCGGTCGGACTGGAGGAGCCGTTCATCGAAATGGGTGCCCGGCGACAGGATTGCAGTGACCTCGCGCTGGACGAGCTTGCCCGGACGGGGCTCCTCGGTCTGGTCGCAGATGGCGACCTTGCGTCCATGGCGCAGCA
Organism: Verrucomicrobiota bacterium; assembly: GCA_016871805.1. GTDB lineage: Bacteria > Verrucomicrobiota > Verrucomicrobiia > Limisphaerales > UBA9464 > UBA9464. The sequence goes on from VHCG01000041.1 coordinate 20,566, forward strand.
GCTTCCCGAGATATCCGTTCGCCGCATGATAGGGCAGTCCGCACATCGGGATGCCATTGCGCTGGGTCAGCGCCAGATTCAGGAGCTGTGCACCTGCCTGCGCATCCTCGAAGAACATCTCATAGAAGTCGCCGAGCCGAAACAGCAGCAGCGCATCCTTCGGCAGCTCCGACTTGATCCGTCGATACTGCGCCATCATGGGCGTCAGCGGTGCTGTGGAGTCGGCGGACATCGGATGCGGGCCGAGACTAGGCACGTGTCGAACCCATGCAAGAGAGCGCATCCCGCGCCGAAAAATGGATGCGATGCGAGAAAACGCTGGCGTGCACGCGCGGCGCTTCGTTACAAAACGCCAACGTGTTCCCCGTTGTCCTCGCAAAAATCTTAGAGGGACATCCTTTCGGGAACGCGACGGATGGGAGGTGAGAGGAATGCCCGCTAAGAAAAAAGCCGCACCAGCAAAGAAGCCAGCCGCCAAGAAGGTTGCTGCCAAGAAGCCAGCCGCCAAGAAGGCCGCTGCCAAGAAGAAGTAAACCCTTCGTTTCTTGTCACTGAGTTGGGGCGGGGATCGTCGGGCACCTCAAGGGGCCTGGTGGATTCCCGCCCCTCCGCTTTTTGGGACCCTGGGTGATTCCCGAACCCGAGCCCCTCTCGACACTGTCCCTCCCGTCTCTCCCCCGCTACAAAACCCCGCATGGCGCGACTTGTCTTCGACATCGAAACCTCCGCAACGCCGCTCGAGCAGTTCGACGAGGCGCAGCAGGAGTATCTGTTCCGGGAGGCGGAGAAGCTCGCCGACGAAGCCGCCCGGGCCAGGCGCCGCGCCGAGATCTACCAGCAGTTCAACCTCTGGCCCTTCACCGCGCAGATCGTCTGCATCGCCATGGTCAATGCCGACTCCGGCAAGGGCCAGGTCCTCTACCAGGCCGAGGACTTCGAGGAGGAATCCTGCAGCCCCGAGGGCGTCGAGTTCGCCCCACAGGTCGATGAACAGGAACTCCTCACCGCATTCTGGGATGTCGCCAAGCGCTACGACCAGGTCGTCACCTTCAACGGACGCGGTTTCGACGTGCCGTTCCTCTATCTGAGATCCGCGCTGCTGAACGTCCCCATCACCCGCAAGGACTGGCTCGGGTATCGGTACCAGACCGACCCCCACTGCGACCTCGCCGAGCAGTTCACCTTCTACAACGTCAGCGGTCGCGACGGGGCCGCACGGAAGTTCAACCTCGACTTCTACTGCCGCGCATTCGGCATCCCCTCCCCAAAGGCCCAGGGAGTCACAGGCGCCGACGTCAATGACCTCCTGGCCGCCGGGGAGTACCGCCAGATCGCCGAATACTGTCTCCGCGATGTCGAAGCCACCGTCCGCCTCTACCAGATCTGGAAGGACCGCCTCGCGGGGATCAAATAGCCCCCAGCAGCAGGACGCAGTCCCCGGTGGCCCCGTCTCACCCTCCCACCGGTTTCCATGGCATCACGATCGGGCTCCTTACCCTCACCGAACGGTCGCCGTCTGGATCCGCACCAGTTAGGCGTCCCTGTTGTTCTCCCAGCCGCTGCCGAACTCGATCACGTAACACGCTCCATCAGGACCCAGTTCCATCTCGATCGGTCGCTTGAGCTCGATCTCCGGAGCCACGCGCTGCATCAATCCCGGTGAGCCGTCGGGATGGACCCCCACAGCCAGGATCCACCGCCGCTCCCAATCGTAGATGAGCTGGGACTGGTCGAAGGTCTCCGGAAGTTTCCGGGTCGAGGCCAGCTTGGGATCAAACCGATAGAACGGTCCCGCGCAGGCGGTGCGACCCCTGCTCCCCACCAACGGGAACCGCGCCGAGGGAGTGTACGGATAAAAGATCCACGCCGGACGCCCCTCCGGGAGATCCTGTGGACCGGTGTTGAGAGGGGAACGATTCAGGGGATGCGCCGGATCCTGGGCACGACCCGAGGCGCCGGTGGCAAAGTCGTGCTGGCGATAGGGCTTGTTGTCGGCAATCAGGAACGGCCAACCGAAATTGCCAGCAGTCTTGGTGCGGTTGATCTCATCAAACCCCGCCGGACCCCGCTCCGCCTTGGCCTCCCGGGCGTCCGGACCCACCTCGCCCCACGACAGCATTCCAGTCACACGGTCGACCGAGATCCGGAACGGGTTGCGGCATCCCATGACGAAGATCTCGGGCCATGTCCGAGGGGTTCCAGCCGGGAAGAGGTTTCCCTTCGGAACCGTGTAGCTCCCATCCGGCTCCGGATGGATCCGCAGGATCTTCCCACGACGATCGTTCGCATTGCCGGAGGAACGGGAGGCGTCGAACGGATGCCGACCCGGTCGGTGGTCGGTGGGATTGAAGCCATCGCTCTGGAACGGATTGGTGTTGTCGCCCGTCGACAGGAAGAGGTTGCCGTCCCCGTCCATCGCCAAGGATCCGGCTTCATGACAACACACGTCGCGCTGCACCGGGACCCGGAGGACGATCTTCTCCGACGTCAGGTCCAGCGTGTCCCCTTTCAACACGAAGCGGGACAGCCGGTTCTCGGGAACATCGCCTTTGGGCGAATAGTAGAGATAGATCCAGCCGGTCGTCGGAAACTCCGGAGCCAGCGTCACGCCCAGCAACCCCGCCTCCCAGCTGCCCCGATCCTGCTGGCCGGCGATGATGGCATTGATGCTGCCATGGACCGGGATCTCCGCAGCCACGACGGTCTGCCCCGAGTCCGGATTCCAGATCCGAACCCTGCCAAACCGTTCCACGAAGAGAACGCGCCCGTCCGGCAGGACCGCCAGCTCCATCGGATTGTCGCACTGCGCCTGCAACACCACCTTCTCCAAGGTGGACGCCCTGACAGAGGACAGCCCGAGGACAAGGACCCCTGCGAAAACAATCGGGGAGAAACGAGAGGACCAGGAGCTTACCCAGATCCGATACCCAAGACGGAACAGTCCGTCGATCGTGGGAACGTTCTGGGGTGGGATCTCAATGCCCCTCGCCCCATCTCCGCATAGGTCCCCTCCATGTCCCGTTCACAGGCGTCCCTGCAACGGGGCGGCGTAGCCCGTCATCTCGAGGAAAGCCCGCCCCACCTCCTGACCGGATTCGTCCAGAACCCGACACGCGCCCTCCCAATAGGGGATTCCACCCAACGCTCCCGTCAGCTCCTGGGCCGCCACCAGAGGCTCGATCCGATACCGCCGTCGGCGCCCATCCACCGGATCCTCGGCCGTGAGCACCACTGCAGCCGGATAGACCGCACCCGTCGCCGGACTCCTCCACTCCCCCTGCGTTTCCCATCCGAACCGATCCGACCCCACCTGGGTCACCACCCCCTCCTGCCCCACCCACGCCAGCGTCGAGAAGCGGTCGGTCGTGCCGTCCGAACGGCGCATCCGATACGCCATCACCTCGCGGCCGTCCCGCAGCTGCAGACTCGCCCAGTCCCAGCCCACCTGGTCCCGACCCAACTGACTCGAGCTAAACTCATGGTCCATCCACGCCTCGCCCTGGATCGAACGCCCCTGCCCGTCGAGGACCAGTTCACCCGACACTCGGAGTCGGCTGAACGTGAGATAATGACTCGCAGCCGTCGACTCGACGGCCTTCCGAGAAACTCCATTCGTGCCGAACACCACCAGTGGCTTCACGGGGTCCAGCCGGAACCGGAACGCCGCCTCGCCCCGGATACCCCCCCTCAACTCCATCGAAGACCCTCCACCCGTCGTCATCGGCTCCGACATCCGCAGGGACCAGTTGCCATTCCGGACGTCGAGTCCGTCAACGCTAGCCGAGGCGTTCCAGCCCTCGCGCTGGATCCGTTCCTGATGTCGGAACCGCCCCGTCTGGACCTCCAACAAGGCCATGTGGGCCAGATGCAGCTGCTGATCCCCGAAGGACTCCGTCGCGGAACCGGGCTTCTCCATCCTGGGTGTCGACCGACGGAAGAACGTGGCCTGGAACCCATATCGAACCCCGTTGGTCTCGGAGAGATGTCCCGTGATGTACCACCACTCCAACGCGAAGTCGGGATGGCTTCCGTGGTCCCGTGGAAACTGAAACCGCGGCACCGGCTGCGGCACCGCGAACCCCTCAGCCGTCTGCACCGGTTCGGCCGCCAGGACCGCTCCGGGCACCACTGCCCAGGACAGGATCACCACCATCCAGATATGGAATCGACGTCGCATTCGTTCATTCCTCCCGTTCCGCAGGAAGCCGGGATCCCCAACGTCCCGCTCCCCACGCGGCAAGCGCCGCCGCGCCAATGACCATGAGCCCCAGCAACACCAACCGGTCCCACGACCAATCCGTCTCGAGCGTCCATCCGAAGGTCTGTTGGTTGACCCGATGGATCAGCACCCAGCCGAGTCCGAGACTCGCCACAATTCCGGTGAGCACCCCGCTGAGGGCCGTCACCACGCCCTCGATCGCCGCAGCCGCCGCCAGCTCGAACCGCGTCAGCCCCAGTGCCCGAAGCGTCGTCAGATCGCCACGCCGTTCCCACAACACACTGATCAGCGTGAAGGCCAATCCCGCCACCGCCACCGTGACCCCGATCAGTTCCAGGGCATAGGTGATGGCGAAGGTCTGTCGGAAGATGCGCAGGGCCTCCGCCCGAAGATAGGACTGGGTGAACACGGCAAGACCCGGATGCCGGGACCTGAATTCCGCTCGGACCCCCTCGATGTCCGAACCGGGTCGCAACACCAGGATGAGACTCGAGGCGAGCTCATGACCAAACCAGCGCACGAACTGCGGCCGGTCGACTAGGATCGATCCGCGTTCGTTCCCGTAATCCGAAAACACCCCGGCAATCTCCAGGTCCTGCATCCCGACCGGTGTCGGCACCCGGATGCGATCGCCCTGGACCTTCTGGAACCGCTCACTGAAGGCCTCGCTGACCAGGGCCATCGATCCATTGCGACGAGGGTCGAAGACCCGGTCGTCCTGCGGCGCCTGACGCCAGGCCGGTTTGGCATGGTCCCGGAAGAAGGCGAGGTCGCTGGAGACCAGCATCGTCTCCCCCTCCGGCAGCTGCAGCCGCGACGCCTGGATCACCTGGGCCCGCTCCACGGTCGGATGACTCGCGATGCCGCGCCAGGTCTCGGGCGAGATGCGGTTCTCCGTCGAGGCGCTCTGGGCTCCATCGCTCGACAGAAACAGGTCGGCCTGGAAGGTCCGCTCGATCCACCCCCGCATCGTCGTATCGAAACTGCCCACCAGGATCGCCATGCCCCCCGTCATCGCCACGGCACAGACGAGTCCGGCCACCGCCAGCCGATGCCGTCCGGTGGGCTCCCTCAACACGCTCAATGCCAGCCGGATCACCGGTTGATGCGACACCCGCAGCGCGGGCCACGCCAGGACCTTGGCCAACCCCTGCAGGAACGCCCCACCCAGCACCCCCGCCGCCAGGGTCCAACAGATGGCTGTGCCATAGGCGGCGATCGGCACCCGGAATCCCGCCTCCGGCCGCCACGGCGGAACACCGAGAAGCGCGACCCCCAGGACCACCAAAATCCACGCCCAACCCGTCCGTTGCAGCCAGAGCGGACCCGTGAACGTGGTGCCGTGTCCGCGTCCCAGCGACTGTGCCGGCGGCGTCTCGGCCGCGGCCCGGGCCGGGAGCCAGCCGGCGATCAGGCTGGTCAGCACCGCCAACGCCAACGCCAGCAGGGCCTCCCCCGGATGAAGCGACGCCTGCTCCGCCGAGGTGGCGTAGTAGAGGGCGTTCACCGTCTTGCCCACGAGTCGCACCGCTCCCTGGGCACCGATCCATCCCAGCATAAGTCCCACGGACCCTCCCAGCAGTCCAAGCAGGGCCGCCTCACCCAGCCAGGCCCTCTGGATCAGACCCGGAGGAATCCCCAAGGATCGCAGGATCGCGATCTCCTCGCGACGCCGGACCACGGCCCCGTCGAGTGCCTGGAAGACCAGGTACACACCCACCACGAGGGCCAGCATCGACAGGATCGTGAGGTTCAATCGGAACGCACGGGTCATCACCTCGCCGCTCTGACGACGGTCCGCCGGGGATCCCACCAGCCACCGCGGAGCCAACGAAGTCCCATCCGCTGCAGCCATGCCACCCGGACCCCGCAGGGCCAGCCGCTCCAGGGTCTCCCGGATCCGTCGCCATCGACCCTCGCGATCGGGACCCTCCTCGAGGACAAACTCGATCCGGCTCAACCGCCCTGTCCACCCCGACCACTGTTGCGCCGCCGGCAGGTCCATCACCAACAGCTCGGCCGGCGCTTCCGGCTGTCCCGGATCCGTGGGAATGATCCCCGCGACCCGAAGCGGCACGATGGCCTCATTCAGGACCAGTGGAAATTCCTGGCCGGGAACCAGATGCCGTCGGATCGCAAGCCGGGGACTCACAAAAACCGAGTGGGGATCCCGGAACGACTCCCAGAGACGTCGGGCCTGGACGCGCAGATCCGAAGCGTCCGGTTCGCCCCCGGACGGAGCCCCAGGATTCGCGAGCCATTGACGGTTTGCCGGACGCCGATCCGCGAGGTTCTGGACCGCAATGAGGTCGAGACCCAGCACCTGGAACGTCGACCGGGACCCGATCGCCTCGTCATCCGAAACCCGCGGCAGGGTTGCCGTCGTCTCGACCACGGGAATGATCTGGATCGCCTCGTCCGCCAACGCCTCGCGCAGTTCGGTCAGGACGGTCTCGGGCAACGTCCCCGAGGGTGCTGCGATCAAGCCATCGCTCTCGGCCGTGATGAGGTCGGTGAAATTCTGGAAACTCGCCACCGCGGCGCGGTTGGCGAGACGGACCGCGAAGAACACGCCAACGCCCAGCGACAGGATCACGACGAGCAACACCGACTGCAGCGGGGATTGGAGTGCGTGACGGACACTGAAACGCCGCCACAGCATCGGAAGGACTCCCGACGGAAGGGAACCGCTGGCCGTGTCGCGGTTCATGGGCGAAGACGGACCGTTTCACCGACGATTTCTCCGTCACGCAGCAGCAGTTCCCGATGGCAGATGGCCGCGGCATCAGGGCTGTGGGTGACGAGCACGAGGGCCGTTCCCGTCTCGTCGCTGAGTTCCTGGAGCAGTCGGAGGATGTTGTCACCGTTCCTCGAATCGAGGTTCCCGGTGGGTTCGTCGGCCAGCAGGAGCTCCGGGCGATGCGCCAAGGCCCGGGCAATGGCCACCCGCTGCATCTCGCCGCCGGACAGCTCCGAGGGACGGGCGTCCGCGCGATGGCTGACCTGAACCCGTTCCAGCAGATACCGCACCCGCTCCATCCGCTCCTCCGTGGGAACACCGTTCAGCTGGAGTGGCAGCTCCACATTCTCGGCGGCGGTGAGGGTCGGGAGCAGATGGAAGAACTGGAAGATGGTCCCAAGTCGACGACGACGCACCGCCGCCAGGGCATCCCCGTCGAGCGTTTCGAGGGCGACTCCACCCAACTCGATGCGTCCGATGTCGGGACGGTCGACCCCACCCAGGCAGTTCAACAAGGTGGTCTTGCCACTGCCGGACGGCCCGGTGAGCGCAAGGCGCTCACCGGCAAGAAGCTCGAAGGAGACATTCTTGAGCACGGCTCGACCGGCATAGGACCTGCCGACCCCGACAGCCCGAAGCAGGGTCGGGGGGATTTCGGCAGGAGTGGGAGTCATCATACGGCAAACCCAGTCTAGCCCAGAACGGCCCTTGTCCAACCACTCACCCAACTCATGGATCTGCAGATTCAGGGGATCTCGAGAAACAAAGTGCTCTGGTTTAGGAGCACATCCATCCCGGGGCGAGAATCGCGGTGCGGAGTTCTCAGCGTCGCATGACTCAGCACCTGGGTTCACCCTGATCCGGCCTCGCATGCCGCGAGAGATGAAGGATCGCACCGCCACCCAGAAAACACGCCAAGGTGTCGGCGTAGAACGGAAACGGCGGCAGCGAGAGCCGCAGTCCATGAACCAGCAGGATGACACCCTCCACCACCATCAATCCACCGAACCAGGGGATCGCGGCGTGAAACTTCCGCGGCCAAATCATCAGAACCAAATACCAGCACCCCACCAGAGCGAAGGCACCCGACGCCATTCGAAGCCAGTAATCCAGCATCCGATCGTAACCAATCGGCTGTGCCCCCAATCCCCGCAGCGCCTCCACCGCCGCCGACCAACTCATAAAGACACCCATCACAGAGACGCCCCAGGCGAATGCCGCGAAGCCCAGAAACAGTCTCAAAAGTCGGAAGTACATTGGTGTCCCGGCGTGGATCCAGGGGCCTCACTGCGGCCCTGTTGTCTTCGAACTGCGAGCACGTTCCCCGTTCGCAGTCTGAGCCGCAACCGCCCCTTTCACGACCGTCTGGGTCGCCACGGCCGTCTCGAACTGAGCCCGATACGCGCCGCCCGCCGGGCCCGCCAACCCGCGCGCATCATCCTCATTCCAAGCACCGGGAAAGCGCAGAAAGCCAAGGCCAGCAGCATCCACCACGACAGGGAACGCTCCAGAACGGCCTCGGTCGGATCGTCAGGATTCACAAGGCAGGTCGTGGCCGCACCCACCGGATGGTCGGCGACGAACCTTCGGGTTCCGGACTCCGATCGCTTCTCCGCGACTCCGATCCGAGACGATCGGTGGGTGGCTCCCTTCCACAAATACCGATAGAGGACTTCAGGGTGATAGCTGCGACCCCCCTTCGAGGACCGGGAAACGATGGTACGCGACAGTTCGATTGTTGCCGGGGTTGGAACCCAATCCCGCGATCGGATCGAGTCCCGGATTGGAAGGACTCCCGTTGTCACTGGGACCATCCCGACCCCAAGAAAAACCGCACCTCCCAGGATCAACATCCATGGAGGGATTTCTGGGGTCTTCCCGGAAATCGGCTCCCAACCGGTCAAGGCCCGCCAAATGGCAAGTGCTCCCACAACGACAAACGCCATTGGCACCGCCAGGAATACCGGCAACGCCACCAGCGAACGCCAGCCGTTTTCACACAGGTCCAGGCGTTCCGGCGCATCTGGAGTGAGCCGACGCCCCACCACCGGAGTGTCGGGAGGAAGCGTCTGTTGGATGAGGAACAGTTCCCGATAGTCGATGTCGTGGAGCTCGTTCCAGGGTGTCTCACTGCGACCGGGTTGCTGGAAATGGATCACCAGGTTGAAGCCGGGACGCCCCAGATCCTCGGGAACGATTTCCGTCCGAACCACCCGGAACTCGATCGGTGGCTGCAGGCGCAAGTGGATTGTCTCGACCGCGGCCGACACCAGGAAAACGAGGAACAGCAGTCCTACGGTGAAGAACACCCCGCCGAAGACCAGGTTGGCCATCCGCGCTGGAAGCCGACTCCTACCCATGGAGCTCCCGGATGCACGGGTTGGCGCTTCGCTTTTCCTGAACGAGCTGCTCCACCGCGACCGCGAGGGCCTTCACCGCCCGCCCTGCACGACCTGGAGCCGGCCACGGTTCTTGAGGATCCCCAGCCAGTGCGCGCGCTGCCGCATCCACGGAACCTGGACGTCGCTTGAGCCGGTGGGCGGCGACCACCCGGAGGTCGATGGGAGTCTGCTCGGGGCTCCACCCCTCCTGCGCGAGCAGTTCCTCGGCGAAACCACCCCAGACGACCAGACGATCCGCCGGACGCAGAAACCGGTTCCATGCCTCCAGAACCTCTGGAACCGCACGTCCACTGAGGATTTCCACGGCCGACACCTCGAGCTGCGTGGCCGCACAAGGAGCCAGAGGACGACGTGGAGCAAAAAAGGCGTGGAAGACCTCACCTGTTGAAGGGCGGACCGCGGCAAGCTGGACCAGTTCCGGCACGCCAGGAACACCGCTGCCGCGACGATGCGCATTGGCCTCGGCGGCGACCATCACGAGGTCAGGCCACATCCGTTCCAGATCCGGCATGGCACGGCTCTCCCACCACGGGGCGGTCGTACGGAGTCGCCGTCGGACCGGCTCCGTCCGTGCCGCCTTGGCGGCGATCTGACGATCCACCATGCCGTCGAAGGCCCGAAGAAGAGGAACAAAACGATCTGGATCCCGTTCGAGGACCGACAGCACCTCGACCACGGCTTCTATCGTGGCGACGCAATGACGGTTGGGTTCGCGTCGAATCCGATAATTGCCGGGCCGCCGTGGCATGAACCCGATCCGTGGCAGTGCCGCAAGCGAAGGGTTGAGCTCCATCATCTTGCGCGCCTGGGGCCAGGTTCCATCGATCACGAGCAACGTCCTTGGTGGGATGGGCAAGGTTTCCGGGGAAACCGCTCCGGGACCTGGGAACAGGAGCGCTGTGCCCGGTTGGACGAGCAGTTCCTCGATCCGTGGATGCCCTCCGAATTCGATACCCTCATGCAGTTCGCTCTGACGGAGTCCCAGATGGGCCATCCGCGCGGTTCCAATGGCCACACGGGATTCCCGAGGGTGCTGGAGAAAGACGATCCGGGTGGAGGTCTCGACGGGAACGAGTCCGACACACCAGCAGACCGATGCCGGTCGATGGCATCGGGTACAGGTCTGTCGTGGCTCGTTCAGATGCATAGAGACTTGGGTTCGTGCAGACAGAGGACCCGGCCCAAAACCTCGAAGCTTGGAGCCATGAAGGGCTTCCGCCATCCCGTTCGTATCAAGGTTTTCGTCCGAATCCCTTGTACGTGGAGATGCTGATCGAAGCTTCGTCCGATACCGCAAGCCGTTCGAATCGATCCAGTCCCTCGCTAAGTCGTCCAGCATCCGCTCCCGGTTGGGCGGCCAGGGCAGCGAATTCGGGCTTCATGAACTCGAGCAGGTAGTTGCAGAAGGAACGGATTCCCTGCCTTCCGCTCGGACACCAATGATGGATGCCGCGCATTTGGTTCGCAACCCCCACGAAGCCGACCTGCTCCAGGAGCGGTCCGATCCGGGGGCCGGCGTGCGCATCGCCGAACCGATTGAAGTGGGCCACGAAGGCGTCGAGAAATTCCCGCACGACCAGGTCGGGCGGGGAGGTCCTCAGGGTCGCATAGTCGGTCTCGGTCAGATGGATGGTTCCTCCTGGTCGCAGCACCCGGAGGGCCTCACGCAACACGGCTCTGGAATCCTTCAGATGCTCCACCACCCACACCAGGACGACCCGATCGAACGAATTCTCCGGCCAGGGAAGGCGCGTGGCGTCGGCCACTCGAAGGTCGGCCTGCAGCTCGAAGGACTGCAGATGGCCCTGTGCCGTCCGGATCTGTGCCTCGGCGATGTCCACCCCGGCCAATCGTAGGCTTGGATGGACCTTGGCAAGCTGACCCAAGACGGCTCCGACACCGCAGCCAATCTCGAGCACCCGATCCGTCGGGCCTGGCACAAAGCCGTCGAGAATCAGATCCCGGAGAAAATTCGCCTGCCGGATTAGCCGGAGCTGCTCGGCCTCACCCGTTCCATGGATGTAGAGATGCTCGTCCATCTCCCGAAGAGTCCACCAAAGCGGTTGGCTCGGGAAGATGTGTGCAGAAACTGAGGCGGAATCCAAAACCCACCCATCACTCCGACGACACCGGCTTAACCCCGTCTTGGCCCCGGCCCAGACCAGAAGGTCGGGGCGGTTGGTGAAGACGACGCCCGTGACGGCGGGCAGCTGCAGGTCCAAGGCCGACTGGTCCGGCGGCGCCGACGCGATGGATCGATGCGGTTCACCTAGGGGATTGGGGGCGAGTCGTAGGACCTAGTCCGTCCCGCGATTCAGCACAAAAACGCGCGCACGGCCGGACCCTGCCGCTCAGCGCCGGAACCGCCGGTGGGCGTCGGGCTGGAGGCCGATGCGGGCGTACGGGATTGCCGGGAAACCGGGCACCCGCACCGTGCGCCGCCGGGGATCGAGCCCCACGGACGCGCCGTCGGCGACGACGGTGTTGGCCTCCACCGACACGGCGTGCGCGCCCAGGCCGTCGAGCCAGTCGATGGGCTTGCCCCGGCCGATGACCACGTTGCGCACGATGCGGTTGTATTTGGCCCGGGCGGGCTCGTCGTCGAGCAGGTTGGCCAGGTGGGGATAGCGCTCCGA
>VHCG01000042.1 GCA_016871805.1 Verrucomicrobiota bacterium
TCCATCGCCCGGGTGATGGCCTTGCCGCCGCCGTGGACGACGACCGGGTTGATCTCCACCGCCTCGAGGAAGACGATGTCGCGGGCCACGCCCTGTCGCACGGCCGGGTCGGGCGAGTCCATGAAGGAACCTCCGTATTTGATGACAAAGGTGGCTCCGCTGAATTTCTGGAGATAGGGCAACGCCTCGAGCAGCGTCGCGGCCTTGGAGATCAGGTCCTGCATTCGGTGGGGTGTGCTGGGGGTGTCGGAGACGGTGTCAGCGGTTGGGAGTGCGCGGGTTCAACCGCCGAGGGAACCGGGATCGGTGACATCCCCCTTGTTGAAATCGACGTACTCCTCGGTGAGGTCGGCGGCGTACATCAAGGCCTCGCCCTTCCCGAGGTTCAACCGGATGTGGAGGTCGAATTCCCTGGGTGCGACGGCGGCGCACAGGTCGCGGAAGCTCGCCTTCGTGGGCTGCCCCCGCCTGAGGCTCCAGAGAACCTTCCGGGATCCGGAGGCGCTGTAGCCGATGTCGACCCGGTCCTCTGCGATGGTGGCGGGGCTGTATCCGAGGGCGTCGATGATGCGGCCCCAGTTGGGGTCGCCGCCGTGCCAGCTGGTCTTCACCAGGGCGCTGTTGGCCACGGCGCGGGCAGCGGCATCGGCCTCAGCGATCGACCGGGCCCCGGAGACCTTGACGGTCACGACGCGGTGCACGCCCTCGCCGTCCCGGACGATCTTCTTGGCGAGCTCGAGGCAGACGTGCTGCAGCGCGGCCCTGAACGTGGCGAAGTCCTTGGATTTGAGGCCGGAGCAGGATTTCTTGTCGTTTCCTGCGAGTCCGTTGGCGAGGACCAGGACGGTGTCGTTGGTGCTCATGTCGCCATCGACCGTGATGCGGTTGAAGCTGTGAGCCACGGCCTCCCGCAGTGCGGCCTGGAGGCCCCTCGCCTCGATGGCGGCGTCGGTGGTGATGAACGAGAGCATCGTGGCGTGAAGGCCGCCGGGAAGGGCTGCGGGCCGCGCCCCGTTGGCGCTCATGCCCGGCTGGATCATGCCGGCCCCCTTGCAGATGCCCCCGAGCCGGACGGTCTTCCCGCCGAGGCGGAACTCCACGGCGATCTCCTTCGGACGTGTGTCGCTGGTCATGATCGCCTCGGCGGCCTGGGCGGCGTGGTCGGGTGTGGATCCGAGGACCTTCGCCGCACCGGCGATGCCGGACCGCACTTCGACCATCGGCATCGTGACGCCGATCCGACCGGTGGATCCGACAAGGGCGAGTCCGTCGGCGATGCCGAGGGCCTTCTCGGCGAGGCGGACCATCTCCAAGGCGTCCTTCATGCCCTGTCGCCCGGTGCAGGCGTTGGCGTTGCCGGAGTTCACCACGACGGCCTGTGCGATGCCTTTGGCGACGCGGGGGACGCAGACCTTCACCGGGGCCGCACACACCTGGTTGGTGGTGAACATTCCGGCGACGGAGCAGGGGACTTCCGAGACGATGAGGGTGAGGTCCCGTTTTGCCCCCTTGTTCGATCCCTTACCGGTCCCAAGACGCTTGATGTCACAGAAGATCCCGCCTGTGCTGAAGCCCTTCGGCGCGACGATGGCCCCCGGGATGCTGCGAAGCTTGATGTGCACCCGCGTGTTGAACGGGAGAAGGCGGCGGAGTGCAATCAAAACCGTGGGGACTAGGGCGCCCCATGGGAGGTCCTGGAGCCGATGGACCGGCGGAGAAAACGGGCTGTCGGATCCTCCGCCAGGCCGAGGATCGGGGGTGATCGGGACGACGCCCCGGTGTTGAACGCAAAACCCGCCGGGACCCCTTCGGATCCGGGCGGGTATTGGAGTGCTGGGGAGGAGGCCTCAGCGCTTGGCATCCAGCGGGTAGAGCCGGATGTCCTTGAACTGGACCTCCATCGGGGGGCCGACGTGGATCTGCAGTGCCAGGATCCCACGGGTGGGGGCCTTGGCGGCGTCGAGGTCGATGCAGTTCGACATCAGATGGCCATTGATGAAGTGCATGACGTTGTTGCCCTTGGCCACGATCACATAGTCGTTCCAATCCTCGGACCGGATGAATTTCTGGAGATCCTCCGGCTTGCCGAGGCTGACGGTGACCTTGACCTGGGTCTTGCCGTCGGCGCCCTTCACGAGGGTCTGCTGTCCGCGCTCGGCGAGGATGCCGCGTCCGCGCTCCTCGTACAGGATGCCAGTGTAGCGGGGGGAGCCATCGATGTCGGCCTGGTAGCCGCCCACGATGAATTCGGCGGGGTCCTTGAGCTCACTGCGGTACTGGATGCCGGAGTTGCCGGAGCCGGTGATCTTGTACTTCAGGTGCAGCTCGAAGTCGCCCACGGTGCCATTGGTCCACACGAGGAACGTGTTGTTCTTCAGGGAGGCGAACTTCGTGGTGTAGCCGGTGATGGCCCCTTCCTGGACCTTCCAGTGGTGGGGCAGTCCGGCCCAGCCCTCCAGGTTGCGGCCGTTGAAGAGCACCCGGGGAGTGGATCCCTTCGGGGCTTCGATGAGCGTGTCACCCGCCTGGGATCGGGCGACCAGTGCGGTGAGGGCGACGAGCGCGGTGAGGACGATACGGTTCATGGCGTGGAGCGGCTGGGTGTTCACTTCTTCTTGCCGAAGGCCTTGCGGAGATTGCGGAGGCCATCCACCGCGATCTCGTCGCGGGTCGGCTCGATCCGGCGCCAGATGGCGGCCGCACGGGCGATCACCTTGACGTCGGTGGTGAAGGATTCGATGACCACATCGCCGTCGTATTTCACGGCCTTGAGGGCGGCCACGATGGGCTTCCAGTCGAGGGAATCCCCACCCGGGGTGCCACGGTCGGTGCCGCAGGCGTGGAAGTGGCCCAGGAGCTTTCCGGCCTTCTTGATGGCCTCCGCCTGGTTCTTCTCCTCGATGTTCATGTGGAAGGTGTCGAGGTGCAGTCGGAGCGCCTTGGAGTTGACCGCCTTGAGGAGCTTGAGGCCCTGGTCGCAGGTGTTGAGGAAGTCGGTCTCGAACCGGTTCAGCGGCTCGACGCAGATCGTGATGCCCTTGGATTCGGCGTACTTGCCGAGCTCCTTGAGGTTCTTCACCACGAGCTGGAATTCCACCTTCTGCTGTGCGGGCTCGACGGCGTCGGCCTTGCCCACCACCGAGTAGACCGGTCCGATAATCTTCGCGTGGCCGAGCACGACTGCCTGGTCGACCAGCGCCTTGCAGTAGTCCATCGCGGTTTTCTGCTCCTCGGCGGTGCCGCGGAAGTCACGGCCGGGTCCCATGCAGGCACAGATCGATCCGCAGACGAGGCCGTTCTTGTCGAAGGCCGCCTTGACCTTGACGGGATCGATGTGGCTGGGGTCCTCGACCGGGACCTCGACCGAGTCGAATCCCCATTTCTTGAACTTGGGGAACAGCTTGACGCTGTCGGTGGTGAAGGGGGAGACGAAGAGGAAGGAATTGATGCCGAATCTCATGGTGTGACGGGGTGGAGGCTAGGAACCACGGCGTGGGCCGGGAAGCCTTTTTGTCGGTGCACGAAGCATCGCGGGTCCGTGGACCCGCGGAGGGTTTTGCAGGGTCGGCTACTTCACATCCGCCGCTGGAACCACGGTCCGCTGCATCTTCTTGAGGTCATCCAGGGTGCTGCCGCCAACGCCGGTCTTCGACGGGGCGTCGAGCCCCTGATCCACGCTCAGGACCTTCCAACGGAAGATCTCGGAGTGGCCGTCGGCGAACGAGAAGGCGGCTGCCTTGCCGTGCCGTGCGGTGGGTGAGTTCTGCCAGATGTCGCTCGGCGGGGCCTTCGTCGCGTAGTAGCCGTCATCGATCGTCTCCTTGCTCTCGTCGATGAACACGAGGGAGCTCGAGGGCGAGGGGTCCATGATGTCGGAGTATTTCTTGAACTGGGGGTATTTGGCGCCGAGCACCCAGGAGGTATCGACCCCGCCGTCCTTGCCATCGCTGCCACCCATGCGGCCGCTCATGGAGTAGGTCCGGACCAGGCCCCTCGGAATCTTCGCCTTCTGGGCCTTCAGCGACTTCGGGAGCTCGAGCGCAGAGGGATCCCTGTAGATCGCCACGGTGGGGTTGTAGGTGAAGAGCTTCCCGGTCCGGATGTCGGCCGCGTTGGTCGCGCCGGGCAGGGCCGCCACGTTGCCGTTGATCCAGGCATTCGGGGATCCCAGCCAGTTCAGCGCGAGCCGGTCGTTGTGGTCGTTGTAGTACATCGACCAGCCGATCAGCAGCTGCTTGAGGTTGCTGAGGCACTGGATGCCCTGGGCCTTCTGCTTCGCCTTGCCCAGCGCGGGCAGGAGCATCCCGGCGAGGATCGCGATGATCGCGATCACCACCAGCAGCTCGATCAGGGTGAAGCCGCGGCGCGCGCGGACTGGAACGGGTGAAGTGGAGGCGGGATTCATGGCGCGGTCAGGCAATCACTGAGGGGAACGTTTGGAACGATGCGAATTCCGTCTGGCTTCTGCCACTGGAAAAACGGGACAGCAAAAACCCCCGGCCCGGCGTCAGGGACGCCGGTCGGGGGTGTCGTCACCGCTCTTGGGTTGGGCTCAGGCCTTCCAGCCCTTGCGATACTGGCGGCGGAGCAGGTGTTCCGCTTCCTTGCTGCGGCCGAGCAGGCGGAATTTCGGTCCGTCCCAGT
The DNA here is from genome assembly GCA_016871805.1 of Verrucomicrobiota bacterium. GTDB lineage: Bacteria > Verrucomicrobiota > Verrucomicrobiia > Limisphaerales > UBA9464 > UBA9464. The sequence continues at coordinate 4,645 of VHCG01000042.1, forward strand.
CGAGCGGAATGCCTGACCGGATCGCCACATTGCCGAGCAGCATCGCCTCGGTGAGCGGGGCGGCATACTCGAAGTTGGAGAACGGTTTGGGGCCGCCCTTGATGGCCGCCACCCACTCGTTCTTCATGCCCTGGTCGCCCTTGCCGTTGCGGGCGAGGGTCGGCGCCGGGGCCACCCAGCCCTTGAAGCGGTCCTCCGGCAGGAGCTTCCACGAGGCGCCGTAGTCGGAGGGTGAGTACATCACGCCCTTGTCGCCGATCATGAGGCTGCCGCTGTCGGTCGGCTTCTCGCCAAAGAAGTACTGGAGGCCGGGCAGATTCTTGATCCCGCCGGGCAGCTGGCCCTCATACCAGACGAACTTCACCGGACCGCGGTTGCCGCGGGCAGGGAAGCGGTAGGTGACGGTCGCCCAGCCCGGATAGGTCTCAGGGTTCGGTTTTTCGCAGTCGGCCTCCACCCGCGTCGGGGCGTCGAGGTCGAGCGCCATGAACGGCAGATTGGCCGTGTGGCAGGCCATGTCGCCGAGCGCCCCGGTGCCGTAGTCCCACCATCCGCGCCAGTTGAAGGGATGATAGGCTGGATTGTACGGACGCTCCGGAGCGGTGCCCAGGAACTCGTCCCAGTGCAGCGTCGCCGGCACCGGCGGGGTGTCCTTCGGACGGCTGGTGACCTTGGGGGCCTGCGGCCAGACGGGGCGGTTGGTCCAGACATGCACCTCCCGGACATTCCCGATGGCGCCGGCCCGGATGGCCTCGACGCCGGCCCGGAGACCGTCCTCGGCGGTGCCCTGGTTGCCCATCTGGGTCACGACCTTGTGCTCGCGGGCGAGGTCGCGGAGCGAGCGGGCCTCCCAGACGTCGTGCGTCATGGGCTTCTGGATGTAGACATGCATGCCACGCTGCATCGCCAGCGCGGCGGCGAGGGCGTGGTTGTGATCGGGGGTGCTGATCGTGACCGCGTCGATCTTGCCGGCCATCTCGTCGAACATCCGGCGGAAGTCATGATAGGCCTTGGCGCTGCCCCATTTCGCGGTCTTGGGCTTCAGCATCGTGTCGTCGCAGTCGCACAGCGCGACGACGTCACCGAGGTTGCCGGCCTGGTCGATGTCGCTCGACCCCTTGCCGCCGACGCCGACGCCCGCGATGCGGAGGCGGTCGTTGGCGCCCCAGACCCGGGAGGGCAGGAGGGTGAACGCGAGGGAGGTGGCCGTGATGCCACCGAGGAAATGGCGGCGGGTATAGCTCTTGGAGAAGGTAGGACTCATGGCGTGATGTGTTACGGAGAACCCCAGAAGCGTATCGATGGCGTGGTCCGGGACAAGTCCCGGCTACGACGGTTTGCGGTTTGCGGTTTGCGGGACGTCGGTGACGCCCCAGACGCCTCAGACGCCCGAGGTGCAGCGCCCCGCATCTGAACTTTATTTGAAGCGAGGCCTTGTCTCGGGCGTCCGGCCTTCGGTAACTCTTATCCATGATTTCCGTTGCCGGCACCTCCCGACGTTTCTGTGACGGGGTGTCACGTCGCCAGTTCCTGCGGATCGGGTCCTTGGGGATGGGAGGTCTCGCTCTCCCCCAGCTTCTCAGGGCCGAGGCGGCTGGGGGACGGTCCTCGACGCAGAAGTCGGTGATCATGATCTACCTGCCTGGGGGGCCGCCGCACCAGGACACCTTCGATCTGAAGCCCGACGCCCCCTCTGAAATCCGGGGCGAGTTCAAGCCCATCCCGACCAATGTGCCGGGAATCCAGATTTGCGAGCTCTTGCCGCGTCTGGCCCGTCTGGCCGACAAGTATACGATTGTCCGCTCGCTTGCGGACGGGATCGACGACCACTCGGACTACATGTGTCAGACCGGGCGTCGGAAGGGCAATCAGCCCCCCGGAGGTTGGCCCACCATGGGCGCCTGTGTGTCACGAATCCTCGGATCATCCGATCCCGGGGTGCCGGCCTTCGTCGGGCTCGAGCCCCGGATGCAGCACCGGCCCTACAACGCCGCCAATGCCGGGTTTGCCGGGGTGTCCCACGATGCGTTCCGTCCCGCAGCCGACGCCAAGGCCGACATGGTGCTCAATGGCATCACGGCGGACCGCCTCGGGGATCGTCGTGCGCTCCTGACGGCATTCGACCGGTTCCGACGCGAGGTCGACTCGACGGGATTGATGTCGGGTCTCGACAGCTTCAACCAACAGGCTTTTGGGATGCTGACCTCGAGTCGGCTGCTCCAGGCGCTCGACGTCTCAAAGGAGGATCCGCGGCTCCTCGAGCGTTACGGGAAAGGTGATTCCAAGGTCCACGGCGATGCCGCCCCGATGCTGAACGAGCAGTTTCTCGTGGCGCGTCGTCTGGTCGAGGCGGGTGCCCGCTTTGTCACGGTCGCCTATGGCTTCTGGGATTACCACGGCAACAACTTCGGCAATGCCCGAAACGATCTGCCGATGCTGGATCAGGCCCTGAGTGCCCTGATCACCGATCTCCACGACCGTGGACTGGACAAGGATGTGAGCGTCCTGGTCTGGGGTGAATTCGGTCGGTCCCCGACGATCAACAAGGATGCCGGACGCGACCACTGGCCCCGAGCCAACTGCGCGATCCTCGCCGGTGGCGGGATGCGGACCGGTCAGGTCATCGGCGCCACCGATCGTCTCGGGGGCGAGCCCTCCGAGCGGCCGGTGCTCTTTGGCGACATCTTCGCAACCCTCTACCAACGCCTGGGCATCGATGTGAACCAGGTCACGCTTCCGGATCTCACCGGTCGGCCGACCTTCCTTGTCCCCGAGGGCTGTCAGCCGCTTCCCGAACTTGTGGGTTGATTCCATGACTCCCTCCGCCTCCGCCATCGTCGGGCCCGCCCTCTGGAGGGCATTGGGCTTAGGTCTTTTCCTGGTCGGCAGCGCGGCCGATGCCTCGCTCCAGATCCAGTACCGCAGGGATCCCGCACCGTTGGTGCTCGATTCCCAGGACGCGCGGCAGCAGCTCCTGGTCACGGCCGATGGCAACCGGGATGTCACCCGGTCGGTCACGTGGTCCGCCGAGCCGTCCGGCGTCGTCGAGATCGATCCCCGCGGCCGGATACGCCCGCTCACTGACGGGTCCACCCGGCTGACGGCGAGGGATGCCCGGGGGGAGACCGCCACCCTGTCCCTGTCGGTCACAAACGCCACGAGCCGGGCCCCGATCCATTTCGAGAACCAGATCGTCCCGATCTTCACGAAGAACGGCTGCAATGGTGGAGGCTGCCACGGCAAGGCGGCCGGACAGAACGGTTTCCGGCTGTCGCTCCTCGGATTCGAACCTGCCGAGGACTATGACCATCTCGTGAAGGAGGCCCGGGGTCGACGCCTCTTCCCTGCCGCCCCCGAGCGGAGCCTGCTTCTGACCAAAGGCGCGGCCCAGCTGCCCCACGGTGGTGGCAAGCGACTCGACCCCGATTCCGACGACTATCGAATGCTGGTGCGCTGGATTGCCCAGGGCATGCCTCTTGGGCGTCCCGATGCGGCAACGGTCACCCGGGTCGAGGTGTTCCCCACCGAGCGGATCCTCGCGCTCAATGGCGAGCAGCAGCTTGTGGTGACCGCCCATTACTCCGATGGCTCCACCGAGGATGTCACGCGCGGCGCCCTCTATGAGGCCAACGACAAGGACATGGCGTCCACGGACGCGACTGGCATGGTGAAGACCTACAACCAGCCGGGGGAGGTTGCGGTCATGGTCCGGTACCAGGGCAAGGTGGCGGTCTTCCGGGCCACCGTGCCGCTGGGCCTTGCGGTCGATCGTCTTCCGCCGTCCCGGACCTTCGTGGACGAGCTTGTGTTCCGTCAGCTCAGGAAGGTCGGACTTCCGCCCAGTGAAATTGCCGACGACACCACCTTCCTGCGGCGGGTCACCCTCGACCTCACGGGCCGGGTGCCCACCGCGGCCGAGGTCTCGGCCTTTGAGGCGGCTGTGGCTGCGGAGCGACGGGAGACCACGCCGGATTCCGGAGACTCGCTCGCCGGGTCCGTCCCGGGTCCTGCATGGAAGGCCCGTGATGCGGCCATCGACCGGCTGCTGTCGGGTCCCGACTACGCCGAGAACTTCGCCAACAAGTGGAGTGCGCTCCTGCGGAACAAGCGGGGCGACGCCAAGCAGGCTCGGGGCAGCTATGCGTTCCATGGTTGGATCAAGGACCAGATCGACCGCAACGTCCCGTACGACCAGTTTGTCCGCTCGATCGTCTCGGCCTCCGGGGACCTCAACGAGAACCCGCCGGTCGCGTGGTTCCGCCAGGTCCGGTCGCCGCAGGCGCAGCTCGAGGACACCGCCCAGCTCTTCCTCGGTCAGCGGCTCCAGTGCGCGCAGTGTCACCATCATCCCTACGAGAAGTGGAGCCAGGCCGACTACTGGAGCTTCGGGGCCTTCTTCTCGCAGGTCGCCTACAAGTCGGGCAGCCAGCCGGGCGAGGATGCGGTGGTCCACAAGCGCGGGATGCCCCAGATCACCAACAAGAAGACCGGGAAGCCCGTCCAGCCGGCAGGGCTCGGGGATGCGATCCCGGGGCTGTCGCCCGACGAGGATCCCCGCGAGGCGCTCGCGGCATGGATGACCCGTCCCGATAACCGCTTCCTCGCCCGATCCCTCGTGAACCGCTACTGGAAGCACTTCTTCAACCGGGGTCTCGTCGATCCCGAGGATGATCTACGCGACACCAATCCGGCTACGAATCCGGAGCTGCTGGAGGCTCTCGCGAGACACTTTGTCGAAACGAAATACGACCTGAAGGATCTCGCGCGGACCCTCACCCGATCGTCCGTATACCAGTTGAGCGCGCTGCCCAACGAGCACAACGCCCGGGATCGGCACCACTTCTCCCGCTACTATCCGCGGCGTTTGGGGGCCGAGACCCTGTACGACTCGGTGAATCTGATGGTCGGTTCGGAGTCGAAGTTTGACGGTCTGCCGGCGGGAACCCGCGCGGTGGGCCTACCCGACAACAGCTTCAACGCGGGTAACTACTTCCTCACCGTCTTCGGGCGGCCCGAGGGCAACAGCGCCTGCGAGTGCGAGCGCAGCGCGGATGCCTCCCTGAGCCAGAGCCTGCATCTCCTCAACGCCAAGGATATCCAGGATCGGCTTGCAGCCGATCTGGGCCGGGCAGCGGCCCTGGCGTCGGATGCCACCCGGGGTGATGACGAGAAGGTCCGGGAATTGTATCGGATCGCCTACGCCCGGGAGCCCAAGGCCTCGGAGATGAAGGTCGCGCTCGACTATCTGTCCCGGAAGACGTCGTCGGCTCCCGCCGGCAAGGATTCCGCCGAGACGGAGACCCTCCGCAGGAAGGCGCGTCGCGAGGCCTACGAGGACACGCTCTGGGCGCTGATCAACACCAAGGAGTTCCTCTTCAACCACTGAGGGGAACCCGAGGGCGGGTCGGAAGTCGCGGAGCTTCGGCCCGCGCACTCGGGTTGGGCTGCCCCCCCGGCTACAGCCTGCGGTCGCCCTGAAGCTTTCGGATCACGGCCCGGACCACCCGTCGGACCAGATCGAGGCCAACCCGGAGCCTGAATCCGGACGATCTTTTCCGGAGCGATGCCGCGGTGGCGGACAGCTCCGGGGTCATATCACAGCCCAGCCATCGGCCCAGCAGGACCATGTACAGGGCCAGGCTGTGGTAACGAACCCAGTTGTAGCGAGGCGTGTAGCCGGGACGTCGCAGGAAACGCCGGAAGTCATGGAGGACGATATTGACCGGCATCCACTGGGTCTGGATCGGGACCTCACGGGTCAGTTCCTCGATGGAGACCGGCAGCTGGTCGAACCAGCGTTGGGCGTTCGCGTCCTTCCTCATGCAGGAGAGCCCGTTTGAAAAGCTACCCTTCTTCCCCAGACTGAGCGGGATGTAGATCACGCTTCCAGGCAGGTGCAGGACCCCATCCACCCGACTAAGCACCTGATAGGCCTGGCTGTGGTCGGGCGTCAGGTGGGAGAACACCCGGCCGGTGGGACTCGTTCGCTGGAGTTCCCGCAGCAGGGCCGCTGGAGCCACGGAATTCAGTCCGCGTGGCAGATACTGCCAGCTCTCCTCGTCGAAATCGCAGTAGCGGTCGAGCAACCCGGTGGTGGACATCAGGACCGGGGTCAGGTCCCGGGGGAGCGGCGGAGGAACATCCTCCCGCGTCAGGACGACCGGATAGGTGATCACGGCGTCAGGGTGGGAGGCCAGGACACGGTCGAGGGTCTCGAGGGCGTTCCGGTTGAGTCGCTGCTTGTCCTCGAGCACGAGAACTTGGGAGCCGGTGGAGTTCTGGAAGGCGGACTCCCAGTTCTCATGCATGGCCAGCGTCCCGGAGGTGCGGAAATAGCGGATGCGGGGGTCGCGGAACCCGGCGACGACCTCCCTCGTGGCGGAGTCGGAATCGTCGTTGTCGGACACCACGAGTTCCCAGTCGTGATGGGACTGCTCCAGCACGCTGCGAATGGCATCCCCCACGATGATGCTCCGGTTCTTTGTGGGCAGCAGGATGCTGAAGCGGGGCACGGGCATGGGTGATGGGTCTGGCTAGAGGGTCCCGACGGTCCCGGTGAACCGCGTCTGGCAGAGGGTTTTCTGGATCTCCCCCAGATAGTTCGGATTGGCGACGAGGAGGAACGACAGCCGCGCGAGTCGCGGGTCCTCCGGTGCAACGATCGGGATCCGGCTCCCCGGGATGACCCCGCCCTGCTTGGCAGGATTCGAGTCCACGACGAGGGCGGGCCGCGTCTTCGGCAGCTGGTTGACCATGGCCACGCCCTTGGCACCGGCCCCCCACAGGCCCCAGGGCTTCCCGGCCGCGCGCGTCCGGACGAAGCGTTCGAGGGCGGATCGATGCCGGGAGATGTCGCGAGCGAAGGCTCCGAGGGCGGTCTTGGAGGGGATGCCGGGGGTCCGGATGGGCTGGGCGCGACCGGGGTTCGGCTCCAGCTCGAGGGTCTGATACTGGCCACCGAACACCGCGCGTTGGCGGATGACCCTGAACCCCGCGAGCCGGCAGAGATGGGCCAGGGTGCGTTCGGGGAGGTAGTTGCAGTGCTCGTGAAAGACGTCCCAGAACGCCCGATGCGCCACGATCCACTCCCAGCGCGGCGTCTCCAGGAAGACCACACGTGCCTTCGCGGCGAGGCCGATTCCCCGGAGCTCCCGGAGGAACGCGCCGATGGCGGGCACATGTTCCACGACGTGACGACAGATCACCGCCGCGAAGGTCCCTTGCACGGAGTCGGCCCCGAGGTATTCGCGATGGAAGGCCAGACCTCTGGGTTCCGGCCCGGGACCCGGCTCAAAGGACGTGTCGTAGCCGACCCCTGTCGATCGGGCCTTACGACAGACCAGACGCAGGAAATCCCCCTTGCCACACCCCACCTCGAGCAGGGCCTTCCCACGGAGCCGATGGTCCCGGACCAGGGAATCGGCAAGGCGTTCGAGGTGCCCATTGAAGGCCTCGGAGAAGCACTGGCGGTTCTCGTAGTTGGCGTCGTAGGGGATGACGTTCGGGTCGAAGGTGGCGTTGAGCACCAGGCCGCAGGTCGCGCACTGCCGCAGGAGCATGTTCCGTCGCGGAACCCGTGTGGCCGCCTCCGGGGTGGAGAACCGGTAGTTGAGGACGACGGGCTGACGCCGCAATAGCAGGCTGCCCAGGAATCGCCGTCCCCCGCAGCCCGGGCACTCTTTGTAGGGCGTCTTCAATCCAGCGTGCGTATCAGGCCCCACAGCCCCTCTTCAAGTTTGACCTGCGGGGCCCAGCCCATCGACCGCAGCCGCGAGGCGTCCGCCACTACATGGTGGAGTGGGTCGGGCGCCGGAGGTTCGTCCCAGCCGACGAGGTCGGTTCGTCCCATGAGTCCGGCAATCCGCTGCGCGAGTTCCAGCACCGTCGTGCCGGTGCCGGTGCCGATGTTGACCGTCTGGGACGCCCCCTGGGAGGCGAGGGTCAGGAGGGCTCGGCCGACATCGTCCACGTGGATGTAGTCCTTCGTGCTGTGAGGGGTCTTGAGGGTGATCCGTTCGCGGGATCGGAGACGTCGGACCAGAGAGCTGCAGAGGCGGGAGGGATGTTCTCCGGGGCCGTAGGGGTAGAAGAGTCGGGCCCAGACCAGGGCGGTGTCGGTGCCGGTCAGTCGACGGGTCAGGCGCTGGTGGAGCTCATCCTTGGATCTGGCGTAGAGGGAGACGGGGGCGGGATCGAGGGTCTCGGGGAGCGGTAGACCTGTGATGGGATACTCGATGCAGGTTCCGAGAACGACGATGCGGCGGATGCCCTGCTCGATGGCCCCTTCGACGAGGGCCTCGCTCCAGTCCACCCATTTCGCGTTCTCCGTCGACTCCAGGTAGACCCCTGGCGTGGCCTCCCAGGCGGTGTGGATGAGCACCTCGGGGCGGAACCTGGCGATGCGGTCCCATGGAGGCGCCCCGATCGGTGCGGCCAGGGTTTCGAGCCGTGGTGCAGGGGCGGCGGATCGACGCGACAACGAGAGCACCTCATGGCCTAGGGCGAGGGCGTGTCGTGTGAGGTGGGATCCGACGAATCCGGTGCCGCCGGTGACGAACAGTCGCATTACGCAAAGCGTCCTTGGGTCTCGCCGTAATGGCAACCGCGACCCGGCGGCCCGGTGGTTCGATTCCATGAAGGACGATTTCCCGATTGATCGGACGTCCAAACGCCGGATCCTCGAACGGGATGAAACTTTCGGTTCGGGGCAAGTACGCCTTGCGGGCGTTGACGGTGCTCGGAGAGCACTATGGCCCTGGTGTGGTCCGCATCCAGGCGATCTCGGACGACCAGAACATCCCGAAGCGTTTTCTCGAACAGATCCTCTTCGACCTGAAGTCCGCCGGAGTCGTCGAGAGCCGACGTGGCGTCGCCGGCGGATACCGTCTGGCGATGGCTCCCGACAAGATCCCATTGGCCAAGGTGATCCGGCACCTGGAGGGAGCACTGGCCCCGATCGGATGCATCAGCCAGCAGTTCTACGAGAAGTGCTCCTGTCCCGATGAGCTAAAATGTCCGTTGCGCTCCATCATGAAGGAGGTTCGTGACGCAATCGCCAGCATCCTGGAGTCCATGACGGTGGCGGACCTTGTCGCGCGGGCGATCCGGCTCCGACAGAGTCCAGACACACCGATCGACTTTGTGATCTGAGCGGGGTCACCCCCCGCGTTCCGGGAGGGTGGCGGTGTCGGGCTGGAGGGCGACCACCGGGGCTGCCGAATAGGATGCGAGGTGCTGCTGGAGCCGGTCGAGGAACGGCTGTTGGGCCAGCTTCATGTGGCTCCGGGCCTCTCCTAGTCCGAAGAAGGCAACCTCGTCGATCTCCGGCCAGGTCGACCATTGGCCGGACCCTGCGGGCCATTCCACCTCTACCATGGAGGTCTTCAAGGGACCATCCGAGTTCCAGTCGCCCTCGAAGGCCCACGCATGGACCGTCTTGCCGCCGCGCTGGCGGATCGACCCCAGGGAGGTGAAGGGACCGTGGGCATCGATACCCACCTCCTCATGGAATTCGCGGACTGCAGCGCCCTGGAGTTCCTCGCCGGATTCCACCTCGCCTTTGGGAATAGTCCAGATGTCCTGCTGTCGATGAGGGAACCAAGGCCCCCCAGGTCGCGCCAGGAACACTTCCAGGTGGCCCTGCGAGACCCGGTACATCAGCAACCCGGCGCTGACCTTGCCCTTGCGCATGGGGCGGTTGTTGGTCGGGTAGCGGGTCATCTGGGGTTTGTGAACGGCAGTCGTCGTGGACAACGACCTACTGCAACAGATGTTAGGATTATGCCAATCGGGAAACACTGGCAACCGCAGGTTTGGTGTGTCGGAGGTCCCAGTCGATGCAGGGGCTCCTCCTCGGTGATGCTTCCCGGCCGCTTCCGGGCTGGCCTCGATTCGTCGGGAAGTCCATTCTCAACCCATGATCCGATCGCTTCTGGTTCTCGCTCTGTTGCTTTCCCTGGATGTTCTCGGCGCGGATTGGAAACCGCTCTGGGACGGAAAGACCATGGAGGGGTGGATCAAGGCCCCGTTCGGTGGGTCGGGCGATGTGGAGATCGAGGACGGTGTCCTGACGCTCCATCAGGGTCTCCTCACGGGTGTGAACTGCACCAATCTGATCCCGAAGGTGGATTATGAGGTGGAGGTGGAAGCCCGCCGCGTTTCCGGCAACGATTTCTTCTGCGGGCTCACGTTCCCGGTAAAGGATTCGTTCGCCACTCTGATCGTGGGTGGCTGGGGTGGCAGCGTGGTCGGGATCTCCTCGCTCGACGACAACGACGCCGCGCACAATGAGACGACCCTCCACAAGAGGTTTGACGCCGGGAAATGGTATCGGATCCGGCTTCAGGTCACCGCCGAGACGCTGTCCGTGTGGATCGACGACGCCCGCGTCATCCAGGCGTCCATCAAGGGGCGCAAGGTGGCGTTGCGTCCGGGAGACATCGAGGTCTCCAAGCCGTTTGGCATCGCTGCCTACAGCACCATGGCCGAGATCCGCTCCGTACGGCTCCGCGACCTCTCCAAGCCCCCTCGTGCTGGATCACCTGCGGATACGTCGGGGGCATCCAAGCCCTGAGTGGGCGTGTTCCTAAACCCCGTCTTACCGCCGCTTAAAGCGCACCTGATGCAAGGTCGGATGGTCTTGAACGACGAAAGCGTCATTGTTGAACCCGGTTGCTTGACGCTTTGGGGTCTCTCGTTAGGGTTCACGCGATTTTGACGCCGTCATGCACCGCGGGCGCTTCCGTGGTGAGCCATTACGGCTGTTTTTCATCCGAAAGATCATTCATGAGCGCAGTTGCTGAGGAGCCGTCATCGGCCGATGGACAGTCCAAACTGACGAAAATCAACGAGGCCGTCATCCGCATCGCGGGCAACTCACAGGACGGCATCCAGGCCATCGGCGGGTTCCTTGCCCGGCTTGCGGGCCGCAGTGAGCAGGAGGTCATGACGTTCATGACGATCCCGTCCACGATCTCCGGCGGGCCGTCCATCTTCCAGGTCCGCATCGGCTCCGGCGATGTGCTGTCGGCAGGCGACGAGGCGGACATGCTGCTGGCGTTCTATCAACACAGCTACGAGGGGCATATCAACTCGGTCAAGCTGGGCGGCATCGTGTTGTACGATTCCGACCATGTGACACCGAAGCCCGAATGGCTGGAACGCTATCGCCATGTGGGCGTCGCCATCTCGAGCAAGACGGTGGAGGCCATCGGCGGCACCGGGCGCGACAAGGGCAAGAACATCTTCGCCCTCGGTCTGCTTGCTCGGATCTACGATCTCGATGTCGAGAAGATCACCAGGCTCCTCGGCGAGCGGTTCGGAGGCAAGGATGCCACGATTCTCCAGAACGCCGTGACCTGCTTCAACGCGGGCCATGCCCATCAGCTCCAGGATCTTCTCAAGACCTATCAGTTCCGGCACGCCGAGGTTCGGGGTGGCCAGCAGGTGGTGATGAATGGCAACGAGGCTCTGGCCTTCGGATTGATCGCCGCCGGTGTCCGATTCGGTGCCGGGTATCCGATCACCCCATGGTCCGACATCATGGAGTTGCTCCGACGGGAGCTTCCCAAGTACGGCGGGACCTTTGTGCAATGCGAGGATGAGATCGCCTCCATCTCCATGGCGATCGGTGCCAGCTGGGGCGGTCGGGTGGCAGTGACCGGTTCATCTGGCCCGGGAATCTCCCTCAAGACCGAGGCCCTCGGTTGGGCCTCGATGGCCGAGATGCCCCTCGTCATCGTCGATGTCCAGCGCGGCGGGCCCTCCACGGGCATGCCGACCAATGTCGAGCAGTCGGACCTCAACATCGCGTGCTTCGGCGGCCACGGCGACAGCCCGCGTGTCGTCCTCGCCCCGAGTGGCGTCGAGGACTGCTTCTACACCGCGATCGAGGCCGTCAACATCGCCCGGAAATATTCGACGCCGGTGCTCATTCTGACGGATCAGGGCATCGCCAGTCGTATCGAGGCCTTCGTTGAGCCGGATCTCAGGAAGGTCTGTCAGGACATCTCCCCGGACCTCAGCCCGGTGCCGGACCACAAGCCGTACGACCTCGCGGCACCGGACGGCGTCACACGTCACCTCGCCCCGGGCACTCGGATCGCCAGCGGCAAGTATCCGGTTGTGACGGGTCTCGAGCACGATGAGCTGGGGCACCCGACGGGCTCGCCGAGGCTGCATGTTGCGATGACCGCGAAGCGCCGCAATAAGCTGCGCAAGCTCTCCGCCGACCTCCCGGTGCCGGCTGTCTATGGCCCGGCCGCGGGACAGATCCTTCTGGTGGGATGGGGCAGCACCTACGGTCCCATGCGGGAGGCGGTCGACAAGTTCCGATCCCTTGGCGATGCGGTGGCCTGCATCAACCTCAAGTACGTGAACCCGCTGCCGGGAGGTCTCGACGAGATCTTCAAGGGATTCCGTCACGTGTTCGTGGTCGAGCTGAACGACGAAGGGGTCTATGGGTACGGCCAGTTCGGCGCCGTCCTCCGCGCGCGTTATTGCGATCCCAAGATCCGTGGCATCACGAAGGTGGATGGCCTCACCTGGAAAGTGAAGGAAATCGTTGACCGAGTCCGCGCCGCCGTCGCTGGCGCTCCCGTCAAGGCCTGAACCTGTACACCCCGAATTTCCAAACCGAACATGAGCGAGCTGAAATTCCCGTTCACCCCGCTGCCTCGAACTGGTGGCACCATCACCTCCGATCCGGTTCCGCCCCTGGCCGACTCGGACCGGAAACCCCTGACCAAGAAGGAGATCTCAGCCGATCATCCAACCTGGTGTCCCGGGTGCGGTGACTTCTCGGTCCTGGCGCTGTATTTCAAGCTGATCGAGCGCCGCAAGATGTGGCACGAGAAGGTCACCACCGTGGCCGGCATCGGCTGCTCCTCCCGGTTCCCCTATTTCGTCCAGGCCCACGGCGCCCACTTCATCCACGGCCGCGCTCTGCCCTTCGCTAGTGGTGTGTCGCTGAGCCGTCCTGATCTCCACGTGTTCGTGTTCGGTGGCGATGGCGACGCCTTCTCGATCGGTGGCAACCACTTCAGCCACACCGCCCGGAAGAACATCAAGATGACCTATGTGGTCATGGACAACTTCGTCTACGGCCTGACCAAGAAGCAGACCTCGCCGACCTCCCCGATTGGCTTCAAGTCCAAGACCGACATCTGGGGCTCCCTGGACCGGCCTATCAACCCCCTCAAGCAGGCGATCGCCGCGGGGGCGACCTTTGTCGCGCGCACTACCCACACCAACCCGAACCACGTGTTGGAGATGATGGAAGCGGCGATGGATCATGACGGCTTCAGCTACATCGAGTGTCTCAGCGAGTGCGTCGAGTTCTATCCCGGTGCCTTCGACGCCTCGAACCCGCGCAAGGGCGGCAAGTTCGACCTGGTTCCGAAAGAGCACGATGTGACCGACGAGTATGGCGCCTATCGGCTGGCCGATACGGCGTGGCCGGGTTGCTTCGGGATTTTCTACCGCAATCCCCGCCCCACCAAGAACGCCAACGAGGCGAAGATCATCGAAGAGCACCGCTCCAAGGTGTCGGGTCTCGCCGACTGGGAGATTCTTCAGAAGAGCTTCGCCCGGATGAAGTGATCCGAGTCCGGCCGAATCGACAAACCCCGGGGACCAGTCCCCGGGGTTTTTGTCTTCGTCGGAGTCAGCTTGAGATCCTCGATCCTATTTCGGCTGGGTGTAGAAGCTCTGCATCTGGAATCCTGTGCCATCCCAGAACGCGGTGGACACCGAGATGCCGAAGTACTTGGACACCTGGTCGAACGGGGGGAGTAGCTTGAAGTCGACCCAGTTGTCTGCGCTACCGACGGCCTCCTTGCCCATGGTGGGCACCAGATCATTGATGCCGCTACCGCTCCGCAGGGTCTCCCAGGTGGCCTGGGCGGACTCGCGCTGGTTGTCGTAGCCGAACACCCCTTTGGTGAAGCCGCCCACCTGCTGGGCGGCCTCGGCGAGACCAGGCTGGTCCTTTAGTGGTTTTGTGGAGGTGTCGGCGCTCCGCAGGTACTCCTCGAGGATGGATCTGTCGTTCGCGAACGCCACATAGCCCGGGGTCGATGCGATCTCGAGCATCCGCTGCCCACCCTCGGCATTGGGGAGCGTCATCGACCAGATTTTCCTGCCGTTGAACTCCCGCTCCTTCATGTCGTCGCCACCTCCAGGCAGAAGACCCGAAAGCGCCTTGATGGCCGTGACCATGTCGTCGGGTCGGACCGCCCCGACCAGGGTAAGCGAGGGTGGATTGGCGAGATCCGACGCGCTCCTGCTCCGGGGCACCTTCTCAAACGACACGTAGTCATCGCCCAGGTTCCCGAAGAACATCTGTCGGAAGTCGAACTTCGGATCCTTGTCCTTCCCAAGGGCCCCGATCGACATGCTCAGCAGTCCGCCCAGCTGTGGGGACATCATCTGGACCATCGACTCCAGTCCGGACCAGAGCTGCTGCCCATCGAGTCGCATGCGTTGGAAGGACACCGCATCGGCAGGAACAAACGCGGGTGGCGCGGATTCCTTGGGTTCGAACCGCAGAAGCTTGGCGAGGCCGACACGCTTCGACTCGGGAATGCTGAACAGGGTTCGGCTGGTCATGCCGCTGGAGGTATGCCGGTACATCCAGGCGGCCGACCGGATGCCATCGATGCCCATCCCGGTGATCGCCTGCTCCGGGTTGAGACCGAAGAGTCCCTCGCCGGAATCCTTGGAGTCCCCCGACTTCATGATGTCGAGGAGCCCTGTCGTCTGGAGGAACACATAGGCGGAGGCGTCACGGAAACCGCCCCAGGACTCCGTGGCTGTGAAGTCTGCGTTGTCGGCCAGCACGGGTACCGTCCCGCCGGTCAGCCTCGCGACCACCGGTTCCAGCCCGGCGGTCGACGTTGATACGACCAGCGCCGAGTCGACTTGTCCGAAGGTCAGTTCCAGACGGTCGGCCTTGGCCTCCGTCTTCTCGTCATCGTCCTTCTTGCCATTCCCATTGGCCTTGGAGGCGGCCTCGATCACCAGGGTCGTGAAGTTGATGTCGCGGATCCGGATGGTCTTCGTGGTCCTCTTCAGCTCGGCCATCTTCTGACGGATGGTCTGGAGAAGCGTCTTGAGCTGCTCCGACTTGTCCTTGGCGTCGATGAGCAGGACAAACGTGGGGTTCGAGGCGGGTTCGCTCGGCTTCCAGTCCCCTCGGATCGCGGCGAACGAGACCTGGCCCTGTAGCAGGGAGAGGAACTCCTCGGTCTTGATCCCGAGGTCCTTCTCCATGCTGCCGAACAGCTGCTCGCGGATCTGCTTCTCGGCCTTGTCGCGGAAGGGCCGCATCACTGGATCAGCCCACATCTGCCCGATCGGTGCCGACCGCATGCCGGCCTCCGCCGAGGTCCAGTCGGGCACCGAGGCGACCATCAGGGCATCCTTTGGGAAGATCCGCGGGGCAGGTGGTACGGCGGCCTCGAGCGCGGTGAAAAGGAGGCTGATCGACAGGATTCGTGCGACGTGCATCGGAACTAACGTTGCGAGCACCGGGGCCTTGGCAAGCTGATTTACATCCGCCCCCCTGCCGCGCCCGTGGTGTGCCGAGGTTGTCCAAGATGCCGCCAGGTTGAGGAACGGTGTCCTCTTCGGATCCCTCCGCCGGTCCGCACGGAACCTAGGGCCTGGAATCCGGCGCCGATGGTTCGCCGAAACGAGTTGTATCCTCGCAGGGCTCCAACGACGCGATGGCCGCCATGATCCGGCGTCCGATCTTGTCGTACAGAAATCTCTGTCGGGCCTTGTCGGCCGTTGCCGCCTCGTCGACTAGGGCCTGCAGGTCGACCGGATGTCCGAACTTGATCGCCGAGGGATGGGGTCTCGGGAATCGCTGTCCCCGGCTCCAGGCCTGGTCGAGTCCGAACACCCGGACCGGAATCACCGGCACCGCCGCCTTGGTCGCCAGCAGTCCGATCCCCCCGCGGGCCTCCTGGAGCCGGCCATCCGCCGATCGCGTACCCTCCGGAAACAACAAAACGGCATCACCCTTGGCCAGACGTCCCAGCACGACCTTGAGACCCGATGGCCCCCCTCCATCCCGGTCGATCGGGATGCCGTTGAGATGCTGCAACAGCGCTCCGAACCATGGGGGCGAGAACAGCGTGTCGCGCGCCAGGAAGCTGATCGATCGTGGCAGGCAGCATCCGATCAGGGGTGGATCCGCGAACGAGACGTGGTTTGAGGCCAGCAGTGCGGGTCCGGCGATCGGGACGCGTTCCGGATGGAGGATGCGTCCCTGGAAATAGGTGAAAAACAGGTTCCGCAGCACCACCCGGGCGATCCGGTACGCCAGATTGTTCTGGCTGCAATCACGCTTCGGCTGGGATGTCGTGCGGGAACTCATGCAACCTCAACCCTGAGTCCGTCGTAGGCCAGCCAGACACCGCCGGGGAGCTCCGCCTGGTCGATGTCGTGATCGTAGTCGTGGGTGAGGTGGGTCAGAAAGGTCCGCTCCGCCCGGATTCGCCGGGCTGCTGTCAGTGCCTCGTCGAGGCACATGTGGGTCGGATGGGGTTCCTTGCGCAGGGCATCCAGGACCACGACATCCACGCCCCGAACAGCCTGCACCACCGGGTCAAGCACCTCCTTGCAGTCGCTAAGGTAGGCCAGCCGAGGGTGCCCCTCCTGTCGGAACAGATAGCCGAGGGATTCGATCCGGCCGTGGGGAAGGGGAAGGGGGGTGACCTCGAGGTCCCCGACCCGGAATGGGCCCGTCACCTCCTGTGGATTCGGGTTGAAATACCCCTTTGGAATGGTCCGCCCGTCGAAGGCGTACAGGAAGATGCGTCGGAGATCCGCAAGGGTCGTTGCGCTGGCGTGGATGGGCAGCGCGCCCCCCCGCAGGTCACAAACCCGACGGCAGTCGTCGAGGCCCATGATGTGATCGGCATGGGCATGGGTGATCAGGACGGCGTCGAGGTAGCCCAGGTTCTCCCGCAGCATCTGGGTCCGGAAATCAGGGGTGGTGTCGATGACGATCCGGGCACCCGAAGACTCGATGTAGAGGGAGGGGCGGAGGCGATGGTTCCGCGGATTGGCGAGGAATTCCTGGGGATAGTCCCTCCCGATCACCGGAACCCCCTGGGAGGTACCGGTGCCGAGGAATCGAAACGCGAACGCCATGACCCCTTCGAGGCTGGAACCGGATGTCGGTTCCTCAAAGGAGAAACTCGACAGGCACCTTTGTTTCCGCCTCTTCCTCTCCCCATTTTCCCCGCGTCTCCCGTATCCCCGTGTGGGTCCCCTCCGAAATCCCCACGGCGTGACATTTCGAGGTTGGTGCGCCGGAGAAGTGACCCCAGTGTCGCCGGGTGCAGATCACCAACCTGAACCCCGACAGCGACATCGGGGCGAGCGCGTGGCTTGTGGACTACGACGGCTACCGGCTCCTCCTGGATTCCGGCGTCCACCCGGAGCGCGAGGGTCGCGAGGGGCTGCCGCTCTTCGACAAGGCCGGTCCGGAACCCATCGACGCCATCGCGCTCTCACACTGCCACCACGACCACGTCGGCTCGCTTCCGGTCGCCATCCGGAACTTCCCCTCGGCACAGGTCTTCATGACCGACCAGAGCTACTTCCTGGTCGAGCGCATCCTCCACAACTCGGTGAACGTGATGATGCGGCAGCGGTCCGAGCTCGGGATCCGGGACTATCCGCTGTACAGCCACGAGGAGGTGGACGAGCAGGCCTCGGTCTTCCAAGCGGTGGGCTATCGGAAGCCGATCGACTGGGTCTCCTTCCCGAGGGGCCAGCGGAAATCCTCGCCGAAGCTCGAGTTCTTCGACGCGGGCCACACCTTGGGATCGGCGGGGATCCGGGTCACGGGTGGGAAGCAGACCCTGTTCTATTCGGGCGACGTCTGCTTCCACGACCAGACCCTGCTCAAGGCCGCCCGGTTCGACGACGTCCAGGCCGACGTGATGATCCTCGAGACCACCCGCGGAGGACGGGCGTTGCCGCCGGGGTTCAGTCGGGAGGCGGAGATGGAGAGCCTGGCCACGGCGATGGAGGAGACGCTCGATGGCAAGGGGTCGGTCCTGATCCCGGCCTTCGCGCTGGGGAGGACCCAGGAGATGCTGGCGGCGTTGTCCATGTGGATGAAGGCCGGGCGCTTCAAGCGGCGTCCAATCTACATCGGCGGACTCGGACGGGTCTTCACCGAGATCTATGATCTCCAGGCCCACCGGACGCATCGGTCGCATCCCCGGCTTCGTCTCACGGAAGCAGTCGATTTGAAGGTGGTCTCGCCCCAGGAGCTGTCGAGAGTGGGGCTGAAGGACGGGAAGATCTTCCTGATGACGGCGGGCATGATGACCGAGAACACCGGGGCTCATGACCTGGCCCTGCGCATGATCGGGGACCCGCGCCAATCGATCTTCTTCGTGGGCTACTCCGCCCCGGAATCCCCGGCCGGACGTCTCCGGGCGGCGGCCGACGGTTCCACCTTCATGTTCAGCGGTGCGGGAGGGGAGCTGACCCGGAAGTGTCGGGTCGAGGCCTTCGATCTGACGGCCCATGCGAACCGCGAGGACCTGGTCGATTTCGTCGCCCAGGTGCAGCCCAAGGTCGTGGTCCTCGGCCATGGCGACACCGTGGCGCGGTCGTGGTTCGCCCAGACGCTCCGCCAGCGCCGGCCGCAGATGCAGGTCCTCGAGCCGGGTCCGGGCGAGCGGGTGGCCTGCTGAGCTGGCCTGTCCGTTTCCGCGGGCTGTTTTTGTTTCCTCCCTCGTCCCGGGCATCTCATGCTGCCCGTCTGAATGAACCCTCCCGTTCCTCTCGCGCTCCAGAAGTCGTTCGGCTTCGGCGACCGGCTCGGCCTTGCGACCCCGGGTCACATGGCGGCCGTCCGCCGGTTCCCGGACTTCGCCCCCATCTTCGCCCAGCAGTCCATCCGGGAGATGACCCGGACCCAGCGCACGCCCCAGGAGGTGATGTCGGCCGCCTGCCAGTCGGTGGACGCCCTCGGGTTCACGGGGAAGTGGGGGGCGGATGGCGACCACCTCAAGACCCCGGAGGATGTCCAGAATGTCGCGGCGGCCGGGTTCTGCTTCTACACGATCGACCCCAGCGCCTTCGTCAACAACGGGGCCGACGCCATGGAGGAGGCCGCGCTGCGATCGGAGGTCGGGGTCCTTGAGACGGAGGGACTCTTCAGCGGGTTCGACTGGAAGGACTACTACCTCAACCGGGTGTTCTCCCTCGGCAGCCGGATCCCGCCCGTACGGTTCGACGAGGAATCCCTCTTCCGCGCCGCCGTGAAGTACTCGAGGGCCACGGCGCATGCCGAACGGATGGGACAGGCGATCGCCAAGGCCTCGGGTGGGCGCGGCGAGGTGGAGGTGTCCGTCGATGAGACCGATTCTCCGACGTCCCCCCTCGAACATCTGTTCTTCGCGCTGGAGCTGCAGCGTCGGGGTGTCCCCGGACTCGTCAGCCTCGCCCCCCGCTTCGTCGGGGACTTCGAGAAGGGCATCGACTACCGGGGCGACCTCGCCCGGTTCGAGCAGGAGCTGAAGGTCCATGTGGCGATCTCGAAGTTCGCCGGCCCGTACAAGATCAGCATCCACAGCGGGTCCGACAAATTCAGCCTCTACCCCGTCATCGGGCGGGTCTGCGGCAGCCTGCTGCACGTGAAGACGGCGGGCACGAGCTATCTCGAGGCGTTGCGGACCGTGGCCCGGACGGCTCCCGGGCTCTTCTCGGAAATCGCCGCGTACTGTCGGGGCCGCTTCGACACCGATCGTGCCAGCTACCACATCTCGACCACCCAGGCACAGGTCGAGTCGCTGCCGGTGTTCCAGGGCGCGGGGCAGGAGGCCGTCTATCTCGATGAGGTGGCGGGTCGACAGCTCCTGCATGTGACCTTTGGTTCGGTCCTCACCCACGGGCGGGAAGCCTCGGGTCGGACCTTCAAGGAAGGCATCCTTGAGGTCCTGCATCGGCATGCGGACCTGCATGCCGAACTCCTCGAGACGCATTTTGTCCGTCACCTGTCCCAGCTCAACGCCGGCTGATCCGCATGTTCACACTTTCCGAGGTCTCCAAGAGCTACGGGGGCCGCACTCTTTTCGAGGACGTCACGCTCACCATCAACCGTACGGACCGGCTCGGTCTGGTCGGACCCAACGGCGCCGGCAAGTCGACCCTGTTCAAGCTCATCCTGGGCCAGGAGGAGACCACGACAGGCCTGATCGTCCGCCAGCGCGGCGCCACCGTGGGGTTCCTGCCGCAGGAGAGCGCACCCGTGGGCGAGGAATCCGTGCTCGAGCTCGCGACGAGTCATCTGCATGGCGACGAGTTCGGCGGGATGGACGGATCCCTGGTCGCCAAGGCGAAGCGCATCCTGAAGGGGCTCGCGTTCCGGGATGCCGACTATGACCGGCCTGCCCGGACCCTCTCGGGCGGCTGGGTGATGCGGGCCCATTTGGCCCGGCTTCTGGTGCAGGAGCCGGACCTGCTGATGCTGGACGAGCCGACGAACCATCTCGATCTCGAGACGCTGCTGTGGTTCCAAGACTATCTGGACACCTATCCGGGCGGGATCGTGCTGATCAGCCACGACCGGGAATTCCTGAACCAGCTGGTGACGGGGATCCTCGAGCTGCGTGCGGGAAGCCTGTTCGACTACACGGGCAACTACGACTCCTACATCGAGCAGCGTGCGGCCCGCGAGGCGCAGCAGCTGTCGGCGTTCAAGAACCAGCAGAAGGAGATCGCGCGGCTCCAGGAGTTTGCCGACCGCTTCCGGGCCAAGGCCAGCAAGGCCAGCCAGGCCCAGGCCAAGCTCAAGCAGATCGCCCGCATGGAGCGGATCGAGGCCCCCGAAGCGGCGGCCGCCACGGTCGACTTCTCTTTCCCACAGCCCGAGTCGAGCGGACAGCGCGTCATCACCCTGCGCGGGGTGGACTTCGGGTATGGCGACCATGTGGTCTACCGCGGTCTCGACTACGAGGCCGAGAAGGGGGAGCGGACCGTGCTGGTGGGCCCCAACGGGGCCGGTAAGTCGACGCTCCTGAAGCTGCTGGCGGGCGTCGTAAAGCCCCAGGCGGGTGAGCGGGACCTCGGCCTGCGGGTCAAGATCGGCTACTTCTCCCAGTACCGGGGTGAGATGCTCGACGCGAGCCGGACGGTCCTCGAGGAGGCGTACGACACCCCGCGGCTGGTCCGCGAAACCGACATCCGGGCACTGCTCGGCTGTTTCTTGTTCCGGGACGACGACGTGAAGAAGAAGGTCAAGGTCCTCAGCGGTGGCGAGAAGAGCCGTCTCGCCCTGGTGAAGCTGCTCCTGGATCCGCCGAACTTCCTGCTGATGGACGAGCCGACGACCCACCTCGACATGGGGAGCATCGACGCCGTGATCAGCGCGCTGAAGGGATTCACCGGCACGCTCGTGTTCATCAGCCACGACGTCTACTTCATCCGGGCCCTGGCGACGAAGGTCATCCATGTGAACGCCGGTCGGCTGACCCCCTATGCGGGGGGCTACGACTACTATCTCGAGAAGTCCAAGGCGGGGTCCGCCCGGGAGGCCCTCACCGCGGGGCTGACCAACGCCCGGCCCGTTGCGCCGACCCCGGCTCCTGTCCCGGCTCCGCCCCCGCGGCCGCCGGCGGCGGCTCCGGCCCAGCCCATGAACCGGGACATCCGGAGCCAGAAGGAACGCAAGGCGGAGGCTTCGGAGACCCGGAAACGCATCGGGACCCTGAAGCGCGAGGTGGAAGGCATCGAGACCGACATCACGCGCCTCGAGGAACGACAGTCCGCGCTGACCGAGGAGCTGCAGCGTCCGGAGACCTACACCACCCCGGGACGCGCAGTGGAGATCAACACCGAGCTGTCACGGATCCAGTCTGAGATGGGCGCCAAGGTCACGGCGTGGGAATCCACCTCGGCCCAGCTGGAACGGCTCGAGAAGTCCTAGATTTAACGCACCGCTCGCCGCAGGGATGACCGACTCCGGCCCGCCGGGTGGGTGGGTGATGCTGTGCCCTGCATCACTGGGTGCGGAGCGCCCACCCTTCGAGGTGAGGGATTTTGGTGGTGGGGGAGTTCGGGTGGAGGCGTCGGTTATGCGGGGGAGTGGGAGGGGGTTGAGCCTGGGGTGTGTGGGTGCCGAGGGCACCCAGTGGCCCAGAGCACTGGTCCACCCACCGGGGCGGTCCCGCGACGGCGGGACCGCAGGTGGGTGGGTCCAATTCCCCGGTGGCCTGCACGGCCTTGAACGTGCAGGTTGATGAAGAAAGTCGGAGCCCCGGACGAATGCCCGGGCCGTGGGCTGCGTCGCATCACCACGATGATGGGGTTTGAGCCGGGCCTGCGTTCCGGGTCACGATTCCCCGACGCAACACCCTCTGCATGAACACCCGATTCCTCCCGCTTCTCGGATGGCTGTGCGCCGTGGGGGTCCAGTCGTCCAACCTCGCAGCCGCCTCCGCCGCCCCGGACTTCACGCGTGAGGTGCGCCCGTTGCTCTCCCGCCACTGCTTCAAGTGTCACGGTCCGGACGACGCCACGCGAAAGGGAGGGCTTCGGCTGGACCTTCGGGAATCGGCGATGCATCCGGCGAAGTCGGGAGCCATCGCTCTTGTGCCCGGCAGGGTTGAGGACAGTGAACTGGTGAAGCGCATCGTCTCCCCGGACGAGGATGAGGTGATGCCGCCACCGAGCACGAAGGGGGTCCTGACCGACGCCGAGAAGGACATCCTGAAGCGCTGGGTGGCCGGCGGAGGAGAGTACCGCCGGCATTGGGCCTTCATCCCGCCCGAAGCTCCGACTCCACCGACGGTTCGGAGGCGGTCCTGGCCCCGGAATCCCATCGACCAGTTCGTCTTGGCCCGACTTGACGCCGAGAAGCTCGCCCCGTCCCCGCAGGCCGACCGGTACCAGCTGGTGCGTCGCCTCTACCTCGATCTCATCGGGCTCCCGCCCACGCCAGAGGAGGCCGATGCGTTCGTGAAGGACCGGTCCAGCGGTGCCTATGAGACGGTGGTGGACCACCTGCTCGACTCCCCGCACTACGGGGAACGCTGGGCCCGGCGTTGGATGGATCTGGCGCGATATGCCGATACCAACGGCTATGAGAAGGATCGGCAGCGGTCGATCTGGCCGTGGCGCGACTGGGTGGTCCAGGCCTTGAACGCCGACATGCCGTTCGACCGGTTCACGATCGAGCAGATCGCCGGGGACATGCTGCCGGACGTCACGGTCGACCAGAGGATCGCCACGGGCTTCCACCGGAACACGATGCTGAACGAGGAGGGGGGCATCGATCCCCTGGAGTTCCGGTTCCATGCGATGACCGATCGTGTCGCCACCACCGGGGCCACCTGGCTGGGACTCACCGTGGGGTGCGCGCAGTGCCACACCCACAAGTACGATCCGATCCCGCACAAGGAGTACTATCAGCTGATGGCGTTCCTGAACAACGCCGACGAACCAGACCTCGACCTGCCGGGACCCGGTTGGGAGACGGAGCATCGCTCCGGACTGGAGAAGGCCTCTGTGCTCCTCGCACGGCTGGAGGAACGGTTCCCGATCGAGACGGAGCAGTGGTCCACGCCGGGACCCCTTGCCGTCGAGACCGCGGGTGGTGAGAAGGGGAAGGTGCTCGAGGATGGGTCGGTGCTGTTGGGCGCACCCGGACCGGACAAGGACTCCTACACGTTCACCTTCGACACCGACCTCCCACGGGTCCATTCGCTGCGGATCGAGGCTCTGACCGACGAGACCCTGCCCAACAAGGGCCCGGGTCGGACCGGGCATGGCAACTTCGTGCTCACCGAGATCACGATCACCGCCGCGCCGCGGAATGCCCCCGGGGAGGCGAAGCCGGTCCGGATCCGGTCGGCCAAGGCGGACGTGGAGCAGGGGGGATTCCCGGTCGCCCATGCGTTCGATGGCAACCCCAAGACCGGATGGGCCGTGGATGTGGAGGGTGGGAAGCTCAATTCACTCCACGCCGCGAACTTCGAGTTCGACGGCGAGGCCGGGTTCCCGGGAGGCACACGCTTCGTCGTGAAGATCGACCAGGAGCAGGGTGGGCATCACACCATTGGCCGACCCCGGATCCGATTCGGCGTGCCCGTGCAGGATTCCCGACCGGTTGAGGTCCGACGCCGGGAGCTGGTCGACGCCCGCTTCAAGGACTGGCTGGAGCGGGAACGCCGGCGTGCCGTCGCCTGGATCCCGCTGAAGCCGGTCGAGGCCAAATCCAACCTTCCGCTGCTGGCCGTCCAGCCGGACGACTCGGTCTTCGCCAGCGGGGACATCTCGAAGAGCGACACCTACGACCTCGAGTTCCGGCCTCCCCCGGGTGCCCTCACCGCCATCCGGCTCGAGGCGTTGCCGGACGAACGGCTGCCGCACCATGGGCCGGGCATGGCGTACTACGAGGGGCCGAAGGGTGATTTCTTCCTGGGCGAGTTCCAGGTCTTCGCCGGCGATGTGCCGCTGAAGATCGCATCCGCCACCGAGAGCTACGCCCGGAACAACTTCGGTGGCAGCGCCAGCGCGGGTCTCGCGACGGATGGGGACCCGCAGACCGGATGGTCGACCGCGGGACGCGAGGGCCAGCGGCACGAGGCGGTCTTCGTGCTCAAGGAGCCGCTGGTCGATGCGGGACCCCTCCGGGTCCGGATGCTCTTCGGTCGCCACTATGCCTGCCCGCTGGGTCGCTTCCGGATCTCGGCGACCCAACGCGATGGCGGGGCCGAGGCCAACGGACTGGACGAAGCCCTTGTGCGGCTCCTCCGGATCCCGGACGCGGAGCTGACCGCGGTGCAGCGCCAGGCGTTGCGCGAGGGATTCCTGCTCCAGGCGCCGGAACTCGACGGCCCCCGGAAGGAGATCGAACAGCTGCGCAAGGCACCGACCCATCCGATCACGCTCGTGATGCGGGAACGTCCCCCGGGCAACCCCAGGGCGACCTTCCTCCACAAGCGCGGCGAGTTCCTCCAGCCCACGGAGCGGGTCGAGCCCGGTTCCCTGTCCGCGATCGCGCCGTTTCCCGATTCGCTGTCCCGCGACCGGCTCGGCTTCGCACGCTGGCTGGTGTCGCGGGAGAACCCGCTGACGGCGCGCGTCACGGTGAACCGCCAGTGGCAGGCCTTCTTCGGCCACGGCCTCGTCCGCACCACCGAGGATTTCGGGTATCAGGGGGAGGCCCCGTCCCATCCCGCGCTGCTGGAGTGGCTGGCGGTGGAGTTCATGAACCAGGGGTGGTCCATCAAGAGGCTGCACAAGCTGATCGTGATGAGTGCGACCTATCGGCAGTCGTCGCGGGCCACACCCGCGCTCCTGGCCCGGGACCCTGAGAACCGCCTCCTGGCGCGGGGTCCTGGACAAAGGCTGGAGGCCGAGGTCATCCGCGACGTCGCGTTGGCTGCCAGTGGACTGCTCTCCCTCAAGATGGGCGGGCCGAGCGTCCATCCGCCCCAGCCATCGGGCGTCAGCGAGGCGGCCTACGGCAACCGGGGCTGGCCGACGAGCACCGGGGAGGACCGTCACCGGCGGAGCCTCTACACCTTCATGCAGCGCACCGCGCCATTCGCGATGTTCAACACCTTCGATGCGCCCACCGGGGAATCGTGCGTGGCCCGCCGCGACGTCTCGAACACCCCGCTCCAGGCCCTGACGCTGCTGAACGATGTCGCCTTCGTCGAAGCCTCACAGTCCCTCGGTCGAACCCTCGCTGCGGATCCGGGCCCGGTCGAGGACCGCGTCCGCCAGGCGTTCCGTCGGTGTCTCACCCGGCCGCCGACCCGGGACGAAATGACGATGCTGCTCGGGTTCCTCGAGGTGCAGAAGCGGCGCCTCGCGGCGGGCGAGCTGGATGCCCGGCAGATTGCCGGTGAGGGCGAGGGCGATCCCGTGCAGCGTGCCGCGTGGACGACGCTTGTGCGCGCCATCCTGAACCTCGATGAGATGATCACCAAAGGCTGACCATGGATCCCTTCAGACAGCGCGCAATCGACGTCACACGGCGGCATTTCCTCCGGGATTGCGGCATCGGGCTGGGCAAGATGGCCCTCGCCGGTCTCCTGACCGACTCCCTCTCGGGGCGTGCATTCGCCGGTGCGGGTGCGGCGGTCCATCCCCTCGTACCTCGGCAGCCGCACTTCGCCCCGAGGGCCAAGCGCGTCATCCATCTGTTCATGGCTGGCGCTCCGAGCCAGCTGGAGCTGTTCGACAACAAGCCGGAGCTGGCGAAACTCGAGGGCAAGCCCCTTCCGCCCTCCGTGATCGGCGGTCAGCGCTACGCGTTCATCCGGCCGGATGCCGCCGTGCTGGGGCCGCGGTTCCGGTTCGGACGACACGGCCAGTCGGGCATCGAGTTGTCGGAGGTCCTGCCCCACCTCTCGCAGGTGGTGGATGACCTCTGTCTCATCCGATCCGTCCACACCGACCAGTTCAACCACGCCCCTGCGCAGATCTTCTTCAACACGGGCTTCTCGCAGCCGGGTCGGCCCTGCATCGGTTCGTGGGCCTTGTACGGTCTGGGCGCCGAGACACAGAACCTGCCTGCGTTCGTCGTGATGAGCACCGGCAGCGGACTCAGCGGCGGTGCCGCCCTGTGGTCGAGCGGGTTCCTCCCGACCGTCCACACCGGCGTGCG
>VHCG01000043.1 GCA_016871805.1 Verrucomicrobiota bacterium
TGAGCCGGGCGTTCCAGCAGTCGTCGTCGCCGCGTGACGACGGGTTGCGGGCGGATGCCGGAGCCCGGCTCCTGTGGCGGTTCCCGCCGAGGCGACTCGAGGCCGAGGCGATCCGGGACAGCATCCTCGCCGTCTCGGGTGCACTCGATCTCCGCATGGGGGGGGCGGGGTTTCACCTGCAGATCGTCGAGGAGGACAACGTCTACCGGTACTTCCCCAAGGAGTCCTTCAGCCAGCCGGAGTTCCGTCGCATGGTCTACCTGGCGCGGATCCGTCAGGAGCAGGACTCCGTCTTCGGGTCCTTCGACTGTCCGAGCGGCAACCAGGCAATCTCCCGGAGGACCCGGTCGAACACGCCGCTCCAGGCCCTCAACCTGTTCAACAGCACCTTCGTCCTGCAGCAGGCGGACCTGCTCGCAGAGCGGCTTCGCATCGAGGCGGGACCGGAGCCTGTCCGGCAGGTGGACCTTGCGTTCCGTCATGCCTACGGGCGGGTGCCGGATCGTCTGGAGCAGAAGGCTTCGGTGGCCTTGGTGAACCAGTTGGGACTGCCGGCCCTGTGCCGAGCCTTGTTCAACACCAGTGAATTCCTGTTCGTCTTCTAGCTCATGGAACTTCCCGAGCGACCCCATCCCTTGCTGAACCGACGGGCGTTCCTCGGCCACAGCGCCACCGCTCTCAGTGGTATGGCCCTCAGCCAGCTCCTGAATCGTGATGGTCTCCTCGCCGCGGGCGTGAGTTCCAAGTCACCGATTCGGCCGTCCATCGACCCAGCCAACCCGAACGCCGTCCGGGCAACGCATTTCCGTCCGAAGGCGCAGCAGGTCCTGATGATCTTCTGTGCGGGGGCCTGCAGCCAGGTCGACACCTTCGACTACAAGCCGGAGCTGATCCGCCGCCACGGGCAGCCGATGCCGGGCGGCGAGAAGCTCGTGACCTTCCAGGGCGCGCAGGGCGCACTGAACCGGAGTCCCTGGGAGTTCCGTCCTCGGGGTCAGAGCGGAAAGATGATCTCCGACCTGGTTCCCAGGGTGGGGGCGTTGGCGGATGATCTCTGCTTTGTTCATTCCCTCACCGGCAAGACCAACACCCATGGTCCGGGGGAGAACTTCATGAACACGGGATTCACGCTGGATGGCTTCCCGAGCCTCGGCGCGTGGACGACCTACGCGCTGGGCAGCGCCAATGAGAACCTGCCGGCCTATGTCGCCATCCCGGATCCACGAGGAGCGCCACAGACCAGTGGAAACTGCTGGAACCCCGGGTTCCTGCCCGCGGCATTCCAGGGGACGGACTTCAATGCGACCAAGCCCCTGCGGAACCTGGCTCGACCGTCCCGGATCGATCTCGGGACGGACAGGGCCACCCGGGAGTTCATCGCAAAGATCAATCGTCACCAACTCGAGGGGTACCCGGGCGACACCGAACTGGCCGCCCGGATCTCCAGCTACGAGCTCGCGGCACGGATGCAGCTGTCCGTTCCGGAGGTCTGCGATCTGTCGACCGAACCGGAACATGTCCTCCGCCTCTACGGAGCCGATGCAAAAGGCGATCGGACCCAGGACATCAAGGCGGGCTATGCGCGGAACTGCATCCTGGCCCGACGGCTCATCGAACAGGGAGTCCGGTTCGTGCAGCTGTTCAACGGGGCCTATCAGGTGGGCGGCGAAGGCACCAGCAACTGGGATGGGCACAAGGTCCTGAAGGACCAGTACACGGTGCATGGCGAGATCTTCGACCAGCCGACGGCGGCCCTGATCCTTGATCTCAAGCAGCGGGGTCTCCTCGAGAACACCCTGGTGGTCTGGTGCACGGAGTTTGGTCGGATGCCGACCTTCCAGGCGGGGGCCAGCGGACGGGACCACAACCCCAGCGGGTTCACCGGCTGGTTTGCCGGTGCCGGGGTGCGTGCTCCGTTCAGCTACGGCGCGACGGACGAGTTCGGATATCGCGCGGTAGAGAAAGTGACGACGGTCTACGATTTCCACGCCACCATCCTCGAGCTCATGGGATTGGATCACGAGCGGCTTACCTTCTATCACAACGGCATCGAGCGCCGGCTGACCGATGTGCATGGCGAGGTGCTGTCGGAAATCCTTGCGTGACCGGGATGGCGTATGGCCCTGACGACGCGGGACGGTGGAAGGCGATCGGGTCCGAGGGTGGTGGTTGTGGGCAGCGCCAACATGGATCTGGTGGCTCGCCTGGATCGTCTTCCCGTGGCGGGCGAGACCCGGATGGCGGAGGGGTTCGAGAGTCTTCCCGGTGGCAAGGGTGCCAACCAGGCGGTGGCGGCTGCCCGATCGGGAGGACGAGTCGAGTTCGTGGGCCGGATCGGATCGGATGACTTCGGGACACAGCTTTCCCGGCGATGTCGCGGGGAGGGCTTGGGGGTTCGGTATCTCGGCCGCGATCCCAGGACCCCGTCGGGATCCGCACTGATCCTTGTGGAGACGTCCGGACAGAACTCCATCGCAGTTTCCCCGGGGGCCAATGCCCGACTCGGAACCGCCGGGGTACGACGTGCCGAGGAGGCCTTCAAGAAGGCCGATGTGGTGTTGATCCAACTCGAGGTCTCGGATGCGGCGGTTCGGGAAACGGTCCGATTGGCGGAACGTCACCGGGTTCCTGTCCTCTTGAACCCCGCACCAGCCCGGAGTTTGGACCCCTGGATCCTCGGTCGGATCACCTGCCTGACCCCCAATGAGGCGGAGGCTTCCATGTTGTCCGGGGTTCGGATCACTTCACCCCGGTCGGCAGCACGGGCTGCGCAGAAGCTCAGGGACGAGGGCCCCGCATGTGTGTTGATCACGATGGGGTCGGCCGGAGTGTTCGTGTCGGGCGATGGAATCCATTCCATGGTCCCTGGTTTTCGCGTCCGTGCCGTGGACACCGTCGCCGCTGGGGATGTCTTCAACGGGGCATTCGCCGTGGCGTGGTCCGAGGGCAGGGGATTGGCCGAGGCGGTGTCTTTCGGACAGGCAGCGGCGGCGCTTTCCGTCCAGTGTCAGGGTGCCATGGATTCCGCTCCCCGTCGGGACGAGATCGACCGGTTTCTGCTCCGCCACGACTGACCTATCAGGGCAGGATCATATCGTCGGGGAGACGGCCGCAGAGCTCCGGAGGAAGCCGGCGATCCTCGCTGTCCGGGGTGGGCCGCACCTGGGCGACATGTCCGTCAGCGAAGGCCGACTGGGCGCGTTGGCCATGGCGGAAATGCACCGTGGCGCTGAGCCGGTTGGTATCGAAGAAGTAGAACT
This sequence comes from Verrucomicrobiota bacterium, assembly GCA_016871805.1. Lineage (GTDB taxonomy): Bacteria > Verrucomicrobiota > Verrucomicrobiia > Limisphaerales > UBA9464 > UBA9464. The sequence continues at coordinate 3,261 of VHCG01000043.1, forward strand.
CCTCGAGCATGGGGCGCTCGGGGGTTGCCGGGGCGAGGAAATCGTTGATCTGACCTCCGTCGGTGAAGACGGCGAGCCCGGACGGATTCCTGAAGCTGGTGGGGGCGATTCCTGGAGTCCCCCGGGGGCCCAGGACCAGATTGTAGGCGTATCCGTGGGCGGCCTCCAGGCTCTTGGCCTTGAAATAGGCCCGGCTGCGATTCAGAGACGGGCAGCGGTCGATGCCGCGTCCTCGAAGGTAGGGCCAGAGCACTCCCTCCTCGGGCCTGAATGCGCGGGCGCCCTCGGTTCCATTGCCCAGCCACCCGAACCAGTAGCGCCAGCCCCCGTTGGTGCGGACCGTGCGCTCGGAGAACGTCCTTCCATGATCATCCCAATACAGCTGGGTGACGAGGACGAGCTGACGGAGATTGGACTGGCACTGGGCCGCCTTACCCGCCTCCTTGGCGCGTCCCAGAGCGGGAACCAGCAGTGCGGCCAGGATCGCTATCACCGCGCAGACCACCAGCAATTCAACCAAGGTGAACGCCCTCCGACCCCACATGGACGATTGGGAGCCCATAGAGGACGATCAGGCGGACATCATTCCGGTCGCTCGCGCGTACTCAAAGATCCCACCCGCATCGATGACGGGGCGGACCTCGCCGAGCGGTTTCAGGGAGTAGACCTTTCCCGTGCCGTGGTGACGGACGGTGTTGGCATCGATGTCGACCGTCGCCACATCCCCGGTCTTGAAGAGGTCGCAGAGGCGTTCCCCACATTCGATGGGGTAAAGCTCCCCGGTGGCGACGCAGTTCCGGAAGAAGATCCGGGCAAAGCTCTCGGCCACGACGCAACGGCAGTCGGCCGAACCCATGGCGATGGGGGCATGCTCCCGGGAGCTGCCGCAGCCAAAATTCCGCCCGGCGATGACGATCGGGTAGACGGTGTCCGTCTTGCCCTCCGGCACAAAACGCTCGGGGTAGAGGGAATCCGGCAGACCACACAGGGCATAGCTGCCGAGCTTCTCGTACTCCTCGGCGATGGTGGGCACGAGGTTGAGGTACTGCGCAGGGATGATCTGGTCGGTGTCGATGTTGTCCCGGACGACATAGACTGGGCCGGTCATGGTGCTCATCTGTCGATGAGGATGGAGGGGGGCGACCCGAGGGACAACTGGAGAGTTGGTAGGCGAGGGTTGGTCCGGGACAGAATCGGAATGGATCGTCGCGGTGACTCCTAGGCGATGACGCGGGTCCCAACGGGCTCGAAGCGTCGGATGAGCTCTGCCATTCGACGGGCGAAGGCTCCGTCGGAAAGCACGGGACGAGCACCCCGTGTCGGGATGGTTGCGGAAAGGTCGAGCCAGGATCGGCAGCCTCCGAGGGCATCCTCGAGCGGCACCTCGGTCGGCTTTGGAAGTCGGGAGACCCTCAGTGCGAGGACATAGAGGCCCTCGTCATGCCCTGAGTTGAAGCGGCGGGCGACGGCTTCCTCGCGCCAGATGTGCTGGTCCTTCAGCTGACGCACCTCCTCGAATGAGGAGACCTTCCACCAGCCGGCGGCAGAGGCGACATATTCGAGCCGCACCTGCTGTCCTCCGTCCAGGGTCGGATGGAGCGCATCGAACCGGGAATGGATGTGATCGGTCACCCCGTCCCGGTGCTGGTGATGATGGGTTGGGAACAGGAGGAAATCCCTCCGGTCGATCCGGAAGTGGCGGTTCTTCTCGGAGATGCCCCCGCTCCGGAGCACCAGGATCTGGTCGCCTCTCCCGAGAGCGTCCACAACGATGGCCCATTCCTTGAGGGCGCGCGTCATGTGGGCCATCGATAGGGATTGGTTTCGGAACCGGTCGAGGCGGTCCCGGGTCACGGATGTGCCCGGGATCGTCCAGGTGGCCTGCCTGCGTTCAGTCCTTGCGGCTGCGGGCTCGCTTCCACATTCCCAGGATCACCAGTGAGACTCCTCCAAGGAATCCGGCGCTGGTCGACTCCGGTGCCGGACTGGCCGGACTGTTCACTCCACCGCCCGACGAACCGGACGCCGCGTGGCTGTAGGCGCCCTCGACGAGACCGATGTTGCCGATCGAGAATTTCCCGAGCTTGGGGGTCGGCGACAGCAACTGCACCACGAGCTTGTCGATGTCGTAGCCATTGCTGAGGAGGCCTAGGTACAGGGCGGAACCATCTCCTGCCGTCGTCGACGTCCCGCTGCCGGTGACCGACCCCAGTGTGTTGCCGGCGGAGTCGATGGCCGAGAATTGAGCGTAGTAGGTGCCGAGAGTCCCGGACTGGATCTGGATGCCCGCACCCTGCACGAGCTCGCTGGGATTGATGGTGATGGAGGTGTTGCCCCAGGAGTAGAGCAGGTCGTCGCCTGCCGAGAAATTGCCGGACCAGTTCACGCCCTGCTCCATGCTGTACAGGGAGGTGCTGGAGGTGAACGTCGCACTCGTTCCCGAGGACGTCGTGGCGGAGGATCCGCTTGCGACGATGGTGCCGCTCGATCCGAGGGATCCGATCGAGACGGTGCTGTTGGCCAACAGGTTGGAGGGGCTGGTGACCTGGGTGATTCCTGCGAAGGCCGGCAGGACGCTTCCGGCGACGGCAACGATCGCCGCCACGAGTGGCTTGCTACGATGAATGTTCATAACGCTGTGTTCTGGGGTTTTTCCCCTTTCTCAAATTGGGAGTCGCATCCTTCGGGCCATTCACAGCGGCGAGAAAGAGTCCGGATCCCGGACATGCACATCTGCAGGCAATTGGCGTCGTAGGCCCTATGCCGAGGGCTGCGATCACCCGCGGACGTGATTCAACCCGAGTGGGAAACCGACTGGAGGGTCATCGGTCAGGCTGCTTTGTGCCGGACAAAACCGTTGACGGAGGGGTTTCAAGGGGCGTCCCGTTCGCCTGCGTGTCGCGTTCCCGACTCCCCCTTTTTGTGCTTGAGGGATCCAACTCCTTCGCCACGGCCTATTACGTCAACTTCCTGATGTTCCTGCTTCGGGAGGACTACGGCTTCAGCAACCTCAACAATCTCGTCGTTGGAGCCGTTCATGGCTTCGTCTATGGCATCGCCTCATGGCAGGCGGGTCGCATTGGCCAGCGACATGGGCTTTTCCCATCCCTGCGGATCGGCTTTGGCGGGATGTCCATCGCGCTCGCGGTGGGGTGGTCCCTCCCGACCCAATGGGGACAGCTGCTCTGCCTGGGGATCTGGACCGTGGCCCTGTGTTTCACCTGGCCGATCCTGGAGGCCCTTGTCAGCGAGCATGAGGATCCGAAGCGACTGCCGGACCGGGTCGGACTCTACAACGTCGTCTGGGCCACGATGGCGGCCGTGGGGCTGTCGACCGGAGGGTGGATCTTCGAAAGGCTGGGTCCGACGAGCCTCTACTGGCTGCCCCTTGGCATCCATGGGATCCAGTGGGTCGCCACCTGGCCACTCGAGCGGCAGCGTGCCCGTTGGATTGCCTCCCTTCCCCAGGCTCGGGGGCAAGATCGCCAGGGGGACCACCGGTATCAGCCGGGGTATTTTGTCCGCCTCGCCTGGATCGCAAACCCTTTCAACTACATGGCCATCAACACCATCCTGGTGATGGCCCCTGGAATCGCCTCCAGGCTCGGGCTCTCGATTGCCGAGGCGGGCCTCGTGCTTTCGGCGTGGTTCTACGTCCGGGCCCTCGCCTTCCTGAAGCTCTGGTGGTGGAGTGGATGGCATTATCGCTTCGACTGGTTTCTGTGTGGCTTCCTGTTCCTGTTTCTCGGTTTTGTGGGAACCATGGTTGCACCGACTGTCTGGGGTCTGGTGGTGTCCCAGGTGGGTTTCGGCTGGGCTTCCGCACTTCTCTACTACTCCTCCCTGTACTACTCGATGGACCAGACCAAATCGCATGCCGAGCAGGGAGGATTCCATGAGGCCCTGATCGGCCTTGGACTGGGCGGAGGTCCAGCGATCAGTGCGGGAGCCCTATGGTGGACGGGTGTGCCCTCGTCTCCCGCGTGGATTGTGGGGGCAGGGGTCCTTGGGGCCATGGGATGGGTCTTTGGTATTCGCCGGGCCGCCCTCCGCCCCCGCGCCGGATCCCCGTCGTCCGGTCGATGACCCACTCGCGCGCCGTGGCGGGTTGATTCCGGCTTTTTCCTCGACGGTGTTTCGCTCAGACTCTCGGGGACATGGGCAACGTCTTTGGACAGCTGTTCCGCATAACGACCTGGGGCGAATCCCACGGTGGCGGCGTCGGGGTCGTCGTCGATGGTTGTCCTCCGCTGCTGGCATTGACCGAGGCGGACATCCAGCCGGACCTGGATCGTCGTCGTCCCGGCCAATCGAGGATCACCACGCCGCGAAAGGAATCCGACACGGTCCAGATCCTCAGCGGAACCTTCGAGGGGAGGACTCTTGGCACCCCCATCTCGATGTGGGTGAGGAACGAGGATTACCGACCCCAGGCCTACTCCGAGATGGCAACGACCTTCCGGCCGTCCCATGCGGATTACACCTACCAGACCAAGTATGGCATCCGGGCATGGCCCGGGGGGGGGCGCAGCAGTGCGCGTGAGACGATCGGGAGGGTGGCCGCGGGCGCCATCGCCAGAAAGCTGCTCCGGGAACGCTGGGGCGTGGAGGTTTTGGCCGCCGTGACCCAGGTGAAGCATCTCCGGGCACAGATCGACATCGAGCGGGTCACTTCCGGTGAGATCGAGTCCAACATCGTCCGGTGTCCCGACTCCCGGGTTGCCGACGAGATGATTCGTCTCATCGAGACCGTGAGAGGCGAGGGGGATAGCGTCGGCGGAATCGTCACCGGCATCGCCCGCGGCGTCCCTGTGGGCTGGGGATCCCCGGTGTTCGACCGCCTTGAGGCGGATCTCGCGAAGGCGATGCTGTCGCTCCCCGCCACCAAAGGATTCGACATCGGGAGTGGCTTTGACGCCGTTGGCCTCAAGGGGACGGAGCACAACGATCCGTTCCGGAGTGTCGAGGGTCGCGTCCGGACCGTCACCAACCGCAGCGGGGGCGTCCAAGGGGGTATCTCGAACGGGGAGACCCTCTACTTCCGGGTGGCGTTCAAGCCGGTCGCCACCGTGATGCATGAACAGAACACAGTCGATGCCGGCGGTCGGAATGCCACTCTGAAGGGCCGTGGGCGTCACGACCCCTGCGTCCTGCCCCGAGCGGTCCCGATGGTGGAGTCGATGACGGCCCTCGTCCTTGTCGACCACGCCTTGCGCCACCAGGCCCAGTGCCGATAGTCCGACGGGCGTGGGATTGCCCGGCGCGATGGGTCGGAAGGAAGGGAGAATTCCTCCGGCGGACCGTCGCGGTACTGAACCGTGGCGAATCCCCGAAAAAGTCCCCTACACCGGTTGCGGCCCCGAGTTGTCGTGGCTGCCCCGTCAGACCGCAGCACACACGAGATTCCACGGGCCAGGGATCTTGCGCCGACACTCCGGTTTCTCCGTTGGTGGGGAGCGGTCAGCGCTGCGGTGCACCGTGATCTCAGGCGGTTCAGAAAGCAGCTCCACCGCTGTCGCCGCCAAAGCTCACCGGAGGGCGTCCACGAACTTCGGGTCGTGCCCCGTCGGCTCGGGGTCTGGTCGGACTGGCTCGTCGCGCTGGATCCGAGCGAGTCGCCGCCCAGGGCCCGCAGGAGGCTCAGGTCTCTCCTCCACGGCCTCTCCCGGATACGCGACTGCCAGGCCCACCAGGCTCTGTTGGAGCACGTTCCCATCCGGCTTCAGCCGGTTGCCAAGACCGTTCTTCGATGTCTTCGTGCAGAGGAGTCGGTGTTGTCAGACCGCGTTCGGCAGACGTGCCGCTTCCCGGTGGGGTGGTTCTGCCGTGACATTCCACTGCGAATCCGCCGGCTCACTCCACTTTCCCAGGGAATCCGAGCCCGCTCTCCGTCCCCGATGTGGATTCGTCGGCTCTCCGTCGTGGCGCTGCGTCAGGAGCCTAAATCGGGCTCGTTACGAGCCCGAGCCTGGCATCGATGGAGAGTGTCTCTCAGGCGTCTGAGGTTCGTCATCGACTCGGTGGTTCGATGCCCCGGTCGATCGCCAGGAGGCAATTGTCTGCAAGGGGTTCTGAAGCTCCTGGGCGTGGTTCAGGATTTCGATTCCCTCGCCGAATTCCTGAGGAAATCCGGTGTCTCTGGGCGCTTGGATTCCATGGAGGGCAGGCGGCTCCTCCAGTGGGTGGAGTTCAGGAGGGATGGTTGCATCCGTCGGTTGGGCCGGCAGCGTGTGACCTTCCTGTGGATGTTGGGCACCAAAAAACCTGTTTCCTCCAACCGGGGGCCTCCCTAACTTCGGCCCTTGGTCGTCCACCCGATGACCACTGCACTCCAACGCATCGTTGAACTATGCCACTGACACACACCACAGACCTGTTCGCCAAGGCCCTCAAGGGTAAGTACGCCCTCGGCGCCTTCAACGTGAACAACATGGAGCTCCTGCAGGCGATCATCGAGGCCTGCGAGGAGGAAAAGGCTCCGGTGATGCTCCAGATTTCCAAGGGTGCCCGGGACTATGCCCATCCCGTGTACCTCAAGAAACTGATCGAGGCCGCGGTCAGCCTCAGCACGATCCCCATCGCGGTGCATCTCGACCACGGTGACAGCTTCGAGCTCTGCAAGCAGTGCATCGACGAAGGCTTCACCAGCGTCATGATCGACGCCTCCCACGATCCGTTCGAGAAGAACGTCGAGATCTGCCGCAAGGTCGTGGACTACGCACACAAGTACAACTGCGTCGTCGAGGGCGAGCTGGGCATGCTGGTCGGCGCCCAGCATGACGATGGCGAGGAGGGTGGCAGCTACTCCAAGGGTGGAGCCTACACGCACCCCGACGAGGCTGTCGAGTTCGTAAAGCAGTCGGGTGTCGATTCGCTCGCCGTTGCCATCGGTAACAGCCACGGAGCCTACAAGTTCAAGGGCGAGCAGCACCTCGACCTCGAGCGCCTCAAGGCCATCAAGAAGGCCCTGATGGATGCCGGCCTTGGCGACTATCCTCTCGTCCTTCACGGGGCCTCGTCGGTGCCCAAGGAGCTTGCCCAGAAGATCAACCAGTTCGGCGGCGATCTCGGTGAGGAGACCGCCGGCGTGCCCGAGGCTGACATCGAAGTGGCCCGCCGTACCGGTTGCACCAAGGTCAACATCGACACCGACCTCCGCCTGGCCATGACAGCGGCGATCCGCGAAGTGTTCGCGACCAAGCCGAAGGAATTCGATCCCCGGAAGTATCTGGCTCCTGCCCGCAAGGCCGTGAAGGAGCTTGTCCGTCACAAGCTTCGCAACGTGCTGTGCTGTGCCGGGCACGCCTTCGACTGAGCCACCCAACCAGTCCGGCACTGCATCAGGGCGGAGGATTTGTCCTCCGCCCTTTTTGTTGCCTGCGCCGAGCCAAGTCGCGTCGCCGTGCGCCAAAAGTAACTGTTACCCGTGAGCGGAGTTGAGGGTGGCTGGGTCCGCCTGAAGGCTCGACACCCTCAGGTCTCCAGCAGAATACTGAATCCCATTCCATCGCCTTTACCCGTCCGGCTGCGGCAACCCTCCCATCCGGAGCGGGACTCTCCACTTGGCGTGGATTCCAGCTCCCTCATGAAATCCAATCTGACCCACGCTGATCCAACGGAATCCGGCCTTGTCCACCCTTTCTGGGCGTCGACCGATTTTCCGCTCCCCGAACCCCAAACCGGGGAGGCGTTATGCTGATCTATGTGATCGCCGGCTTCCTGGTGGTGGGCATTGGCGTGGGCATTGCCCTGCTGGTCCTGAAGCACGACAAGCGGGATGCCTCGAAGAGGCCCTCGGTCGACTCCGCGGGCTCGCAGCCGTCCCTGGACAGGATGGTGGTCCAAAAGGGCAAGCTGGAGTGGCAGGAGATCCAGAACCATATCCGTCTTGGGGAGTTGTTGGCAGTGGAGGGAACCACCCTCGGTGGCGATTCCTTTCAGGTCATTCTCGGGCTCGGGGCCAAATCCCACGCCGAGGTGATCTACATGCGGGTGGGTCGCCTCATCCAACGCGTGCCCCCCGGTCAAAGCGGCATCGCCAGGATCAAGCAGGGCGAGGCGCTCCGGATTCTCCCGGGTGAGGCCTCCCTCTCAATCGAGATGCGTGCGGGCGCTGTCGAGAAGCCCTCGGATCTGCTCGGTGATTCGGGAACCCCCGTGGTGGTCAGCTTCGTCAACAGCCTGGCCGAGGGAATTTCCATCCGCTACGCGGCCCGATGTGTCGATATGACCCATCGGTTCATCAAGTCCTGGGACCTTCCCTCGGCCCAGTCGGACGAGGCCATCCTGGCGCGCGTCTCCTCGGTGGCCGATATCGCGGCTCTCGCCGAGAAGGTGAAGGACATCCAGACGGCTTCCGCATTCGTCGCCCGGCATGGGGTTCCCGTCCCGCTTGAGTCCGGTGTCTGCTACATCCTCGGCACGGCTGGCGGCAAGGAGCTGTCGTTCATCCTGCTCTCTGAAGTGGCTCTGCTGATCGTCCCCGTGTTCTCCCCGGGGCTCAACCTTGCCCAGTTCCTCGAGAGCCTGTCGGTGAAGTCCCAGATGCACGCCCGCCTCGTCCTCAGGGAAACCTGCAGTGCCGTGGCCTCACAGGGGGCCGACGGGCGCTATGACCTGCAGTCGCTGGCCGAACGCAACGTGCTGTTGGGCATCACGAACGACCAGGGAAACCATGTGGATGTGGTGCGCATCGAACAGGACGGACGGGTGCACAACCTGGTCACCCTGAAGAGCTGCGAGTCCCCCGAGTACAAGAACGTCCTGATCTGGCTTCTCCAGGAAAACGAGGCGGGAGCCTGAGACCCCGGGTGGCGCAGGGGTGCCGGCCGCAAGCCCCGGGCTCAGCGCTCCTCCTCCTCTTCCTCCTCCTCTGCGTCGGCGCTGATGGCCCACTCGGGATAGGGTTCCCGCGTTCCTTTCATCGATCTCCAAAGGATGCGGTTGAGCTCGTCCTCCGGCGCCCGGTCGACCTCCCTGAAGTTCATCCGGCCCGACGCGATCGCATCCGCCCTGAGAACCGGGTCGGTCAACGCCTTCGGATCCGGGTTCATCTGGTCGAGCGGGATCTGGGTGGGCAACGCCGAGAACGGGGTGAAATCCGGGGTGTCGGTGAAGGCGTCCCACATGGGCAGGGCGCTGGCGTCGAACTGGTTCATGGGCTTCATCCCAAGGATCTGTCCGATCGTCCGGAGCAGGCTGGTCGTGTTGTACTGCGTGCTCACCACGGCTCCGCGTTTGGCGTAGGGACTGACGGCGTAGGCCGTGGTTCGATAGCCGCTGACGTGATCCCATCCGGCCTGCGGATCGTCCTCGATCCCCAGGATCGCCATGTGCTTCCAGAACGGGGAATGGCTCAGCGCCTCCACGATGCGTCCGAAGGCCAGGTCGTTGTCCGCGACGCAGGCCGCTGGCGTCGGGGTCCCCCGGCTCGTCCCGCTGGTGTGGTCGTTGGGCAGACAGATGATCGTCAGCTGGGGGAACTCTCCCTTTCGGGTGAACTCCTCGAGTTCGCGGATGATGAAGTCCGCCCGATGCTGGTCCGGTACCGACATCTCCCAGCCCACGTAGTTGGTCGGCGAGAACTTCTGGATGGTTTCGATCATTGGATAGCTCGCGAAGAGCACCTCGTTGGCGGATCCCTTCCAGCTCCGGTAGCAGGCGGTGAAGTCCGGGGAACCCTTCCGCTTCGCCTCGAGCCATCTCACGGCAGGAGCCATGAACTCGCCATAGTTGCGGATCGAAATCCCGTGGCGCAGGGCGCTGTCCCAGATGAATCCCGCCGGGGAGTAGGCGAGCGCGTCGTTCTCGTCCTCACCCATCCCGTCCGGATAGCTCCGCGGGAATCCCGCGAAGGACTTCTCCATGTAGTCGGTGCTGAACGCCGTGGTGCTCCACTGGTGGCCGTCGGCGCTCAGGATTCCGGCGCAGTAGGTGTTGTCGAGGAGCACGAACTCCCGGGCCATCCGGTGCTGGTTCGGGGTGAACCGCTCCCCGAAGATGCAGAGGCTCGGATCCCCGTTGGCGCCGGGGATGTCGCCCAACACCTGGTCATAGGTCCGGTTCTCCTTGATGACGTAGACCACGTGCCGGATGGGGCTGGGCTCCCCGATCCGCTCAGGAATGGCGCGCGGGGGCTGATCGGGTCTGGCAGGCAGCAGCGCCTGGCTGATGCGTTCCCGACGGAGATTGCGCCAGACGGTCTCCGAGAGTTTGGCGAGATCCCGGTTCTTCGGAATGGGGATCAGCGACAGGGATCCCGAGTACATGTGGGAGTTGAACCCCTTGGCCCCGGGCGATCCCTCCCTCGCATCCTTGGGTTGGGCCGCATGTCCCTTGATGTTGGCTACGTTCAACTGCTGGCGGACCGGATCGAAGACAAGGGCTCCCGGGAACCACCCGGCAGGGATCAGGCCCTCCAGTCGCGACTCCTTGTCGGCCGGATCAAAATCGACGACCGCGATGGCGTTTTGGGTCCCATTGGCGACGTACAGGCGTCGCCCGGAGCGGTCGAAGGCCAGCGCGTTGGGAGAGGCACCGAACAGGTCGCTCGGCTTGGGCTTCACCCAGATCGTCTCCACGAGCGCATGGGTCCGAGTGTCGAGGACACTGACGGTGTCGCTTCCGGCGTTGGCGCAGGCGAGATGTTTTCCGTTGGGGGAGAGGGCCAGTGCGCTGGCATGGAGCCCGGTCACGACCTCCGTCACACGCGGATTCGTGGCGGTGGGGGCGAGGTCGAGGATCGAGACCGATCCCTCGCTGGCAATGCGGCGCACGGGATCCACCCGGATCTCGGTGCCGCGTCCTGCGGGCCCGGTCAGATCCCCGGCCTCGGGCCTTCGGCCACCCCAGTTCGACACATAGGCTTCGGTGCCCACGAGAACGACATCATAAGGGGCCACGCCCACCGGGAACGTCCTGAGGACCTTGCCGGAAGGGAACTCCAGCTCCAGGAGCGTGTTCGAGAGATTCCCGCAGACATAGAGGCGTTGGCCGTTCCTCGAGAAGGCCAGGCCGGCGGGGATCTCCTCCTTGCGTCGCGGGGCGTTCGCCGGAGGCAATGCGAGGGAATGGGAGCCCCGGACCGTGCCGTCGGGTGACACCTCGAACACCTTCAGGCTGCCCTTCACGTTGCTCAGGACGATGTGGCGTCCATCGGGTGAGAACACGAGACCGGTGAAGCTCAGAATCGCATCCGTGTCGGGCTTGAGGATGTTGGATGAAGGAACTGAGGGCTGCGGTTCGGTCTGTGAGGCGCTCGGAAGTGGCACTCTCTGACGGATCTCGCCGGTTGAGGGGTCGATGACGATCAGCTCGCTCGTCTTGCCTGAGGTGATCAGAAGCGTCCCGTCGGGCGACAGGGCGAGGCCTTGGGGACGGAGTCCTGGAAGGTCGATCTGGCGTCCGAGTGGCGTGACCACCTGGTTGACCGGCGTCACGACTCGGTTGGTCCCTTGGCGCCCCACCCGTTCCGAGGCTCCAGGCGCGCGGGTGGACTGGGGGGTGTGTTGGCATCCCAGGAGGGAGACGAAGCCTAGGCCCAGGGACAGGCGGAGGAACGGGTGCATCAGGGGCAACGATCCGGAGCGTGCGCTGGGGCATCAAGCCCGAAGGGCGGCGTTGCCCGGAGTTTTCCAATCCGGCACGGGTCCGGCCTGCCACCCTTAGGCCTCAGCCTGCGCGTTGGAGACGGGATTCCAGACGGTCCTGGCGTGCCGGGTCCGCAACGAGGTTCGGAAAATCCCGGAGCAGCTGGACGGGTTTCGGCACGATGCCCCAGTTCGTCACGGTGAAGACCTCGTGGGCCCTTCCCGCGGGCAGCCCGAGTTCCCAGGATTGACGGTCGAACCGCTGACGCAGCTTCACCTTCCAGGCTTCGAGATCGGCGGCGGGCTCGATGTGATGTCGCGCCACCCAGGGCAGCCATTCGTTGATCTGGCTCTGGTGACACCACGACTCCTCGGCCACCAGGTCGAAGCAGGGTTCGATGTCCACAGCGAGGTCGAACGAGTTCGCTCCGGCCATGTAGCCGTCATAGGTGTTCAGGATCACCGGAGTCCGGACCCAGCGGGACTGTGTTTCGTCGGCCACCGGGAATTCGTCGAGGAAGGCATGGGGCACATTGACCATGTAGGCCACCCGCCGGACGGCCTCGGCAACGGTGATGTGGTCCGGGTGGACCCCGGCGAGCGGATCTGCCGGAAGCGGCGGGCAGAGCAGATAGTCGGGCTCGAATTCCCGGATGGACTGCCAGAGCGCCGCGAGGAGGTCCGTGGTGAGGGTCCGGGCCTCGCCGAAGGGCCTGCCGTCCGGGCCGAGGAGCTGGCGGAACTCGTAGCCACCCAGTGCAGCGCTGCGTTCCTGCTCCGCGTGGCGAATCCGCGCCGTCTCCTCCCGTGTCCGGAAGTGGTGTCCAGACCGTCCATCAGTACACACCAGGATGCGTCCCTGGAATTGACTGCCGAGTTTCCGACGCCACTGCTCGAAGGTTCCGGCTGCGACGAATTCGAAATCGTCGTAGTGGGCGTGGACGTGGAGGACGCGCATGCCCCGGAGGCTAGTGGCTGGGAGCCTCAGCGTGAAGTCCGGCCCGGGATCAGACCGCGAGGACGTGCCGCAGGTAGAGGTACAGCAGGGGGGCGTTGAACAGGGGGCTATCGATGAGATCGAGGATCCCACCGATCCCTGGGAATAGTCGCCCGGAGTCCTTGACCCCGGCCTCGCGTTTGAATGCCGATTCAATGAGGTCCCCTATCACCGCTCCCACGCTGAGAATCAGCCCTGCGGTGATGGCATGGCCGAGGGTCAATCCCTTGAGACGGCTGCCAGCGAGGTGGGCCAGTCCGACCGAGGCGCCGGTCGACACCAGCAGCGCCCCGGCGAACCCTTCCCAGGTCTTCCCGGGACTGATCCGGGGGATCATCTTGTGTCGACCACACAGGGAGCCGACGCAGTAGGCACCGACGTCGCTGAACTTGGTGACGATCAGCAGGTAGAGCACGTAGAAGCGTCCATCGATTCCGGTCAGGTAGTTGATCTTCTGGATGAAATTGAGCAGCCACGGCACGTACATCAGTCCCATGAGGGTGGTGGCGATGCCGGCGAAGCCCTGCGCGTTGTGGGCATCGAAGAGTTGGCGGAGGCACAGGCCCAGGACGAACAGCACCAGGACCCCGGTCTCGAAGTCGTTGGGTTTGGCGGCGAGGAGCTGGTAGTCCTTGGCGTGGGTGACGTAGTAGTGGGTGCTCGACATCAGGGCGATGCCGGCGAGGAGTCCCCACCACTTGAAGCACTTGAGCCCCCGCCGTTCGATCAGTCCGTAGAACTCCCAGAGTCCGGCCCCTGCCAGGATCAACATCAACAGCAGGAAGACCGCGTTGGCGACGATCGGGTTGGTCGAGAAGATCGCGGTCAGGACGATCGCCCAGAGCACCATGGTGCTGCCCAGCCGCCGCACGAAGACCTGTCCCTTTGAGAGGGACGGGGCGATGGTGGACGGACCGGGGGACATGGCGTCGGAGGTCTCCCGTCCCGCACCGATGCGGCTGGGACGGATGTCTGGAGACCGTGGACCTAGGATCGACCGAGGATCCGCCGTGTGGCGAGCGGCAACTGGTTGAGGTCGATCAGGGTCAGGAAGTCGATGGTCTTGAATTCCCGGTCGATCGCCGGTGCCCCGCAGATCTTGGCTCCAAAGGACAGGTACGCCCTCAGCAGCTTCGGGATCTTGGGAGGGTTTTCGGCGATCGAGTCGAGGGGGCAGACGTATTCCGGCCGTGGGGAGGTCCGGAATGCCGGCTCCACGAGATGGTCCCGGGACAGGTCCTGGAACGCCGCCGTCCCGACCGCCGGGTCCTGGCTGGTCAAGGAACTGCAGCCCACCAGGTAGCGGGCGCCTGCATTCCGGGCGTAGTCGGAGATGCCCTGCCAGAGGAGTCCGATGACCGGGAGGCTCCGGTGGTCGACATGGACGCATGCCCGTCCGAGCTCAACGATCTGATCCTGGACGGCCCGGAACGGGGCGAAGTCGAACTCCTGTTCCGAGTAGAAGCCGCGATTCCTGGCGGCCACCTCGCCGGTCTGGAGACGGTAGGTTCCGACCACCTCGCCGGTCTCCTTGTTCTCCACGAGAAGATGGTCGCAGATCGCGTCGAATGGATCCTCGTCCCGCAGCGTGGAATAGGAACTCTCGAGGCCCTCATTCAGTTCGAGGTTGAAGACGAAGAACCGCAGCGTCTGGGCGGCTCTGAGGTCCTCGGGTGAGGCAGCGAGGCGGAGACGGTAGGGGATGTCGGAAGAGGCCCGTGCGAGCATCCGCGAGCCGAGTTCGACCCGATCCGATCCCTCTGCTGCAGTGTTGGGTTCCGTCATGGGAGTCCTCACTGTTCCCAAGGATGGTTGAAACAGGACGTTTCCGGAGGCAAGCCCCGGGTCTCTGTGTTTCCGCGTTGTTTCAGACGGAGGATCAGGAGGCGAGGGCGCCTTCGGCGGTGCCGGCCGAGCCGGATTTTTCCTGGGAGAAGATCAGCTTCTTGCCGTCCGAGGTGACCTGGACGGGTTCTCCCTCGATGAGGGTTCCCCGGAGGATCTCCTCGGCCAACGGATCCTCGAGCTCGCGCTCGACCGCCCGGCGCATGGGACGGGCGCCGTATTGCGGGTCGAAGCCCTTGCCGATCAGGAAGTCCTTGGCCGGGGCATCCAGCACCACGTTCACGTTCCGACGCGAGATCCGCTCGAGGACCTTCTTGATCTCGAGCTCGAGGATCTCGACGAGTTCGGGTTTCCCAAGGGTCCGGAACACGATGATGTCGTCGAGACGGTTCAGGAACTCCGGACGGAAGAACTTCTTCGCCTCATCCAGAGTCTTGCTGCGCATGGTGTCGTAGTCGGTGACGTCGCTCGACTTGCCGAATCCGATGACGTTGCTCTTGCGGAGGACGTCGGACCCCACGTTGGAGGTCAGCAGGATGATCGTGTTCCTGAAGTCCACGGCGCGCCCGAGGGAGTCGGTCAGCTTCCCCTCCTCCAGGATCTGGAGAAGCATGTTCGTGACGTCGGGATGGGCCTTCTCGATCTCGTCGAAGAGCACCACGGAATACGGCTGGCGGCGGACCTTCTCGGTGAGCTGGCCTCCCTCCTCGTAGCCGACGTAGCCAGGGGGGGATCCAATGAGGCGGCTGACGGTGAACTTCTCCATGTACTCGCTCATGTCGAGCTGGATGAAGCTCTGGGCGGACCCGAACATCTGTTCGGCGAGGGTGCGGGCCAGGAGGGTTTTTCCGACGCCGGTGGGCCCGAGCAGGGCGAAGCAGCCGATGGGACGCTTGGGATCCTTGAGATCAGCCCGGGCCCGCCGGAGCGACTTGGCGAGGGCCGTCACGGCGTCCTTCTGCCCGATCACGATCTTTCCGAGCTCGATCTCGACGTTGAGTAGCTTCTGGGTCTCGGTCTGGCCCATGCGCTGGAGCGGGATGCCGGTCCACTTTGCGACGACCTGCAGGATGTCGTCCTCAGTGACACGGACGCGGCGCTCCTCCTTGTGGGTCTTCCACTCGGCCAGGATGCGTTCGAGGTTCTCCTTCGTGGCCTTCTCCTTGTCGCGCAGCTGGGCCGCACCCTCGAAGTCCTGGTCCTTGATGGCCTGTTCCTTCTGCTGCCGGAGGCGCTCGATCTCGGCCTCGATGTCCTTGACGTCGGGCGGACGCTGCATGGCCCCGATCCGAGCCTTGGCGCCGGCCTCGTCCATGACGTCGATCGCCTTGTCCGGGAGAAACCGGGCGGTGATGTAGCGGTCGGACAGCTGCACGCAGGCCCGGATGGCCTCGGGGTCGAACTCCGCCTTGTGGTGTTCCTCGTACTTGGGCTTGAGGCCGGTGAGGATGGTGATGGCGTCCTCCACGTTGGGCGGTTCGACCTTGACGGTCTGGAATCGGCGCTCGAGGGCGGAGTCCTTCTCGATGTACTTCCGGTACTCGTTGAGGGTGGTGGCGCCGACGATCTGCATCTCTCCACGGCTCAGGGCCGGCTTGAAGATGTTGGAGGCGTCCATGGTGCCCTCGGCCGATCCGGCGCCGACGATGGTGTGCAGCTCGTCGATGAAGAGGATGATGTTCTTGGACTTCTTGATCTCATCCATCACCGCCTTGATCCGCTCCTCGAACTGGCCGCGGTACTTGGTGCCGGCCACCATCAGGGCGAGGTCGAGGGTGACGACACGCTTGGAGGCAAGGATCTCCGGCACGTTGCCCTTGGAGATTTCCTGGGCGAGACCCTCGACGATCGCGGTCTTGCCGACGCCGGCCTCGCCAAGGAGGACCGGATTGTTCTTGGTCCGACGGCAGAGGATCTGGATGACGCGTTCGATCTCGCCCTGGCGCCCGATGACCGGATCCATCTCGCCCTTCTTGGCCAGTTCCGTGAGATCTCGCCCAAACGCCTTGAGCGCCGGTGTCTTGACGGCCTTCTTTCCCTCCTCGGACTTGCCGGCCTTGACCGGAGCCTCTCCGGCAGTCTCCGCCGCGGTCTCTTCGCCCTCGTTCTGCTGGAATCCGGGGTCGAGCTCCTTGAGCACCTCCTGGCGGCAGGCCTCGATGTCGACATCGAGGTTCTTGAGGACCTTGGCTGCGACACCGTCCCCCTCGCGCAGCAGGCCGAGCAGGATGTGTTCGGTGCCGACGTAGGTATGGTTGAGGGCCTTGGCCTCGCGGGCTGCGAGGGCCAGCACCTTCTTCACGCGAGGGGTGTAGTTCGGACTGCCCCCCGATTTCGTCTCCCCGCCATTGCTCCGGACCTCCTTCTCGACTTCGTGACGCACGTTCTCGAGGTCCAGTCCCATGCGCTGGAGCACGTTCACAGCAACCCCTTGGCCCAGCTTGATCAGTCCGAGGAGGAGGTGCTCGGTCCCGACGAAGTTGTGTCCGAAGCGATCGGCCTCCTTTCGGGCGAGTGCCAGCACCTGCTGGGCCCGCGGTGTGAAACTGTTCAGGTTCTCGTCACTCATGGCGTGTGGGGTTTCAGTCCTTCTGCAGGCAGGAAAGTAGCCGCAATCTGGGCATCTTGGCGAGCCCGGTCAAAAGATCTTGGCCGGCATCCGGACCGTTCAGGCCGGCCGGGTTGTCGCACGGGTGTGGTCCGGGGCGGGGAATCGCTTCATGCGGTCCCGCAGCATCTCGGCCCGGAGCGCATCGCGCTGCTCGGCGTCCAGCTTCTCCGGATGCGTCATCTGGAGATGCCAGGGCTGGCTGACGAGGAAGAGCTCGTCCACGGCCGACTTCTGGATCCCTTCGAGCATGCCGAGGTCGACCCCCAGCCGAAGCAGACTGAGCTGGTTCATGGTCTCCTTCGACGCGATCACATGGGCCTGGCTGAGGGCTCCATAGGCGCGGCCGATCTGGTTGAAGAGCTGTCGCGGTTTCTTCTCGAGCTGGGCGGCGCGGGCGTTCTGTTCGGCCTCGATGATCTGGAGCGCGACCTTGTTGAGGCGTTCGACGATCTCGCTCTCGGACTCCCCGAGCGTCTGCTGGTTGGAGACCTGGAAGATGTTGCCCAGGGCCTCGGTGCCCTCGCCGTACAGCCCGCGGACCGCAAGACCGAGCTTGTTCACGGCCTGGATGATCTGGTTGATGTGCTCCG
The DNA here is from genome assembly GCA_016871805.1 of Verrucomicrobiota bacterium. GTDB lineage: Bacteria > Verrucomicrobiota > Verrucomicrobiia > Limisphaerales > UBA9464 > UBA9464. The sequence continues at coordinate 20,892 of VHCG01000043.1, forward strand.
CAAGGACCAGTCCAGGAAGATGGAGCATCGCGCTGACCCGGATCCCGGTTCCGAGGTTGGTCGGACAGGCGGTCAGGTAGCCATACTGCTCGGTGAAGGCGAACGGCACCTTTTCCTGCAGTGAGGAGTCGAGGGCGTCCAGTGCGAGCCAGGCCTGCTTCAGCTGGAGTCCGGGTCGCAGCGCCTGCATCCGCAGGTGGTCCTCCTCGTTCACCATCACGCAGAAGCTCTCGGCCCGGTTCAGCACGAAGCCGCTGCCCCCGCTCTTGGCGGCCAGTTCCCGGCTGATCAGGTGCCGTTCCACCAGGACCTGCTTGTCGAGGGGCGTGAGCTTGTCGAGGCCGCTCGCGAGGGGATCGGGCCCCAGCTGCGGCATCGCTGCCACAAGGGGCATCAGCAGCTCGTACGAGCGGACCCGGTCGGGTTTCTTGGCGTGGCCCGGAAAGGGGAGGTCGGCCACGTTGCGGGCGAGACGGACCCTGGAGGACAGGACGATCTGGTCGTTGGGTCCGCCGCGTTGGCAGAACTCCTGGGGAGCGGACAGGAACTCGAGGATCTTCATCGCGTCAGGGTGTCGAGGTTTCAGGGCCCGCAGTGGCCTTCCGGGCCTCCTTGATCTGGTCACGGATCGTGGCGGCGAGTTCGAAGTCCTCCTTGGCAACCGCCGACTGAAGCTCCGACTCGAGTCGTTGGAGCAGGTTCTGGGAGTCGACGGTCCGCTGGACGGCCGGTGGGAACTTGCCCTTGTGCTGGATTCCCCGATGCATGCCCTTGAGCAGTTGCTCGAGGCCGTCGGCAAACACCTCGTAGCAGCGTGAGCAGCCCAGCCTTCCGGTCTTCTTGAAATCCGCCTGGGTGAATCCGCAGCCCGGACACGTCACCGTGTTGCCGGTCGAGGCCGTGGCCTCCTCCATCTTCTGGGAGGCGCCGAGGCCCAGCAGGACGTCGGCAATCGAGTATACGGTGGGGTCATCCGCCCCCTTCTCCTTCGCACACGCCTCGCACAGATCCACCTTCTTCACCTCGTTGGCGACGATCTGGGTGTAGTGGACCTTGGCCGCGGCCTTCTTGCAGAACTGACATAGCATAACTGGACTCTAAAGTCCGCACGACCCGGCCCGGCGTCAAGCGGGGGGCGGAAGGAATGACGGTCCGTGAATGGGGCGGATCGCTGGGACCGACCCGATCAGTCGAAGATGACCTCGCCGTCCGTCTTGGTCCGCTCCTGGAACTCCGCGATCAGACGCGCCGTCAGCGGACCCGGTTTCCCCGAGCCGATCACCCGGCCATCCACCTTGGCGACCGGAACGATCTCAGCGGCGGTTCCCGTCAGGAACATCTCGTCCGCGATGTAGAGGTCGTAGCGGGTCATGTTGGGCTCCGAGGCCTGGATCCCCAGATCCCGGGCGCAGTCGAGCACCGTGTTCCGGGTGATTCCGTAGAGGGCGCCGGCGCTGAGGGGTGGCGTGTAGAGACGGCCTTTCTGGACGATGAAGATGTTGTCCCCCGTGCACTCTGCCACGAACCCCTCGGCGTTGAGCATGATGGCCTCCTCGACCCCTGCATTGTTGGCCTCGATGCGGGCGAGGATGTTGTTGAGGTAGTTGAGGGATTTGATCGCGGGATTGACCGAGTTGGCCAGCATCCGGGTCGTGGGCACCGTGACGATGGTCAGGCCCTCGGCATAGTACTTCTCCGGGTAGAGCTGGATGGTGGCGGCGATGATGATGACCGACGCCTTGGGACAGCGGCGCGGGTCGAGTCCCAACGTGCCCTTGCCCCGGGTGACCAGGAGCCGGATGTAGCCCTCGCGGAGGTTGTTGCGTCGGCAGGTCTCGACGGTTGCCGCCATCAGCTTCTCCGGCGTCATCGGGATGTCGAGGAGGATGGCCTTGGCGGACCAGAACAGGCGCTCGATGTGCTCCCGGAGCTTGAAGATCCGGTTGTGGTACATCCGGATGCCCTCGAAGACCCCGTCGCCATACAGCAGGCCATGGTCGAAGACGCTGACCTTGGCGTTGGCCTCGTCGAAGAACTCACCGTCGATGTACACTTTCATGCAGCGAAGACCCCGAGCCTAGGAGAGGCCATGCGGCCCGTGCAAGCCGTCGCCGAGCCATTCCACGGTCTGCTGACGGTTCCGAGGAGGGGTGCGCCGCTCGATGCGGCGGCGATTCCTCGTGAAACTGCTTGCGATGGGGCCGTCGGGACCCGCATGACGGGGCCGGTTCATGGGACCCGAATCGACTACATCGACCGCGGTGGCCGGGACGCGTCCCGGCGTCCCGCCCCTGATCGAGCTCTGGCGTCGTCCGCTGCCGCATCTGCGGAACGACCGGACCATCCGAGGGGTGTGTCGGGTGGTGACCTCGATCTCCCGGTGGCAGGTCCGGGAGATACATGGTCTCGAGCATGTGGCTCCGGACCGCGACCCTTTTATCTTGGCGCTCAACCACAGCCAGCGGCCCGAGGCGGTGGTGGTGCCGACGTGGCTGTGCTTCCACCGGAACGGTCGGATGGTGCACTTCATGGCCGACTGGAACTTTCTGCTGATCCCGGTTCTCTCGTGGGTGATCCGCCTCCACGACCCGATCGTGGTCGTCCGCAAGGACGCCAAGCCCCGGTTCCTGAACGGGTTCAAATCCCGGTTCCAGAGCCCGCTCTCCCCGTTCGAGCAGGCCCGGGAGCGTCTGGCCCGGGGACAGTCCATCGGGGTCTTCCCCGAAGCCACCACCAACCGACATCCCTCCCAGCTGCTGCGCGGACAGGTGGGCGTCGCGAGACTGGCCCTCGAGTCGGGGATTCCGGTCGTCCCCGGCGGCATCCGGTTCCCCTCCCACCGCGGTGCCGGCCCGATCGGCGATCGGGAGCCTCTGACTGTCCAGTTTGGTCCCGCTCTCCAGCCCCCGGGCATCGATCCTAGTGGCGTGTCCGCGGAGTCCGTCGCGGCGTTCCATGAACAAATCATGCGCGCCATCTCGACACTCTCCGCCAAAAAGTGGCAGCCTTCGGCCCGACGGACCAAGTATGCCGTTGTCCAAGAATGAACTGCAGGTGAGTCGGATCACCGACGAGAGTGGGCGCCGAAAGGCGCTCGAGGTGATGCGCTCAACCTATCGGGACGAGAAGCACTGGATCTCGGCGGACGACAAGCTGGTCAGCCTGGAGGAGCTCCAGAACGACTCCGTGGCGTGGTTCGTGGCCGAGCAGGACGGGGCCCCGGTCGGGGTCCTCCGCGTCCTCTACGCGCCGCCCCTCGACCTGTATGCCGCCTACGGCTTCAAGCTGGTCGCCAAGGACATCGATTTGGACGCCTTTGTCCGGAACAACCGCATCGCCGAGATCGGCCGGTTTGCGGTGGTTCCCACGCAGCGCGGGAACATCCTCGTCTCGGCCGCCCTCATGCGGGAGGCCGTGGCCGCCACGGTCCGCAGGTCCTTCACCCACTACATCACCGATGTCTTCGAGGGTGAGGCCCACAGTCCGTTCCAGTTCCACACCCGGGTCCTCGGATTCGAGGTGGTGGCGACGCATGACGTCGGGGAACTGAACTGTCCCAACCGTCGGATCACGATGGTCCTCGACCTGAAGAAGTGCTACCTCCGACTCAGGTCCTCGCGTGGATGGCTGTTCCGATATCTCACCGAAGGCTGGACCGATGAGATGCATCGGGCTCTGGGTGGCGAATCGGCCAAGCCGGCCGTGGCTGCCTGATCTGGAACGAGTGCCTGGCAACGGACCCGCGGTGTCACGGGTGGAGACTTGAAGGTTCCGCTGGGTTGACCCGAACCTTCTGCAGTGAAGAGGTGGATTCGTCTTGCCGTATTTGCGGTCGTCGGGCTCTTGGTCGTCCTCCTGGTCCTCGAGTTCTACCTCGGCAGGATCGTCAAGGTGGCCATCGAGACCGTCGGTCCCCATCTGACGGGCACCCCCGTGACGGTGGAGGACGTCGACATCTCTCCCCGCATCGGTTCCGGGACCCTCCGTGGTCTGGTTGTTGGGAATCCCGCCCCCTACAAGGATCCCCACGCCCTGCGGTTGGGGGAGGTGCATATCCGTCTTGACCCATCCTCGCTCCGATCCAACACGGTCGTGGTCCGATCGATCGTGGTGACGGATGCCGAGGTGGCCTTTGAGGGTGGGCCTGTTCGCAGCAACATCCGCACGCTGCTCGACACCTTAAACCAGAGCGCCGGCCGCGAATCCGGGAAATCGTCCCACGCCAAGGATTCCCCACCGGGCCGCCGTGTGCGGGTCGAAGTGTTCGTGATCAGTCGGATGCGCATGCGGGCACGCCTGAACATCGCCGGCATCGCCTCTCCGGCCGCCACACTCACCCTACCGGAAATCCGGATGGAGGGCCTCGGCAGCAAGCGCGATGGGATCACCCTGGCCGAACTGGGTCGTGACATCCTGCAGGAGGTCTACTCCAGGGTCCTGCCCGCACTTGGTCAGAAACCCGGATTCATCCAGGGCACCCAGGACGGGGTGGAATGGCTGTTCGACAAGACCTCCGGTGCGGTCCGGGATGCCTCCAAGGCCGTTCGGGATCTATTCCGAAAGAAGGACGCCGAGAAGTAGGGGATAAGGGTTCCAGGACCCGGGTCCCGGAGGAGAGGCATCCGCCTCGGTGCGCGACGTCCGAGGTGCAGGGACGATTCCGGCGGACCCATGCCGGAGGGGAGGTGGGGTGGCCGACGGGACTCGAACCCGCAACAACCAGAATCACAATCTGGGGCTCTACCATTGAACTACGGCCACCGACCCGGGCCGAGACGCTACGGATCGGACTTTTGAGCGTCAAGAATCGCCCCACACCGCCTTGGGCTGCCGGGACTGGTAAGCTGTCCGGTCCGATCTGCGTTCCCTGGGTGGTCCGATGGACTGGACCGCTCCGACGAAGGCCGGGAGTTCCCGGATCCGCCCGCTCCGTCGGAAACCTCAGGAATCCTAGCCCGAAATCCCCATGACCCTTCCTCTTTCCCCTTCGCGAGGCCCCCTGCGGGCCATGTCCCTCATCGCCTCCCCGCTGACCCTCGGACGGGCCATCGCCGGTCCCGAGACCGTCTACTTCTTCGCCCAGCAGAGCGTGTCCAACCTCACGCTGACTGGATCCACCCCGGGCAATCTCACTGGCGGGGCCATGTGGGTGGAGAGCTACACCGAGGTGCAGCAGAGCCATGGGGTTTTCCTACGCGGAGCTCTGCACCGCTCCGGAGACGGTCGCGGGTCGGCCCATGCAGATGGGACTGGGGCTTCTAGCGGGGATGAGCGTTCTCCGTCGCCTCCGCCAGAGGCGCACCGCGGTGGCAACCCCGGCGGGGGCCTGATTCCATCGCCGGATCGGATCGGATCAGGACCTCGCCTAGAGCAGGGAGCTCTGGTCGCCACGGGGGGTGGCCGTGACCCCGAGACGCTTGTAGGCCAGCTCCGTGACGACGCGACCCTGGGCGGTCCTGTGGAGATAGCCCTCCATGATCAGGTAGGGTTCGTACACCTCCTCGAGGGTGTCGGCTTCCTCGCCGACCACGACCGCGAGGGAGTTCAGTCCCACGGGGCCTCCGTGGAACTTGGTGATCACGGCCTGGAGGATCCGCTTGTCCATCTCGTCGAGGCCATGCTGGTCGATCTCCAGGATCGCCAGGGCCTTGTCGGCCAGTTCCCGGGTGATCCGGCCATCGCCCCGGACCTCGGCATAGTCGCGGACCCGACGCAGCAGGTTGTTGGCGATGCGGGGCGTGCCCCGGCTGCGCCGGGCGATCTCGAGCGCCCCGTGCTCGTCGAGGCTCACCTTGATGAGTCCGGCGGCCCGTTGGATGATCTTCTGGAGCTGTGCCGCGGGGTAGTAGTCCAGACGTTCCCGGATGCCGAACCGGGTGAGCAGCGGCGCGCTGAGGAGTCCCGCGCGGGTCGTGGCTCCGATCAGCGTGAACCGTGGCAGATTGAGCCGGACGCTCCGGGCGTTCGGTCCCTGGTCGATGATGATGTCCAGCTTGAAGTCCTCCATCGCCGGATAGAGGTACTCCTCGATGGTCTTCTGCAGACGATGGATCTCGTCGATGAAGAGGACATCGCCCTCCTCGAGATTGGTGAGGAGTCCCGCCAGATCCCCCGCCTTCTCGATGGTTGGACCGCTGGTGGCCCGGAGGTTCGCCCCCATGGCCTTGGCCAGGATGTTGGCGAGGGTGGTCTTGCCCAGTCCCGGGGGACCGCTCAGCAGGACGTGGTCGATCGGCTCGCCGCGGCGTCGTGCGGCCTCCACCGCGATCTCGAGCCGTTCCCGGGACAGCGCCTGCCCGGTGAACTCGGCGAACGCGGCCGGACGCAGCGCCGCCTCCAGCGCCGTGTCGGGCTTCGTCAGGACATCGCTCACCATCCGCTCAGACATGCCCCGTCAGGATGGGTCTCCCGCGGGTGCGAGAAAAGGTCGAAGAGTCCCGATCGATGGCCCGGTCACTCGGCGCGGATCCTGTAGAACCGGGACAGGTCCGCCGCGGGAGGATCGGGATCCGTCACCGAGTTGATTCCGGCCTTTCCGGGAATCCCGGTGACCACCGGACGGAATGGCGTGGCCCAATCCGTCGTCCGCTCCAGGGAGTAGGTCCTCTCCGCCGGTCCGAGCCAGCGGAGGGCGCCGTCCGCTGACGCCGGAGGCAGCAGCCTCACGTCGAGGGGGGGAGTTCCCGCGGCCAGTTCCTGGGCGTTGGATCGACCATCCCGATCCGGGTCGTCCAGGGCACCCCCCGCGAGGTCTCCGAGCCCCTCCAGTTCCCAGAGGTCGAGGAGTCCGTCTCCGTCGACATCCTGCCGCTCCAGATCGAGTGTCACCGTCTCCACCTGCAGATCGGACCTGCCCTGCGCATGCAGCAACAGGAGTCGCAGCGGACGGGTCGCCGAGAATCCCGCAGCCCGGGCGGCGGCAGGATCCACCCGTATCCGGGGTCCGCGTCCCTCGTCGGACCAGGGCGTGCCTCCAAGGCCATGGGGGGTCGGATCCACCACCCGCTGGGCGAGGTCCACCGGGATCCAGCGGCTCTCGCTGACCGGGCTTCCGGGGCTCCCGATGACCGCGACCTGGTAGGCGAACCGCGTCCGGCCCACGGGAAGGCCCAGTGCGGAGAGTGTCACCGAGTGGACCAGCACCCGGCTGTGGAACGGATCGTCCCTGCCCTGATCCGAGCCCAGGGCGTCCAGGGGTTCCGCCGCGAGGAAGGAGTTGCCGAAGGGGCCCAGTCTCAACGCCAGCGTCACGAAGTCGTCGTCCGCCAGGTCCGGCACGAACCCGCCCGCGTCGAACGTCGCCCGGTTCGAGTTGATCAGCAGCACGTTCGCCTGCTGGTCTCCATCGGTGTCGATCCGCACCTCGACCGCGATGCGCTCATACTGGGGGGTCGTCCAGGGCCTCCGGGTCGCCACCCCGAAGTACAGACGCGACCGTTCCGGAGTCGGGACCGTGTGGAGGTCGCTGGCGAAACCCGCCGCGACGAGGTCGTTGTCCGAGGCGGAGGTGCCATCGGGATTGAAATGGTCGAGTTGGAATGCGGCGACCCGGGGTCGCGGATGGGCCGAACGGCCGCGGGTCGGGATCGGGACCTCGACGGACCCGCCGTTCGGCAACCCGATCCGGGTGGCTGTGGCCTGGTGCGTGGCGATGGCGCGGGCCGTCAGATGCCAGGGCAGGTGCAGCGGCAGGGGTCCGCCTGTGACCGTAATCCTCCCACCGGCCTCCAGGGGAAACCGCGAGGTTGTCCCGGAATCGTCGGATGCGGGTGTCGCGGCAAAGGCCGCTAGGTCGAGGTCGAGCTGGACCTCCACGCTGGCCGAGGCACGGGCAGGCACCGTCACGGTCGTGGGTTGCAGGGTGAGACGGAGTCCCGGGACGGGAGCATGGACCGAGGCGAGGTCCACGGTGACGGGCAACGCCCCCCGGTTGAGGACCGACAGGGTCCGATTCGTGACGACCGCTCCCGTGCCCTCCAGATGGCCCAGGGACAGGGAGACCGCGCCCGGATCGTCCGCCGCCTGGAGGATCACGAGGGTGCGCAGGGCGTCGTCGACCTGGACCCGACCGCTCCCGATCCGGCTCTGGAGTCCGGGCGCTCCGGACTCATCGGTGGCCGGTCGGGCGGTGTTCAGGAGCACCGCCTTCAGGGTCTCCGCGGTCCAGGTGGGTCTGGCTTGGCGGAGCAGGGCGAGGGCGCCGGTCACGTGGGGTGCAGCCATGGAGGTCCCCGTCAGCGATCGCAACCCAGATCCGCTTCCGGCGCGCGCCGAAGTGATCGCGGTGCCCGGCGCGGCGATGTCGGGCTTCAGGCTCTCGTTGCCGAGGCCAGGTCCCCGCGACGAGGTCTCGTGGATCCGGTCGGGAGGTGTCGGACCGCTCACCGACTCCGAGGTTCCCAGCGTGGCGGTGAGGCCGTGGCCGAGTTCACGACGGAGCCGATCCCCGTCCGCCCTGGAGATCATCACTCCCGGGATCCGGATGTCCGCGGTGTTGCCGTCGGCCCCCATCGGGATCGGAGGCCCTTCGACGTGGTTGACCAGGATGACCCCGATCGCCCCGGCGTTCTGGGCATTCCGGATCTTGTCGACGAACAGGCACGTGCCCCGGTCGATCAGGGCGATCTTGCCCTGGAGGGCGGCCGTGTTCCGCAGGGTGTCACAGGCGTCGGCCGGCGAGGCGGCGACGACCTGCGCGCGGATGGGACCGACGCGACCCAGTGGCGCTGTGAAATCCCCTTCCACCGCGGCATAGAGACCCGCCACCGTCGCGGGGGCGGTGATCCGGATCGCACCTTGCGAGGCATCGGTGTCGGTGGTGTTCGCGACACAGATCGTCTCGGTAATGCTGCCCGGAGTTCCCACGCTGTATCGGGCATTCCCGGTGTTCCCCGCGGCCGCCACCACAAGGACCCCCCGACCCAGCAGCGTCCGGATCGCGGTGGCCTCGGGTCCGGCCGGGTCCGCGTCGCCAAACGGGATCGCGAGCGACAGGTTGACCACGTCCACCCGGTCGACGGTGCTGCCATCGAGGTTGGGATCCACGCAGTGCTCCAGGGCCCGGAGGACAAGGGAGGTCGTGGTGCTGCCGGCCCGTCCGAAGACCTTGTAGGCAAAGAGCCCGGCCTCGGGGGCCACTCCGGGACCGACCTGGAATTGGGAGACGTCCAAGGCGGAGGTGTAGGGCCCCCGGAATGCCGCACCCTGGGTCAGGACCCCGCCTCCGGCGGCGATGCCCGCCACATGGGTCCCGTGACCGCTCTCGGCAGGATCCAGCGGATCCGGATCGGGGTTGGGAACCGCCGAGCCCTCGATCCCCTCCGAATCAAAATCGTCGCCCACGAAATCCGTTCCTCCGAGCACCCGGGGTGTCGGGAAAGTCCCAGGCTCGATGCGGGTCGGATCATTGGCCGCATAGGCGGCAGCGGTCCCGGTGCCACCCAACGTGGCGTGGGTGTAGTCGATGCCCGAATCCACGATGGCGATCCGGGCCCCACGCCCGGTCCAGGGTCCCGCGCTCAGCGACCAGGCCGCCGGGGCCCCGATCCAGGGCACGCTGGAGGTCAGGGTCCGACGCACGGGTCGGTCCGGGAAGAGGCCCCGAACCTCCGGGAGACCCGAGACCGCCGACACTCCCTCAGGGGACAGGTCCACGACCAGGGCGTTCACCAGGGTCTCCAACCGGAGGACGACGTGTCCGCCGAGGGCCTCGACCGCCTTGGCGACGCGGTCCTGCTCGGCCTGGAGGCGCCGCCGCCGTTCCGGATCGAACGGGGCCTCGACCCTGGCCCGGACGTCCGCCGGGTCCAGGGCCGCGAGGGCGGGTTCCCTAAGGACGAGGAACTGTCGCATGGGTTGCTGCCCCAGCTGGGGTCCGCCCAGGCATTCCTGGGCAAGACCCAGGAGCGCCAGAAGGAGGAGGAGGAGAGCGGGAGAGCGAGCCATGAAGATGGGATTGGAACCGGGCGGAACCTAGAGACGCCATGGGGGTCCGCCAAGGGGCGGCGTCTCGGCGCTCCGGACCGGTCGCGGTCCGATCGATGCCCGGAGCGCGTGACGACCCCGTCTCAGCGCCGGGTGAACTCGACAAAGTTGCGCAGCAGCCGGAGTCCGACCTGCTGGCTCTTCTCCGGATGGAACTGCGTGGCCCACACGTGATCCCGACACACCGCCGAGGCGAAGCGATGTCCGTAGTCAGTCCAACCCGCCACGATCGTCGGGTCGGCCGGCTGCGGGTGGTAGCTGTGGACGAAGTAGAAATGGCTGCGCTGGGGGATGCCGGCGAACAGCGGGCAGTTCTCCTGGGT
>VHCG01000044.1 GCA_016871805.1 Verrucomicrobiota bacterium
TCCCCGTCCGAAACCTGATTCCGATCGCCACGGCCGCGTTGCTCGCGCAGGCCGCCGACCGTCCGCAGTTCGGCACCGCATGGTCGCGCAACATGACCTCCGGAGAACGCGGCCTGCCGGACTCCTTCGACCCGGCGTCGGGCCGCGGCGTCCGCTGGAGCGTCCCCCTCGGCGGGTCGGGATCGGAATCCCATTCCACGCCGGTCGTCGCCGGCGGACACGTCTACGTGGGCACCAACAACGAGGCGCCACGCGACCCCCGTCGCACCGGCGACCGCGGCGTATTCCTGTGCCTTTCCGAGAAGACCGGCGCGCTGGTCTGGCAGCTCGTTGTCCCGAAGCGGGAGGAGGACATCTACCATGACTGGCCCAAGACCGGCATGAGCTCCCCGGCGACCGTCGAGGGCGACCGGGTGTACCTCGTCGACAACCGCGGCGTGGTCCTCTGCCTCGACGCCAAGGGACTCGCCAACGGCAACCAGGGCGGGACCAACGAGGCCGCCTACTACACACCCAAGTCCACCAACGGGATTCCGGTCGGACCGGAACTCCCGCTCGGGCCGCTCGATGCGGACATCCTCTGGTCCTTCGACCTCACGCGCGAGGCGGGGATCTGGTCCCACGATGCCGCGCACAGCTCGATCCTCGTCGACGGCGACCTCCTCTACCTCAACACCGGCAACGGCGTGGACAACACCCACCGCCTGATCCGGCGTCCCGACGCGCCGAGCCTCGTGGTCCTCGACCGGCACACCGGCCGCTGGCTGGCGCAGGACGGCCTCGGCATCGGTCCCCGCATCTTCCATTGCACGTGGTCTTCGCCCTCCATGGCCCGGGTCGACGGTCGGAAGCGGATCCTCTTCGCGGGCGGTGACGGCGTCCTCTACGGCTTCGATCCGTTCCGTCCGCGGCGGGTACAGGACGGCGTCGCCCGGCTGGAGGAGGTCTGGCGGTTTGACGTCGACCCGGAGGCACCGAAGTCCGAGGTGGCCACCTACCTCAACAACCGGCGTACCAGCCCGAGCAACATCTACGGGATGCCCGTCGTGGACGGCGACCGCATCTTTGTGGCCGGGGGCGGCGACTGGTTCTGGGGGAAGAACGAGGCCTGGGTGAAGTGCCTCCGGGCCGGCGGCCGCGGCGACCGGACGAAGGAGGCGACCGTCTGGAGCCATCCGTTGGGCCGCCACACCATGAGCACCCCAGCGGTGGCCGACGGCCTCGTCTTCGCCGCAGACTCCATGCGCACCTTCCACTGCCTCGACGCCGCGACCGGGGAGGCCGTCTGGACCCACGAGCTCGACGGCGAGGTCTGGGCTTCGGCACTGGTCGCCGACGGCAAGGTGTACATCGGATCCCGCCGCGGCGGCTTCTACACCTTCGCCCTCTCCCGCACGAAGCGCCTCCTCGGCGAGGTCCACCTCGACGCCCCGATCAGCGCCACTTCCGTCGCCGCCAACCGCGTCCTGTACGTCGGCACCGGCCGGACCCTGTACGCCTTGACGAGGTAGGAACCGCACGGGAAGGACCGTTCGTTCATCCCCTGGAGCCAGGGGGTGGCGCGGTTGTACTCGCGGTTCACCCATGCCGTCGGGCCCAACGACGTCTGCGATTCGCTCCGGCTCCATTCCGGCCCCCTTTCCGCCAGACGCGGGGCCACCCCGCCTCGCCGCAACAGCCTCTCTTACGCCAACCGCCACCGCGACCCGTCACTGGCCGAGGCGCTGTTCTTAAGGAGGGTCGAACACCGGAAGTCCCCGGATCCGGCCTTCGCCGGCGGTTCGGCCGGGTGATCTGTCAAAACCGGGTGGACCTCGCGAAGAGGAGTCCCACAGGTGCAGTCTCCAGCGCCGCGATGCCCCCCTCAACCCGGCCAGCGTCAGGAGACGGTTCCGGATCAGGGAGTGGTCGGGGACCGCAACAGCCGCAGGTTCGCCTCGGCAAAGGCCTGGCCCATGAGCGCGAAGGTCTTCGCGCAGCCGAGGTAGTGGTACCCGGCGTTGGAGGCGCCACGGCGCCATAGGACGAGCTCAGTTGGCGAGATGAGGTCCGCCTCGTACTTCTCCAGGAACGCCCGTTTTTCGTCGTCGGTCATCCGGCCATCGGCGTTGGCGTGATCCTTGTGCTTTGAATCGAGATACCAGCCCATCTGGCCGACCTGGTCGCGCTTCCGGTCGATGGCTTCGAGTTCCTCGGACCAGAACGGCGCGGTCTCAACGGCGACGACGTTGCCCGCAAATTCCTTGAGCGATGCCGGGGCGGCCATCGCCTTGCGGAACTCGACGGTGTCCCTGTCGGCATTCAGGCCGCCCACGCCCATCACGCCGATGACGAACGGCAGCTTCGGGACACCGAGGTCGGAGCGCACATCGCGGATGAAACACGCCAGCCACTCGCTGTAGCGGTCGAACCGTCCGGACTTTCCCTCCGCCGGGTACACGTGGCCATCCACCATGTCGTTGAATCCCTGCAGCCAGACGAAGCCGGCCACCTGGAAACCCTGCACCGCGTCGTAGCCAGGCACCACCCGGCCCGGGTCGGACAGCACCTTCTTCACGTGGCCCATCATCAGCCGATAGAAGCGGCCGGTGTCCCGCCTCTTCTCCGCGAGCCATTGGTCCATGTCCTTGGGGACACCATGTCCTGGCGGTCCGTAGTAGAGCTTCCGTTGATAGTCGTTCAGCTCATACGGCCCGGCGCTGGGCGGACGGAAATCCGTGTGCAGGCTCCTGCCACCCCACGCGATCTTGATGAGGAGCACCGGTTCCTGGAACGCGGTGTCCATGGTGAGGCCGAACGTGAATTCCGGTCCGATCCTCCCACCGTCCTCCGCCGGAGTGTCCCGAGCGCCATAGCCTGCCCAGGCCCTCGCCGTTGGCGCTCCCATCATAGGGTCCGGTGAAGAAGGAAATCCACACGCCGTCACACACCCTCGGTTTCCCATCCGGACCGCGCATCCGCTTCAAGAGCGGTGCCGTCGCTGCATCGTCGCCGATGTAGTCGAAGGTCTCCACCCGGGCGTGCCCTTCCATGTTCGACTGACCGGCAAGGATGAAGACCTTGAGCGGCTTTGCCTGGGTCGAAACACCACAGGCGATCAGCATCACGAGCAGGAGCAGGGGTTTCATGGTCTGGGTCTTCGATGGAGTCCGGGGGGCTGGGTTCAGAGTGGGGAGGGCGGGCCTCGGATCCTAGTTCAGATGGAGGATTTCCGGCGTCTCCGTCGTGGCCTTGAGCGCCTGGATCGTTTCGCGGACGCACCTGGCCTTCCTCAGCTTCAATTCCATTGGGAAATCCATTTCCTCCTTCTCAAAGTAGTCGGCAATCCGTGCCAGGTCCGGGATGACGGACCTGGCGTGAGCCCCATAGCCGAGGAGGATCTTCATCAGGTCGGGGGTGCGCTCCTCGCTCGCCCAGGGGTTCTGATCGCGGGTGTAGTCCACACAGGCGCGGATGCCTTCCTGGATGTGATGTTTCGCCATGAGGCGGAGCCCCTCGACGCGGATCACATCCGCGAACATCTCACCGCTCGGAGCGGGTTCAACGATGGCCTTATGGATGGCGGGCAACAACGGCTTGATGTCCTCGAAAGAGAGGTTTGCGTAGACCGAGCCGAAGCTGCCCCGGGCGCGACCGTCCTGGTTTCTGAGCCCGGCGCGCACAGCCCTGTAGAGGGCCTCACGATCCACGCCCTCCAGCGACCGCCCCAGCATCCCGCCGTCATCGAAGAGCGCGAATGAGACATACCGCTGCTGCATGCCGCGCGGATCGGTCTTCGTGTCCACCTCGGCCAGGAGCTCCAGCAGCTGGGGCACCGCACCCATTGCAGGAGCGCCGATGGCCGCAAGCGCCTCGGCGGCCTTGATGCGCAGCCAGAGGTCGGGATCCGCCAGTGCCTTCCTCAGGGGTTCGACGGCGGGAGCTCCGCGCCCGCGCAGCGCGATCAGGGCCTGGCAGGCTCCGTAGCGCGAAGCCAGCGGCTTCGACTCCAAGAGCGTCACCAGGGGTGGAATCGGGACCTCCTTGCGCCGGCCAAGCGCCATTGCGGCCCGCTCTCGGACCACCGGCGACCAACTGCCCAGACGCACCATCAACGCATCGGTGCCGAGGCGGTCGTAGGTGCCGTGGCGATCCTTGTTGTCCCAGCCACGGCCCTCCTCGAGGAGGGCCTGCGCCGCTGCGGCGTCCATCCTGGGAGCGACGCCCGAACCCCTGCCGTGCAGGTGGAGATTTTTCAGCGGCATGGAGTAGGCCAGGAGGAAGGCCCCGGTGGCATCCCAACCCTCATAGCTGTCGGGGTCCGGCTCGGGCGGACCCTGATGGGAGAACGTGCCGTCCCATCGGCGGGCGAGATCGAAATACCAGGCGCCAAACTCCTTCATCCACGCCCCGGTGGCGTGGGGTCCTGACTGGGCGATGCCCGGCATCGCCCAGAGGAGGTTGAAGAAATTGCCCGTATGCCCGGTGTCGCGCTCCGCTCCATGGGAGGCGACGCTCATGCGGGAGAAGAACTCGGCGCCGTCGGCCTCTCCGAGAAGGCTGAACAGGACGGCGGCCATTCCGCATTTGCCGTTGTCCTCGTGGGTTTCGATCCAGGGATGGTGGTCGCCATAGGGAATCGCCCCCTTGCCGATGTAGAAGCGCAGAAGGCGGGTGCTGAGTTCGATGGCGCGCGCCACCTCCGGGTCATCGACGCCAGCCTCGCGTGCCAGCACGAGGCCGAGGGTCAGGGGGATTCCTGGGGAATTCATCATCCCATAGCCGCCAAGGCGACCATCCGGTCTCGCGAACCCATGGCCCCACGAACCGACCGCGCCCTGGCCGGCGGCGGCCTCCAGCGCGAGACGCCTGAGGCCTGGCAGGACTGACCGGTCGCCGGTCGCCATCCCATATTCGGAGAGCAGGATCATGACGTAGCCATAGTGCCAGGTCTGCATCGACCGCTCCGAGAAGTCGGCCGCCCACTGGGCCTCTGTCCGGACCAGCGGAAGCCACCGGGGATCTCCGCTGGCCAACAAGGCCAACGCATTGAGGGATCGCACGATGGGATCGTCCTGCTGCTGGGCCTTGGACACCTTCCCGGCCAGAACCCGACACCCGTGTTCCAGGATGCGACGGGATTTGTCGCATCCATAGGGGGCGGTGGCGCTGTAGCTGCCCAGCACCGGAAGACGGACGACGACCTCCTCCACCTGGCCAGCCCTCCAGCGGGTCAGGGTCATTCGTCCGTCGCCCGCCGCGGATTCGGCATGGGTCACCGCCCTGCCGAACTCGGTGCGCGGATCCGTGGAAAAGCGTTTGCCACCGACTCCGAGGAGGACATCACCCACGACAAAAAGGCCCTCGGCGGGGGACCCTTTCCCGACCTCGGTGACGGCGATCTGTCGCGCATCCGTGGTCACCATCTGGTCGCAGAACATCCAACCGCGCAGTCCGGTGGGACCCAGATTCCAGTCATGCCTCTCGCCCTTTGGAATGGCATCACCCTGGGTCAGATCGGGGATCGCCAAGGGTTGGCTCCTGGCAGCGGCCCGAGCGGACGCCAGGACCGCCAGCAGAGCGAGGAGCAGGAGCGTTCGGAGACAGGTCGTCATGGATTGGACGGGGAGCGTTGCGGAGGTTCTGGCCTCGCCTCGAGGTGATTCTCAGGACCCTTGGCTTGCGGGAAGGTTCCAACGGGAGGGGGGATAGACGTGGACAACCCTCATTTGCGGGGATTCACCTGGATGGGATTCGAGGGGAATTCGGGGCGCGGTGCGGCCTTGGTGTCCGGTGGACGTTGCGGGCGAAGTCGGAGAAGGACGCTTGAACCCACCTCGGGCAGGAGGGCGGGGTTGACCTGCCACGGAAGCGCGTCGTTGTCGTGACTGTGGATCGCTGGCAGGCACAGCACCTCGTCGCCGAAGCTCGAGAGCGAGATCACGTTTCCGCTCTCGTCGCACAGATACCGGCGAATACCCAAACCGTCGCCCTGCACGATGGATCCTGCAAACAGAAAGGTGTTGGAGAGGCGCTTTGGCACCGGATCCGCGGAGGCATCGGACCTCCGGGGAGACCGAAGGATGAATTCGCTGATCGGGTGCTCCACTGCTGTCCCGCCCTCCCCCTTCAACACCAGGAAGACGTCCACCGGACCGCCCCGGGGTGGGACATCGATCCACCGGTCACCCTGAGCCCCATCCTGCTGGCGCGTGGCCGGACTTCCCGGTTTGGCTCCCAGCAGCAGGAGCGCCGCATGGAGATGCATCGGCCTGGCCCCGACCACAACGATGGACTCATGCTCCTTCGTGCCTCGGGTACACGCCACCAGTTCCAGTGGTCCACGTCGAAGGCACACGGACGCCTCCACATCCACGCAACGCTCCTCGAGGTTGATGGTGAGCCCGGGAAACTTGAGTCTTTCCACCGCAGCCGCGGCGGAGGACCGGGCCTGAACCCCGGTCGGGGAGTTTGTGAGGGGGGGATGTTCCTCGACCCCGAGCACAAGGCTGGGCAACGCCAGAACCGCCAAAAGCCGCCGGAATCCCAATATCCCGAAACCAGGGCACGGCTTGGCCCCGAACGCTGGACCGGCCTGGGTTCGGTCGTGGAAGTCCTGGATCACGGCAGCCTCCACTCGAGCATTTCCAGCGTCATCAGGGCATAGCAGGTGGCGAGGATGGGATCCGCCTCCCACCATCGAGGTTCGGCATTCCCCCATGAGCCATCGGCGCGTTGAAGTCGGAGCAGGCGCGCTGCAACCTGATCCCGCCAGGAGACCTCGGAACCATCGGACAGCCGGAGACGATCCTCGTCGGAGGCGGTCAGCGCCTTGGTCAGCAGATGCAGATAGTAGAAGTAGCCCTGCTGCCCCATCCCGGGATTCTCCTCGAGGGTGTAGTTCGCCCGAAGCCAGTCCTTTACGGCCAACACCCGAGGATCCTCCTTGCCCAACTTGGCGTAGAGGTAGCTCAACAGACCGCCGTAGCTCATGCTGCCGTAGCTGCGCAGGGCCACCTTTCCCGTCACCGCATTGGTGACGCCTCCCGCCATGCTGTGGCCCGGGTAGTAGAAGAAGCCGCCCCGGTCCCTCGGATCGGTCGACACCCGATCGAAGACGTTCGTGCCCGGAAGGTTCTGGCAGTTTTCGAGGAACCGGACCACCGCCTTCCAGTCCAGATCCGGCATCGGCAAGGCACGCGCGGAAGAATCCCTCGGGAACAGGGTCTCGGAAGCCCGCATGGCTTCGATGGCCACCAGGGTGTTGTTCATGTCGGAGTGCAGGTACTTGCTCCCATAACCGACACCTCCGTCGAAGGGCGTATCGTTCGTCCCTTTGACGCCGAGGTCCACCTGGGTGCTGGCGAGGAACTCGCGCGCCTTCACGGCCACCGGCAGGAAGTTCGTGTCCGCCGCCGAGGTCAACGCCATCAGCGCCAAGGAGGTGTTGTAGTTTGCCAGCCCGGCCGCCTGGATGGATCCGTCGGGCCTCGCGCACGAGAGGAGATAGTCGTACCCCCGATTCATCTCGGAGGTTCGGCTCCGCTGATACCGTCCGGTCGGCTCCAGATTCAGGGTCGTCAGGACCAAGGCGGTGATCGCCGGCTGGTCGGGCGTGGACCACCAGCCGTTCGGATTCTGGGCCTTCTGGAGGAAGACGAGACCTCGTTCGATGGCGGCATGCACCTCCTGGCGCCTTGGCGTGGGGGTCTGCGCGGCCGAGGCGACGGGCTGGGCCTCCAAGCCGAGTCCGAGGGACCAGAACAGGGCTGCTGCCAGAACCAAAGCGCCAAGGTGTTTGCGGTGCATGGGAGAGGATGGATTCGGCAGCGGCCCGGGAATGGGTCGGCTGTCGTCCGGTCTGTCGACGGACGGTGTTTCAAGGGGCCCACCCGGGACCCGGTCCGACGGCCCGAGCGAGGGTGCTCCAGCTACGGGAACGTGCCCAGAGAAGAAGCGCGCCCCGGGCGGATTCTCCCAAGGATCCGTGTTGCGCCGGGTCCGGCCGATGGCGCAGATTGAGCGGACCTCCACCCTGCCCTGATGGGGCTTGGAGGCCTGCCGGTTTTGAACTGGGGCGGACCCGCTTGATGTGTTTTGATCCCGGTCAATTATTCGACCGCCATGAAGGACTCCCGCTGCGACCGGCTTGCCGACCTCCTCATCAACTACTCCTGCACCCTGAAGAAGGGGGAGAACATCCTGATCGACCTGATCGATGTCCCCGATGAGATGGGCGTTGCGCTGATGCGGGCCACCCGGGCGGCCGGGGCGACCCCCATCGTGGAGGCCCGGCACAGCCGCCTCATCCGGGAGCAGCAGCGGGCCACCGACCCGAAGCACGCGGAACTCATCCGGGACCTCGAGATGAACCGGATGAAGAAGATGCAGGCCTACATCGCCATCCGCGGCGCCCACAACGCCAGCGAGTCGAGCGACGTCCCCGCCGACCGTCTCCAGCTCTACTCCAAGACCCTGCGTCCCGTGCTGAACCATCGGGTCAACAAGACCAAGTGGTGCGTGCTCCGCTGGCCGAACCCCTCCATGGCCCAGGCCGCCAACATGAGCACCGAGGCGTTCGAGGATTTCTACTTCGATGTCTGCACCATGGACTATCGCAAGATGGCCAAGGCCATGGAGCCGCTGACGCGGCGGATGCAGAAGGCCGACCAGGTGCACCTGAGGTCACCCGGCACCGACCTGCGGTTCAGCATCAAGGGCATCGGTGCCAAACCCTGCGAGGGCACCCGGAACATCCCGGATGGCGAGGTCTTCTCCTGCCCGGTGAAGAACTCCGTCAACGGCACCATCCAGTTCAATACCCCCACGATCTACGCCGGCACGAAGTTCGAGAACATCCGCCTCGAGTTCTCCCAAGGCCGGATCGTCAAGGCGACGGGCTCCAACGAGAAACGCCTGAACGAGATTCTCGATACCGACGCCGGAGCCCGCTACATCGGCGAGTTCAGCCTCGGGTTCAACCCCTACATCAAGAACCCGATGTGCGACATTCTGTTCGACGAGAAGATCGCCGGATCGCTGCACTTCACGCCCGGACAGGCCTACGAGGATTGCGACAACGGCAACCGGTCGGCCGTGCACTGGGACATGGTGCTGATCCAGCGCCCGGAATGGGGCGGCGGCGAGGTGTGGTTCGACGGCGAACTGATCCGCAAGGACGGGCTCTTCCTGCCGAAGGACCTGCGCGCGCTCAATCCCGACAAGCTCCGCTAGGAATTACCGCGGGCCCGGCACCACGGGGCAACACGGGGCAACACGACTCCCGGGAGACAAGTCCCTGTGGCGTCCCCCCTTCCCTCCTCCACCCGCGCAAGGACGCTCAGAACAGACCCGGGACGCTCATCCCCTGGGTGATCGCGCCCATGTCCTTGTTCGCGGTCTCCTTGGCGAGATTGAGCGCCTGGTTGGTCGCGGTCAGGATCAGATCCTCAAGGAAGGCGACGTCGGACGGATTGACGGCGTCGGGTGAGATCTTGATCGAGAGGAGGGTCTGATCGCACTTGGCCACCACCTTGACGGCTCCGCCTCCGGCGATGCCCTCGACGGTCTTGTTGGCCAGTTCCTGTTGGACGCGCTCCATCTGCTGCTGCATGCGCGTCGCCTGCCTCATCAATTTTCCGATGCTCGACATGGTGTAGAAAAGTGTTGGTAGGACCCTAGGCCTCCGACCCGGCCCGGGGAAACAAGATTTCCGGAAGCGGGGGATTGGAGGACCGGGCTGGGCTCCCTGCCGGGATGCACGGCGTCGGATCCCCGCCTCCGGTGGTGTCGCCGCGCTCAACCGCCGGCCAACGGCCACCGCTCAACGCCGGAGGCCCACCTGGGACATCAGCCACGCGTACTCGAAGGCCACCTCCTTCAGCCGGTCGTATCGGCCACTCGCGCCACCATGGCCGGCTCCCATGTTGCACTTGAGCAGCAGCGGTCGGTCATCGGTCTTCAACGTCCGCAGCTTCGCCACATACTTGGCCGGCTCCCAGTACATCACCTGGCTGTCGTTCAGGCTTGTGGTCACCAGCATGGCGGGATGGTCGCCGCGCTTCAGGTTGTCGTAGGGACTATAGGACCGCATGTAGTCGAAGGCCGACTTCTCGTTCGGGTTTCCCCACTCGAGATACTCGCCCACCGTCAGCGGTAGGCTGGCGTCCAACATCGTGTTCATGACGTCCACGAACGGCACCGCCAGGTGGACGGCCCGGAACAGGTCCGGACGCAGGTTGACCACCGCCCCCATCAACAGCCCCCCGGCGCTCCCTCCCTCGATCACCAGGCGGTCCGGGGCGCAGACGCCGTCCCTCACAAGGGCCTCGGCACAGTCCACGAAGTCGAAGAACGTGTTCTTCTTCCGCAGCAGCATGCCGTCGTCGTGCCAGCCCTCGCCAAGCTCGTTGCCGCCCCGGATGTGGGCGATCACGTAGACCATGCCGCGATCCACCAGCGAGAGCCGGGCGATGGAGAACCCGGCGTCCATGCCGAGCCCGTAGGACCCGTAGCCGTACAGAAGGCACGGAGCCGTTCCGTCGGGCTTCACATCACGCCGTCGGAGAAGCGAAAGCGGAACCCGCACCCCATCCCGAGCCGTCACCCAGCGCCGTTCGGTCACGTAGTCGGCCGGATCGAACCTCCCGAGCACCGGCGTGCGCTTGAGCAGGGTCAAGGACCCGTCCGCCAGGGAGACGTCGTACACCCCCTGCGGCGTGGCCATCGACTGGTAGGAGAGCCGGAACGCGGAGGCCCCCAGCTCGGGAGTGCCGGTGACCTGGGCCGCGTACACGGGCTCCGGGAATCCAACCTCCCGCCATGCGCCCGTGCGACGGTCATGGATCCGCAGTCGCATCAGGGCCTCGCGCTGCTCCTGGATCACCAGGTGGTCCCGGAAGACCTCCAGGCCCTCGACCAGGACGTCCGACCGGTGCGGCACCAGCTCGGTCCATCGCTCCGGGGCGTCCACCGGCGCGGTGACCACCCGGAAGTTCTTCGCCTCCCGATTCGTCCGCAGGAACAGCACACCGTCTCGGTGCTCGACGTCGTACTTGTGCCCCTTGGCCCGGGGCAGCACCGACCGGAATGTCCCGGTCGGCCCGTCGGCCGGCAGCAGGCGCTGCTCCCAGGTGTCGGTGCTCTGGAACGAGCACACGAACCAACGGCGATCCTTGGTGCGGCCAACCTCCACGGAGAACAGCTCATCCGGCTCCTCGAGGACCTTCTCGGGACGTCCGCCATCCAGCCGCAGACGCCACAGCTGGTTGCTGCGCTTGGTCACGGCGTCCTCGGTCACATACAGGACCGATCCACCGTCGGCGGACCACTCGAACGAGGTGACCCGTTCCGCAAGGGCCTTCGTGGTCTCGCCGGTGACGAGGTCCTTCCGATACAACGTGTACTGGCGGAACCCGGTGGTGTCGGTGCTGTAGAGCAGCTGGCGCCCGTCGTCGCTGACATCGAATCCTCCGAGCGAGAGGAAGCCATGACCCACGGCGAGCGCGTTGAGGTCGAGCAGCACCTCCTCCACCGCGTCCGGAGCCGCCTTGCCGTCGGTCCCAGCCCGCCGGCGGCACTGGATCGGATACTGCTGCCCTTCCTCGGTCCTCGAATAGTACACGAAGTCCCCACGCTGGAGAGGCACGGTCAGGTCCGTCTGCTGGATGCGGGACAGCATCTCCTGGTAGAGCGCCTCGCCGAAGGCCTTCTCCTGGACGGTCGACGCCTCGGTGTAGGCGTTCTCGGCCTCGAGATGGCGGACCACCTCCGGATTCGATTTCTCGCGCAGCCAGAACCACGGGTCGTTGACCGTCTCACCATGCCAGGTGGAGAGGTGTTCCACCTGGCGGGCGATCGGCGGCGGCGGGAGGGGGGAGGTGCGGGTGGACTGGGACATGGTGCAGGAGGCGAGGAATCCGACGGCACCGGCCAGCGACACGGCGACCTGCCACCTTGGGAGGCTCTCGCGTGAGGGTTGGGGGCAGGTCTCCGGGTTCATTGGGATCGCAGGGCTTGTGGGTTGGGGAGGATCGTGGACGTGTTGCCGGAGCTCGAGGCTGGTCCGGGACACTGGAGTCTTCGTGGGCTAGCGGCGGGCCTTCTTCCCGAAGGCCGGCGACGGGGTGGCCGGCGAGGTCATCTTCGCGTCCCAGGTCTTCCTGAGGGTCTCCACCCGCTCCTTCAGCTCCCGTTCCGAGCGCTGGAGGTCCAGGACCTCCCGACGCAGTTCCTCGAATTCCACAGCGGGACGACGCTCGTTCCTGAGACGTTCCAGGGCGGAGCTGGCGGTCCTCTGCTCGGGACTTGACCGCGACGCCCGGGCGAAGGTCTCCAGGACCGGGACCGCCCGCGGGTCACCCAGGGTGCCGAGGGCTCCCAGGACGGCACGACGGAGCTGCGGACGCGCGTCGTTCACCTGGGACACGAGGTAGTCCCGGACCGCCGACTTGTCCGTCTCGTTGCGCGCGAGCCAGGCCAGGGTCGAGACACCGGTTCCCTGAACGTCGGTGGGGAGCGAGGCGCCCCGTTCCTGGAAAAACTTCAGGAGATCCGGCACCACGGCAGGATCCTCCCGGTCGCGCAGCACCCCCAGGACCGCACCCGCGATCTGCTGTCGGAAGGAATTGGTGCCCAGCCACGAGATCAGCTCAAGCCCCCCACCCGTGCGGGCGGGATGCCCTAGCAGACGGATCGCCGCCACGCGGACATCCGGGTGGGTCTCGTTCCGGAGCCGGGACTCCGCCAACACGGCCACCTGTTCCCGATGGAATCCTCCGAGGGCGTTCAGCACCGCGATCCGGACCCGCGGATCCGGCTGGTCGAGCGAGGCCGACAACGCTTCGAACGCCCCATCGGAATGGATCGACCGCAGCGCCTGGGCCGACTCCGTGCGCACCGCGTGGACGGGGTCCGAGTTGAGCGCCTCCTTGAGCGCCTCGACCGCGGCACGGCTCTGGCGTCGACCGAAGGCCTCCACCGCAAGGATCCGCCCGACGACGTCGTTGGTGTCCTGGAGCTGCCGCCGGAGCATCGCCTCCGGCGGATCAAACGTAATCTTGGCCAGGACGGTCTGGTCGGGGTCGATCCGGACCCGATCCGGGGGTGCGGGCAGCGGAATGTGGAAGTCCTGGCTCTGGCCCGCGACCTCCAGGGTCTGGTCGACCACGCCCTGCGCCGTCACAAACCGGACCGGAAGCGGGAACTGGAACAGCGGGACCTGGTCGCTGAGCTTCTGGACCTGGCGGACCGTGACCTTTGCGAGCCGGGTCTGATCATCCCACGACTGGTCGATCTGAAGCTCCGGGTGATGTCCGTGGTACAGCCACTGGTCGAAGAACCGGTCCCAGCTGCGTCCCGACACCTCCTCGAGCACCCGCTGGAGGTCGGACGTTTCGACGACCCCGAGCGCATGCCGCTGGAGATAGGTGGTGATCGCCCGACGATAGAGGTCCTCGCCGAGCTGGGACCGGATCATGTGGAGCACCCACGACCCCTTCGGATAGGCGCGGTACCCGAACTGGTCCATCGGCTGGGTGTAGCCCCGCCAGACGATCGGCGTGGAATCCGTGGTTCCCAGGACCGCACGGGCCCGCTCCAGCATCGCGAGCTGGAACTCATCCTGGCCGAGCTGATCCCGGGCCTGGAGGGCATCGTAGTAGGTGGCGAACCCCTCGTTCAGCCACAGGTGGCTCCAGTCGCGACACGTCACCAGATCCCCGAACCACTGGTGGGCCAGCTCATGAGCCACCAGACCCCGGCTGCTCCGGACCGGGGCCGACTCCGCCGGAAAGAGCGTCCGGTCGGTCAGGACCGTGATGCTCGTGTTCTCCATGCCACCGGCCACGAAGTCGTCGACCGCGATCTGGTCGTACTTCGCCCAAGGGAACGGCACGCCCAGCTCCTTCTCGAAGAAGCCCATCATGGAGCGGGTGTCCTGGAACGACGACGGGGCGTACTGGATCCGGCTGGCCGGGGTCCAGAAGGCCAGCGGGATGTCGCGATAGCGGTCCTCGACCGCACGGAGATGGCCGGCGACGAGGCAGATCAGGTAGCTGACGTGGGGCTTCTCCTGGGCCCAGGTCACCGCCACCCGCCCGGTGCCGGCCTCCGGGGTCGAGGACACCTGACGGCCGTTCGATCGGACCACCATCCCCTCGGGAACGCGGCAGGTGACCTCGGAGGTGAACTTCTCGTTGGGGGCGTCGTAGCAGGGAAACCAGTGGCGGGCCTCGATCGCCTCGCCCTGCGTCCAGAGATGCGCGTCGCCCTCCGGATAGCCCATCTCCGGGGTTCGGAAGTACAACCCTTGCGTCGGCTCCGCATGGTGCCGAAGCGTCACCGTGACCTCGTGATCCGGGGGGACCGGTCTGTCGAAGACCACGGTCACCTGATGGTCGTCATAGATCCAGCGCGCCACGGGGTCCGTGGCGGTGACCGAGTCGATCCGCATCGCCTCGGCGTCCAGGCGCAGTTCCTTCAGCGGGATCGCGATGGGTTTGAAGCGGACGGTGGTGACACCGTCGACGGTGCGGGTCTTGAAGTCGGGGGTGACGTCGATGGCGAGGTGGAGGATGTCGATCTCCCGGCTCGGGGTGTACTGCGGGACGGATCCCGAGGCGGCCCGGCCCGCGGCGAGGCGCTGTCCGGATGCGGTGCACCAGCGGCAATGGAAGGCCTCCTCCTCGGCATGACCTGCGGCACCCAGTCCCAAGAGGGACAGCGCCAGCAGGGATTCGAGTCGGACGAGAGGACGGGAGGGAGAGGGTCGGAGAAGGTTCATCGGAGGTCGGGGTAGGTCGTGACTCCCGTAAACCTGTCGACTCGATGCACCCCATCCAATCCCAAATCCGGAATCCCACCTCGCCCCGCACCCGGGCGCTTCGGGACTGACCTGGAAGCACCGCGTCGGCAGGATCTCCGCCCGATGGAGCCCGTACCCACGCTCTTCCAAGCCTGGACCCCCTACGACGTGGTCCTGGACCAGAACTACATGTTCCACCGGGAACTGCACGACCGGGCCGCGCGGATTCTTGACCGCTGGTCTGCCGGGAGGGACTTCGATCTGCTCGACTTCGGTTGTGGCAGCGCCCGCCACCTTGCCGAGGTCCTGCGGGATCATCCGCCGTCCACCTATCGGGGTACGATCTGTCCTCACAGGCCCTCGGACTCGCCCGGGCGAACGAGTCCGGCTCGTGAACGCCGATCTCACCCTGGACCCCTCAAGCGGGCCGGCGGACGTCGTGTTCTCGGCGTTCGCCATCCATCACCTCGACATCGCCTCGAAGGCGGCCCTGTTCCGGTCCATCCGGGCCTGCCTGCGACCGGGGGGACTGTTTCTGCTCATCGATGTCGTCCGGGAGGAAGGCGAGGACCGCGCGACCTTCCTCGACCGCTTCGAGGGCGAGATCCGGAACCGTTGGGGGGCGCTGGCCGGGCGGGACATCGTCGAGATCCTCGACCACATCCGGACCTGTGACTTTCCGGAGACCGACAGCGGCATCCGCGCCCTGGCGCGGGATGCAGGCCTCGGGGAGTGCCGGGATACCGAGCGCCATGGCTGCCATCAGGTGTGGTGCTTTGGCGTGGACTGAGACCGAGGGCCGGGCCGCCCCAGGATTCGGGGTTTCCGGGATCTGGAACCAGCGGTAGGGTTCCGCCAATGACGGCACCGACCCCGCAGCCCTTCGCCTCCCCGGAGATCCCTGACGCCCAGGGACGCTTCGGTCTGTTCGGCGGACGCTACGTCCCCGAGACCCTCTGGTTCCCGCTCCAGCAGCTCGAGGAGGAGTATTTCCGCGCCCAGCAGGATCCCGAGTTCCAGAAGGAGCTGTCGTACTACCTCCGCGAGTTCGTCGGACGCCCCACCCGGCTTTATCTGGCTGAACGCCTCACGAAGGAACTGGGTGGTGCCAAGATTTACCTCAAGCGCGAGGACCTGCTCCACACCGGTGCCCACAAGATCAACAACGCCCTAGGCCAGGCCCTCATCGCCAAGCGCATGGGCAAGACCCGGGTCATCGGGGAGACCGGTGCCGGACAGCACGGCGTCGCCACTGCGACCGTAGCCGCGATGTTCGGTCTGCAGTGCGTCATCTACATGGGGGCGGTCGACTGCGAACGCCAGGCGTTGAACGTCTACCGCATGAAGATGCTCGGCGCGGAGGTCGTGCCGGTGAAGGCGGGACAACGCACGCTCAAGGAGGCGGTCAACGAGGCCATGCGTGACTGGGTCACCCACGTCCGCAGCACCCACTACATCCTTGGCACCGCCTACGGGGCCCACCCCTACCCGCTCATGGTGCGGAACTTCCACCGGATCATCGGCGACGAGGCCCGCCAACAGATCCTCGAGAAGGAAGGCCGCCTGCCCGATCTCCTGCTCGCCTGCGTCGGCGGCGGGTCCAACGCCATCGGACTCTTCTATCCGTTCCTGAACGACCCGTCGGTGCGCATGTGCGGGGTCGAAGCCGGCGGACTCGGCATCCTGCCCGAACAGCATGCCGCCCGGTTCCACGGCGGATCCCTCGGCGTGCTCCAGGGGACCCGCAGCTACATCCTCCAGGACACGTTCGGCCAGATCCAGAGCACCCACAGCGTGAGCGCCGGACTCGACTACGCCGCGGTTGGACCCGAGCACGCGTGGCTCCACGACCAGGGACGGGTCGAGTATGCCTACGCGACCGATGACAAGGCCCTCGAGGCGTTCATGAGGCTGGCCCGCCTGGAGGGCATCATCCCCGCACTCGAATCGGCACACGCCGTGGCCGAATGCATCGAGCGGGCTCCGAAGATGTCCAAGGATGAGATCATCATCGTCAACCTCTCCGGTCGCGGCGACAAGGACGTCGCCCAGGTCGCGTCGAAGATCGGGCTCCAGATGCCCACCTGAACCGAGGAACGGACTCCCCATGCGGATCCTTGGACTGGACCTCGCGTGGGGGGATCGGAATCCCGACGGTGTGGCGCTCCTCGAAGTAACCGACACCTCGGCGCGTCTGGTGGACAGCCGACGCGTCCAGGGCGACGAGGCCCTGCTGGGGTGGATCGAACAGTCCGCGCCCCGGTCGGAACCCGCCCTGCTCCTCATCGATGCCCCGGTCGTGTGTCCCAACGCCACGGGGTCCCGTCCGGTCGACCGCGAGTCGCACCGGGTCTTCGGTCGACAGCACGCCGGTTGTCATCCCTCGAACCAGCGTCTGTGCGCCCGGCCGCTGCGGCTGGTGACCCGGCTGAGCGCCCTCGGGATCGGCATCGGCTGGGAGACGGGCAACCCGGGCCGCCAGATGGTCGAAGTCTACCCGCATGCCGCGCTCGTGCGGTTCTTCGGACTCGACCAGATCCTCAAGTACAAGCGCGGTCCCGTCGCCTCCCGACGCCAGGAATTTCGGAGGCTGCAGGCCTTGCTCTCCGAACACCGGCCTGTCCTGTTCCCGTCCCTCGAATCCAGCCCCCTGCTCAAGGAACTGCTGAACCGATCGTGGACCAAGGAGGCCGAGGATCGGCTCGATGCTGTGATCTGTGCAGGGATCGGACTGCACCACGTGTCACATCAGGGCCGATGTTCGGAGGTCTTGGGAGACCTCGACACGGGATTCATCCTGGTGCCCCGTGGGGCGGGGGACTCACACCGGGATGCGGGAACGCGCGTGTCACATCAGGGCCGATGTTCGGAGGTCTTGGGGGACCTCGACACGGGATTCATCCTGGTGCCCCGTGGGGCGGGGGACTCACACCGGGATGCGGGAACGCCGAGGGGAAAAGAGGGGACTCACACAGAGGTGCCGAGACGCGGAGGAACGCCGGGAGAGAGATGAGGGTGGATTTTCCGGGCTGTGGTCCCCGCGTGAGCCCCCTGGGTGTGCGGGATATACGGACACCCAATCTGCCGGCACCCCGGATCTCCACGGGCCAAAGGCCCAATCCCATACCCGCCTGGGGCATCGCCCCAGGAATCCGAACCTCGTTTTCCGAAGCGCTGGATGCGGGAACGCGAAACGGAAAAAAGCGGATTCACGGGCGACACCAACCGATCGTTCCCATCCCGCCCCGGGTCTGCCACGGTTCGCCTCAACGGATGCGCACCGTCGTTGAACCCACGACCACCTGGCACAGCCCCGAGTCCCTCGCGGCCGCGCTCCGCGGGGAAACAGGCCTGGTTCTGCTCCGTACCGGATCGTTCGATGTCCCCAGCGCCCGCTACTCCCTCGTGGCCTGCCGGCCCGAGCTGACCTTCCGATCCTGGGGCTCCGCCTGTGAGATCCGTTCCGCCGACGGGTCCTGCTCCACCCAGTTCGGGGATCCCTGGCGCCACCTGGCCGTGCTGCTCGCACAGTTCGAACTGCCCGACGAGGCCGACGTTCCCTTCCCCCTTGGAGGATGCTTCGGGTTCTGGGGCTACGATCTCAAGCAGTTCGTCGAACCGCGGGTCCCACGCCGTGCGATCAACGACCTCGAACTCCCCGACTGCTACCTCGGCTTCCACACCAGCCTCGTCGTCTTCGACCACCACCAGTCCTCCACCTGGATCGTGGCCACCGGCCTCGACGCCTCCGGCATCCGGAGCGATCGCCGGATCCGAGACCAGATCTCCTGGTGGCGGCAACGCCTCACCGAATCCCCATCGCCCGCAAACAGACGACCGACAGCGGGCCAACCTTTACCCCTCGGCAGCTCGATGACCCGGGACTCCTTCGTGAGAGCCGTGCAGCGGGCCCAGGACTACATCCGCTCGGGCGACATCTACCAGGTCAACCTCGCCCAGCGACTGCACACCCGGCTCGAATCCACCCCTTGGGACTTCTTCGAACGCCTGACGGCGCGGTCCCCGGCTCCGTTTTCGGCGTTCCTCGACTGCGAGGGATTCCAGCTGCTGTCGACCTCCCCGGAGCTCTTCCTCCGCCTAAGCGGACACCACATCACCACCCGCCCCATCAAGGGCACCCGTCCTCGTGATCCGGATGCGGTGCGGGACACCCAGCTGGGATGGGAACTGCAGCGGAGCGAGAAGGAGAATGCCGAGCTGCTCATGATCACCGACCTGCTGCGGAACGACCTGGGGCGGATCAGTGACTACGGGTCGGTGAGGGTCCCGGATCTGATGCGACTCGAGCGGTTCGCCCAGGTGCAGCATCTGGTGTCGACGGTCGAGGGAGACCTCCGGCCCGAACTCACGCATCTCGAGGCGCTGCGGAGCTGCTTCCCAGGCGGCAGCATCACGGGGGCGCCCAAGATCCGGGCCATGGAGATCATCGATGAGCTCGAACCGGTCTCACGCGGGCCCTACTGCGGGGCCCACGGCTATCTGGGGTTCAATCGGGAGAGCCAGCTGAGCATCACCATCCGGACCGCCGTTCTCCGGGACAACGCGGCGTGGTTCCACGTCGGTGCCGGGATCGTGGCCGACTCCGACCCGGAGGCCGAGCACCAGGAGACCCTGGCCAAGGCCGCCGGGTTCGTCGCGGCACTGAAGGAAACCGACCGGGTCCGGTCCCCGAAAAGCGTCGGAGGGCCGACGGACTAGACGTTGAACTTGAAGAGCAGGACGTCGCCATCCTTGACGACGTATTCCTTGCCCTCCATGCGGTAGAGTCCCTTTTCGCGGGCCGCTGCGACGGAGCCACAGGCGACGAGATCGGCGTAGGCCACGGTCTCGGCCTTGATGAACCCCCGTTCGAAATCGCTGTGGATGACCCCGGCCGCCTTCGGGGCGGTGTCGCCGTCGTGGATAGTCCACGCCCGGACCTCCTTCTCTCCCGCCGTGAAGTAGGTGCGCAGCCCCAGCAGCTTGTAGGTCGCCCGGATCAGGGACCCGACCCCCGACTCCTTCACGCCCAGCTCCGCGAGGAAGGCCGACGCCTCCTCGGGGCTCAGGTCGACGAGATCGCTCTCGATCTGGGCCGAGATCACCACGGCATCGCAGGCCAGGTGGCCACCGACGTAGTCACGGACCTTCAGGACATAGGGGTTGGTCTCGGCGGTCGCGAGATCGCTCTCCTTGACGTTGCAGGCGAAGATCGTGGGCTTGTCGGTCATCAGCCAGAACAGGCGCGAAATCGCACGTTCCTCCGGGGTGAGCTCGACCGTCAGGGCCGGCTTCCCGGAGTCGAGATGTGGCTGGAGCTTGTGCAGGACCCCCTGCTCCGCGAGCGCGGTCTTGTCGCCCCGCTTGGCATCCTTCGCGACCCGCTCGAGTCGCTTGTTGACGGCATCGAGGTCGGCCAGGACGAGTTCGGTCGTGATGGTCTCGATGTCTCGGACCGGGTCGACCGAGCCCGAGACGTGGTGGATGTCGGCATCCTCGAAGCAACGGACGACCTGGACAATGGCGTCGACCTCGCGGATGTGGCTCAGGAACTTGTTGCCAAGACCCTCACCGGCGCTGGCGCCCTTCACGAGGCCGGCGATGTCGACGAATTCGATGGCGGCAGGGATGACGACGTTGGTTTTGGCGATCTTCTGCAGCACGGCGAGGCGGTCATCCGGGACGGTGACGACACCGACGTTGGGGTCGATGGTGCAGAAGGGGTAGTTGGCCGCCTGCGCCTTTCGGGTGCGGGTGACAGCGTTGAAGAGGGTCGACTTCCCCACGTTGGGAAGCCCGACGATGCCGGCTTTGAGCATAAGGGGCCGCGAGAATGGACGGAGACGGAGTCAGCGCAAGCGGTATGTCCGGATCGGATCTCGGGTTTCAGGAACTGCCGCTCAGGCCCTATCGCATTCCCCGAGCAGGGCCTCGAGCTCGGCAAGGGATTCCAGATCCTTGGGACGGCCTGCCGTACGCTTCAGGCGGATCAGGGTCGGCAGGTCCACACAGCGGAAGGCCACCCCGAACGCGGTGGGAGGTTCATGGCTTCCGAGGGGCACGCGCCCGGTCACCGGCCGCACGCATCTCGGCAGCAAAGGCGCTGAACCCGAGAAGCTTCTCGAGCCGCTGGGCCGGGGTGAGCTTGAGGTTCTCCCGCAGGAGTGAACGATCCCCATCCCGCTTGTAGACTTCCACCACCGGATCGCGATAGGTGTTTCTCCTCACGGGACGGAGGCTACTCCCGCGCGGGCAACCCGTAAACCTGGGAGACCCACCTGGCGCTGGGACGGAGGGCAGCAAGGCCATCGGGAGTCATAGGGTGGCCTCCAATGGATTCCACACCCGACGGAATCCAAGCCCCACGAAGTCCTTTGGGTTGGCCGTGGCAAACTCGGTGACACCCTGGGCGGTCAAGGTGAGGGCGGTGCGGGCGTCGTAGAGCCTCCGTGAGGGTCCGCTGCCCTCCGTGCGCCTGCGCCACCCAGTCTGGGCATTGCCGGGAGTGGATCGCAGCGATACGTTCCACGGCCGGCATGGAGCCGAATCCGTCTGACATGAGCGAGAACGAGACCCCTTCCAGCACGAACCCCGCCCCTGAGGCCTGTCCTCCTGGGGATGCGCCCGCGGAACTCCAGGCCCAGCTGGCCGCCGCCCAGGACCGCTACCTCCGACTGGCGGCCGACTTCGACAACTTCAAGAAACGCGCCGCCCGGGACCGTGACGACGCCCGCCGCCTCGGTTCCGAGTCCGTACTCGGCAGGCTCCTGCCCGTGCTCGACAACTTCGACATGGCCATGGTCGCTGCCACCCAGCCCAACACCTCCCTCGAGACCCTCCGGGTGGGCGTCAACATGATCCACGGCCAGTTCCGGAACTTCCTCTCCGAGATCGGCGTCAAGGAACTCACCCCCGTTGGGCAACCCTTCGACCCGGGTCTCCACGATGCCGTCTCGGTCCAGCCGTCCACCGAAATCCCCGAGGGACATGTGATCCAGCAGACCCGCAAGGGCTACCAGCTGGGTGAGCGACTGCTCCGTCCCGCCAGCGTGATCGTCTCGGGCCAGCCGACCGGCTCCGAATCCTCAGCGTCCTGATCCCCTCCGCTTCCCGATCTGTCCCATGTCACGCCAGCGCGTCCGCGAATGCTACTACACGATTCTCGAGGTCCAACGGACCGCCACATCCGAGGAGATCAAGAAGTCCTACCGCAAGCTCGCGATCAAGTACCACCCCGACAAGAACCAGGGGAACAAGGAGGCCGAGGAGAAGTTCAAGGAGCTGGGCGAGGCCTATGAGATCCTGAGCGACCAGCAGAAGCGGGCCCTCTACGACCAACACGGTCACGCGGCTTTTGACCGTCGGGCCGGCGGTGGGGCGGGCGGGTTCCAGGGGGATCCCAACGACGTCTTCCGCCAGGCCTTTGGCAGCGGCGACCTCGGCAGCATCTTCGAGCAGATGTTCGGCATGGGCGGACGCGAGGAGGATCCGTCGGGGCAGGGCCGAGGCTCCGATCTCCGCTATAACCTCGAGATCACCCTCGAGGAGGCCGTCAACGGGGTCGACAAGCAGATCACCGTGACCAAGCCTGGAACCTGTCCGGACTGCCAGGGCAACGGCGCCGAGAAGGGATCCAAACGCATACGCTGCATCCAGTGCGCAGGTCGGGGACGCGTGGTCATGTCGCGCGGCATCTTCAGCATCCAGCAGACCTGCCCCCGCTGCGAAGGGTCCGGGGAGGTGGTAGACAAGCCCTGCAAGGCTTGTCGGGGCGACGGCCGGACCAACCAGACCTCCACCATCAGCCTGCGCATCCCGCCCGGGGTCGACCACGGCACCCGTCTCCGATCCACCGGAAACGGCGAGGCCGGACAGCGGGGAGGCGATGCCGGAGACCTCTATGTGGTGCTCCATGTCGCCGAACACCCGGTGTTCAAGCGGGATGGCGACGACCTACTCTGCGAGGTGCCGATCGCCTTCACCCAGGCCGCCCTCGGTGCCGAGGCCGAGGTGCCGACCCTCGGCGGCAAGGCGTCCATCCGGATCCCGCAAGGCACCCAACACGGCACCCTGTTCCGCATCAAGGGCAAGGGCGTGAAGAACGTCCAGGGCTATGGCGTGGGCGACCTCCTGGTGCGGGTGGCCATCGAGATCCCTACCAAGCTCAATGCGGGACAGAAGGCCGCCCTCGAGGCATTCGCCCAGATGTGTGACGAGGACGTCCATCCGCAGAAGAAGAGCTTCTTCGAACGGGCCAAGGAATTCTTCAGCTAGGAATGGCTTCATGCACCGCTTCCTCGTCCCCGAGGTCCGGCATCCGGCGGTGCTTCCGCTGCCCGAATCCGAGGCCCTGCATGCCTCCCGCGTGTTGCGGCTGAGGACCGGGGATCCGGTGACCCTCCTCGACGGCGCCGGAGGCGAGGTGTCCGGGACCGTCGGGACCTGCGGTCGACATGGCGTCGACATCCAGACCACTGGGCTCACCCGGCATCCCGCTCCGAAGATCCGGATCACCCTGCTCCAGGCCGTGGCCAAGGGACCCGCCATGGAGGGACTGATCCATCGGGCCGTAGAGCTCGGGGCCCACCGGCTGGTGCCGCTGGTGACTGATCGCTCCGTGAGCCGTCCCGACGCCGCCGGCGACAAGCAGGCACGGTGGCAGACGGTCGCCCGGGAGGCCCTTAAGCAGTCGGGAAACCCATGGCTGATGGCCGTCGAGGAACCCGTGACACTGGCCTCCTGGTGGACCCGGCGGGAGTCGTTCGACCTCGTCGTGATCGCGTCCCTCCTCGACACGCCGCGTCCGCTGCTCGACCACCTGTCGGGATTCCGCCGGAGCCACGGCTGCCTGCCCTCCTGCGTGGCCCTTGCGGTGGGCCCAGAAGGGGATTTCACGCCAGAGGAGTACGGCCGCTTCAGGAAGCTCGGTGCGGTCTCATTCAGCCTTGGCCCCCTTGTCCTGCGGGTGGAGACGGCGACCACCGCCGCTCTGGCGGTCCTGCAGGCAGGCCTGTCCGGCGGGGAATCGGCGGCTCCGGGTCCGTAGACCTTTTCTTGAAACCGAGTCCCGAAGACTCGACCTTGCCAGCACGGAGCTCCGCTCCCTCACTCCCATGAATTCCTCTCCTACCCGCCTCGCCCTTTCCGTGTCCCTGACCGCATTCATCCTGGCCACCGGTTGTGCCACGAAGGAACGAATCGTGACCGTGACGGAGTCGGAGAGCGGATCGACCGTGAACATCGGCACGGGCGACCGCCTCAGGGTCGAACTCCCGAGCAATCCTTCCACGGGCTACTCCTGGCAAACGATGGAACTGAACTCGTGGGTGCTGGCCCGCACAAAGCGTCCGGAGTTCACACCGGACTGGGTGGTCGGCGCCGACCGCCAGCGGATGGTCGGTTCGGGCGGATGGCTGACGCTGGAGTACGAGGCGATCGGCGCGGGCACCTCCCCGGTGAAGATCGCCTACAGCCGGCCCTGGGAGACCAACGCTGCCCCGGCGAAGACCTTCCAGCTGACCGTTGTGGTGAAGTAGTGGAGTCCCCTGCCCTTCACAGCACCACGACCCGGGCGCTGGTGATCGACGGGTCCTTGGCCAATTCGTCGAGCGCGGCCTGGGGCGGGGCACTGTCGAGATGCAACACGGTCAGGGCCTGCCCACCCGCGGCATCGCGGGCCAGGGACATATTGGCGATGTTGACGCCATGGGAACCGAGAACGGTTCCGAGGTGACCTACGATCCCGGGACGATCCTGGGGGTACGGACCAGAAGGACGGTTCCGCTGATCGGGATCTCCACCGGCTGGCTGAACAGTCGGACAATCCTCGGGTTGTTGGGGGATCCAAAGAAGGTGCCACCGGCGGAGACGACCTTGGTCGACCCATTGTAGACCTGGACGTGCAGCCACTCGTTGAAGGTCACCGGCTCGTCGGAGCGCTTCTCCTCCACGGAGATGCCGAGTGAGGCGGCCGCACTGCGGACGTTGATGTTGTTGATGTCCTTCACCGTGCTCTGGCAGAGGAATCCGCGCAGGATGGCGCGCGTGACGGGATCGGTCTGGGGCAGTTCCTGGGCCTTGCCGCCGAAGGTGATGTGCAGCCGGTCCGCCGAACCCGGATTCAGCTGACCCAGCAGCCGGCCCAGCTTCTCGCCCAGCGCGATGTACGGCTTCACGAGCTCGTACGTCTTGGCATCGACCCCGGGGAGGTTGACCGCGTTACGGACTTCGCCCATGAGCAGGAAGGCCGAGATGATCTCGGCGACCTCGAGCCCACACTTCTCCTGAGCCTCCTCGGTGCTCGCCCCGAGATGCGGGGTGAGGATGACGTTCGGGAGCGTCCGGAAGGGATGGTCGGCAGGGAGCGGCTCCACCGAGAAGACATCGAGAGCGGCGCCGGCGACCCGGCCGGACTGCAGGGCGGCAGCGAGATCCGGCTCGTTGACGATCTCACCCCGGGCGCAGTTGACGATGCGGACGCCGGGCTTCATGCGGGAGATCGACTCGCTGTTGATCATGCCCCGGGTCTCCGGTGTGACCGGCATGTGGACCGTGATGAAATCGGCCTCGCGATAGACGCCATCCGGGTCCATGGCGAGCTCGAGTCCCAGCTGACGCGCCCGGACCTCGGTCAGGAATGGATCATAGGCGACCACGCGCATCCCAAACGCCAGAGCCCGGCGGGCGACCTCGGTACCGATGCGGCCGGCGCCGAGGATGCCCAGGGTCTTCCCGGAGACCTCGGTGCCCTGGAAGGCCTTCCGATCCCACTTGCCCGCAGCCATCGTGGCATGGGCCCCGGGAATCTTCCGGGCGAGGGCGCCCAGCATGAAGAAGGTGAGCTCGGCCGTGGTGATCGTGTTGCCCGCAGGGGTGTTCATCACAACAACTCCACGCTGGGTCGCGACCTCGACATCGACGTTGTCGATGCCGACACCGGCACGACCCACGACCTTGAGGCGCGTCGCAGCCTCAAGGACCTTCTTCGAGACCTTGGTCTCGGAGCGCACGACTAGGGCATCGGCCTGGGCCACCACCGGCAGCAGCTCGGCCTCGGTCAGGCGCTTCGGCAGGACGGTCACCGTAAACTCCGGACGGGCCTGGAAATAGGTGATGCCCCGGGGCGAGATCGGATCACAGACAAGCACGTTCATAAAACGAGCGGCGAAGCTACGGCCCCCGACCCGGGAGTGGCAAGGAGAGGTCGAGCCGGGATTCAGAACGGCCAGCTGATGCCGATCGAGGTCATCACCGTCTGGCCCAGATCCAGGGTCGCCCGACGGCCCCCGCCACCATACTGGGCTCCGCCCAGCGACAGGAATTGGGACGAGACATAGAGATCGGCGTTGTACACGACACGGTAGAGCACGGTCGCCGCCGCATAGCCGCCGAAGACGCAGACCAATTTGTCCTGCCCGCCCACGTTCGCCGCCGTGGTGCCGTCCGAGAACCGGAACGTCTCGTTGTAGGAGTAGCCGCCGGACAGCAGGCCCAGGGCGGGTCCGATGCTCCCGCTCAGGGCCCACTGCTTTCCGAAGCGCCAGAAGAGGTTGGGCCCAAGCCGGAAGGAATGGAGGTCGACATCCAATCCCCGTGATCCCGACAGGAACCCGCCCAAAACCTCGTCGGGCCGGGCCTTGGATATGTCGGGGATGACCGGTCCGATGCCGGAACTCCCGCCCTGATACGGTGCGGTTGGCAGCGAGATCCCTCCCACATCGAACGCCTGGACCTCCCGGAGGAACTGGGCGGGGAGGGTGGACGTGTCGCGCAGTTCCATGGGCACCCACGCATAGCCGAACTCCCACCCAAGCCGGACCCAACGCCAGTCGTGGAGCCGCCCGCCATAGACCATCTCGACGCCCGGCATCGGGCCGGAATCAACCGTGACCTGGTCCCGGGCCGAGAATCCCAGGGTACTGCGATAGACCAGCTGATCTGTGGCGGGATCGTATTGGGACGCATCCTGATAACCCCAGGAGGACGTGACACCCCCGGCGTTGCCGGTGGCGTCAACGCGGACGTATCCGTCATCGTACTGGTGGTTCCGGCCCGGCACCCCGACCGGGCCCGGATCCGTCGACCGTCGCGGCACCACGCCGTCGATCGACAGCTGGGCCTGGACGTTCAGGGTGACCTGGACACCCAGCCGGAAATTGCGGGTCCAGTCGTCCTGGACCCACAACGACTGGGCCAGTGTCGGGGCGGTCGCGAGCAGTGACGCCAGCACCGGAGGCGCGACCCACGCCGGGGTTCGAAAGATGGAATGGTGCCGTGGCATGGTTCAGGGCCAGGTCACCTCGAGGACCTCGTAGAATCGCGAGGCCGCGTCGGCCGGGGGAATTGGAGTCAGCGGTGGACCCCAGTCGAGCCATAGGACCCGGTTCGCGGTGGCCGTCTGCACGGGGAGGGCCAGCTCACCCTTCGCCCGCAATCCAGGGCCAAACCTGACGATGTATCGGCGTCCAAGCTGGGTTGGAAACTCGAGGCCCACGGTGCCGTCTGGATTCCGGACGACGCGGTCGATCAGGACTGGAACCGTCTCGGGCTGGAATCCACCGGGGAGCGGGACCTCGACCCCCGACAACTCGGGATCGGGTCCAGGTGTCCGCAAGGGGTTGAACGTCTGAAGCCACAGATCCCTTCCCTCGAGGCCCACGGTGCCGTCTGGATTCCGGACGACGCGGTCGATCAGGACTGGAACCGTCTCGGGCTGGAATCCACCGGGGAGCGGGACCTCAACCCCCGACAACTCGGGATCGGGTCCAGGTGTCCGCAAGGGGTTGAACGTCTGAAGCCACAGATCCCTTCCCTCCCCCTGCAACAGCGGTTCTGTGAGCGTCACAAACGGCACCAGCCCATTTGTGCCGTGCGCATTGTAGAGTCCCGTGGGGCTGCCGCGCACCAGGATCCGCACCGCCTCGACAGGATTGGATCCGACATTGTCCACGCGGATCCGCTGCTGCATCAGACCGGTCTGACGGCTGAAGACACTGGGGGCCAGAGTCGCAACCCGGAAACTGCCGGGACCGGGTTCCGCCACGGACACGCGAGTGGTCGCCGCAGGAATCCATCCTGGCGAGGTCCCGAAATCCGGGACTCCCGCCCGGGCAGTCCACGGGAACGTCCCGGAGGCCTGCGGCTGGAAGCGAACCTGAACGGACCGACCCTCGCCCACGTCGAGGGAACCCAGGAGAATCACCCACTCGGGATCACGACGATCGAGAACCATGCCGGAGGGATCGACTCCCTGCAGAACGAATCCCGCAGGCCAGGAATTGGTGAGACGTACATCCCCGGCCCGATCCGGGCCCCGGTTGGTCACCGTGAGCGTGCAGGCGAGGAGATCCCCGGGAAGGCTGCCCCTCGGGACGGAACGAAACCCCACCTCGAGGTCCGCAACACCGGCCAGGATTCGGGTAGTGTAGTTGGTGACGTAGAACACCGTGCCGGCGGACTGGATCCAGATGTTCTGCTGGATGGATCCATGGGTCGAGGGACGAAAGGCATACCGGAGATCCGCCACCTGGTTGTTGGTCAGAACGGGGATCTCGAAGAAGACCGTGTTGGTGAGACCATTGCCGCTGACCTGGTTGGTGGCGTAGCCAAGTACATTGGTCGCCGACAGGAACGTTCCGGCACCCTCGACGAAGGCGGTGACCTGGAACGTCCCCTGGGCAAACGAGGTCAGGTTGGTGATGACCAACCGGAAGGCGACATCGGATCCCACCCTCGCCGGATCAGGTTTCGCGACCAGCTCCATGCCGTACTGCGAAACCTGGGCACGCAGACCGACCAGACTTCCCAGGAAGAGAAGCACCCCGATGAGCCAATCGCGCCAGAACCGTCGCATGAACGTCCCGCCAGCAAACGCGATGCAACGGCCCCATGCCACACCTTTCCCATCCCCAATGCGGCTGCCAGCCCCTTCGGTCCCACCTCATTCCGCTGCGATCAAAACCGCCCGGCAGCCCAGCCACGGGAGACCCGAGCCGAGGTGGGCTCCACGCAGGTCTCACCGCCTCCACGCCTCCACAAGATCCACGGTCCGGCGCGAAATACCGCCCCAACCCCGGCCACCCTCAACCCTCCACCTCGGCGGTCACCTGGATCTGCACCGCCGCGTCGAGGGGCATGTCGCTGATGCCGACGGCGAGTCGGGCGTGGGCACCACGATCGAGCAGGACGGCATAAAAGAGATCCGATGCCCCATTGAGGACCTGCGGATGTCCCCGGAATCCCGGCGCACAGTGGACGAAACCTTCGACTCGGACGAGTCGACGGATGCGTTCCAGATCACCGGTGGCCGCCTTGAGCTGGGCGAGGGCATTGAGGGCACAGAGCCGTGCCGCTTCATAACCCTGCTCGACAGTCAGTTCCGTACCAAGCCGTCCAACGAACGCCATGACACCAGCGCACCACGGGAGCTGCCCGGAGGTGAAGACGAGTGAACCCGTGCGGACCCAAGGTTCGTAGGCAGCAACGGCGGCGGGAGGCGGCGGCAGGATCCATCCGAGGTGACGGAGACGTTCTTCAGTGTTCATGGCCAAACCCGGGTCTAGGAAGGCCGGGTCGTCAAGGCTGGTCTGATGCCCAGGATTGTCGTGCGCCCCGAAAACCGTCGGGGCTCGGCTTGCACAAGCGGTGTTGCTCTGTCACAAACTCCGCCCGGCCTGCCCTCGCAGTCCACGCACCGGTAGCTCAATTGGATAGAGCTTCTGACTTCGGATCAGAAGGTTGCAGGTTCAAGTCCTGCCCGGTGC
>VHCG01000045.1 GCA_016871805.1 Verrucomicrobiota bacterium
CCCCGGTCCCATAACGGTCAGCTTTGGAACCATCTCCAAAACCAACCCCAGCTCCTTTGGTGGTGTGTCGATGCTGACCGTCGGCGGGCTCGTGTACCCACTCCCAGCAGTCAGCACCACGAGCAACGCAACCTTGTCCCCGCTCAGGATCGCTTTGGCCGTCGCTCCGCTGCCTCCACCCCCCGTGATCGTGACCGCCGGCTCGCTCGTGTACCCGGATCCGCCGGAGGTCACCGTGATGGCGGTCACGAAGCCTGCGGTGACGGTCGCGACCGCGGTGGCCGGCTCACCGGCGTTGAGAAGACCGCAGAAAAAGGCCATCACGGTCGCAGCCCTCAAAATCCAGCCCGGGAATCTCATGGGCGGACCCTATCACCGTGGGCTTGAAACCCGCAAATCGGATTGGCTGGCCGTGTTTGAAGAGCGCTCACCGTGTCCGGCGACGCCGAGGGGTTGCCTTGGGGGAACACGATCAGCGCCAAGTCGGGGAAGCGATCTGCCGTGCAGGTACTTCTGCCCGTAGAAATGGTGATCGTGATCGATAAAGAGGCGAAATAGCTAAACCTTCATCCGCCTCAACGCCTCGGCCAATTGGCGGGTCTCGGTGTGGGTGTAGCCGGTGTGGCTCTTGAGGTCGGCGTGGCCGCTGAGCTTCATCCGGAGCTCGGCCGGGATGTCCGCGGCCGCCAAGGCGGAGATGAAGGTGTGACGCAGGGAATGGAACCCTCGCTCGTTCTGCTGGCGCCGGGTGCCCGAGCTGGTCTTGCCGGCGGAAACTCCAGCCTCCCGCATGATCGCTGCGAACTGCCGGGATAGCCCGTGGGCGCCGCCGGTCTCCGCCTCGGCGAGGCTCGGGGTCAGGAAGGCAGCGGGCCGATCACCGGCCCTTGAGGCCAAGGCCTCCAGGTGTTCGAGCAGGGCGGGGTGGATCGGAATCTGGATGCGGGAGCCGGTCTTGAGCTGGTGAAGGCTCAGCGTGGCTTCAGCCAGGTCGATGTCCTCCCACTCGAGGCGACAGCAGTCCCGCAACCGTGCCCCGGTGTAGATGCCCACCAGCACCGCCGTGTGCCAATCCTCCGAGCGGCCTTTGGCAGCCTCCAAGAGGATCCGCAGCTCCGCCGGCGTGAACACCCCGCGGCGGTGAGCCTTCACGGCACCCTTGGCCACCTTCGGGATGGCGGCGGCGAACGGGTTGCTGGGGATCAGCCCGTCGGTGATCGCCTGCTTGAAGGCCGAGCGCAGCACCTTGCCGTACACCGAGACGGTCTTGCTGGCGTAGTTGGCGCTCTGGAGGCTGGCGATGTAGGCACGGGCATCCTGCGGCTGGATGGCGGCTATCGGCATCGAGGCCTTCTTGCCGGCCCAGGTCAGGAAACCATCCACGGCCTTCTGGTAGCTCCAGGCCGAGCCCTTGGCCAAGGCCGAGAGCTTCGAGGCCAGCCAGCCGTCCAGGAATGACTTGAGCGCCGGGGTCTTGATGCTGTGCGACTCGACGTTGGCCCGCTTCAGGATGCCGACGATGACCTCCCGGGTCTGCTGTTCGATGTGGGTGCCGGCCTCGGCCTGGCGGGCGATCTGCTCCCACTCGTCGGCGATGCGCCGTGCGACGGCCCGGTCGGCCGATCCGGTGGATCGCAGCACGAGTTTGCCACCCTGACGGAAGGCCCCATGCCAGAAAGGAGACCTGGGTCTTCGGTGGATGCTGGCCATGTCAGTGCTAACGCTAGTGCTAACATCCGGGCGTGTCCAGCGAGGTGTGATGGTGAAAAACCCCAGCAAAAACACATCCTTGGACATCCTGAACTTAGACGAGGGTTCGATTCCCTTCACCCGCTCCACTCTTTTCCTCAGCAAATTCGCAGTTTTTGCGGTCCTGTCACTTCGATGGCTTCGCGAGCCAAGACGTAGCCGGCGCGTTCGACACCCGCCTATCAACCCAATCCACGCCGATGGTCGATCGGGTCTGCCTGCTGCCTGCAGAATTTTTTCCATGGCTTTCATGCAGGCAGTTGAAATTTCCGAGGCAGGCTAGCGCTTTTCGGTCTGGCCCAAGAAACTGGACACTTCCGCCCACGACTGCATGACCTCACGTAGAGTCTCCAGATAACTCAGATGGACGCCAGCCCAGTCCCGTCGGATTGGCAAGACGTCGGTCAGGGCACTGTCCCCGGAGGCATACCGCAGCTCAGCTGATTCCAAAACCGTTTTGGCCTTTGGCAGGATCTGGGTCTTAAAGGCCTGCAGGTTGTCCAAGGCCGTGGTCAGTGCGACGTAGGACTCACGTAGCCTGGAGCTCAACTCATTGGCCAGTTGGTGCACTCGAGCCTCGGCCGCGAGGGCCTCGGAACGCGCCTCTCGCAGCCTCCCTTGGCTTCGATTGAATAAAGGGAGCGGAATGCTGAGCCCGAGGTCGAAAGTGTTCTGTCCACTGACTTCAAGACGGTGATAAAGGGCTTCCACCCTCACGTCGGGAATCCGTTCGGCCTTGGCAAGGTCGACTCGGGCAGTGCTGGCGCGTACCCCTGCCTCGGCCGCTTGCAGTTCCGGTTGGGTGAAGAGGTTGGCGGCAAGTGAATTTATGGTTGGGACCTCGAAGGCGACCTCGAGGCTGCCTTCAACCGATTTCACCTCCAGATCGGGGTCACCCACGGCGGCGGCGAGTGCAATGAGGCCCTGCTTCCGAAGCGACTCGCTCCGCCTCAACTCGACTTCGGCGCGCGCCAGTTCCATTTCTGAGCGGGCAATGTCCAGGGGGATGACGTCTCCGGCATCCAAACGTGCCTTTGTGACGGTGACCAGCATACCCAATCCCGACGTGATGTAGGTTTGGGCTTGGAATGCGCTCTCCTGATACAGCGCGGTGGCAAAGCTGCCATGCACCCTTTTCCGCAGCTGACGTCGAACACTGTCCAGGCCTCGGAGACGGACTTCGCGCTCAAGCAGTTCCGCCTCCCGAGCCTTGGAGAGACGGTTTCCCAGCGGAATTGTCTGTCCGAAGCCCGCCAGATACTGGCGATCGGGAACGGGATAGCTTTGAAAGGGGATTTGCTGTGCCCAGAGGATGGCTTCGGGATTTGGGAACGTACCCGCCTGCTGGGCACGACCGGACGCTGCGTCGACCAGAGCCCGTGTTTCCGCAAGCTGTGGATGCCGCCGCTCTGCCATTTCCAGTGCTTGGTCGAGGGTGAGCAGCTCGATTTGGCTGATGGCAGCGCAGACGCCAGGTGCGCCGCAAAAGACACCAACCAAGGTCAGGAGAATCAGAGTTGTCATGTCAGGATTAGGGGTGGCAGCAGACTCAAGAACGGGTTTGCAAAAGCAGGAGCCTGAGGGTGCTGACGGAGAGGACCGCCAACTTTTCGGAGTCCTTGGATTCGAGGTAGAACCAAAAAAGCCCGAAGAACAACACCAACCGCAGCGACGCGAGGAGTCTGCCCACGAGGAAGCCTCGCCTTGACGCCAGGGAACTGGCCACGACCAAAGCGGCGCTGCTCGGGACCTTGATGACGCAATGGGTCATCTCAGGTTTTGGGTTGGAGGTTCGAGGGCCGTCCCAGGGCAAGGTAAAGCGCCGGAACGATGACCATGTTCAGCACCATCGAGGTCAGCAGACCGAACAGGATGACGATGGCCATTGGAGTTTGAACTTCGTTCCCGGGCCTCTCGCCACCCAGCGCGAGCGGGATGAGCGCCAATCCAGCGGCGAGCGCGGTCATCAGGATCGGCACGAGGCGTTCCATCGCTCCACGCTGCACGGCCTCACGGAAATCGGTGATGCCCTCGTGTTCCTGCAAATATCGGATGTGCGAAACGAGCATGATGCCGTTTCGCGTCGCGATCCCCACCACTGTGATGAAACCGATGAGAGACGCGACGCTCAGGACGCCGCCCCCAACGAAGACTCCAGCCACGCCCCCGATGAGCGCCAGCGGAAGGTTGAGCATGATGATCGCGGCGTCGCGGATGGAACGGAAGGCGATGTGCAGCAGGATTCCAATGCCGATTACGACGCCGAGACTCACGGACGTGAGCGTCCGCCTGGCCTCCGCCGCGCTCTCGAACTGCCCCGCGTATTCCACCCGGTAGCCGCGGGCGCCGGCAAGAATTGGATTCGCGAGCTTCTGGATATCGTTCACCACGCTGGTCACGTCGCGGCCATCAACGTTGCATTGCACAACGATCTTGCGCTCGACCTGCTCGCGTAGAATCTGATTTGGGCCGGTATCACGCTGGATTCGAGCGAGCGAGCGCAGCGGCACGCGCGCCCCGGCGGGTGTATCGACAAGCAAATCACCGAGCGTGTCGAGTTGCCAGCTTTCTGCATTGGCCAGACGCACCACCATGTCGTAGGAGGCCTGACCTTCGAGGACACGCGTTGCCTTCACTCCTCGCAGGGCGGCTTCCACTGTCCGGGCCACATCGCGGATGGTCAGCGCATGACGTGCAATCGCCTCACGCTCGAACTTGACCTTCAAAACCGGCACTTCGGTCTGCGTTTCAATGGATAAATCCACAACGCCTGCTACCCCTTGCATAGACTGCCTCACCTTCTCGGCCAGCGTGCGGAGCTGGTGGAGTTCACCGCCGAAG
The DNA here is from genome assembly GCA_016871805.1 of Verrucomicrobiota bacterium. Lineage (GTDB taxonomy): Bacteria > Verrucomicrobiota > Verrucomicrobiia > Limisphaerales > UBA9464 > UBA9464. The sequence continues at coordinate 4,591 of VHCG01000045.1, forward strand.
ATTTTCACCGCGATGTTTGCCCGCGTGCCGGAGAGCATGTGATCAATGCGGTGGGAAATCGGCTGACCAATGGTGATGTTCATGCCCGGCACCTGCGCAAAGGCGGCTCGCAGGGCCTTTAGAAACTCTCTCTTGTTACGGTCCTGTAGCACAATGGACACCTCCAACTCGGAGGCCTCTACGCCTTGGGCGTGTTCGTCCAGTTCCGCCCGCCCGGTGCGGCGTGCGACGGAGACAACTTCCGGGAAACCCAACAACGTCTGTTCCACCACTCGACCCAAACCATCGGATTCCTTGAGTGAGGTGCCGGGTAGCGTCACGGCGCTGATGGTAAGCGAACCTTCGTTGAACTCCGGCAGGAATGCGCGACCCATCTGCGTGGTCGCCACCAAGGCGATGCCGAGCGGCACCACTGCTGGAAAGGTGAAGCGCCATGGGTGGGTGAGAGCGGACCGTAGGATCGGCGCGTATCCGCCCTTGAGCCACTGCACGAACCTAGGTTCATGCTCTGCGAGGAGCCCTTTGCTCTTCGGCAGAAGGAGATAGCAGAGGACCGGCGTCACGGTGACAGCGACCATCAGTGAAGCCGAAAGTGCCACGAGGTAGGCGACACCGAGCGGTTGCAACAACCGACCTTCCACGCCGCCGAGGAAGAAGATCGGAACGAACACCAAAGCGATGATGAGCGTTGCGAAGACAATGGAACTCCGGATCTCGACGCTCGCATCGAATACCACCCGCAGGGTGGGACGACGATGCTCCAGGGGGCGATGGTGATTTTCTCGTAAACGTCTGACCACGTTTTCCACGTCAATCACCGCGTCATCCACCAATGCACCGATGGCGATGGCCATGCCGCCTAGGGTCATCGTGTTGATGGAGGCCCCGAACCAATCCAGGGCGAGTACCGCGGTGACGAGGGACAGTGGAATCGCCGTAAGCGTGATGAGGGTGGCCCGGACATCCGCAAGGAATAGGAGTACAATAATCGTGACGAGCACGATGCCTTCGAGGAGGGCTGTCTGAACATTGCGCACGGATACGGAGATGAAATCTGCCTGCCGGAAGATGTTCGACTTGAGCGTCATTCCCGGCGGGAGCCTGGCGGTGACATCGGCGAGGACGGCATCGAGGCGCGTGGTGAGTTCAAGTGTGTTCGCGCCGGGCTGCTTCTGGATGCCGAGAATGACGGCAGGTTTGCCCATTGCCGAACCTTCGCCGCGTTTCTGCGCCTCGCCGATGATCACCTCGCCAAGATCGCGTACCAGCGTCGGCACACCTCTTTGCGCTGCCACAACGGTGGCGCCGATGTCTTCGAGGGAGCGGATGCGACCCACACCCGTGACAAGCCATTCCGCACCCCGTTCATTGATGATCCCAGCGGAGACGTTTTCGTTCCCTGCTTCCAACGCGCGGAAGACCTGGTTCAACGTGATGTTGTGGGACTGCAATACAGCGGGATCCAAGACCACCTGAAACTGCTTGTCGCCCCCGCCAATCGGCGTCACTTGCGAGACGCCAGGCACTGCTAGCAGGCGGCGGCGAAGGGAGACTTCTGCATAGCTGCGAAGTTCAAAGGGTGAGTGCTGCTCGGAAGAGAGCGACAGGAAGAGAATCTCTCCCATGATGGAAGACTGCGGTGCGAGCGTTGGGCGTCCGCTCTCGGGCGGCAGGTCGGCGACTAGGCCGCTAATTTTCTCGCTGACGGTTTGGCGCGCATTGCGGATGTCCGTTCCCCACTCAAATTCAACCCACACCACGGAAATACCGACCGCCGTCGCCGAGCGGACGCGCCGCACCCCAGACGCGCCGTTGACCGCCGCCTCGATGGGAAACGTGATTTGCGTCTCCACCTCCGTCGGTGACATGCCATGCGCCTCGGTGATGACCGTGACGGCAGGGGCCGTCAGATCGGGGAACACGTCCACCGGCATTCGCGTAGCCGTGTGGATGCCCAATGCGGTGAGGAGCAGCGCGGCGACAATGACCAAGGCGCGGTTGCCCAACGCCCATTGGATGAGCCTGTCCATATGCCTGCTTTAATGAGCGTGGCCGTGCGCGGGCATGACACCCGCCATCGACGAAAGACGGATGGCATAGGCGCCCTTTGTGACCACCCGCTCCCCTTCCTTAATGCCTCCAAGGATCTGCACGAATCCCGAGTCGCGGACGCCCATCTTGATCTCGCGCTTCTCAAAGGTTTCGCCGCCGACCTGCAAGAACACGATCAGTTCGCCTCCTTCCTCGACAAGTGCGCTCTCGGGAATCGCCAACGAATCCTCGACGCGTGCCGTTTCGACATGGAGCGTTAGGTCTTGTCCTACTCGAAATTGGCCGTTGGGGTTGGTCGTTTCGTAAAGGAGCGGCACGGTGCGCGTGGCGCCGTCAACTGCAAGCCCGACCGACAGCAGTTTGCCATGACCGTCACCGGTAATGGGGCTGAAGCGTCCGGGTTCAGAGGGCAGTTCGACTGAGGCGTCCTTGGCCTTGCTCAGTTGAGCGAGGCCGGATTCGGGGATGTTCGCTTCAATCCAAACGGTTTCTGGGTTTAGGATGGTGAACATCGGCTTGTCCGCCGCGACGACTTCGCCGGGCCCGGCCGCCATCGAGTTGAGGATACCCGCGATGGGTGCTCGCAGCTCCATCAACAGGGGCCCATCCAGCGATGGGGATCCGTCCACCTGCTTGAACGTCGCGAGCAGGCTGGTGGCAGCGGAATAGCGGGCTTTCGCGGATTGATAGGCGACCTCCACTTCCTGCAACTCCCGCGCGGACTTCGCTTGTTCGGCAGCGAGCTTCCTCGTGCGATTGAAGGCGGACTCGGCCTGGTCGAGTCCGGCTTTGGCAGTTGTGAATTCGGCTTGGACCTGAGTCACCCTCGCGCCCGCTTCCGAGAAGTTAGGTTTGAGCAAGGCGAGCAACTGTCCCACCTCCACCCGTTGACCTGGTTGTGGCAGGCGGCCGTCGACTGCAGCCACCAATTGGCCCGAGACCGGGGCAGTGACGGTTGCGCTGAGACCCGGCTTGGCCCGCACCCGGGCTGGAAATCTGAGACGTTCGACGAGAAGGCGTCTGGTTGCCGGCTCGGCTTTAGAGCGGACCTTCCATTGTTGTTCCTTGAGGAAGCTCACGCCTTCCGGTCCATCAGCAATCTCCGCATGTTCCGCTGCATGGTCATCCGCATAGACCTTGATCGTGCCCAGTTCCACGGGCGCATTGCTGCCCTCCGTAGGAATCAACAACGTCACCTGCCAGTCCCCCTCCTTCGGAAAGGTGATTCCTGGCAGGTAGATCCCTGCCCGAGCCGGTGCGGCCTGCAGATGCTCGGCAACCGTCTCGCCTTGTCGCAGCACAAACTTGACCATTCCGTCGCGGCGCGGCTCTAGCGTGTGCAAATCGGTCACGTGCGTGACGAGTGTCGTCGCCTTGTTGGCCACTGGGACGCGGTGTTCGGCAAACACTTCATGGTGCTCGGTCCAGATGGAGATTTGTGCTGTTTTGGACTCATCCCCGTGGTCATGGCCGTGACCAACGGTCGGCCTGCGACAGCCTGTGCTGCTCAGGAAGGTCGCCGAAAGCAGAGCCAGGGAGATGGAGTGAGGTCTCATGATGTCTTTGAGTCAGTGGACGTGCTTCGAGCCCTTTGGAAAGGAGAACGAGATGTTGCTGAACGTCGTGCCGTTAAGCGTGAGCGTTGGAAAACTTCCCTCGAACGTCCGGATCGTTCCCAGCCACCCGGCATTCCCTTCGAAGACAGAGGATTTTGTTGGAAGTGTTCCCGATGCGGGATCGACCGCACGGTGGAACAGGACTCTCTCCGCTTTGCCGTCGACTTTCGCGACCAGCAGGAGGTTGGTCTCGGCCACCGGAACATAGCCATCAAGGTGTCCGTCCAACACATACGCCTGCATCCTCGCGGCGGAGGCATCGAGGACGAGTTCGAGGTGGAAACGATCCTCACCCACGATAACCGGGGTTCCGCCATGCGGTGGTGCATGGTCCCCATGGCTGTGGGCAGAGGAGCGATCACCCTGAGATGGGTCGTCTTTACAGCCATTCAGTAACGCCAGTGCCGCCAAGGCACCCCAAGAAGTAACGATTGAACGGGAAACCAAGTAGCTTTTCATTTCAGTCAGGAGAAGGTCGCAAATTGTTGCCGCTCGCACTGCCCGCTGAGAGCGGGCTGCCACCCGGAACGGAGACGGGCAGACAAGCGGAAATAGGTATCGGGAGGGTGACGAAAAGTCACCTTTCCAATCTGGGGGCGGACTGTCCGCAATGGACGGTCAGAGAAGCGATGGAGGCGCGCGGACAGGAAGCGCCGCTTGGAGAGAAAATTGCCAGACTCGGGAGACTTCTGGGGGCGGAGCGCCGGGCGGGGATGGCCCGGTCCAATCAAGGCCATTGATCAACGTGTCGGCAAGTCCCTCACCTGCCGTCAAAAAAGCGGCATGAAGGCAGTAACGTGAAACGCTGGGGACGCGGACTCGACTGGCTTCCGTCCGACAAATGCCGTCCGCAAAGTCGTGGTTGTCGCCGTCGTGTCCGTGCGACTCTCCTGAACCATGATAGTGAGCCTCGACATGAGCTGAATGGCGCTTGTGGATCACGCCAAGACTCGCGAGGAAAGCATGTGACGTTGCTGGCACCCAGAAAGCAGCCAGAATCAACGACAGCATGACCCAGACCCGATGTAACGTGAAAATCATTCTGGCAGCTTGAACCTTGGCAAGGCTTGGGTTGGACGTGCCTGCACCTGGGCCAGCCGTTGAATCAGCTCGATTCGGCACGCCGCCAACCCCCAAAGAACCGCAAACCCGCCCAGTCCTGGGGCCATCTCCTCCTCCCCATACCCAGATGAATCCACCTTGATGTCAGGTCTCTCGGCTCGAATTTCGGCTTGCGTCGATGTGGTGGGATTCATTACCCCCCGTGGTACTTAGGCCTATGTGTTCTAAACCCATCCAGCGTCCGAGCCGAAAAGACGGCTTCACGTTAATCGAGTTGCTGGTGGTGATTGCGATCATCGCCATTCTGGCGGGAATGCTGTTGCCAGCGTTGTCGCGCGCGAAGGAGTCGGGCAGGGGTGCCGTCTGCAAGAGCAACATGCGCCAGCTTGGCATGGGCATGATGATGTATGCCGACGAGAACCGTGACTACTACGCCTGGGCAGGAGAGGTGAATGGCAACCAGACACCGGACTGGGTTTGGGGAGGGTTGACGCGCGCGGAATTGGACAAGAAGTCAAACTGGACCAAGCCACCACCAAACTTTGGCTTTGCAGCAGATGCGGGTGCGATCTTTCCGTACGTCATGTCCCAAAAGCTGAATCGCCCGGCGACCGGCAAAAGTACTCTGGGCAACACGAACAGATTTCCCGTGTATATCTGTCCAAGCACCGGAGCCATCGGCAGGGCGCTGCGGGTGAACTACAGCATGAACACCTTCGTCGATGGACGCTCGGGCAAAGGCTATCCACCCTTAGGCTTGAAATCGACCGCGGTGATAAACCCGGCCGGCAAGTTTCTCTTCATGCAAGAGAACCCGCTCGCGATGGTAAATGCGTCGGTTCAACCGGGCGGATCGGTGGACGACTTCAGGATGACGCTGCACAACGGCGGTTTGAACAACACGTTCATGGACGGCCATGTGGAGCACATGAAGGAAATGGTCCTGAGGCCCATCGTTTCGAACACCAAGCCCTTGCTGACGCAAATGTACTTCGATCCCTTTGCCCGCTGAGAATTGTTCTCGCAAGAGGCAGCTGCCTCGATGCGACGCAGGCAAAAGTGGATAACCTCCGGGGTCATGTTTCGGCTGAAGAGCCTCACTCTCAGAACCCGCCGTCGGTCCGACTGAATGGACCACACCGACTGCTGAAGCGATTTTGAAGTCCTCTCAGAACGGCAGCGTTTGGGGTGTGGTGGACTCCTTGTTTTGCCGGCCGGATGTCTATCATGTGGGCGTCGCTGTTGTGCCGAAACCGCTACCGCAGCTCTACACAGCATGCTCTCGTGAGATCTAAACGCAGACTCCCGAGACCAACCCAGTCGGATACCGTCGGGCGACGCCAATCAATACTGCCAAAGGTTAAAGCACGTGCTGTTGACCATCCACGGCATGGGCGAGAACAACACCCGTCTGCGGATCGTGGAGAACTGCCATGACCTCGCAAAGACTGCTCCAGTGGAGGTGAGAGTCTGGGCGACGAGGAAAGGGACTAGACTCTGAAGGTGAAGCCATACACGACCGGGGAGAAGATCCGTGCCCTGAGGGAGGCGGACGGCGGCTGGATCCTCTTCGGTACCAGCTTCCTCAACCGCTGGCGTCGGGCCTTGAAACGACGCGTGACTCGCCCACTCCTTGGTGGGCGGTGGCAGGGGCTGCACCCCCAGGGTAGCTGCGAGGCAGGGTCGCATCGTGTCGCATCGTTGCTTTTTGCAACGGGATCCCTAGCGTTCGACGGTGCGCAGAGGTCACCTGCTGTTCTCAATGGTGATGGCCGGGATGGCCGCTTTCGCCGGAACCAGTCTCATCCCTATCGACAACCATGGTTTCGAGTCCGACCGCAACCCGTCGGGTGAGTTTGAGGAAGGCACCCTGAAAGCCCTCGAACGCGGGCAGCCCACCGGTTGGCAGGTCGTGGCGGCCGACAACACCGCCGGGGTCGCGTTAGGGGAACAGGTATTGCTGGGCTGGGAGAACCTGACGCCATCACAGCCGTTGCAGGGGCCACCCGCACCACAGGCTGTGCGACTTATTTCGGGAGCCGTTCTGGGCCAGGTCACGCGTCTCGCCTGGTCCAGCCTTCTGGCGGGAGACGTCCTCACATTCACGGTGTCCGCCGGAGATCCGCTGACCCACACGGACGTCGAGAGAACCGTCCATTGGGCTGACGACTCGTTCGCGGGTCTGTCAGAGGGGTTGGTGCGCCGTTCCGGGTCACCGACTGCGGCAGGCTGGCTCGGAGGTGTTGTCGCGCGGATTCCCGTTCCCGAACCGCCTTTCGGTTTGGCATCAGGAATCATGGGGGACGTGGTGTTGGTTCATGTGGTGACCGAGGAGGATCGTGCGCGACCAGGGCTGGTGGGCGTATTCGTGGCATCCTTGGGGACGGTGCTGGATGACAGCACAGGCACGACATCAGCACGCAACGCATCCCATTGGGATGATGTCCGATTGGAAGTGACCTCCTCGCGGCCCTTTATCACCGCCTTTAACGTATCACCTGGGCAGGTGGAGCCCGGCGAGTCCGCCCGGCTTTCCTGGGAGGTTGCCGATGCGACGACTGTGGTCGTCGAGCCCGGCTTGGGGATAGTGCCTTCATCCGGGTCCGCGTTGGTTTCACCTGCATCTACGACGACCTACCGACTAGTGGCGTCGAACGTGTCAGGCACGACGACGGCGGAGGCGACGTTGGGCGTTCTGGGGCCGCCACCCTACCGGTACCATCGGCTGATCCCTACAGGGCTGCGGGACGAGAGTGCGGCCAACTCGGTCCAGCTCGCAGAATTCCAGTTGCTCCTAGGAACCAACCGTGTGACTGGGGCATCCGCATCCAACCCAGGAGGGAACAACCCAACGGGCGAGGGTCCGGAGCAAGGTCAGGATGGGAACAAGGAGACTAAATGGCTGGATTTCAACAAGACCATGCCGCTGGTCCTGGACTTCGGGGTATCGGCGATCGTGGATGGCTACCGACTGGCGTCGGCCAACGATGCGCCGGAGCGGGACCCGGTCTCGTGGCGGGTGGAGGGAAGTCACGACGGCATCCATTGGACGTTGCTGGATGAGCAAGCTGGGCATCCCTTCCCTGAAGAGCGCCTCGTCTTCACCGGACGGCTGTCCATGGCTGGGCTGCGCGGGCCCGTACTCGCGTTGTCCGCCACCACCACGGACGTGGTACGGGGGCAATCCGTGGCATTGAAATGGACCGCAGGGAACGCTGACGACGGGACGATCCGGATTGACCCTGCCGTGGGCGCAGTGGGCGCATCCGGTCAGACCTTGGTGACGCCCTTGCAGACAACAACTTACGTGCTCCGGGCCAGCAGGGGTGGCGTCGAGCGCACCAGTTCCGTCACAATTCAGGTCGGGTTGCATCCAGTCCCGCAGATCGCGTTTTCGGCCACGCCTTCGGTCGTTCCACCCGGGGAGCCCTCAACTCTCGCATGGTCGGTCAGCAATGCTACGGAGGTGAAGGTGACACCCGACGTGGGGTTGGTTGCCTTTGCGGGGTCAAGGGTGGTGCAGCCTACGACCACGACCGACTATACAATCTCGGCGACGGGAGCTGGTGGAACCCGGACGGCGACGGTGCGGGTGGAGGTATCAACGAAGGGATTGGCGGTGCGGACCTTCGACTCATTGGAAGGGGATGCGTGGCTGGACCCGATCGAAAAACTCCTCGCTGCGCCCTCGAGCAGCAGAGGCTTGCAACGGCGTGCCATCGACTTCAGCGGTGATTTTGTCCAGCGGCTGCCTGGTATCACGAGCCCGGATTCATTTGCCGTGCTCTGGACGGGATGGTTGGACGTCCGCGTCCTGGGCATGGGGCCTTACACGTTTGGGACGCGCAGCGACGATGGCAGCACTTTGTGGTTGGACCTGAATAGCGATGGCAGGTTTGACGGGACTGGCGAGAAGATCGTGGACAACAACGGGATGCACCCGGCCTCCTCGGCCACCGGCACAGTGGACCTGCAGCTCGATATGGTCAGATTGGCCATCGGGTATTACGAGGCGGGCGGCCGGGAGGTCATGCAGGCTCGGTTCGGCAAGGGCGGAGGGCTCAACTTCGAAGAACTGGAGCTTCTCCCGGGTGCAACGGACGCCTTCTCAGTGAACGAACCCGAGGGGGGCGCACCCTTCATCCGATTGGTGGCCACACCGGAGAGTATATTTCCGAGTGGATCAGCCACCTTGTCCTGGGACGTGGACAAGGCCACTGAAGCGCGGATCGAACCAGACATCGGGCCGGTAGCGGTCAGTGGCACCGCCATTGTGTCCCCTGCCGTCGACACGGTCTACACGCTGACGGCCACTGGGCCCGGCGGATCAACACGCGCCACGGTCGCCGTTTCCATCGTCGGTCGCGGACCCTACCGCTTCTACCGATTCTTCCCCACACGACTTCGCGATCCTGGAGACAACAGCGTTCAACTGGCGGAGTTCCAATTGTTGCGTCAGGGCATCCGGATCGAGGGTGCCACAGCCTCTAACCCCGGGGGCAACAACCCCGACGACGAAACACCGTTTCACGCGAACGACAACAGGCTGGACACAAAGTGGCTCGATTTCAGGAAGGGCGTGTTGGTGCTCGACTTCGGATCCCCACTGGCTGTGGATGGCTACCGATGGGCGACGGCGAACGATGCAGACGGCCGAGACCCGGTTTCGTGGCGGGTGGACGCCAGCCACGACGGTGCATCGTGGGTGACGTTGGATTCGCGCATCTCCCATCCCACTCCGAGGGCACGCAAGACGTTCGTTGGGCCGTTCAGCCTTATCGTCCATCCTCCCTTCCGAATGGACCCTCCTGAACTCGATGGACCGGGGTTTCTCCTGACCTGGGAATCACAACCCGGCGCGATCTATCGCGTCGAGACCACCACCCACTTCAAGGACTCCGCGTCATGGACGACCTGGAATCCGTCGGTACCATCTTCGGGGTCGAGAACTTCGCTGACAGTGCCGGCTGCAGCGGAGGAGACCCGGTTCTTTCGGGTGATTGCGCTGCCATGAGCCGGTGGGCATCGACCATCGAGAAATACCGCTGACCCTGCTTCGGCGACCGCTTGAGGATGCGGAGGGCACCCGACTCTGGACCATCCCCACGCGGGTGGGGAGAACCCCATCGAACTCCTTCGGTGGCCGTCGCCCGCGTGTCATCATTTCAGCGCAGCGCTGGAATGAGCGAGTCGCAGGAGTCTTCAGTTTTCGGCGAGTCCCTCAAGCACCCGTGGACGATGCTGGACGTAGGCGAACTTCAGTGGATCTGTTAGCACTAGACGTTAGTACCAACCCTCTATTTCCGCTGTAAGTCTTTGATGGAGAGGTGTGGTGCCAGCGGGAAGAATCGAACTTCCGACCAAGGGCTTATGAGTCCCCTGCTCTACCGCTGAGCTACGCTGGCAACCGAGGGCGATGTAGGTAAACGGGGAGGGCGTTCCGGGCAAGGGGTTTTAGCGGTTCCAACACGGTCGCATCGCCCCCCGACCGTGCGGCACCCCATGTCGACAGCCCGAGGCACTAGGCCTTCCGCGCCAGGGTGAGGTTGCGCAGCAGTTCCGCCACGCAGAGGTCGGCGAAGGCGGGGTCATTGATGTTGCCAGGATGGTCCACCACCCGGATGTCCGGACGCAGGTGTCGACGCCACTCGCCGAACAGGGCGGCATCCGCCTCGGGCCAGTGGAAGGGCTGTCCGGGCGCGCTAATCATGCTGATCCCCCCGAGCGGAAACACCACCGTGATCGGGCCGGTCGACAGATTGCACTTCCCGGCCAGGATCCGTCCCAGCTCGGCGTTCTCCTCAGGCGTCGTCCGCATCAGGGTCACCTGGGCGTTGTGATGGTAGAAGCGGCGTCCCGAGAACCGCGACGGCACGGATGCCGGTTCTCCGAAGTTCACCATGTCGAGGCACCCCGGAGTGATGATGGCGGGGACACCGGTCCGGGCCGCGGCCTCGCAGCGCGTTGGGCCCGCGGTCAGGACCCCGCCCACCAGCTCGTCGGCCCATTCCGTCGTGGTGATGTCGAGCACCCCCGACACCAGGCCGCTCTCGACCAGCGACTCGAGGGTGCGTCCGCCGGTGCCGGTGGCGGCGAAGATCAGGACCTCATAGCCGGCAGCCTCGAGCAGCGCGCGGGCCCGCGTGACGCACGGCGTGGTGTTGCCGAACTGGGAGGCGACGATCACCGGGCGGTCCGAGGCGGCGACGGGGACCTGGGTCTCGACCATCCCGCAGATCGCGCCGGCCGCCTGGGCGAGGAGTTTGCGCGACAGACGGTTGAGTCCGGCCACGTCCGCGACCGAGGGCATCATGACGATGTCCTTCACCCCGACGTACGGCGCGGTGTTGCCGCTGGCCAGGGTGGAGACCATGAGCTTCGGAAATCCTATCGGGAGGGCCCGCATCGCCGCGGTGCCGATCGCCGTGCCACCACCCCCGCCGAGGGAGATGATGCCATCGATCCGCCCCTCCTGCTGCAGACGGGACACCAGCAGTGGCGCCCCACGGGTCATCGCCGCGACGGATTCACCCCGATCGCGTCGTGCCACCAGTGCCGCCAGATCGACCCCGGCTGCCGCGGCGACCTCGGTCCGGGAGATGTCGGGCGGGACGCCCGGGGTGTCGAGGATCCCGACATCAAGGAGCAGCGTGTGGTGTCCGCGTGCGCGGATGAGGGAGGCCACGTAGGCGTGTTCTTCCCCCTTGGTGTCGAAGGTTCCTAGGACGGCGATGGTGGCCATGCAGGTGGGTGTTCCGACGCGAGGCTAGAGCGGGGCCGAGGGATTGGGGAAGCGCCGAGACGGGTGTTGCCGAGACGGGTGTCGGGAATCCCGGTCCGCACGGCATCGGAACAGGGGGCGTGTCGCCCTGCAGGACGATGCACCTCCATCAGCCGCCCAGCAGGCGGAGTCCCAGCTTCAACCAGAGGGGAATCGTGACGAGTCCCAGGAGGCTGGATCCCACCACGATCCGGACCGCGGTCAGGGGATCCCCGCCGTGGAGACGGGCGAGGACGATCGGGAAGATGGCGACGGGCATGGCCGCCTGCACCACCAGCACCTGCTTGAGTTCGGGTTCGACCGGCAGCAGCCAGGCGGCGGCGAGGATGAGCAGGGGCATCAGGCCCAGGCGGACCAGCGACGACCACAGGATGGTGCGGAGGTCGATCCGCTGGCGCAGTGCCGCGCCGGAGTCGGCGATGGTCGCGCCGATCAGGACGATCCCCAGCGGGAAGGCACAGACCCCGAGCATCTGGGCCGTCGCCAGCAACGAATCCGGGATCCAGCGTCGTGCCCCGACGGCGTTGAGGCCCACGGCGGCCACGATCGACACGACGGGGGGATTCAGGAGGTGGCGCCATTCATGGATGCCGGCATGGCCAAGGGCGACGAGGCAGACGGTCCACATGGCGATGTCCACCCCGAGGTTGTGGACGAACAGCATCCCTGCTGCATCCCCTGGAAACAGGGTCAGCACGAGGGGCAGCGGCACATAGCCGAAGTTCTGGATCCCCGTGACCGCGGCGAACGTGCGCTGGCTCGACTCGGTGGCGAGTCCGCTCGCACGACGGAACAGCCAGGCGATCCCGACCCCGATCGCCACCTCCAGGAATCCCATCAGGGGGGCCATGAAGAGGTTCTCGACCTGTCGGAGGGCCTGGTTCCCGAGGACCACATGGAAGACCAGGGCCGGGGTGAGGACCGACACGACGAGCCGCATCAGGCTGGCATCGGCCTCTGGCGTGAGCCATTGGCGTCGACGCAGCAGCACGCCGATCCCGGCCAGGAGGAAGACCGGGACGACGGCGGCGACGATGCTGGAAAGGGGATTCACCCGTGGGGTTCCCCGATCACCGCTTCGAGGGTGCGGCGCTGTCCTGGAGGACAAGGCCGATCCCCAGGGCGAGTGCGACTCCGAACGCGCTCAGGGTGATCCAGAGCGGTGTCATGGTCGGGCGATAGCGGAACTCGACCGTGTGGGATCCGGAGGGCACGGCGACGGCCCGCATCAGGAGATTCGCCCGGAGCAGCTCTGCGGGCGTCCCATCCACCGACACCTGCCAGTCGGGATGCCATCGCTCGTTCAGCATCAGGATCCCCGCCGCGGAGGATTCGGTCCCCACCGTGATCCGGGTGGGGGACCAGTTGCGGATCGACGCGGTCGCGGCTGCGGCGGCCGGCGAGGGCTGGATTGATGTCGTGGGCGTGTCGAGGACAAGCGTGGTGCCGATGTCGAGGGACGGGTCCTTGAGTCGCTCGACCGCGGCGACGTCGTTCGTGACGGATTCCCAGCGGGTGAACAGTCGGACCCGGGGCAGGGCGCGGGTGTTCTCGAAGACGGCGTACTGCCCGGTGGCGTTCGGGACCGCTGTGATGTCGTCGAGAGTCACCCCACCGGCGGTGGCGCCGGGCTTGGGGGCGAGGTCGAATCCGAAGGCCGGCCGGAACACCGGCTGGCCTTTCGCGAAGAGGCGGTCGAGCTCGGGTCCGATGGCGCGCGACCCGATCACGTACCGGACGTTGGTGAGATCCCAGAGGCGTCCCACGACGGAGAGATCGTTCGACTGGGTCGGACGGAATCCATCGAGCATGGCCTTGTCGTATTCGGGCTGACGCGGCATCTGCCAGATGTCGAGGGTCTGGATCTGGTTGTACGGCATCTGGTTCTCGAGCCACTGGTTGTGGACCGCCGGCCAGGTGCCGTCCTGGCCATCGCTGAGGGTCGAGCGGATCTGGGGATGGGGTCGGGCCACCACGCGGTGTTCCCAGAAGTTCTGTCGCAGGAACTCGGTCACCGCGTTGGGCTCGTACCGTCGCTGGTGGTTGAAGGTGAGGACGAACGGCGCCATGGCCCGTCCGAGGTCGAGGACCACGAGACCGCCTAGGAGGGCTCCCGCGACAAGGCCTGCGCGACCGGACCAGGCACCCGACATCACGAGTCCGACGACCCCGCAGGAGAGGACGGTGAACGCGCCGAAGAGGGCGACCTCGCGGACGCTGAACGCCGCCATGGCCTGTCCCCCGCCGCCGGTGAACCCCAGGGTGGCCAGGTGTCGGACCAGGGCCGGTTCATAGGAGGCGTAGGCCAGGGCGAAGAGGGCGGCCGAGCCGGCGAGGCCCGCCAGCGTCCAACCCCAGGCGCGGTCGAATCCCGTCGCCGCACGCCAGCCCCGCTGGAACCGTTCCCCGAGGGTCCCGGTTCCCTGGGCGGCAGGGGTCAGGTACAGCCGCCAGAGTCCCTCGAGCCCGTAGGCAAACAGGATCAGCAGGGCGAGATGGGTCAGGTGTAGGAGCTTCATCGGCACCCGGATCGTGGAGAAGTAGGGCAGCGCGAAGACCAGCTGGTAGAAGGGGGCGTAGTGCCCGAAGGACAGCAGGAGGGAGACGAGCGCCACCACCCCCCAGAACCCGATCCGTTTGCGCTCCGTGTCGGAGAACGGCTGCCGTCCGGTCCGGGCCGACGCCCGTGCAATGGACCATCCGGCAAGGAGCAGGACGAGCACCCCGGCGTACTCGCTGCCGCCGTTGAACCGGGGTGGGGAGCCGTCGGATCCGACGTTCCCCCAGTAGAGTTCCTCCCCCGGGGAAATGCTGCGGAGGCCCATGATTCCGGGGATCGCGAGTCGCACGATCTCGAGCTTGGGAAAGCTCCATCCGGTCACGAACTCCCAGCGCTCCTGGCGCGAGGTGGTGTCCCTACCCATCCCGGCGATGCCCTTGATCTGGGTTCCCACCAGCGAGGACAGCGCCAGCGCGGAGATCCAGACGGCACAGACCACCACGAGGGCGAGGCGGGTCCCGGCGCCCAGGATCCGGTGGCCGATCGACCCCTCGGCGATGAGGGCATCGAAGGCCAGGTAGGCGGCGATCAGGACGCTGAAGAAGGCCCCGACATCGGCGCCTTCCATCACGGTCATGCCGGTGGCGAAGCCGGCGAGGGCGAATTGCATCCCGACCCAGGATCCGCGGGTGTCGGGTCGGGGTGTCACCGCCGCGAGGGCGAGGGCGGCGAAGCCGACGGTTGCGGCGCGGGAACCGAGTCCCCAGGTGGCGTGGGAAAGGAAGTTGCCGTTGAGCGCCATGGCGAGTCCTGGGAGGGCACAGGCGACGGGATGGAATCCCTGGCGGCGGCAGAACACCCAGAGGGCCCATCCGGCGAACGCCATCGACAGGGCTGCGGCGAACTTCGCGAACACCAAGGCCCCGCCCAGCAGATAGAGCCCGTGTGAGAAATTGGGCAGCGTGTTGAGGGCCGGGCCGCCGACCCAGACGTTGTGCAGCCAGGAGCCGTGCAGGAAGTAGTCCCAACGAACATCCGAGTAGGCCTGCATGAGCCCGAGCGGGGCATCATTGGCGAAGCCTGCCATGCCGGGGAGAAGGACCTCCCGGAAGAGGAAACCCAGGACGAGGAGGAGGGCTGCGAGAAATCCGAGGACCGATCGCTGTTTCATGCGTGTTTGACGGCAACAGTGCGTCGCCGACAGGGGAAAGAGCAATGTTCTGTCGTGTCGGGGCACGCGGGGGCAGAACGCGGAGGGGAAGAGAAGGGACTCACACGGGGACGCGGAGACACGGAGGCCAGGAGGGAGAAGAAGGTGGGTGATGCAGTGCCCTGCATCACTGGGTGCGGGAGCACCCACGTGCCGCCGCCTCCTGCCGCGTGAGCCATTCCTCCGAAAAAGTGTGGAGACGGACCGCCATCCGGGTAGCCTTCGGACTGCTCCCCGACTGACCGACCCATGAACTCCATCCCAGCATCTCTTCGCAGGCCGCTCGGCCTTATTCTGACGCTCCTTCTCGCCGCGGGTCTCGCCCGCGCCGGGGAATTCCTCCAGCCCACCGCCGTCATCGCCAACTTCGCCGAGGATCTCGCCGAGAAGGTCATCGACGGCCAGGGATTCGAGGATCCCGGCATCGGCACGCCGGATTCGATCCACATCACCGCCGGATCCGAGATGTGGAGCTCGATCGGCTCGATCAAGGGGGAGCTGGTGTTCGACCTCGGGAGGTCCGTCACCCTGACCAAGGTCTACCTCTGGAACTACAATGTGCCGGGTGCGACCGACTGGGGCATGCAGGAGGTCGAGATCTTCGTGTCGCCCGATGCCGACCTCGCCAAGGCCCGGTTCACCGGCATCGCCACCGCCTCGCTCAAGGAGGGAGGCGAGAAGGCGCAGGTCGTGGAGGTGAAGGGGACCGACGTCCGGCTCGTCCGGATCCGCAACACCAGCAACTGGGGCGCAGGCTACGCGATCGGTCTCGCCGAGGCGCGGTTCGAGACCGGTGAGGTGGCTGGGAACGTGCCGTCGGTCCAGATCGCCAACGTGAAGTCGGGCGACACTGTGCCGCTCGGCAGCGACTTCTCGCTCCTCGCGACCGTCAGCGACAAGGACTACAACATCGCGAAGGTCGAGTTCTTTGACGGGGCCACCAAGCTCGGCGAGACGAACAAGGCACCGTTCAGCGTCTCCCTCAAGACCCTCTCGAAGGGCGACCATACGCTGCGGGTCTTGGCGACCGATCAAACCGGCCTTAAGGGTTTCGACGTTGTGACGGTGAATGTTCAGGAGATTGTCCCCGGCGTGGTCAGCAAAATCGATAACAATCGGGACATCGGAAAGGGCACCAACCAAATCACCTATTCCTCGGGTTGGACCCTAGCCCAGGGCAACGCCAACGATCCGCGCTTTCTCAACAACGACCACTACTCCGGCAACTCCGGGAACTATTTTGAGGTCAAGTTTTTCGGCGTGAAGATCGACGTGTATGCCACCGTCGCGAGCCACCATGGCAAGGGCTATGCCGTCATCGACGGCGGCACGCGGTTCGACGTCGACTACAAGGCCGCCCAGCGCGCGGAGCAGAAGCTGGTCTGGAGCAGCCCGCTGCTCCCGAATCGTCTCCATACGCTGCGCATCACGGTCGCGGGAACCGGAGTGGTGACGGCCGACCGATTCGACGTCACGCAGTCGGAGGCACCGTCCGACGACAAGGCTGTTGTCAAGCGCTGGGATGTCGGACTTGACCGGTTCACGGTCGAGATGGAGGACGTGGGCGCCAGCGTGGTGGATGCCGCGAAGGTGACGCTGTCGGTGGACGGTGCGCCGGTGGCCACGAAGGTGACCAAGGCCGGCGCTGTGACGACGATCGTCCACACTCCGGCAGCGGCCTTTGCGCCGGGGTCGTCGCACCCGTTCAAGGTCGAGGCGAAGGACACCCGTGGAACCTCCATCGTCTCCGAGGCGGTCTTCACCGTGCCGGCGCCGCCGTTCCCGTTGACGGGGCTGGGTGGACCCCGGGGACAGGTGGGGTCGTGGGGTGTCCGACAGGTCTGGAACGCCGGGCGTGCCGATGCCGTGGCGACGGCGGCCGACATCGCCAAGGCTGCCCAGGGGACCTCATTCTCCGGCAAGCGCCTCGACGTCCAGGCCCCGGTCTTCAACTTCAACTATACCCCGTCCCCGAGCGGCTCGGGACTCTTCACGGCTCGGGCGCCGTTCCCGGGCGAGATCCAGGACCTGCCCGCGGTTGACTGGGTGACGATCGGCCGGGCCAAGGTGCGCATTCCAAAAGATGGCGACTGGACGATCGGCGTGCATTCCGACGACGGATTCGCCCTGAGGTTCATCGGGCATCCGTTCTCGAGCGTCTCGGGCTATGGGCTCATCGACGAGGACTTCCCGGAATACATCCAGTTCGCGGTCGGCACGGGCGACAGCAGCACCCGCGCGGTCCTCAAGGGCGTCAAGGCCGGGGACTACGCGGTGGAGGTGATCCACTTCCAGCGGATCGGCGGGGCCTTCGTGGAGGTCTATGCGGCCGAGGGTGCGTTCGCGGACGATGGCGACACCGGTGGGTGGGCGCTGATCGGCGCGCCGGACGGTCTCGCGCTGGTGGACGACGCGGCGCCGGCCGGACCGGTCACCGTGCGTGGGGCGCGGCTCGAGGGCGGATCGCTCGTCCTGGAGTTCGAGTCGGCCAATCCCGCCGCCAGCCATGTCGTGCTGCAGTGTCCGGAGGCGCTGGCTTCCGACGCCTCCCGTTGGAGTCCGCTGGCCACGGCCACGATCACCAGCCTGGGGGGGCAGAGCTATCGTGCGACGATCCCGGTGTCGGCCGCCCGGGCGGGATTCTACCGGGTTGGCACGGGTTCGAACTGACGGGGCGTCCCGACGGACGGGGTGGGCTCCCGGATCCGCGGGGCCCCCGGCCCGTCCATCGGGGATTCCGGACACCTCCGGCGTTGTGGGGCGGACTTCCCACTCCTAACGTCCCGGCGTGGCGACGGTTCCGATCGATGCCGTCGTCCTCCTCAATCCCCGCCATGCGACTCGATCCGCCCCAGCGTTTCCCATGGGGAATCCTTCTGGGGTTGGCCGTTCTCGTCCTCGGCGCGGGCTGCCGAGGGCGGACGAAGGGGGTTGAGACCGTGTCCGATGCCGCCGAGGCCCGGATCGGGGTGATGACGGGTTCGATCGGCGAATCGATTGCCCGGAACCGGTTCCCCAAGGCGAAGGTCCAGGCGTTCGACGACGTCATGGACGCTGTGACTGCCATCAAGTCGGGCCAGCTCGAGGCCGTGGTGCTGGCGTTCCCGGCCGGGTTCCAGATCACCAAGCGCAACGCCGACCTCGTGGTGCTCGGGGAACCGCTCGACAACGAGGAGACCGCAGCGGCCCTGAGAATGGAGGACATGGCCCTGCTGGCAGAGGTCAACCGGGTGATCGCCAGCCTTCGGAAGGACGGGACCCTCGAGGCGATGCACCGTCGCTGGTTCAAGTCCGACCTCAGTCCCTATGAGGTCCCACCGATCCCGGCGGCCGCGAACGGGGTACCCCTCCGGATCGGGGTGAGCGCCACCCGGGAGCCGCTCACGTTTGTGGATGACAAGGGCGAGGTCAGCGGACACGACGGCGAGCTGGCGCGTCGGATCGGCCAGGCACTCGGTCGTCCGGTGGAATTCTCGAACATGAAGTTCATGGCCCTCATCCCCGCCCTGCAGTCGGGCAAGGTGGACCTGATCGTGACGGGCATGAATGCCACGGAGGAGCGGCGCAGGTCGGTGGCCTTCTCGGATCCGTATTTTGCCAATGCCCAGGTGATGCTGGTCCGGAAGGTCGAGGGCACACGCCAGCAGTCGATGAAGGCCTTTCCCGAACTGGGGAGCCGTCCCAACGCCGCCGCCGCCCGCAGGAGTTCCACGCTGGAGTCCTTGGATGGCAAGGCGATCGGCGTGCTTTCCGGTTCGGCCGGGGATCTGGCGGCCCGGAAGCGGTTCAAGAATTCCCGGTTCGACGCGATGCTGTCGGCCGCCGACGCCGCAGTCGCCCTCCAGTCCCGAAAGATCGACGCCTTGGTGTACGACCAGAGCGTCCTGGAGAACCTCGTGGTCCGGAATCCCGACCTCGTCGTCCTCGACGCACCCGTCGCGCAGCTCGAGATCGCCGGGGCCCTCCGGAAGGACAACACGGCGCTGATCCAGGAGGTCGACCGCGTCATGGCCGATCTCGAGCGGGAGCAGGTCTTCCAGCAGCTCCGCGGCACGTGGATCGACTCGAAGTACACGGTCGTCCCGGAGATGCCCCCGGCGCCGACGGACGGAGACCAGGGGGTCCTGCGTCTGGGGACGTCGCCGGACATGGAGCCCTACTCGTTCGTGTCGAACGGGAAGATCGTGGGGCTCGACATCGAGCTTGCCGGAATCCTCGCCCGTCGTCTCCACCGTCGCCTCGAGGTCGTGGCGATGAACTTCGAGGGCCTGATTCCGTCCCTCCAGGCCGGCAAGATCGACATCGCGCTCTCGAACTTCAACGTCACGGAGGAGCGTAAGAAGCTCATCGCCTACTCACGTCCCTACATCGTGACCGCCATCAGGGCCTTGGTCCGACGCGAGGGTGGGGCATCGGAGCCCGCGGCCGCCGGTGGCGGGAGCCTCGAACGGTACCGTCGGGGTCGGATCGGAACGCTGCTCGGGTCGGCCCATAGCACCTGGGTCTCGAAGAACCTGCCGGAGGCGACGTTGCTGGAGTTCTCCAGCCCGAGCGACATCTCCCTGGCCGTGAAGGCCGGTAAGGTGGATGTCGCGTTGTCGGATTCCAGTCCACTGCGCGAACTGATGCGCCAGGATCCCAGTTTCACGCTCATCGGAGATCCGCTGTTCGGCTACCCGGTCGCGGCCGGGGTCCGCAAGGACAGCACGGAGCTGCGGACGCAGTTCAACGCGTTTCTGGCGGGGCTTCGGACGCAGGGGATCTACGACCAGATGGTCGAGCGGTGGATCCGGAAGGGGGACTTCGTGATGCCGGACCTGCCGGAGTCGGGGACCAACCGGGTGCTCAAGGTGGGCATGACGGATGGGGGGATGCCGTTCGTGGGGGTCCAGGATGGAAAGCTGGTCGGATTCGAGATCGAGCTGGTGCGTCGGTTCGCGGCCTCGGTCGGCCGGCGGCCGGAGTTCTCGAACATGGATTTCGCGGCGCTCATCCCGGCGGTGGTGTCCGGGAAGGTGGATCTGATCGTGGCCTCGATCTATGTCACCGACGAGCGGCGGAAGCAGATCGACTTCACGGATCCGTACCATGAGGAGACCACCCAGGCGTACGCGCTGAAGGAGTCGACGGCGACGGGTTCCGCGACGGGCACGGCTGCGGCGCGGGTGGAGCGCAAGCCCTTCCTCGAGCGGGTCCAGGAAAGTTTCCGGAGCAACGTCCTCCACGAGCGGCGGTATCTGCTGCTCTGGGACGGGCTCAAGACGACGGTGTTGATCTCCCTGGGTGCGGCGCTGTTCGGCACCCTCCTCGGGGCCCTGGTCTGCTGGATGCGCATGGCCCGGAACGCGCTCCTGAGCGGGATGGCGAAGGTGTTCATCGCCCTGCTGCGAGGAACACCCGTGCTGGTTGTTCTGATGATGATCTTCTACGTGGTGTTCGCCTCGGTCGACATCCACCCGGTGCTGGTGGCGATGCTGGCCTTCGGCCTCAACTTCGCGGCCTATGCGGCCGAGATCTTCCGCTCGGCCATCGAGGGGATCGACCGCGGCCAGTCCGAGGCGGGCATCGCGATGGGCTTCACCCGGTTCCAGACCTTCCGCTTCATCCTGCTGCCCCAGACGCTTGAGCGCATCCTGCCGGTCTACAAGGGCGAGTGCATCTCGCTCGTCAAGATGACCTCCATCGTCGGCTACATCGCGGTCCAGGACCTCACCAAGGCGAGCGACATCATCCGGAGCCGGACCTTCGACGCGTTCTTCCCGCTCGTGATGGTGGCGATCCTGTACTTCCTGATCGCCTGGGTGCTCCTGCAGCTGCTGGGGTGGATCGAACGCCAGGCGGGACGCCGTCGCAGACCCCGGAAGGAGGCCCGCGCATGATCCGTGTCGAACAGCTCCGCAAGTCCTTCGGTACCCTCGAGGTCCTCAAGGGCATCACGGTCGAGATCCGGAAGGGCGAGGTGGTCTCGATCATCGGTCCGTCGGGCTGCGGCAAGAGCACCTTCCTGCGCTGTCTCAACCTCCTCGAGCAGCCGACCGCCGGGTCGATCCATGTCGATGGGGTCGACATCCTCGACCGTCGTGCGGAGGTCGCCCGCCTGCGGCAGCGCATGAACATGGTGTTCCAGTCGTTCAACCTGTTCTCCCACCTGTCGGTCGTGGCCAACCTGACCCTCGGTCCGATCCGGCTGAAGGGGATGGAGCCCAAGGCGGCCCGGGAGAAGGCGATCGAACTGCTGCGTCTGGTGGGTCTCGCCGAGAAAGCCGACAGCTACCCGGACGAACTGTCGGGCGGCCAGAAGCAGCGGGTCGCGATCGCGCGGTGTCTGGCGATGGAGCCCGAGGTGATCCTGTTCGACGAGCCCACCTCGGCGCTCGATCCAACGATGGTCCGTGAGGTCCTCTCGGTCATCCGCCGCCTTGCCAAGGAGGGGATGACGATGGTGATTGTCACCCACGAGATGGACTTCGCCCGCGACGTCTCGAGCCGGGTGCTCTACTTCGATCAGGGGGTGATCCACGAGGAGGGCACGCCCGACCAGATCTTCGACCATCCGCAACGGGATCGCACCCGGGCCTTCATCCATCGGATCCGCAGCCTGACCCGACGGTTCGCATCGCCCGACTTCGACCTCTATGCCCTCAACGCGGAGGTCGAGGCGTTCTGCGAGAAACAAATCCTGTCGAGACCGGTCCGGGACAACCTGCTGCTCCTGATCGAGGAGTCGCTGCAGCTGTGCCGACCCTTCCTCGCGGTGGGAGGCCTTGAGATGACGCTCAGCCATTCCGAGACGACCGACCGCACGGAGCTGGTCTGGACCGCCCCCGGGGTCCGACTCAATCCGTTGGACGGCGAGGATCTCGAGGATGCCCTCAGCCTGAACCTGGTGCGGAATCTCTGCGCCTCGGCGGACCATGAGTGGGTGGACGGGGTCAACCGGCTGAAACTGGTGTTGAAGACGGGATCGGAATCGTAGTCCTCTGACTCGAAGCTCATGGACATCCAGACCCATACCTCCGGTGCCGCGACGGTCGTGGTCCTCTCGGGCAAGCTCGACACCGTCACGGCCCCGGCCTTCGAGAAACGGATCCGCGAGGTGATCGGGACGGGAGCCGTCCGGCTGGTGCTGGACCTGTCGGCGATCGAGTACATCAGCAGTGCCGGCCTTCGTGGGCTGCTGGTGATGTCGAAGCTTCTGAAGGAGAAGCAGGGGAAGGCCTGTCTGGTGGGGGTGAAGGGGAACGTGCGTTCGGTGTTCGAGATGTCGGGCTTCCTGACCTTCTTCCGTGCCGAGGAGACGGTGGAGGCTGCAGTGGCGGCGTTGGGCTGAGGCCGGAGTGGACGGGACCCCGCGAACGGCGTGCGCTGAGGAAGGCGGCGGAGGGGACTCACACGGGGACGCGGAGACGCGGAGGGGGAAATGGAGAAGACGCATCCTTTGGGAGGCCTCAGATTGGGAACGTTGGGTGAGGCAGTGCCCTGCATCACTGGGTGCGGGAGCACCCACGCTGCGAGGTGTGGGATGCAGCTGGAGGAAATGCCGGTGGGCGTGAGGTCTGGGGTGTCGGGAGGCACTGGAGTCTTTGGGCGCGGGTGAGTCCTGGGGAGGCTGGCCGCTGGGACGCGGCCAGGTTCTGCAGAGCACTGCAGAACCCACCGGTGCCGTCCCGCGGTGGCGGGACCGCGGGGAGAGGCTGCCGGGGGGTGGGTGAGGCAGTGCCCCGCATCACTGGGTGCGGGAGCGCCCACGCTGCGAGGTGTGGGATCCAGCTGGAGGGAATGCCGGTGGAGGTGAGGTCTGGGGTGTCGGGAGGCTCTGGAGTCTTTGGGTGCGGCTGAGTCCTGGGGTGGCTGGCCGCTGGGACGCGGCCAGGTTCTGCAGGGCACTGCAGAACCCACCGGTGCCGTCCCGCGGTGGCGGGAAGGCTCGGATCCTCGTTCTCCTTGTGTTCCTCCGTGTGTGTCCCCGATCCCCGAGTCCACGCTGGAGCCCATACACCGGTCTCTGCTTCACTCCATCCATCCCAAATGAGCCCGCATGCCGACACCGAACCGCGCCTCCGTGACATCACAGGGGACCAGTGGAAATCAGGCTGGGCCGCATGGCTGGGGTGGATGTTCGACGGGCTCGACATGCACCTGTACACGCTCGTTGCGACGCCTTTCGTGGCCGAGCTGATCCACCGCACACCGTCGGATCCCGAGGTGGGGCGCCACGCCGCGCTGATCATGGCGGCCTTCCTGGTCGGCTGGGCGCTGGGCGGCGCGTTCTTCGGTCGGCTGGGCGACCTCATGGGCCGAAGCCGGGCCCTCTGCCTGACCGTCCTGACCTATGCGGCGTTCACCGGGCTGTCGGCGGTGGCCTTCGAGTGGTGGCACCTGATGATCTTCCGGTTCCTTGCCGCGTTGGGCATCGGCGGCGAGTGGGCGGTCGGAGCCTCCCTCCTGTCGGAGACCTGGCCCCGACGCTGGCGTCCCTGGCTCGCCGCCATCCTGCAGTCGGGGGTCAACTGCGGGGTCCTGCTGGCCTGCCTGGCCGGTCTGCTCTTCGCCAACACGGCCCCGCGCTGGATCTTTCTCGTGGGGGTGCTGCCGGCCCTGCTGGTGCTTTGGATCCGCAAGGCCGTGCCGGAGCCGCCGGAATGGCATGCGGCCCAGGCGGGTCGGACCACGCCGGTGCCGGGGATTCGGGATCTGTTCCGTGGCGAGGTCGCCCGCGTGACGTGGCCCGTCCTGGCCCTCTGCGCGCTGGCACTGACCGCGCACTGGACCTTCATGTTCTGGCAGCAGGGCAATGTCCGACAGCTCCCCGAGGTCGCCGCGCTCAGCCCGGCCGAGCGCAACCACTACACCACCACGGCGCTGTTCCTGGTCATGATCGGCTCGATCCTCGGAAACTTTCTGGCCGGCTGGCTGGCATCGATCTGGGGATACTCCCGGACGATCACCGGACTCCTCCTCGCCTATGGGGTCACGATGCTCTGGACGTATTGGGAACCCGTGGGGTGGTCGACGCTCCGCTGGGCGATCTTCCTGATCGGAATCTGGCAGGGGGTCTTCGCCTTGTTCACGATGTGTCTGCCGCCGCTCTTTCCGGTCCTCCTGCGCACGACCGGTGCGGGGTTCTGCTACAACTTCGGCCGCATCATCTCGGCCGTCGGGGTCGTGGCCTTCGGATATGCCACGACCGTGGGCGACACCCGGGTGAATCTCTTCTACTCCTCGTTCCTGTTCTTCCCGGCCGCGCTCCTGGCGCTGTGGCTGCCGCGGGAACGTCTGCAGGACACAAGATTCCTCTAAGCTGCGGGCTCACACTTGAACTCTTGATCTAATACTTATATGGGACTCGACTCGATGCTGTATATTCGTCGTACACTTGGATATTTTCCGGGCGATGATAAGCTTAAAAGTTTAATTCA
>VHCG01000046.1 GCA_016871805.1 Verrucomicrobiota bacterium
CCCCTACCGGTATCACGTCCATCGCTGGCTCACGGGGGATCCGGACCAGCCGGCGCCTCCGGAGGAACGTCGACAGGGACGCAACCGGGACTGGTCCCATCTCAATGCGGGTGATGTCCTGTCGATGCCCGACAAATGGGAGTTTCCGTGGTTTGCGTCGTGGGACCTCGCCTTCCATTGCATCCCGCAGGCCATCATCGACCCCGAGTTCGCCAAGGCCCAGCTCGTCCTGCTGACTCGTGAGTGGTACATGCATCCGAACGGCGAGCTGCCGGCCTATGAGTGGAGCTTCACCGACGCCAATCCTCCGGTGCATGCGTGGGCCACATGGAGGGTGTTCCAGATGGATCGGAAGGCCCGCAGGCTCCTCGATCCCAAGGACCCGGGCGACCTGGCCTTCCTCGAACGGGTCTTCCACAAGCTGCTGCTGAACTTCACCTGGTGGGTCAACCGGAAGGACACCCAGGGCAAGAACATCTTCCAGGGTGGATTCCTGGGTCTCGACAACATCGGCGTCTTCGATCGCAGTGCCAAGCTGCCGCCGGGTGTCCACATCAACCAGGCCGACGCCACGAGCTGGATGGCGATGTACTCGCTGAACCTGATGCGCATCGCCTTGGAACTGGCGTGTCACAACCCCGCCTACGGGGACATCGCCTCCAAGTTCTTCGAGCACTTCCTGGGCATTGCGGCCGCCATCAATGGTGTGGGTGAGGCTGCGATGGGACTCTGGGACGAGCAGGACGAGTTCTACTACGACCAGATCCAGCTGCCGAACCAGCCGGCCATCCCGCTCAAGGTCCGGTCCATGGTGGGGCTGATCCCGCTGTTTGCCGTAGAGACCCTGGAGGAGGAGCTGCTCGACAGGCTGCCACGCTTTAAGGAGCGCATGCTGTGGTTCCTTGAGCATCGGCCCGACCTCGCGGCGCTCGTCTCGCGCTGGCACGAGACCGGTCGTGGTGATCGACATCTCCTCTCGCTCCTGCGGGGGCACCGAATGAAATGCCTCCTGCGCCGGGTCCTCGACACCGGGGAATTCCTGTCGAATTTCGGCATCCGTTCCCTGTCGAAGGTCCATGAAAAGGCTCCCTACCGGTTCGAGTCCAATGGCGAGTCCTTCGAGATCGGATACGTGCCCGGGGAATCCCGTGGCCACCTGTTCGGGGGCAATTCCAACTGGCGCGGTCCGATCTGGATGCCGGTGAACTTCCTCATCATCGAATCCCTCCAGAGGTTCCACCACTACTACGGCGACGACTTCAAGGTGGAGTACCCGACCGGCAGCGGCCACCACGCCACCCTGGACCAGATAGCGACCGACCTGGGCCGCCGTCTGTCCCGACTCTTCCTCCGCGATTCCGAAGGGCATCGGCCCGTTCTGGCGGCACACCCGAAGCTTTACCGGGATCCCCATTTCTCGGACTATATCCTGTTTAACGAGTACTTCCACGGAGATACGGGGCGGGGATGCGGGGCCAGTCACCAGACGGGGTGGACCGGCCTCATCACCAAGCTCCTCATGCCGCGAAGGACCCTGGAGTAGCCGGGTCGGAGGCGGAGATCCCGGGAGGCAGGGGGCCTGGCAGCAGGGGACTTGGGCCTTGGTTTCGTCGGGACCGTTTCGGACAGTCCCGCATCTCCATGAGATACCCCGCCGCCCTCCTCCTCACCCTCCTTTGGGCTGTGGTCCGATCGAGCGCAGCCGATCGTCCGCCGAACATCGTCGTGGTCTTCTTTGACGACCTGGGCTGGGGTGATCTCGGGGCCTTTGGTGCGAGCCGGATCCGCACCCCCCATCTGGACCGTCTTGCCGCCCAGGGGACCCGATTCACGAGCTTCTACGTCGCCCAGCCCGTCTGCTCGGCATCCCGGGCCGCCCTCCTCACCGGATGCTATGCCAATCGGATTGGCATCCATGGCGCCCTGTTCCCCGGGGCACCCACGGGCCTCCATGCCGGTGAGACGACACTGTCAGAGGTCCTCAGGGCGCGGGGCTATGCCACTGGGATGGTCGGCAAATGGCATCTGGGAAGTCAGCCACAGTTCCTGCCCGTCCGACATGGCTTCGACGACTACCTTGGGCTGCCATACTCGAACGACATGTGGCCCAGCCATCCCACAGCCAAGCCGGGCAGCTATCCGCCGTTGCCGTTGATCGATGGGGACCGCGTGGTGGAGACCCAGCCCGATCAACGGTTCCTCACGGAGCGGTACACCCGGCGCGCGGTGGACTTCATCGATCGTCACCGGGACTTCCCCTTCTTCCTCTATGTTGCCCATTCCATGCCCCATGTGCCTCTGCATGTGAGTCGACGTCGACAGAACCGGTCCGCCGCCGGGGTCTACGGCGACGTGGTCGAGGAACTCGACGAATCCGTCGGCGTGTTGTTGGAAGCCCTTCGTCGGAATGGCCTCGAGGACAACACCTGGGTGGTGGTCACCTCGGACAACGGTCCTTGGCTGAGCTACGGTAACCACGCCGGATCGGCCGGACCCTTCCGGGAGGGCAAGGGCACGGTCTACGAGGGTGGGATCCGTGTGCCCTGCATCATGCGGTGGCCGGGCCACATTCCAGCCGGCCGGTCGTGCGATGCACCGCTCATGACCATAGACCTGCTCCCGACGATCGCCCGCCAGGTGGGCGCATCATTGCCGGAGAAACGGATCGATGGACATGACGTCTGGCCGGTGTTGAACGGGACCGGTCCGGGTCCGGAACGCACCTACTGGTTCTACTACCTTCAGAACCAGCTTCAGGCCGTCCGGCAGGGCCGATGGAAGCTGATCCTCCCCCATGCCGTGGGTGTGCTGGAGGGGCGTCCCGGCGGGAAAGACGGCAGACCCGAGGCCTATACCCAGACCCGGATGGGTCTCGCGCTCTATGATCTCGAATCCGATCCAGGTGAGACCCGGAATCGATCGGACCGGAACCCGCGTGTGCTTCGGCGCCTGTTGCGGGAGGTGGAGCTGGCCCGACAGGAGCTTGGGGACTCGCTGGCCGGTCGATCGGGTTTCGGCACCCGTGAGCCGGGTCGGGCAGAGCCCTGATCCTTCGCGAAAAAAGGGTGGCCACCCTGGGGATGGCCACCCGTGTTGTTGGGTAGGGTTGGATCTGAGCGCCTGGTGGGGTCACGTTCCGGCAGCAACCTCGGCCGGGTCGGCCTTGTCCTTGCCGGGCCCGGTCTTGGCCACCTTGGGACCGAAGCTCGCCTTGATGACGATCCGCTGTCCGTCCTCGTCGATCTGACACAGGCCGCGGGCCTCATCGCCGGTGGTGATGTCCTCGATCGCGGCGGGTTGTCCCGCCTTCTCGATCTGGGTGTCGGTCGAGAGCTGGAAGACCCGTTGCTTCGGTCCACTGAGGGTGAACGTCTTCTTCTGGGCATCCATGGCGGCGACCTTCCCCCGGAACGGGACGGTGCGGTTGAACTTGCGGGTTCCCGCCTCCTTCGTGGTGGTGGAGGAGGCGGCGGGTTTCTCCGTGCCAGCGGCACGGACGTTGGGTTGGGTCGTGATCGCCGTCAGGAGCAGCGCCACGAGCATCAGCAGTGATGTGTTCATTTTGTTTTGGGGTGCCACCGCGTGAAATGCGGCGTCACATGAACACGCTGCACCATTTCGAAGGGCCTCCACCATCGCCAGATTTAGGGAGGCGACGACGAGGTCGGAACTGGCATCCTATGGGGCTGCCCCGGACGCGGCCTGGGGCGTGAAATCGACGGCCCCCCGGGCCCCAACGGCCTCGACCTCGAGCCGATACGCCGTGCCCGGGACAAGCGCCGAGGCGGTCGATCCACCGACACGTCGCAATCCCTCGACCTCATCGCCATAGGCGAATCCCCGGGACGGGGCCGATCCCTTCTCCGACGCGAGGTTCCAGACCCATCGGGGCTTCGCGTTGGTGATCTCGGCGACGGGTGCGACCCGGACCCTTGTGAGTGACCATTCCCGATCCAGCCCGAAGATGATGGGAAGGGCTTCCCCGGGAGCAAGGCCCGGCGCGAAGGGGCGGGAGGTCACATTGATTTGAATTTGTAGGACCCTTCCCAAGTCCGTGAAGCCGAACAGGTAGGCGATGCCGAGCAGCAACGCCACCGCCACCAGGACCCAGGAGTTTCTAGTCATATCCAAATCCAGACCGACGCCCTTCCGGGACGTCGGAGGTCGGGAATCGATTCGATGAATCTCCCGGTCCAACCGCTGAATCATGCATCCAACGAGATTTCATCCATCGCGACAGCACGGAGCCTTCACACTCATCGAGCTGCTTGTGGTGATTGCGATCATCGCGATCCTCGCCGGGATGCTGCTTCCCTCGCTTGGGAAGGCGAAGTCCGCGGCCCAGCGGATCGCTTGCGTCAACCAGGTCCGCCAACTCGGCCTCTCCGCCACCCTCTATGCCGGTGAGAATGCCGGGCAGTTTCCGGAACGTTCGATCACGAATCGCTGGCCGGAGCGCCTGTTTCCGACCTTCCGCTCGGTGAAGATCCTGGTGTGCCCCTCCGATATCGGGACGGATCCTGCAACCGGCAAATCAGGAAACCGTCCGGCCACGGCAATCCAGGACCCCAACGCTGTCGCGGATTCGGCCCCGCGTTCCTACATCATCAATGGCTGGAACGACCAGTTTGCCCTCGAGATGGGAGATTCGTTCAACATGGGGTCGATCATCAACCGGACCATGCGAGAGGGTGTCATCCGTGAGCCCAGCGAGACCGTCCTCTTTGGCGAAAAACTCTACTCGAGCGGCCATTTCTTCATGGATTTCCTCGAGGGCAAGCTGGGCAACGACGTCGAGACCCTGAACCACAGCGTCCACGGCAGCAGTGTCCGGGGCACCCAGGGCGGGCGGGGCGGCGGATCCAATTTTGCGTTCACCGATGGCAGCGTCCGCTACCTCAAGCACGGACGCTCCCTTGCGCCCGTCAACCTGTGGGCCGTGACCGAGCGGTGGCGGACGAATGCCATCAACGTCACCCCCTGAGATTCTGCCGATGGTTCTCTTTTGGGACACTCACCGGACGCCCCGGTCCTTTCCGCAACAGCGGGACTGGATTGGCATCCGAGTTGCATAGGTTCTGGGGCCAGCAGGGATGCTGGGTGGTATCCCGATCTGGTTCTGGGTTGGATGGTACGTCCTGGCGCAAGCTGGGGCGGACTTTCCGTTTCCGGCCCGGGATCAGGACGGCATGGATCGAATCCAGCGTGTGAGGGCCACCACGTTCAGGGCGGCCTTGGGCACGAAGGAGCCCCGGTCGACGTACTCCGGGAGCTTCGTCCCATCGGCACTGCGTTCCGAACAGTGGTCGTTGTCCCCGGAGGGCCCCAGTCCATCGAGGGTGGGGAAATGCGCGCAGAGGTGGTTGCCATCACTCAACCCGCCCCGGGACTCCGCTCCCACTTCGATCCCGAGGTCGCGTCCAGCGGCCTCCCAATGGGCGAAGAGCCCGTCGGTTCCAGGATTCCGCGGCCAAGGGGCTGTCTCCGTCAGGATCTCCATCTCGACCTGGCAGCGGAACCCATCGACGGGGCTTTGGACATCACCTGGTCCGGACAGGGCCAGGAGGGCATCGCGTCCATGCTGGTAGGCCTCCTGGGTGAATGCCCGGAACTCACCCTCGGCTTCGGCGGACTGCGGAACACGGTTCAGCCCTGTTCCGCCACGAATCAGACCGGCGTTCACGGTAAGCTGGCGTGACTCGTCGTTGATCGCATGGATCCGGTCCATCAGGCGCCCGAGCTGGACAATCGCGTTGGCTCCCGCGGTCGGGCGCACCCCGGCGTGGGCGCTCCGACCGGTCACCCGAAGCCGCCAGGTTCCCCGACCTTTCCGGGCGACGACGAGTCGGGGGCCTCGCGGACCCTTGCCTTCCGCCTCGAATACGAGGACGCCGCGGGTGTCGGGGCCGAGGCGTTGGGCGCAGGCCGTCTCGAAGTCGGGTGACAGCATCTCTTCCGAAGAGTTCCAGAACAGCTTCCAGGTGACTTTCCCGAAGGCCTCGGGCTCGAACTCCCTCAAGGCCATGAGGGTAAGCCAGAGCACGAGAGTGCCGCCCTTGATGTCGTGGGTGCCGGGTCCGTAGATCCGATCGCCCTCGGGCTGCCAGTGGAACTGGTTGCGCTCTTCCTCCTCGGGTGGGAACACGGTGTCGAGATGGGAGACGCAGGCGAGGGTGCCCTCCCCGGTGCCGGCCCGGGTGAGCACGAGGTGCGGACCCCATTCCGGATTGCTGGACGGCACCCGCTCGGCCTTGAAACCCAGTCCGCGGAAGGCCTCCTCGGTGAGGTCCCCGACCCTTCGGACCCCATCCGGGTTCTGGGTCCAACTATTGGTCTCGACCATCCGCCTGAGCAGGTCCAAGGCCTCAGGGAGACGGTCTTGAAGCCATGGGGTCAGGTCCTTGGAGCTGCGCATCCCCGACCCTCCGGCGGTCCCGTGGCGGCGTCAATCGACCTCAGACGGGACCTGGAACGGGCCTGTCCGGGAAGTGGTGGGCGGTGGGATCCCTCGGACCAATGACCTGACCCCAAAAGCGTCTGATGGACTCCGGGGTCATGTCATCAGGAGCCGTCATCAGCGCTGAGCCTCAGCCCGGTGCTTGGCCTGGGAGAGGACGCGATGCTGAAGGTCCTTCACCACGAGGCCGCACCACCACGCCCAGTATTCCGCAGGCCACAGTCCATGCTGGTAGCACGTGGTTCCGATCAGGCGTGTACCTCCGGAGATCGGCCTCAGTTCAAATTCTGCAGACCTGACCTCGTAGTACCCCTTCAGGTGCGGAGCATGGAGATGCTCGTAGATGGAGAGCTCCTTCAATGGGGTCGGTGTCGTCTCCACCCGGAGTTTGAGACGGTGCGGCGGTTCCCAGACCTCCACTGGTTCGCGGGCCAACCCGGTGTCGAATTCGCAATACCGGATGGCTCCGACACCCTGCCCCTCCGTCCAGGCGCGATGGAAGGTCGCCATCCCCAATCGGGACCAGACCTGTCCATCCGGCGGGATCTCGGTCACATCGACCACCAAGGGCCAGAGTCGCTCGGGGGAAGCAGCCACAAAAAGCTCTGATCGGACCGTGAACGTTGGAGGGGTGGGCCGTCCCAGTGGCTCCCCAAACATGAGGGCCGGCAGAGAGAGGAAGACGACCCCCAACACAGGAGTGTTGGATTTCCTGGAATTGGCCCGGTGGATTTCCCAGACGACAGAACCTCCCATCAAGGCAAGCAGAAGTGCGATGGGAGTGGCCATGAGCAGACACACCAATCCCTCGACCGCCAGGCCGAACAACAATCCGCCGACACACAGGACCGCGAGACAACTCACCCGCTGGACCTCCTTCAGCGTTGCGGGATGACGTCGGAGATACAGCCAGGTGGATAGCGCCCCGAGCACGAAGGGCATCACCACGAACAACGATCACCCATATTCTCCAACCACCAGGGTGCTGAGCAGTGTCAACCCCACCCCGGCTGTGCCCGCGTAGACCGCCGACGCCAGGGCGCATCCCCAGCGGGTAGATGGAAGCCATCGGTCCCAAGCCGATTGTCGAACTCCCCTCTGTGCCTGGGGGCCATTCCCCGTTCCGGCGCTCGGTATGACGGAAAGGATCAGGAGAAAAAGAACCTGCACGCCGGGTATCAGGAACAGCAGAGCCCAGCGGCGCGGCACTCCGGCGTCGTGGAGTCGACCCGGCGCGAGACAAGCACCCATCCAGACGAACGGAATCAGGCTCACCCATCGACTCCAATTCTCGCCCAAGCCGGCCGGGTTCGAGGATGGAACGATGCCGAAGGCAAAGGCATTGAGAATCGCCCCGATGGAGTCCGGCGGATTATATCCCTGACCGCTGAAGGCAATGCGCTCCAGATTCAGGCGGACCAGAATGAGTGTCAGGGCGGATACCAAAAAACCGGCCCGACCCACCGGACGACGGCCCATCAAGAACCGCAGGACACTCCGCGAATTTGAGGGTGAATCTTGGGGGGAACTCATCATCGGAGAGCGATTTCAGACTGACGAAGCCTCGCCCAGGCGTCGACCGGTTTCAGGCGGCCTAAAGGTTCCGAAAGGAATGATCAGAGGACCCGTCATGACAGAGCGCCCGAGCGGGACGAGGTCGAGTGGCGCGCAAGGGGCAGAGTCCTGATCGCCCCGCCCTGATTCGGGGCCGGCGTCCTCAAAAAATTAGCGGGATGGCATTGGGACGATGCCTGACGCGAATCGTTCGGAACCGATCAGCAGCACGAGGAGGATCAGTGCGAGGTTGCACCCGCAAAGGAGGAACAGAGAAGTCCCCAAGGCGGGACTCCATCCAAACCGGGTGGGGATTGCCGTCGAAAAGAGCAACAGTTCCAACCCGAGCAACAGCGGGACGACGGATCGTAGATGGAAGCCTGCCGACAGCATGGATTGGTCTGGCTGGTCCGGATTGTATCGGACCCGGACGTGCCGGCCTGGGTGCAGCACCGTCAGCAACTCCGAATGAGCCGTCCCAAAACGCGATCCGCCAGCGTAGCAGGGGTGGATGACGTTCCCCTCGTGGCACTCCCCGTCCACTTCATAGTCATAACACACCCGGATTCGGTGGTTCGTGTCCTCTGGACCGGAGACATCCTGATCATCGACCGAGAGGAGTCTCGCCGTGGCTGTGGGCCAGCGGGATGCCCTCAGGCAACTCCAGATCAGGCAGCCGGACCGTGTGGTCATCGCCAACCCAGCGAGGAACAGGGTTGCACAAACCATCAGAACAAATAGGGGCATCACTTTGGCGGGTTTCCCCTTCGAGGTTCGGTCGCAAACGGCCGATCGGGTCCGAAGGAGTGTCGAAAAGGTCCGGTGTTCTCGGGAATTGTTGGAGGAAGAAAACCGTTGAACCGGAGTCGTCCACGCCTAGTATCCGGCCGCCCTTCGGGGCACTTCGGTCGGGGCGTAGCGTAGCTTGGTAGCGCGTCTGAATGGGGTTCAGAAGGTCGTGAGTTCAAATCTCACCGCCCCGACCATCGGTCTCCTTCCGCGGAGCCGAGACCGTCGGTCGAGACTCTGTTTGGTCCAACCCTCCCCCTTCCATGAGGCTTCCCCTGTCTTTTCCCCTGACGCGTCTCCTTGCGGTCCTCGCGGTCCTCGCCTCCGGGCTCGTAACCCTCTACGCCGCGCCGCCGTACAACATTCTCTTCATCATCTGCGATCAGGAGCAGGGAAACCTGATCCCGGCCGCAGGGTATCAGACGCCGGCCCGCCAGGCGCTCACCCGCCGGGGCGTCGTGTTCCGAAACCACTACACCGCCGCGGCCATGTGTTCTCCTTCGAGGGCCGCGTTCCTCACGGGGCTCCCGCCCCAGCGCACGGGGGTCTTCGACCAGATGGAGTACCCGTATGTCCCGAACCTGAACCCACGCCTCCCCAACCTGGGTTCGGTCCTGAAACAACTGGGCTACTCGACCGCCTACTTCGGGAAGTTCGAGATGGCCCGGGACCTCATCGACACCAAGGACACCGTCAACTACAGCCGCAAGCTGCGGCCCTACGGATTCGACCACTTTGCCGCCACGGGCGATGTCGGGAGCTTCCCAACTCCGGCTACCAAAACGACGCCATAATCGCCGCCGAGGCGGTCCAGTGGCTGCGTCGGGGAGCGGTCGGTGGCGTTCCGGACAAGAGGAAGCCGTTCTTCATGGTGGCAAGCTTCCTGAACCCCCACGACATCATGTTCGCGGACGTCAACCGACCCGGCGAACAGGTTCAGAAGGCGAAGGCTCCGCTCACGCTGAGTCCCACTCCAGCCAATGTGCTCTACCAGAAGGAGTGGGAGTTCACACTGCCTCCAAGCCTGCAGGAGAATCTGTCGGCCCCCGGCATGCCAGCCGCCCTCGCCGAGTGCAACAAGGGGTGGTCGGACGCCCTCGGATGGATCCCGTCCGATCGGCCTGACATGTGGCGGCGGTTCTACAGCCAGTGCCTGAACATGATCCGGGACAATGACACCGCCCTGCAGCAGATCGTCGACGTCATGGACGAACAGGACCTCTGGCGGAACACGATCGTGATCTTCACCGCGGATCATGGAGAGATGGGCGGCGCGCATGGCGGTCTTCGCGGCAAGAGACCGTTTGCCTACGAACAGAATGCCAAGGTGCCCTTCATCGTGGTGCATCCCGATTTCCAGGCCGGCACCAGCGAGGTCCTCACCAGCCATCTCGACCTGCTGCCGACCCTGGTGTCGTTCACCGGCGCCCCGGATCTCCAGCGACGTCAGCTGCTCAAGGGTCTTCTCGGCAAGGATTTCACGCCGGGCCTGCGTCGTGAGAACCGCGCGAATCCGAACGCCATCTGCAAGGGGGCCCTCTTCCATTACGTGGGCCTGCTCACCCTCGATGCCGCCCACTGCACCGAGACCTTGACCGGAGGTTCGGGACCGGACGCCGAGAAGGCCACCGACCCCGCCCAGCTCACGGGAAAGCTCGGCAAGAGGGGGTTCCTGTCCTTCGTGTCGGACGGTCGCCACAAGCTCGCCCGGTTCTACTCGCCGGACAACTTCAACACCCCGGTGACCCTCGATGAGCTGTTCGCCCACAACGATGTTCAGCTCTTCGATCTCAAGAACGATCCCAACGAGGTGGTGAACCTTGCCCTGGACCGCGTGAAGCATCAGGGGATGCTGGAGCGTATGAACCTCCTGATGAACGAGCTGATGTCGAAGGAGGTCGGGGTCAACAATGGTGCCTTCCTGCCGGCTGTCATCCGGCCGGCCGGGGTGCCTGCCCTCAAGCTGTCCCTTGCACCCAAGTGACCGGCGTTCATGCGGACCCGCTGAGGTCCTGATTTCCCGCTCGCGAAATCCCGTCGATCCGGGAAAACGGGGCATGCCCACTTCCGCCGGAGCCCAGCGCCTTCCAGAACGTCGCCTCCCGGGCAGGGCAGTCCTGGCTCTCATGCTGGCATGGGTGGTGATTACCGCCCTTGTCCTGTCGGACACCTGCCAGGCTGCGACCTCACCCCGCCCGAACATCCTGTTCATCATGACGGATGATCACGCGACCCAGGCGATCGGGGCCTATGGAAGCCGTGTCAACCAGACCCCGAACCTCGACCGCCTGGGGGCGCAGGGTCTGCGGTTGGACCGCTGCTATGCGGTGAATTCGATCTGTACGCCGAGCCGTGCGACGCTCCTCACCGGCCAGTACAGCCATCGCAATGGGGTTCCCGTCTTCAACGACATCGACCCTGCACGGACCACCGTGGCGCATCGGATGCGGGATTCCGGTTACTACACGGCCATGATCGGGAAGTGGCACCTCGGATCCGACCCCCAGGGTTTCGACCATTGGGAAATCCTGCCGGGTCAGGGACGATACAACGATCCGGTCCTCTATGACCGCGACGGCCATCGGATCTACAAGGGCTATGTCACCGACATCATCACGCGGCTGACGCGGAACGTCCTTCAAAAGCGTCCGAAGGACCGGCCTTTCTTTGTGATGTGTCATCACAAGGCGCCACACCGTGAATGGACGCCGAGCGACCGGTATCGTCGGGAGTTTGCGCTGAAGACGATACCGGAGCCTCCGACGCTCTGGGACGACCATGTCGGTCGGGCGGACGCGTTGCGCGAACAGCGGCAGTCGATCTTCAAGAACCTGTCCCGATACGACCTGAAACTCACCCCGCCCGAGGACCTGTCCCCGACAGATCGCCAGCGCTGGCTGAACGAGGTGCCCACCGAGGTTTCCTGGATGATCGATGGGCAACCCACGGTATTGCGGGGTCGTGACCTCGATCGGTGGAAGTACCAGCGCTACATGCAGGACTACCTCGGCTGCGTCCAGAGCGTCGACGACAGTGTGGGCGAGCTGATGGAGTGGCTCGACGCCAACGGGCTGAGGGAAAACACGCTCGTGATCTATACGAGCGACCAGGGATTCTTCCTTGGGGAGCACGGGATGTACGACAAGCGGTTCATGTATGAGCCCTCGAGCCGGATGCCCTTCCTTGCCCGGTGGCCGGCAGGGATCCGACCTGGATCAACGAGCGAGGCCCTGGCCATCAACTGCGACTTCGCCCCGACTTTCCTGGACCTTGCGGGTGCCCGGATTCCGGAGGACATGCAGGGCCGCAGTCTTGTTCCGTTGTTCCAAGGAAAGAGGCCGGCAGAGTGGCGCTCGGAGATCTACTACCGCTACTACCATGATCCTGGACACCACAACACCCGGGCCCACTACGGCATCCGGACCGCAACCCACAAACTGATCCACTATTGGAAGGCGGACCAGTGGGAGCTGTTCGACCTCGTCCAGGACCCTGATGAACTCCGGAACCGATTCGGGGACGCCGACCAGGCGGAGCGGGTGGCTCATCTGAGGCAGCGGCTGCGGAAACTCCAGACCGAACTGGGCGACACCGGTCAGTTCACCGATGAGCTGCCGAAGGATACGGTGGACCGCCGTCCCCGGCAGATGGACCGCAAGCATCCGGATTCGGAACTCTGACGTGGAATCGATGGGTTCCGAGAAGAAGTGGGTGGGATTGGGTCCACGACTTGAAAGGTCGCAAGGTTTGGGGTCCAGTCACGGATGACCTTGCTGAGAACCTGATGCGCGCCGGTGACAAATTGGGCCCTTATGAACTGATCTCGGTGATCGGGACCGGTGGCATGGGAGAGGTGTTCCGGGCCCAGGACCATCGGCTGGGGCGGGATGTCGCCATCAAGGTTCTGCGTCCGGAGTTCGCGAAGGACATCGATCGACTCCAGCGGTTTGAACAGGAGGCCCAGACCCTTGCGGGTCTGAATCATCCGGGTCTTCTGATGATCTTCGACACGGGCTCCCACGAGGGTGCTCCCTACATCGTTTCCGAACTTCTCGAGGGCCGCACACTGCGCGAGGAGCTCCATCAGGGAAACCTGCCGATGCGACGTGCGCTGGAATACGCACTCCAGATTGCCTCAGGTCTCGCGGAAGCCCATTCCCGCGGAGTGGTGCATCGGGATCTGAAGCCCGAGAACATCTACATCACCGAGGATGGCCGGGTGAAGATCCTCGACTTCGGCCTCGCCAAGCTGCGTCAGGTGACCGGTCGCGGGTTCCGACCGCGCCGGCCCGACGGTGAGGTGGATTCCCTGACCGATTCCGGCTCAAGCGCCACG
The DNA here is from genome assembly GCA_016871805.1 of Verrucomicrobiota bacterium. Lineage (GTDB taxonomy): Bacteria > Verrucomicrobiota > Verrucomicrobiia > Limisphaerales > UBA9464 > UBA9464. The sequence goes on from VHCG01000046.1 coordinate 13,137, forward strand.
ATCCAGTCGCCCACGGAGAGCGGCATGGTGCTTGGCACTCCCTGCTACATGTCACCCGAGCAGGTGACGGGACGTGAGGCGGACCACCGGTCCGACCTCTTCGCGTTCGGCGCGATCCTCTATGAGATGATCTCGGGACAGCGGGCATTCCGCCGTCCCACCAGTGCCGAGACCATGACGGCGGTGCTCCGGGAAGAGCCACCCGACCTGATCGAGCTGATCCCGAACCTGCCGCCTGGGCTGGACCGCGTGGTCAACCGCTGCCTCGAGAAACGTCCCGAGCATCGATTCCAGTCGGCAAGCGATCTGGCCTTCGCCCTCGAGGGATTGTCCCAGCAGAGCGGCTATCGACGCATCATCACCGAACCCAAGTCCCTGTTGCCCAAATGGTGGATCCCGTTTGCGGCCTCGCTGCTGATCCTCCTGATGGCCCGGCTGCTGATGGTGGATTCGGTGGATCCACAGCCGGAGTTCCGCCAGGTGACCTTTGGTCGGGGCACCGTCATGAACGCCCGGTTTGCTCCCGACGGCGAGAATGTCGTCTACGGCGCGCGGTGGAACATGAAGCCCATCGAGGTGTTCTCGTCCCGACCGGGCACACCGGAGGCTCGGACCCTCGGCTATACGAACGCCGACATCCTGGCGGTCTCCTCGAAGGGGGAGATGGCCATCCTTCTTAACCGGGTCGGGGTCGGATGGTTCTCGGGTCTGGGTACCTTGGCCCGTGTTTCACTTTCCGGCGGGACTCCGCGCGAGGTGCTCACGGAGGTCAAGGACGCCGACTGGTATCCCGATGGCGAACAGTACGTAGTGGTGCGCAAGGCCGGGGGGAGATGGCGGCTGGAGCAGCATCCCACCCAGGGAGGAGGGCTTCAGTTGGCGGAGACCTCGGGAACGTTCGGGCATCCGCGCGTCTCCCCCAAGGGTGATTGGATCGCCTTTTCGGACCATCCGGTTCCCAAGGACAGCCGGGGAAGGATCCGGCTCGTGAATCGTCAGGGCGAGTTCCGGAATCTGACCGGCGAGTACGCCCAGATCGACGGGTTGGCCTGGCATCCGGACGGGAAGGAGATCTGGTTCACCGCGATCAGCCACGGCGAGATCCAGAGTCTGCGGGCGGTGACGGTGAACGGCGAGGAGAGGTCCATCCTGAACACCTCGGTCAACATGACCCTGCACGACATCTTCAAGGATGGGCGCCTGCTCATGACGCGGCAGTTCGAGCTGCAGGAGATCATCGGGCTGGTTCCACCGGAGACCCACGAGCGGAACCTCACCACCATGGGTCGCTGCATGCTGCGGGGAGTCTCCGAGGATGGCACCCGCTTCCTGGTGATCTTCTTCGGCGAAGGCGCCGGCAACAGCTACTCCACGTATGTGATCCGTTCCGACGGCAGCCAGTCCGTTCGGCTGGGTCCCGGATTCGGCCACGCCATCTCCCCGGATGGGAACTGGGTGTTCGCCAGCGCCTATGATCCGTCCCGCCTGATCCTTATGCCCACCGGGGCCGGGACGGGGCGGACCCTCTCCGTGACGAACCTCGATCTCTCGGCCGCCTCGTGGCTCCCCGACAGCAGGAACCTCGTCGTGCATGGCCGCGTCGGCACCAATGGGCTGCGCTACTACCTTCTGGATACCGAAGGAGCCAAGGATCCCGTGGCCATCACCCCTGAGGGTGTCAGCCCACCGACCTATTTTGGTGTTCCGGTGTCCCCGGATGGCCGGTTGGTCGTCGGGGTCCTGCGCGGCGAACGTCGCGTCTGGCCGCTCGACGAGGGTCAGTCGCGTCCGTTGCCCGCCATCCGCGACTACCAGGTCGCGGGCTGGTCCCCCGACAGCAAGGGGTTGTATGTCTATGATGGCACCTCTCCCGTGAAGGTCTTCCGGTATGACCTTGCCACGGAGAGACTCGAACCCATGAGGGAGATCTATCCGACAGACCTGTCGGGAAGCCTGGGCGGTGAGCCTGCGGTGGCCATGACCCATGGGGGTGAGGGTTACGTCTATTTCAACTGGCGGATCCTGACCGACCTGTTCGTGGTCGAGGGGCTGAAGTCGGGTCGCTGAGATCCTCCTGTCCGCTCGGGAGATTCCGGGCCGGCGGTTCCTGTCTGAGGTTCCTGTTGCACCGCCCGGCGGCGTGAGCACACTGCGCCCGCGCTGACGGCAAGACGCCCACCGCGCGACCGCGAATGAAGGCTATCCTCGCTCTGGAAGACGGATCTGTTTTTGAAGGTCAGGCATTCGGCAGCCGCACCACGGTGGCCGGTGAGGTGTGCTTCAACACCTCGATGACCGGCTATCAGGAGATCCTCACCGATCCCTCCTACAAGGGGCAGATCGTCACAATGACGTACCCCTTGATCGGGAACTACGGGGTCAACCAGCAGGATGTGGAATCCTGGGCGCCCCATGCCTCCGGGTTTGTCATCCGGGAGCTGTCGCCCGTCGTCAGCAACTGGCGCGCGGACTATTCGCTGGGGGACTACTTGGAACGGCATGGCATCCCTGGAATCCAAGGCATCGACACCCGGGCACTCACCAAGAAGCTGAGGGTTCGCGGTGCGCTTTCCGGCTGTCTTTCCACCGAGGCTCTCGGGGTCGAGGAGGTCCTCTCCCGGGCCCGGTCCTGGGGCGGTATGGAGGGACGTGACTATGTGTCCGAGGTGACCCACAAGGAACCGTTCCTCTGGGATCCTGAGGACCGCGATTCAGGAGCCTTCGAACTGACCCAGAACAACACGACCCCCGATCCCCGGAGTCTACGGAAACCGCTGCCCCCCGCCGATGTCCCGATCGTCGCCTACGACTTTGGGATGAAGTACAACATCCTCCGGCGCCTGCGGCAGAAGGGGTTTCGGATCCAGGTCGTGCCGGCGCACACCCCGGCTCGGGAGGCGCTGAAGCACAAGCCGCGCGGAATCTTTCTTTCGAACGGCCCCGGGGATCCTGCAGCTCTGGGTGGCATCGTCCGGGAGGTCAAGGAGCTCGTCGATCACGGGATTCCCATCTTCGGGATCTGCCTCGGCCATCAGATCCTGGGACAGGCCCTTGGTGGGCGGACGTTCAAGCTGAAGTTCGGCCACCGTGGTGGCAATCAGCCGGTCAAGGACCTTGAGACAGGCCGTGTGGAGATCACCTCCCAGAACCACGGATTCGCCGTCGATGCGGAATCGTTACCCGGCGATGTCGCGGTCAACCGTATCAACCTCAACGACCGAACCGTCGAGGGGCTGCGCCACAAGAAGCGCCCGGTCTTCTGCGTCCAGTACCATCCCGAGGCGGCACCAGGGCCGCATGATTCCACACCGCTGTTCGATGAGTTCCGAGCCATGGTTGTCCGCCACGGCTGAGGGGGTTGGCGTTCAGCCGGCTCCTCCGTTGTCCGCCGTATGACTCCATCCATACAGGGGGAAAGCGTTTGACGGGTGGTTCCGTCAACCGTTACACACGGAGACGCCGTCTCCTATGCCGAAACTGGTTTGCATCACCGCTGGCTTCACGGATCGGGTCTTCGACGTGAAGACCGAGAAGGGAACTCTGGGGCGTCTCGAGGAAAATACCTTCTGCATTCCGGAGCCGAGCGTCTCGAGCCGCCACTGTGAGCTTTGGGCCAAGGGCGACGAGATCGTCATCAAGGATCTCGGATCCACGAACGGATCGTTCATCAACGATGCGCAGCTGGCGGCGGAGAAGGAGGCGACGCTTCGTCCGGGGCAGACGCTGCGTCTGGGCCAGGTCGAGTTGCGCTATGAGACCGGCAAGAAGCAGACCGATCAGCCCCGTCCGGTGGTCAAGATCGGCGCCGAAGCCGCCGCTGCTCCGTCCTCCAAGGGTGCCTCCTTCGGGAAGAAGACGAACAATACCAACAAGATCTTCCTCGCGGTCGGCGCTGTCCTGGTCATCGTGATCCTCGCTCTCCTGTTCGTGGCCTTCTCCGCCATTGGTGGCGGAGCCACCGGGCAGTAGGGGCGTCGCAACCGGCCCTGCTCGGATTGCTGTTCGGGCGGCTCCGGGTGCCTGTGGGTTCCGACCCTTCCCTGTTTGGAGACCGATGATACGGTCTCCCCATGCGTCTGGCGTGCTTCCTCACCCTGCTGGCTTTTCTTCCTGTTGAGGCGGCGCTCTCTCCCGAGGACTCCCTGGGACAGATCGTGGTGGATCCCCGGCTTGAGGTTCGACTCTGGGCGGCGGAACCAGACGTCCTCGACCCTGTTGCGATTGCCTGGGACGAGACGGGAGCCGCGTACGTCGGGGAGTGTCGCGACTATCCCTATGGAGCAGGTCCGGATGGCAGGACCGGAAGCGCGGTCCGACGCCTGGTCGACACCGATGGGGACGGCAAGGCGGATCGTTCGACGGTCTTTGCCGGCGACCTGAGCTACGTCACCAGCGTGGCCCCATGGCGGGGAGGTCTTCTTGTCGTCGCGCCTCCTGACATCCTCTGGCTGCGGGATTCGGATGGAGACGGCGTCGCAGATCGACGTGAGGTGGTTCTGACCGGGTTGAAGAGGGGCATCTCGGACAGTCTCGCCAGTGGGCTGCGGTACGGTCTCGACAACCGTTTCCATGTTGCCAATGGAGGCAGCAGCGGGTCCGTCCGTTCGCCTCGGATGCCGGATCGGGTCACGGCACTCGGGGATCAGGACTTCGCCTTTAATCCTGAGACCGGTGTGGTGACTCTTACCGGGAATTCCGGGGGTGGATTCGGACTCGTGTTCGATGGATTCGGCCGAGCCTTCACCCCCTACAACATCAGTCATATCCAGCACCGGTTCCTCCCCCTCGATGTCACGCGGCGTCATCCTGGCTTTCCGCCAGTGCCGATCACCGCCTCGATCTCCGACCATGAGGAGATGAGTCGGATCCATCCGATCTCGACGGCCATGACCCGCCCGAACCATCCCGAGCAGGCCGGGCATTTCAGCGCGGCGGGGGGCATGGGTTACATCGACTCCGGGGTGTTTCCGGCCGACCTCCGGGGATCCGTTCTGGTCGGAGACGTCGTGGGGAACCTTGTTCACCGCGACGTCATCCATCCGGATGGGCCGGTCTTCAAGGCCAGCAGGGCGCCGGACGAACAGACACGGGAGTTCCTCGCCAGCAGGGATCCGGCGTTCCGCCCCGTTGCCTTTGAGATCGGACCCGATGGGGCTCTCTATGTCCTGGACATGCAGCGGGATGTGATCGAGCACCCGGACTACATCCCGGAGAAGGTCCGGAAGACCCTCGACATCCGAGCCGGAGAGAATCGGGGTCGTATCTATCGGCTCATCCCGAAGTCGGGACTGCCGGCGCAACCCGTGGCCACGAAGGCGCCTCGTGACGAGGAGTGCCTCGCCTGGCTTGAGCGGGCCAACGGGTGGCAACGCTCCACGGCACAGCGGCTCCTGGTGGAGCGTCATGCGACGAATGCAATCCCCCGGCTCCGAGAGTTGGCCCGTCGGGCAGCGATTCCGGAATCGAGGACCCAGGCCTTGTGGACCTTGGAGGGATTGGGAGGACTGCGCGACGTCGAGATCCGGGATGCACTCGATGATTCGTCGCCGGGGGTTCGTGAGCAGGCGCTGATTCTGGCTGCCGACCACCTCAACCCTTCGGAGCTTTGGAAAAGAATCCACAGGAGGTTCTGGTCCGCTGAGTCAAGGTCGTGGGTCCTGGATCCGTCCCCGCGCGTCCGGTTTGTGTTGGCCCAGGTGCTGGGCCGTGTGGATGAGGCCAAGGCGGTGGAGGTGCTCGCCCGGATCCTTGCCGAGGACAGGGACCACCGGTGGTCGCGTCTCGCGGTGATCGCATCCATCCCGCCATCCCAGGGTGTCGGGGTCCTCAAGGAGTTCCTGGGTTTGAAGGCGGCGACGGGAGGTGACCAGGGTGTCCAGGATGTCCTCCGGGAACTCTCTGCCCTTTTGGGAGCCCGGGCCGGATCCCGAGAACGAGACGACGACGTCGTGTGGTGGATGCATGCAGCCCTGGATCTGACGCCGGTCCCGGTTCGGATCGCAGCGTGGCAGGGTCTGGCTGAAGGCCTTGCGCGCAGCGGTGCCAAGGTGACGGTGCCGGAATCCCTCCGGCTTGGGATCAATGGACGGAGCGCCTCGGCGGATCCCGTCGAGATGGATGCGCTCTGGCGTCTCACCCGGGTCCTAGGGCTTCCCGAGAACGACGCCCAACGCTCAGCGCTGACCCGGGCAATCCAGACCGTGACCGATCCCGAACAGCCGCTCGCGGCTCGCGAGGCGTTGCTGCCCTTGCTGGGACTCGGCGAACCGGGAACGGTCACGAATGCGCTGGTGCGACTCCTGGATGCCCGTGAGCCCATGGAACTCCAGCGGGGTGCCCTGGTCGTATTGGGCACGTTCAGGGACTCCGACCTCGGAGCCGTCCTGGTGTCCCGCTGGCGGAGCGTGAGCCCTGGACTCCGCACTGCGGTGTTGGAGCTTCTGCTCGGACGGCGAGCCCACCATGACGCTCTTCTATCGGCCCTCGAGGTCGGACAGATTGGAATCGGTGAGCTGAACCTCGACCTCGAGCAGCGACGGCGCCTTTTGCGGGGCGGAACGCCGGACATCCGGCGTCGTGCAGCCGTCTTCATGGGGGATGAGGAATACAGCAACCGGAAGGCTCTCGTGACGGATTGGATGGCCAAGCTCCCGGCCGTCGGTGATCCCAGGCGCGGGCGTGCGCTCTTCGAGGAATCCTGTGCCCGGTGTCATGTGGCGGGCGGAATCGGGCACCGTGTCGGCCCCGACCTCACCGGGGTGGCGCATCGGAGCGTCGAGGATCTGCTGTCAAACATCCTGGACCCCAACATGGCCATCAACCCGGGGTTCGTGGCGGTGGAGATCGAGACCCGGGATGGGGAAACCCAGGTGGGACTCCTGGGCGGCGAGACGCCCGAGGCGGTCACCGTGTTGCAGGCCGGGGGAATCAAGCTGGTTATTCCCAGGAAGAACGTTGCAAGAATGGCCACCAGCGGCCTGTCGTTGATGCCGGAGGGTCTGGAGGCGGGGCGGACGCCGGATCAGCTTCGGGATCTGATCGCCTTCCTGCAGGAAGGGTCCTGAATCCATGAAGAAGTCCCAGCTTCCCTCCAAGATCTGTGCCGCCTGCGGTCGCCCATTCGTCTGGCGCAAGAAATGGGAGCGGGACTGGGATCGGGTCCTCTACTGCTCGGACGCCTGTCGACGAGGCGTCCATCCGCTCGCGAGACGATCGAAGGGGTTGTGACGGATCGGAAGTGCCTCCGTCGGGGGATCCATCCGTCGGCCATCCATCGGTGCGCCATTGCGGAGATCGGAGGTCGGACAGATACTCCGTGTATGCCAGTCTTGGTGAACCTGCGTCTGCTTGCCGAGGAGCCGGCCCACTTGGAGGGGGAACTTCCGGCGGCGGCCTGCGGGATGGAGTATCGGGACGAGCTCATCCGGTTTGATGAACCGCTCCGGTATGAGCTGGATGTCGAGCGTCAGCCTGATGGGCTTTTGATCACGGGATCCCTGGCCACTTCGATTGCCTGTGAGTGCTCCCGATGCCTCAAACCCTTCCGTCTCCCTGTTGAAATCCCGGAACTGGCCAACCTTGCACCACTCCAAGGTGAGGAGGCGGTGCCGATCGAGGGCGACTTTGCAGACTTGACTCCCCTGCTGTGCGAGGACTTCTATCTTGCCCTGCCAGCAAATCCGCTGTGCAGACCAGACTGTCGCGGGCTGTCGCAAACGGCGTCGGCTCGCGATTCGCATCTCGAGGGGTCGCCATCTGATGGCCCGTCACCTTGGGCCGCGCTGGACAAGTTGAAACTGTAACCACAATCCACCATGGGCGTCCCTAAACGCAAACCGTCCCGAAGCCGCCAGCGCATGCGCCGGGCCTACAATTCCGTCCTCAAGCTGCCGCAGCTCACCCCCTGCGCCCAGTGCGGCGCCCCCCACATCACCCACCGGGTCTGCCCCTCCTGCGGCTACTACAACGGTCGCCAGGTGGTGACCGTCAAGGCCGCGGCCTGATGTGTGAGTCCCAGGCGCCGGAATCCCGAGAGGGATCCGGCGCCTGACTGTTTTTATGCGTCTTGCCGTCGACGTCATGGGCGGCGACCACGGGCCGGCCGAACTCCTGCACGGCATCCAACTAGGCCTCGCCGCGGAACCGACCCTCAAGACCATCTATGTCGTAGGTCGGGAGTCAGAGGTGCGCCCGCTCGCCGACCAGGTTGGCCTGGAGGACCCCCGGGTTGAATTCTTTGATGCCTCCGAGGTGCTCACCATGGAGGACGACCCGGCCTCGGCCGTCCGTCGCAAGAAGAACTCCTCCCTGAACCAGGCCCTGACCCTGGTCAGCGACGGCAAGGCCGATGCCGCCATCTCGTCCGGCAATACCGGTGCCCTCGTTGCCGGAGCCTCGTTCAGGCTCGGCCGGCTGGATGGGATCAAGCGTCCCTCCCTCGCCTGCATCATGCCATCCCGGACGGGGGCCTTCGTGCTCTTGGATGGTGGTGCGAACCCGGAGTGCACGCCGGAGATCCTCCTGCAGTTCGCGGTCATGGGATCGGTCTATTCCAAGGCCATGCTGGGGATCCAGAAGCCCCGCGTCGGGGTTCTGAGCAATGGATCGGAGTTGTCGAAAGGCACCGACCTCACCCGGCACGCCGTCGACCTCATCCGCAAGACCTCCCTCAATTCGATCGGGTATTGCGAGGGGTTCGACCTTTTCACCGATGGCGTGGACGTGGCGGTCTGTGATGGCTTCGTCGGCAATCTCGTCCTCAAGACCTCCGAGGGCCTTGGGAAGACCGTGGGCCATCTGATGCGGGCCGAACTGCTCGAGCACCCGAGCCTGTTGCGGAAGCTGGGCGCTCTGCTCGCCTCGGGCGGCCTGCGACGGATCAAGGCCCGATTGAATCCCGAGACCTATGGGGGAGCTCCGATCCTTGGACTGCATCGCACGGTCATCAAGATCCACGGTTCGGCGCGTCGCGAGGCGCTCAAGCACGCCATCCTGCAGGGGTCGAAGGCCGTGTTGGGCAACCTCAGCGGGGAGATTGAACGCGAGGTGGCTGCCGCCATGACCGCCGCCGGGGCGGAGGTCTAGAATCCCAAGCGTACAGGTTGTCGCCACCGGGGAATTGGTGGTTACATCCCGCTCGGCATCCCTGCCGTTTCATGCCGACTTCCCGCCCCTCGCTTCCTCAGCGTCCTCCACCCAGGACGGTTTCGATCACTGGAGTCGGCGCCTACGTCCCGCAACGGATCCTCAGCAACGCGGACCTCGAGCGGATGGTCGAAACCTCGAACGACTGGATCACCACCCGGACCGGGATCCGGGAACGACGTCTGGCTGCGGAGAATGAGGCCACATCCGACATGGCTGTCGAAGCCGCCAGGAGGGCGATGACCAATGCGGGTGTCACCGCGGATCAGATCGACCTGATCATCGTCGCCACCATCACCCCGGATCGGCTCTTCCCGAGCACGGCCTGCATTGTTCAGGACCGCATCGGCGCTGTGAGAGCCGCTGCTTTCGATCTCGAGGCTGCGTGTAGCGGATTCGTCTATACACTCGAGGTGGGTAGCCAATTCGTCGCTTCCCATACCTACAACACCGTTTTGATCATCGGCGCCGAGAAGATGTCGGCCTTCGTCGACTGGACCGACCGCAACACCTGCGTGTTGTTCGGTGATGGTGCCGGGGCGGCGGTGCTCCAACACCGGCCCGGTTCCCATGGGCTGCTGATGACCTGTCTGGGCTCCGATGGTGGAAAGTCGGAGCTGCTGCAGGTGCCTGGAGGCGGCAGTGCCTGCCCGGCGACGATCGATTCCGTCTCGAAGAAGCTCCATTTCCTCCGGATGGACGGGAAGGAGACCTTCAAGAATGCGGTCAACGCGATGGTGTCCGCCGCCCAGGAGGTGTTGGGGCGCTGCGGGGTCACGGTGGATCAGCTCGCCTGCATCATCCCGCACCAGGCCAACCAGCGCATCATGTCGGCCGTTGCCGACCGGCTCGGCGCCCGTGAGGACCAGCTCTACGTCAACGTAGACCGCTACGGCAACACCTCTGCCGCCAGTGTGGCCATTGCGCTCGACGAAGCCTTGTCCCAGGGCCGCATCAAGGCGGGGGATCTCGTCCTGCTCGTGGTCTTCGGCGCTGGACTCACCTGGGGTGCGGCCCTGATCGAGTGGTAGACACCGACTCCGGGGATCTCACTCCCCGTCCTTCCGGAACCGCTCGGTGTTCCGGGCCCGGCTCACCGCGGTGTCGTAGCTGATCAAACACTTCGAGTAGAGGTCGTGGAGGCAGTTGTCCATGAGCACCATGCCGTCCCGTGCCCCGGTCTGCATGATGTTGTTCAGCTGGTGGATCTGGTTCTCGCGGATGACGGTGCGGACGGCGTTGGTCGACAGCAGCAGCTCGTAGGCGAGCACACGACGGGTCCGGTCCAGGCTTGGGAGGAGTTCCTGTGCGATGATGCCCTGGAGACAGTTCGAGAGCTGGAGAACGACCTGCTTCTGGGCGTTTCCCTCGAAGATGCCCACGATGCGCTCGATCGCGTGGCCCACACTCGGGGCGTGGAGCGTCGCCAGCACCAGATGTCCCGTCTCCGCCGCGGTCAGGGCCGTCGCGATGGCCTCGTGATCGCGCATTTCGCCGACGCAGATGACGTCGGGATCCTGTCGCAATGCGTGGATCAGCGCCCGGTTGAACGACCGGACGTCGGTCAGGACCTCCTGTTGCACGATGATGGCCCGGTCGTTCGGGTGAACGAACTCGATCGGATCCTCGATGGTCAGGATCTTGCACCGACGCTCCCGGTTGATCAGGTCGATCATGTAGTTGAGCGTCGTCGTCTTCCCAGCGCCGGTCGGACCGGTCACGAGGAACAGTCCGTTCGGACGCCGCGCAAAGTCGTCGATCCGAGCCGGCAGCATCAGCTCCTCGCGGCTCGCGATCCGATCGCCACAGAAGCGGGCACTGATCTCCGTGACACCGTTCCGCCGATAGAATGTGACCCGGATCCTGCCAGCCACCGGATGACGGACCGAGATGCAGAGCTCCCAGTCGTGGTCCAGCTTCCGACGCTGCAGCTCGTTCAAGAGCGAATCCGCCATGGCCTGGCTGTCCTCCTCCGACAAGGCGTCCGCGTCTGCGAGCACGATCTCACCGGTGATGCGGAAGGCGGGTGGGACCCCGACCACCAAGTGGAGGTCAGACGCCCGTTGTTCGTAGGCCTTGATGAGCAGCCGGTCGAGGTAGGGGTGGATATCCATGGAAAGGAGGGTCGCCGGTTCCCTGGGGTCAGGAGCGGAGGCCCTGGCGAAGCCATCCGGTGATGCGGGCAAAGATCCCACGTCGATCGAGCTGATGGATCCGCTCCCCGATTGCGCGGTACTCCGGGTTGAGGTCGGCGACCTGTTGGTAGGACCGACGGGCATTCGCGGCAAAACCCAGGGCGGCCTCACAATCCCCGCAGAGCAGCCACACGACCCAGTTTCCGGGGTCCGCGGCAGCGGCTTGCTGGGCGAGCTTGAGGGCGGCGGCGAACTGTCCGTAGTGGTGCCGGATCCGGGCCGCAAGCCACTGCACCCACCAGCCTGCGGGATCCAGGGCGCAGGCTTTCTCGAAACAGTAGTCCGCCCGACGCTCCTTGCGGGCGAGCAACACATCGCCCCGGGCAAGCCAGATGTACGCGCTGTCACCGCGCTCCTCGAGGCTGGCATCCGAGAACGCCAGGGCCGGGTCGAGATCGCCGAGCCTCCCCAAGGCCACCGCCTTCGCCGCCAACAGTTCTGGTGCGGTCGGGAAACGTTCGAGGGCCTTGTCGGCCCAGACCCGGGCCTCGCGATACTCCCCCAGCTCGATCAGAATCCGGACCTGACCGGTCCAGGCCGGAATGGACGCGGGATCGAACTCGAGGACGCGGGAGTAGTGGCGTAGGGCGAGCTCGAAGTCCATCGACTGGTAGGCCGTCTGGGCCGAGGCCATCCAGTAGGCGCCATCCCGGGATTCCGACTCGGTCCCGTGGCGAGGCTGTTCGTTCGATTCGAACTCAAGATTGCCGAAACGACTCATGGGGTGTCCTGACGCCGGAAGAACCACCTCCGGTAGGGGCGACCCACGAACTCTGCCCGGGTGATCTGCGCCTGGTCGAGAAACGCTTGGGTGATCACGTCGGGTGAGGCTCCCCCTTGCGCCCGCCAAACCATCCGAGGCCACGCGAACCAGGTGTCCCTTGGGACGGCCACCGACCCAGTCGTGGGCATGTACGCCTCCAAGGGTCTCGTTCGCCCGGCCACCACCACGCCGTTGGTGCTGAATTGGATCCGATCCCCATGGAGACCGATCACGACGCCCCAGTACAGGCCGCCCCGCATCAGGACCTGCATCTCCCCTCCACCCCGGCGGGTTCCCTCCGACCGGTAGAGAATGGTGTCCCCGCGTACAAGATCCTCGGGTTCAACCCTCGGGTTCACGACGATGTGCCGCCCGTCGACCAGCACGACCCGGGCGAAGGTGTCACCGAGGAGTCCGTCTAGAGGCCAATACACGACCGCGGCGGCAATCGCCCAGAGGGCGAGTGGGAATCCGATCCGATGAGCCAGTGTCGGCGAGGGAAGGTCCGGATCGAGTTCCCGCGTTCGAAGAATGGCCAGCGCCAGACCGCTGGTGTGGGTGGACGCCAGGGTGCCGAGACACCAGGCCCGGAGGGACGGATTCGCGAGGAAGACCAGGAGCAGCAACAGGGCGAGGATCCATACCCCGGCCATGACCAGCCCGATCTGCCACCGGCCCATGGCCACGTAGGCATATCCGGGCAGAAAGAGGGAAAGAACCCCGTCCCGGAACGACAGGACGCCGAGAGTGGGCGGACTCGGCAGCCGTCGCATGACGTTCGCGAAGCGGTTCTTCAGCCGCTCGAAGCGGACGCCCGATGCCGCCGACATCCGTCCCCGTCCTGCCCGGGGCGGATAGTAGCTGGAGTCGCTGGAGTCCATAGGAACCCAGCCGGCGTTCAGTGATGCTGCTGGTTCCGGATCACCACGTCATCGTCAGGTTCGTAGAACGACGAGGTGTGTCGCACTTCCCGAACCTCGCCGACGAGGGACTCGAACAGCTTCACCACTTCGAGGCAGCCCTTGCCCTTGATTCCGTCGATGTGGAGTTCCACCTCGCCGGTGGGACCGATCGTGATCTCATATTCGCGGACGTTCATGGTCTGACGGATGGGTTCTTGGTGGCTCCGGATCAATTCTGCCAGTGCCGTACCCGGAGTCGGATCGACTGGTCTTCGCCGACCGTCTCTTCGACCAGGTTCATGCCCCGTGAATCGAGTTCGGACTTCAATTTCTGGAGGACGTAGTGCTGGACCATGCGTCCACTGAGCTCCTCGCCGACCTGGCGCAGGATTTCCTCGGAATAACCCTCACCGGTGACACAGACCGAAGCACGACCGCGCGCATCGCGGGCGAACAGGGCCTCGACTCCATCCCGAACGAGTCGGATCCGCTGGTCGCGTCCGAGCGTCTCGAGGACGACCTCGCTTCCGGGGATCTCCAGATCGACCCGTTGGACGCTGTCCGTGTTTTGGGATTGGTTCGCGTTGGTGACGGCCTGATCGACGATGGAAAAGCCGAGCGAGGTGGCGGCGGAGGCGACAGCAGCCCCGAGGGCGGGCCAGGAGGCGATGACGATGGGGGCGAAGACAGCGACGGCACTCATGGTGTGTTCAGGCGGGATTGGACCGGGGTTGAGCCCGAACCGCACGGGGAATTTTGGGTCCCTATGAAAAGAAAGAGGCTCACGCGGAGGTGCCGAGACGCGGAGGGAGCAATGAGGGAATTGGAGAGGACCCGGAGATCCGGCCGGATGATAACGACACCCCTGGGAAGAAACCGGTGGCCAGAGGCTCCCGGTCGTCGTGAGAGTGGCTTGGAGTTTGGATGGAGGGACCGCGGGGATTTCTCCGAGACATCGACATGGAGGCGCATGAAAAACACCATCCTTGAGTTCATCTGCGCCCTCGGGTTTGGACTGTTGCCCATCGCCGTCCTCATCCTTCGGGCATTCCGTCCCCGGTTCATGCCGTGGTGGGCCGTCTTCGGGGTCACCGTGGTGATCGGTTGGGGTCTGGCGGTGGCGAGTGCGGTGGTCCATGAGGGACCGGATACGGGCGCGGGCCACATGGGCGCCCTCTTCTTCGGATGGGCCCTTGCCCTGCTTTGGCTCATGCCGTGGCTGATCGTCTACGCCGTCGCCCAAAGGCTGTGACGCCTCTTCAGGCGTCGCACCCCGATGCATCCGGTCCCGCCAGATCGATCGGATCCAGACCCCGGATCCAGCCTCTGAGACGTGCCCGTATTCCGGGCGGCACCACCGCCTCGGAATTGAAACAAATCGTCTGTCTCCTTTCCCGGCCCCCTCCGTGTCTTCGCGTGCCCAGTTCAGGGCAACGCAATCGAGATCTGGTAGAACCGCGAGGACTGGGTGGAGGGGTCCCGGAACCGGAGGGGTCCAGGGGTTCCAGGTCCATTGAGACTTCCGAGGGGTAGCCACGCGGGATCTCCCAGGCGGTCCTGCACCCAGACCCGATAGATACGGCCTGGAATCGCTGGAATCGTGAGTTCCGTACCGGCATCCCCGGTGGCGACCTCGATCACCAGTCGACTCGACGGGTCCTTGGGGCGGGTCCCGGCCAAGTATTCTTCGAGATTGGTCCGCCCATCCTCGTCGGGATCTCCCAGGGCGCCGTTGGACCCCACCGCCGAGAGGGGATCGAGCCCCTCGGCCACCTCCCAGTCGTCAGGGAGCTGGTCCCAATCCTGGTCGGCCACCGCCTGGAGGGTGTCGTCCGGGTTGTTGACACGTCCGGCCGTGGGCGGAGCGGATTCCCAATTCGCAGGTTCGCTGGCGAAGGAGCGGCTCCGGAGGCGTTGGATGGAATTCCCTGTTCCCTCGACGAAGGTCGGCCATGGGGCGACGGGTCGATATCGGACCGATTCCCAGGTCACCCAAGGAATGAAGCCGGCATTCACTGCGGGGGAAGGGATGGGCTCGTCCGGTTGCTGCACCTGGATCGTTTCTCCGGCGTTGTTGAGAGTGCCCCTCCAGGGTCCCCAGAGTGGAACCCCGCTCGGCACGGCGAACCGGGAGCGGAAATCGGCTGCGAGGACGGTCTCGATGTCGGGATCGAACGACACGACCACTCCGAAGGCGCCAGGTCCGAGCAGGGCTGCGGACGGGAAGGTGAATGTGACAGCACCGTCCAAACGCCAGCGACGCTCCGGACGACCGGGATCCCCGAGCAGCAGGGGCAGGCTTGTCGTGTTCCGCACCTCGATGAACTCGTCGAGCTGGCTTCCATAGGGTGGCAACGCGGGCGGGGCGTAGTGGATCTCGGTGACGATAAGCGGTGGGACGCCCGGCGGGGGATTTGGCTGGCCGAGCGACCGCTGGGATTGGGGAACCCAGTGCTCACGACCCTCGGAGCTACCGAGCCACCCGAGGCTCTGGCCGTTGAAGGTCGCGCCGAAGGAACCACCCTGGGTGTATCCCGTAAGGGTTCCATTGGCATCGGCACTGAACAGGTGGATCCCGTCGCCCAGGGCACTCAGGGAGAAGCCGGTTGGGCCGACACGAAGAGTCTCCTCGGTCACGACCCAGAATCCGCCTGGAGGGAGGACAGTTCCGTTCGGAATCCGGTATTTCTTCGGTTCACGGAAGTCATCCGTAAGCCACCAGTCTCCGATGTCCGCCGGCTGCGCACTCGCATTGAAGAGTTCGATGCTGTCCACGAGAGGGGGATCGGTATGGGCCAGCACCTCGTTGATTCGGACGGCCGGGAATGGAGTCGGTGCGGGATCCGCGGTTCCGGGGGAGCCACCGAACCGGGTGCTGAGACGCCAGCGATCCGCGGTTCCGATGTCCCCGGGTTGGACGGATTCGTCGCGCAGCACGAGGGAGAATCCAAACCCATCGGCCAGGGGGTCCCACGAATCAGAATACCGGACCTCGC
>VHCG01000047.1 GCA_016871805.1 Verrucomicrobiota bacterium
GGGGCCGAGATGACCGGATAGTCGGTGATCGACCCGTTGAATCCGGTGCCACCCAGGCGGAACGGCATCTGGAATTGAGGGGCGATCGCATTGATCTCGGCCGCGGTCAGCACCTTGGTGCCACCGACTTCGCCGTTGATGTACACGACGGTCTGGGCGCCGTCATAGACACAGACCACATGGCTCCACTGTCCCTTGACGGCATTCAACGCCGGCTTGGAGCCATTGTTGATGGTACCGACGTAGCCGGAAGTATTGCCGAGGCGGAACTCAATGCGACCCGCATTGTTGACGTAGATCAGATAGCCCGAGCGGTTCGAGGCGAGGAAGTCGCCTGAGATCGACGACATCACGGCCATGCCGTTGGCGTCGGCTCCGAGATCACTCGGCTTCAGCCAGACTTCGATGGAGAACGCTCCCCTCTTGTTGAGGGCGGGGTTGAAGGGGACGTCGATCTTGGAACCGCAGTAACCGGCGGCAACACCCGGGTTCTTGAGGCGGATGCCGTTGTTGACGATGCCAGGCTCGCCCTTGGCAGCGTCGGCGATCACGCGCCCGTCCAGGACGGAACCCAGAGTCGAGGCATTGGCGACCAGGTTCGGGGCGGGGGCGGTGGTGGTTTCGTTGAGCTGCCAGTAGGCCACTGGATTCAGGGCCTGCACGGCGGTCGAATAATCCGACTGAGCGAGGGCAGTCGACGCCACTAGGGTGGCGAGAATGCCGCCCAGCACCGGACGGGATGTGTGTGTGGTTTTCATTCTAATGGTTGGCTCCGAAGGGACTGCAAAAGGGTTCAAGCGAACTGGGGTCCTGAGGACCCCAGTTGTTGTGTTTCGATTGTTTCAAGGCGCGCCGGGCGTCCACTTGACCGGCCGTGTGGACCGCTGCTGGAGCCAGGCAATGTCCCGGTTCCGCGGCGACGGCATGTCGGAGGTCCGACCGGTCTTGCCGATCACCAGCGGCGGCATGGTCCGTTGGTCGAGCCACTTCTTGATCTCGGAGTGGCCGTCGGCAAAGGAGAATCCACCGGCCCGGTTGTGGTAGGATGCTGGGAGATCCATCGTAAATTTGAAGAGGCCTGGATTGTTTGGAGAGAATCCGTCCATGTGGGTCATGAAGTTGCCCCAATTGATCGAGTCCTCGCGCTGATCCATGAAGATCCAGGTGTCCACAGGACCGGGGGCGATGTTCTGGTTGTTGACCTCGGACAACTTCAGGTAAATGCGATTGGCCTCGACCACCCCCATCCCACCTCCGCCGCCGGCAAACCCTCCGAGAAACAGGTTCATCGACATCGAACGGACCCGCGGCTTCTTGACCCCGTTGACCGTCACCGAGCTCCGGTCGGCCGGGCAGCGGTAGATTCCGGGCGCCTGGTTGTACTTCCAGAGCGGCCTCTGGGTGATATCGGCGGTCACGTCCCAGTTCTTGGGATTCGCGCTGAAATCCATCTCCGTCTGGGTCCACGCGTACGCATTCTGGGGGTCACGATCGTTACCCGAGTGGCTGGCGTAGACGATGCGGTCCTGGTTGTCCTCGGCGTACAAGCGCCAGGCCAGCGTCAGCTGACGATGATTGGACATGCACTGCAGACCCTGCGCCTTGAGCTTGGCCTTCCCGAGGGCCGGAAGGAGCATGCCGGCGAGGATCGCGATGATCGCTATCACGACGAGCAGCTCGATCAACGTGAAGCCTTGGCGGCCGGAAGTTCTGGGCGGGAACGACTTCTGGACAGAATGAGAATCCATAACGTGAACCGCTTGTGACGAGGATTTGACAATTCCAATCCCTGTCTGGACCTCCCTTACCACACGGCTGCAAATACACAACCGAGGAAAATGGAGAACGCAACCCGCGTCCAAAAACCGGCAGAATCCGGGGGCAAGGCCGGATTCAGGCGCTGCGCGCGAGCGCCCCGGCCGCCACGGTCCAGCGGATCCAGTCCCGACCCAGATCGGCCGGCCAGTTCTCCTCGGTGCAGGTCATGAAGACCTGTCCGCCGGACTGGTGGACCTGGTGGAGCAGCGGCAGGAACCCCGCCCGGCGGTGGGCGTCGAGCTCGCCCATGACATCGTCGATCAGCAGCACCGGGGCCGTGCCGTGGACCGCCGCAAGGTGCTCGGCCTGGGCCATCTTGAGGGCGATCGCCACACTCCGCTTCTGTCCCTCGCTGGTGTAGGGACCCGCCAGACGCCCATTCACACGGAGGACCAGGTCGTCACGATGGGGTCCCACCAGCGTCGTGCGCTGGCTCCGCTCCCGGACCCGGGAGGCGGCGAGGGCCACCTGAAAATCCCCCGAGACGGTGGGCACGTAGTCGATCGAGAGCTCATCGGTCCCGACCGCGATGCGCTCGAACGAGCGCCGGGCCACCGAGGCCAGTCGGGGCAGCAGCTCCTTGCGGGCCTCGATCAGCGGCTGCCCCAGGCGCACCAGCTCCGCCGAGAACCCCGCCAGCTGGTCCTCGTCCACCCGGGGCTGCTTGAGCAGGGCATTCCGCGCCCGCAGCGCCTGGAGGTACCGCAGCAGCAGGGCCAGGTAGCCCGGGTGGGTCTGTGCGAGGAGGAGGTCGAGGAAGCGTCGACGGAACTGCGGCGCCCCCTTCACCAGGTGGATGTCCTCGGAGCAGAACACCACGGCCCGGAAGGTCCCGAGGTAGTCCGACATCCGCTTCACCGGCGCACCGTTGAGCGTGAGTCGGCGTTCCCGGACCGACCAGAACGCCTTCACCTCGGCACGTCCCTGCCCCTCGACCGTGGCCCCCACGAAATACCCCTTGGCCCCCTCCCGGACGAGCTGGGTTCCGCCCACGCCCCGGAACGAGCGGAGCGTGGCGACCAGGTACAGGGCCTCGAGGAGGTTCGTCTTGCCCTGGGCGTTGCGCCCCAGAAACAGGTGGAAGCCCGGTTCGAACGTCGCATCCAACCGGAGGAAGTTCCGGTAGTCGCGGAGTCGGAGCTGGGCCAGATGCACGGGCTGCACCATGGGCGACCGGCCGACAACTGCAAAGCCCATGGCAAAACCGGTGTCCTTGGGTAGGTTGACCGCGTGACGCGAATCCCGGGCTCGGCACTGGTCCTGTTGTTGACCGCGACGGTCGGACCGCTCCTCACGGCCGCTCCTCCCCGCGCCACCCCCCCTTCCCTGGACCACGGCCGTCACGTGGTCGTCACCATGGAGTCCGGAGCCACTGTTCCGATCGAGGGATTGCCCGGGTCCGTGACGGTTCGCTCGCGTCCCTCCGACACGACCTGGGTGCTGCGAACGCCATCGCCAGAAGACGCCCGAGAGACCGTCGACTATCTGCGCAGAGACCCCGGGGTGATCGCCGCAAGGCCGACCCAGCGATCCCGGGTCCGTCCGCACTTCCTCCGATCCGCGGCCCCCAACGACCCCTATTTCCCCCGCCAGTATGCGCTCGAGACCCCGCCGGGGAGCACCAATCCTCCACCGTCGACGGTGGACCTCAACCTCCGCGGTGCCTGGGCCTACACCCGAGGCGAGGAGGTGGTCGTGGGAGTCGGGGACGACGGCATGGAGCGGACCCATCCGGATCTCGCCGCCAATGTCGTTGGACCCCATCACAACTTCCTGACCGACACCGACAACGGCGACCATGCCGCTCCCCGACTGTATCACGGCACCGCAGTCTCCGGGGTCATCGCCGCCGTGGGGGACAACCGGAGGGGGGCCACCGGCACCGCTCCGAGGGCTCGACTGGCCAGCTGGGTGATCTTCGACAACACGGACACCAACCAGCCCGACGAGGCCGGGTTTGCAGAACTGTTCGGCACCGCCAACCAGACCGTGGCGGTCCAGAACCATTCCTGGGGCAACTACGGCTATTCCTTCGTCTGGCCCGGCCCGCTTGAGGTGGAGGCCCTCGACAAGGCGGTGCGGGACGGCCGCGGAGGGCTTGGCGTTGTCTTTGTCCGGTCCGCCGGGAACAACCGGCAGCTTTTCGGCACGGGCACGGCAGGCGACGCCAACATCGATGGCTACGCGAACCACATCAGCCAGATCACGGTCGGTGCGGTACGGATCGACGGCAGCGTCACCAGCTACAGCACGCCGGGGGCCTGCATCCTGGTCTCGGCCCCCGGCGGCGAACGCCTCGCCAACAGCCCGGGATTGGTCACCACCGACCGCGTCGGCACCGCGGGACGCAACGTCGTGTGGGACCCCAAGGACCCGCAGTCGATCGACTACCTCGTTGGGGACCTCGCCTTCACGGGCACCTCGGCCGCGGCCCCGCTGGTCTCCGGCGTCGCCGCCCTCCTCGTCAGCGCCCGACCTGAACTCCGATGGTTCGAGGTCCAACAGATCCTGGCGCTGTCGGCCCGACACCTCCACCGGGCCGACCCGGATCTTCGGACCAACGGCGCCGGATTCGCCGTCAGCGAGAATACCGGATTCGGGATTCCCGACGCCGGAGCCGCCGTGCGCCTTGCGCGCGCTTGGATTCCGCAGGCCGCGCCCAGGGTGGAGCGGGTGCCACTCGCCGCGCCCCAGCCAATCCCGGACGCGCCATCGCAGGGACTGCGCCGGACGTTCTCCGTCTCCACCGCCCTCGTTCTGCAGCACGTGCAGTTGCGGGTCGACTGGACCCACCCCCGCGGACGGGACCTCGAGGTCCGGCTGACGGCGCCCTCCGGATTCACGAGCCTCCTGCTGCGTCGCGGGACCGAATCCGATCCGGTGCCCGAGTCCTGGACCTTCTCCACCGTCCAACACCTCGGCGAATCCAGTGTCGGGGACTGGGTCCTGGAGGTGGTCGACACCGCCGCCGGCGAGACCGGGGAACTCCGCGAGGCCGAACTCATCCTGGACGGACGCGCGATCGTGGACACGGATCGGGACGGGCTGGACGACGACTGGGAGCGCACCCACTTCGGGACCCTCAACGAGGGTCCCGCGGGCGACCCGGACGGCGACGGGTGGATCACCGCCTCGGAGCAGTTCTCGGGACGGGATCCCTCGCGGCGGGATGAGATGCTGGAGGTGACCGCACTCCGTGAGCCGGACGGACGCGTGAGACTGTTGTGGCCCTCGGGTCCGAAGGATACCTTCGAACTAAGGGCCTCGGATCAGCTGGGGCTCCCCTTCCAGGGCGGGACATCGGTGCCGGGACGGTTTCCCGAGGTGAACTGGCTGCTGCCGACGGACGCGACCCTGAGGTGGTTCGAGGTGGTCCGTTCCGCCCCGTGAGAGGTAGGCCCGCTACCGGGGCTGTGCCGCGGCCGTGTACAGACCGACGAAGGCCTCGAGGTCCAGATCGCGGGGGTTGAACTGGGCCGTCCATTGTCTCGTGGCGGCGGCGGCCAACTGGGGAATGGCATCCAGAGTGGCCCCGGCGTCGAGGATCGACCTCGGGATTCCGGCCCGGTCCAGGAGCCGGGAGACGCCGTCGGCCAGTGTCGCGGCCGCAACGGCGTCCGGCATGCCCGCGGAGCTCCAGCCGGCGGAGAGGGCCAGCCGCGCGTAGGCGGACTCCGCCTCCGAGCCCGGCACCGCGTTGTGGCGGAGGACCGCGGGAAGCATCACGCCGACAGCGGCTCCATGGACGACCCCGAACTGTGCGGTGAGCGGATTGGCACAGGCATGGGCGCCTCCCAGCATCGAGCACTCGATGGCCAGTCCCGCCAACGCCGCCCCCAGCAGCATGTCCCCACGGGCCCGAAGATCGCCGGGTTCATCCAGGACCCGGACCAGCGACCCGGCCAGCTTCTGGAACGCGGCATCGGAATACATCGAGGAAACGCTGTTTCGTCGCCGGGTCACCGCGCTCTCGAGCGCGTGCGACAGCGCATCGACCCCGGTCACGGCGGTCACGCGGGCCGGTTGGGAGACGGTCAGCTCAGGATCCAGGATGGCGATCCGTGCGGTGATCTTCGGGTCGAGGCACGCCATCTTCTGGTGGGTGACGGGATCCGCGATGAGCGCAGCCGACTGGCACTCGCTCCCGGTGCCCGCCGTGGTGGGGATCGCGATCAGGGGCAGCATGGCCCTTGGGACCTTGCCCACACCCCAGTAGTCGTGGATCGCACCGCCATTGGTCAGAAGCAGATTGGCACCCTTGGCGGTGTCGACCGAGCTCCCACCGCCGAGTCCGATGAACAGCTCCGCCCGGGCGTCGGCCGCGGCCTGCCGACACCGTTCCACGTCCTCGGTGTCGGGGTTCTCGCGGACCCCTTCGTAGAGCGCCACGTGGATCCCGACCTTCTCCAAACACTCCTGGGCGCGACCGGCATGCCCGGCCGCCACGATGCCCGGGTCGGTGACCAGCAGGGCACGGCCCACCCCGAGCTCGGCAGCGAGGGTCCCGATGCGGCCCAGGGTCCCGTCACCGTAGACCAGTCGTGGCCGGCTTGGGATGTCGATGAGTCCTGGAGGGAGCGGAGACACGTCGAGAGTTGAGAGCTGAGAGTTGAGAGACCTGAGAGCACGTGTCCCGACGTTTCCGGGGACACTTCGGTTCGATGAAGGAGCGTCTCGAGTTGGATCCATCCCTCGGCCTTGGGCCGAATGACATTCCCGAACTCTCAACGCTCAACTCTCAACGCCCAGTGATTTCCCCGCGTCCGACGCGCAAGGCTCGGCTTTTTTTCAACCAACTCTCAACCCTCATCTCACAACTTCGGCGATTGACCCATCCAAAGTGCCCCCCTTAGCGTCTGCACCGTGATTCCGACAGGGAAGGCTGGCCGGTTCCGCCCGAAGGGTTGAGCCTCCACCCGATCCAGTTCCCGGCAGCTCACAGCTCGCCCGCGGTCCGCCGCGGGTTTTGCTTTGATGGGTGGCAACCCGGCCGGTCGCGGGATCTCCGACACACCATGCGTCACACCATCTCGATCCTGGTCGAAAACAAGTTCGGCGTGCTCACCCGCGTTGCCGGACTCTTCTCCGGTCGCGGCTACAACATCGACTCCCTCAACGTCGCCCCGACCCACGATCCCGAACTCTCCCGCATGACCATCGTCACCCGGGGCGACGACTCGACCGTCGAGCAGATCGTCAAGCAGCTCGCCAAGCTGATCGACGTGGTGAAGGTCATCGACTACCGGCAGGGCGACTACATCGACCGTGAGCTGGTCCTCCTGAAGGTTGCGACCGGCACCTCGAACCGCGCCGAGGTCGCCCAGATGGCCGAGCTGTTCCGGGCCAAGGTCGTGGACGTCCAGCCCGAGAGCCTCACGATCGAGATCACGGGCGGCGAGGGGAAGATCGACAAGTTCATCACCCTCATGAAGGGCTTCGGCATCCTCGACCTCACCCGCACCGGCCAGGTCGCCCTGCCCCGCACCTGAGGACCCCATTCCCGGAGACACGAAGCCGTCCCCAGGGGAAGGCTTCCATGATTTCACGCTTCCGGGACCTCCGCTTTCCCGTCTAGTCTCCCCACTCCGTCACTCACTATGCCAAAAGTCTACACCGACAAGGACGCCGATCTCGGCGTGTTCAAAGGCAAGACCCTCGCGGTCCTCGGATTCGGATCCCAGGGTCATGCCCATGCGCTCAACCTCAAGGAGAGCGGCTGCAAGGTCATCATCGGACTCTATGAGGGCTCCAAGTCCATCAAGGTCGCCCGCGAGAAGGGCTTCGAGGTCCTGCCGACGGCCGACGCCGTGAAGCGGGCCGACGTCATCATGGTCGCCCTGCCCGACACCAAGCAGGCGGCGGCGTACGAGAAGGACATCGCGCCGAACCTCACCAAGGGCAAGACGCTCCTCTTCAGCCACGGGTTCTCGATCCACTACAAGACCATCGTCCCGCCGAAGGACGTCAACGTGATCCTGGTCGCCCCGAAGGGCCCCGGCCACATCGTCCGGCGCCAGTACACCGAGGGCAAGGGTGTCCCGAGCCTCATCGCCGTCTATCAGAACCCGGGCAAGGATGCGAAGCGCATCGCCCTGGCCTGGGCCAAGGGCATCGGCGGCGCCCGCGCGGGTGTCATCGAGACCACCTTCAAGGAGGAGACCGAGACCGATCTGTTCGGCGAGCAGACCGTCCTCTGCGGCGGCGCCAGCGCGCTCGTCCAGGCAGGCTTCGAGGTCCTCGTCGAGGCCGGCTACTCCCCCGAGATGGCCTATTTCGAGTGTCTCCATGAGCTCAAGCTCATCGTCGACCTCATGAACGAGGCCGGCATCGCGGGCATGCGCTTCTCGATCTCCGAGACCGCCAAGTGGGGCGATGTCACCGTCGGACCCAAGATCATTGACGCCTCGGTCAAGAAGCGCATGAAGGCCGCCCTCAAGGACATCCAGTCCGGCAAGTTCGCCAAGGACTGGGTGAAGGAGTACCAGGGCGGCTACAAGCGCTACAACGCGCTGCTCAAGGCCGGCGAGAAGCACCCGATCGAGAAGACCGGTGCCAAGCTCCGCTCGCTCATGCCCTGGATGCAGAAGCGCTCCATCAAGGGCGCCCAGGCCGCCTACTGAGCAGGCCCGGACAACAGCCGAGAACAAAAGGCCGCGGCGGATCGCCGCGGCCTTTTTCGTGTCGTGATGCGGCCCTCTCGCGGGCGAACCCACCCCGCCCCACGAAGGCGGGGAACACCGGGATGCGCTACTCCACCAGCACCCGATAGAACCGGGTCTCCGGGTTCGCGACGGGGTCGGTCACCGACATCTCCCCCGCGCTGCCGGACATCCGCTTCAGCACCTGCCAGACGGTGTCGAGCCGGTCCGAGGCCTCGACCCGATAGACCGACCCAACCTCTCCCGTCCATCGCAGTGTGATGCCCGCGGGACCGACGCCCACCGACACCGACGGCGCCACCGGGACGGTTCCACCATTCGGGCGACCGAAGGAGGGCGGACCCCAGACCCGGCCGAACGACTGGCCGTCCGGTTCCGACCGCAGGGATTGACCCGGGACCGGTGTCCCGTAGGCGATCCAATCCACCACGCCGGATCCCACCGTGGAGGGACGCACCAGACTGATCCAGCCGCCCGCGGGATCGGGGATCACGGAGGCATGCCATTCCGAGGGACGGGTCTCGGAGGGTTCCCCGTCGAGGAACACCACACGCCGCTCGCCGGCCTTCAGCACCGCATCCGCTGGAAAGGTCCATGGAAGGAAGTTGGCCGACCCGTGGATCTGCCACCCCCCAAGCGCGAGATCGTTGCTCCCGGCGTTGAGGATCTCGACCCACGGCTCGATCGATCCGGACCCATCCCGATCCGAGGTGCCCAGTGGGGCCAGCTCGTTCAGATGGACCGCCGGAAACTCCGGCAGCGTCGCGGACACGGGATTGGCGGCGCCCGGACTGAGCCCCGCGACGAGCCCTCCCTTCAGATCGAGCTGCGCCCCGAAGACGATGTCGGAACTGCCCGTGCTCGACTGATGCACCTCGACGGCGAGCGTGTTGGTGCCGTCCCGGAGGAGAGTCCCCGGCAGTGTGACAGGACCCACCCGGACGGCATCGCCGACCGACGGGGTCGCGAGGGTGGTCGGTGTGATGACGGCACCGGCCGGCATGTTGAACCGGGTCCATTCCTTTCCGTTCAGATGGAACACGGCGCCGTCGTCGATGATGTGGGTGAGATCGACCTCGATCCCCTTCGGCACGCTCGGCATCACGAACGTGGTCCGGAAGTAGAAGGTCACCTCCCCCAGCGCCACGGGGGTGGTCTTCGGCCCGGGCAGGTTCGCCTCCTCCTTGAAGAAGAGGGCCTCGCCCAGCTTCCAGGCCCGGTCGTCGAACTGCGGTGCCTGCCATGCCCCGACCGGCGTCCCAGTGTCGGAATACCGCCAGACCCCCGCCATCGGCACGAGCTGCCGCGGACCGGTGTAGCCCTCGGAGGCGATCCAGTTGCCCGGACGGGCATTGTCGGCCCAGGGATCGATCACCTGCAGCGCGATGCCCGGGGCGGACACCACCGGCCACGGCGCCGAGGCCGTGAAGACCACGCGGTCGAGCACCTCTCCCCGGGGAGACACCAGCCGCAGATCGTCGCCCAGCCCTCCGAGGGTGCCCGTCCAGGCCCCCAGCAGCCGCGGCGCGGTACCGTGGACCCGTCGAAACACGGCGGCGTCGGCCCCGACGCAGGCGAGCGCCCCGGGACCCAGAACCGTGCCATCCGGGAAGGTGTACTCGAGCGCGTTGCCCAGGAGTCGACACCCCGACAGGTCCCAGGCCGTCACGGCCGAGGGATTCTGGAATTCCACATAGGCGGCCCCGGCCTCGGTCGGACGATGGAGGATCTCGGACAGCAGCACATGGAACACCGGTTCGACCGTCACCTGCGCCGTCTGACGGGTGGACTGGGGCGTCGCCCCGGAATCCCGGGCCTCAACGGTCAGGGACAGCGTGCGTGCCCCGACATCGCGCGGCAGCGTCCAGCGGACCCGACGCCGTCCGGACTCGACCACCGCCGTGCCCACCACCTCCCCCACGACACTGAACGTCAGATCCTGCTCGGGCAGGTCGGCATCCGAAACCACAAGCGGCAGGTCCACGGTCTCGCCTTCCCGCAAGGTGAACGGCGCCCACCCTTTCAGCACCGGGGGCTGGTTCACCTCGTTCACGATGATCGAGAAGGTGACCCTCGCGGTCTGGGCGAGGGCGGTCAGCTCGGTCGCCTCGAGGACGACGGCATAGGACCCCGGCCCCTCGGCCTCCGACGGCGCCCAGCGGAGCTCCCCACGGGTGGTGTCGAGCACCAGACCCGGAGGACCCTGGATGAGCTGGTAGATCACACCGGGACCCTCCGGATCCACGGCGCGGACCTCGAAGCGCAGTTCGGCGCCCTCGTCCACGATCTGGGGGCTGGGCTGGATGAAATACGGCGGGTTGTCCACCTCCCGAACCGTCACGCGCACAACCTGCTCCACGGAGAGCGGCGGTGCCCCGTTGTCGGTCACCCGGACCTTGAGGAAGACCACCTGCCCTCCCAGGGCTTCGGACAGAATCCAGTTCAACCGCCCGGTCTGGCCATCGATCACCACGCCTTCGGGCGGATCGACCAGCTCGAACCGGAGGGTCTGTCGAGGACGGTCCGGATCGCGGGCGACCACCTCGAGACTCAGCTCGGAGCCCTCGTCCACCTCCTGATCCGGAATTCCAGCCACCACGGGCGGCTGATTGGCCTCGGCGACCTGCACCCGAACCCGAAGCGAGGAGGTGCGGGGAGGCGACCCGGTGTCGGTGGCACGGACCGTGAACGCGTAGTCGCCCGGCCCCTGTTCCTCCGAGGGAGTCCAGACGAGGTCGCCGGTGGTCTCAAACAGTTCCATTCCGGGAGGCGCGTCCACGCCAAGGGAGTACCGGACGATCTGATCGGGATCAGGGTCGGTCGCGACCAGACGATGGCGCAGGGTCGACTGCTCCACGACCTGCAGGATTGGCACGGGCGCGAAGACCGGGGGCTTGTTGCCGCCGGGCACGAAGTTCGCCGCACCGGGGGTGGGGATCTCCTGTGGGATGAGGTCGCTGGCATTGCCGTCGGGGAACCGGCCCATCGAGACATCGGCGGTCTGGGGTCCGAACGTGACACTGTCGACCAGCGAAAGGTCGGGCGCGAACAGACCGACCGCCTCGCCCCCGCGGGCGAGGCTGAACCCGAGGTGGAGGATCCCCTTGTCGGGAACGCTCTGCGACGGCTGCCCGTCGGCCCACAGCAGCAGGAAGCCACCCGCAGGAATCACCGTCCCCGCGGGAAGCGGGAACGCGGTCCGGTCCGCCAGGGTGTCGGTGATGAAGTAGCCCGAAAGGTCTGCCGGCTGCGAGCCTCCGTTGTGCAGCTCGATCCAGTCCTCCCGTTCACCATCGGCCGGATCCACCAGCCCGGACAGGTTCTGCGCCATGAATTCATTCACGGTCACCTCCAGCTGCGGCACCGAAGGGTCGTTGGGGGCCCCGGGCGTGAGCACATAGAGGAGCCGACGCGACTCCGGGTCGCCATCGGGGATGGATCCGAACCCACGCTCCGCCGAAAGGCGCTCGTGGCTGATCCAGTCGAGGACGACCGGTGTCGCAGGACTGCCCTGGAGTCGCTTCAGGTAGACGGATCCCGTGGACGGCTCGGCAGCCCACGAGGCATGCAGGTGTCCTGCGGCAGACTGGTCGGACTGTCCGTCCAGCCACACCCGGAGGTAGCCCTTCGCGGCGAGGCGAGTTCCCTGGGGGAAGGTCCAGGACCGGAGCCCCAGGATCGAGTCGCTGAGGGACAGACCCGACAGATCGGCCTCGGCCTCACCCGTGTTCACCAGCTCGACAAAC
This sequence comes from Verrucomicrobiota bacterium, assembly GCA_016871805.1. Classification (GTDB taxonomy): domain Bacteria; phylum Verrucomicrobiota; class Verrucomicrobiia; order Limisphaerales; family UBA9464; genus UBA9464. Next base: position 12,224 of record VHCG01000047.1, read on the forward strand.
GGAGCTCGCTCACCGCGGTTGTCGACCACCGTCGGCGGTGGGTTGGGCACCACTTCGTTGATCCAGACGGTCGGAAAGGCCGGGAGGCTGGACCGGAGCGGATTCGGAGCGCCCGGGGTCACCCGCAACGCCGCGTCGGGCGGGCTGGAGGCCCAGTTCGCGACCCGCCGTCCGTCGATCGACGGATCGATCCGCTGGAGGGAGGATCCCAGCCCATCGGCGACGGAGGGCCAGGGCGCCGCATTCCGGTAGTGGACCTCGTCGAATGTCCCCAGGCCATCGGCCTCCACCAGACGCAGCCGCTCCCCCTCGTTGTCGAGCGTGCCCGGGAATTCATCGAACACGGCAATGCCCGCACCGAAGGCTGTTGCGAATGCCGCCCGATCCGCGGCGAGAACGAGGAATCCCCCTGCCGGGATCACAGCGTTGTTCGTGGGGAACGTGTAGCCCACGCCGTCCACCCGGTAGCCGGCGAGATTGAAGGCAACGGATGGATGGCGGTTGTGGAGCTCCAGGAATCCGGACCCCTTGAGGACCGGGTTGTAGTGGATCTCGTTGATCACGACCCAGTCCCTCGCCTTGGGGATCGCCCCCGGATAGGTCACCACCACCGATGCCGTGTCGGATAGGGCGTTGCCGAAACGGTCCAGTCCCACCAGCTGGAGGGTATTCGTCGCCGCGGTCAACGGGACGCTCAGAGAGAACGTGGTGAACCCCGTCCAGGTGACCGGAAAGCGGACGCCATTGACGGCGATGTCGGCGACGCGAAGCGGGGCGTTGCCGCTGAGGGTGACCGTCGGGGTGGCGCTGACGAAATCGGCGCCACCGTTCGAGGTGATGACGAGGGCCGGGGTGTCGGCCGCCTTGTACCGCGAGAGGATCGTGCTGCGACGGCCATTGATGTAGTTCGTGACCCCGCTGGGAGAGGTGGTGCCGGTGACCTTGTTCTGGAGCTGGACGGTCCGATAGGCGTTCACGATCGGGCCGTAGTTCCCGACCTGCATCGGCCCCTCGGCCGCCCGCAGAAGCGAACGCCACAGCATTCGACGGAACGTCGGGTTGTCGTAGGCCCGGGCATTCATGATGGGATCCTGACCTCCCCAGAGCGGCGCGCCCGCGGCATCGCCGAGGCCCAGGACGAAGTCGATGTCCCACGGCAACAGCACAGCCCTGCGCCCTGGCTGACGGTAGAGGTACATGTTCTGGCCCACGTTGTAGGTCCAGGAGTCCCAGTTGCCCGTCACACGATGGAACGCAAACACGTCCATCCACTGCTCCATGTCGGCATGACGCTGGACCCGCCCCACGAAGCCCGCGTCCGAGGTGCTGTTGAAGGCGTCCACGAGATCGAAGATCGTCTGGTAGTCGCTTTCCGGGAACCGCTGCGCCCGCCGCTCCCAGTTCCAGCGGTACCGGGCGAGCTTCAGTCGACCCTCCGACAGGAAGCGCTCCATGGTGGCCTGGGTCGAATTGAACTGGGTATTGCCGTCGTTGAAGTCGAACAGGATCGAGATCTTGTAGAGGTCCCCCTCCCCGTTGTCGGGCTGGTGATGCTCGGCGTAGCGGTGGTCGGGCTCCTCCTGGTCCTCGACGAGGTTCGCGAACGGCGTCCCGTTGATGTAGAAGAACTGGTATTTCCCGCTCAGGGATGGGATGCCCATCTGGGAGGCGATCCAGGCCGAGACCCGGCCCCGGAGTCCGGTCTCCTCGACACCGCCATTACCCGTCTTGGAGAACAGCCGCTCGCTCACGCCGTGCAGCTTCTCGTCGTCCGGCGTCCGGGCCACGATGTCGCCGCTCCCGTTGTGATACGGACTGCCCTTGTCCCGGAACAGGACCCCGTGGATCACGCGCGTGTTGCCGTACACCAGGGTTCCCCGGCGATAGGCATTGTTCAGCGCATTGCCCAGTGCGTTGCGGTTCTTCGTCGTGCACCACAGGTGGACATGCGGGAAGGTGCCCAGCGGGATCGTGTCGCCCCAGCGGATCAACCCCTCATCCACCGGATACTCCCGGGGCCAGATCGAGGTCGCCCCGGATCCGTCGGCGGCGGCGATGTGGAAGGCCAGCAGACCGGCCGACCGCCCCTGCAAGAGGGCCGTGAAGACCCCGTCTCCCGGCAGCACATCCCCTTCCAGACCATCATCCCGCATCGGGACTTCGCTCAGGCCTGTCTCCGGGTCCATCCGGAAGCGGAGGACCAGCGACGTCAGGACATCTGGATCCGACACCCGGGCCGTGACCCGGACCGGTTCCCCGACCCTAGGCAACGCGGGGCTGTGGGCGACCCCGTCGATGGCCGGTCCGGCATTGGGCACGGCACGGCTGTTCGGACGCCCTGGACTCCCCAGGTTTTGGGGCACCGGCAGGGGCGCCCCGAAATCGGCATAGCCACCGCGCAGCCGGAACAGCAGCTCGGGCCATCCCGCGATCCACCGCACCGAGGCCCGGAAGGTGACGGTGTTGCCCGAGGCAAAGCCCGTCGCCAGGGTGCCCCGGATCGAATTGATGCCCGTGTCGACCCCGCCCTGCGCCCGCAGATGCAGTCCCTGGGAACCGGTCCGTGCGCCCGAGGCGTCGACCGTGGAGTCGAAGTGGTTGCCGGTGATCGCCCACCCCGTACGCCCGTTCTCGAACCCAGGGTTCTGCAGAAGGTTCGTGCTGCCGCCCTTGATCACCTCGACGTCGTCGACAAGGCATTCGCCGTTGTTGAGCAGACCCAGATGGACGCGGTTGATGCCATTGCCGCCGAAGCCGTTATCGAGCCGGCCGGTCCACTCGACCACGGACCAGGGCGCCTTGGTCGACTCGTCGGAATCCGCCCAGTTCGCCGGCAGTGCCGGGTCGGCGTCCGGATCGATCAGCTCGAGGCTCGAACCACCGCCGTCGGACCACTTTCCCCAGGCACCGCCATCGGCGTAGCGGACCTCGGCCACCGTGATGTGGATCGTCTCCGAGGTGATCTCACCCAGCTGGTTGGTGGACAGGACCTCGTCCGGACGTGTGAGGCGGACCCCATCCCCGCCGTCTCCCAGGGTCCCGGAATAGTTCCCGACGACCCCGGACTGGAGACCGTGGTTGGCGCGGAAGCGCTCGACGTCCTTGGCGAGGACGAGAAACTGACCCGGTTGCAGGACCGTGCCGGTCGGGAAATTGAAATCGATCCCCCCACGGATGCGCCAGCCGGTGAGATCGAGCTTCTCCGGACCCCGGTGGAACAGCTCCACGAACTCGTCGGCATCCCCGCCGGGAGGATTGTAGAAGATCTCGTTGATGACGACCGGCTCCTGACGGACCGCGGCGTTCGGTCGGCCCGGGGTCGGCACCGCAAGCCGGCGGATCCTTCCGGAACCGTCCGGGGCATGTCCGCTCGACACCCCGTTCTCCTGCCCCCCGAACCTCACGATGTCGGCCACCCGGGATGCGTCCGGGACGAGCAGCATCGCCGTCTCACCCGCCGCCCTCAGGCGGAACCCCAGGACCGTCTCGTCGAACACCAGATGGCCACCCGGATCGATGCGCGTCCCGGACGGGATCCGGAACCGGTTGGTGGCGATCGAATCGGTCAGGATCCAGCCGGAGAGGTCCACCGGTTGGGTCGTCCGGTTGTGCAGCTCGATGAAATCCAGCTGGGGCGGATCGGTGTGGGCGAGGAACTCATTGAGGATCACCGGCTCGATCGGCGCCGCCGACACGGGGTCGCGGCGTCCCGGCGAACCACCACGGACCCAGCTTGCCGCCCAGGCCCTCGGGTCGTCCTCCCCATAGCTGGGCGACACCAGCACGAGGGAGTGACCGGTGCCATCGGCCGCCACCGGCCATGGAGAATCGGGCTCATACCGCATCTGGAGCTTGATCGCTCCGTTGCCATCGCGGAGCTCCACCGTGTCGCCCGCGTTGTTGAGGGATCCCTTCCACGGACCCAGCACCGGGGTCGACCCCGTCCGCCCGGCATGGCGTCCCGGCTCAGCCGCCACCACCACGAGGGCGCCCGCTTCGAGACGGAATCCGGACGGGAACACGAAGTCGACACCGCCCGTCAGACGCCAGCCGGTCATGTCCTGGAAGATGTCGCCATGGTTCGCGACCTCGATGAACTCCAGCTCGTTGCTGCCGCCCTGGGGATGATAGTGGATCTCGGAGAGGACCAGGCCGGTCCGCCGGCTGGACGGCGTGGCGGACTCCCGGACCTGGACCCATTCGGCCTCCGTGGTCGAGGTCGGAACCCGGAGGTCCTCGAATCGGGCCAGCGCCGGTGTCCCAGGGTTCTGGCTGGCGACGGCGAGTCCCACCAGGACCTCCTCCGGGAGTCCGAGGCTCACGGAGCCGAGGCGGTTCCAGGCCACACCATCGACCGAGGCGAAGGCGGTCACCTCGTTCCCGGAGCGCCGCAGGCGGAGCCAGGTGTTGGGGGGAGCCGACGGGTAGCCTCCGGTGACCGAGGCCCGGGACGGCGTTCCGCTCGCCGAGGTCCGCCACTCCGCGAAACAGCCCATGGCACCACTCGAGGCGAAGGCCGCGATGAACGGACTCGTCGGGGCGGCATCCGTCCGCAGCATCAATCCCGCCCGCACGAACGGACTGCTGATGCCGAGATCCGCCACGCGCACCTGGAGATCGAAATCACCCCTCCGGGTCTCGGCCGCGAAGGCGAACTGGTCGGTGCCCACGAGGAAACCGGCGCCCTGGGAACCCACCCGCCACGAGGCCTCCCCCACCTTCTCGAGCGAACCCTGGTCACCGCCCACCAGGGACAGGGTGAGGTCCTGGGCCCGGACCCGGCCGGCGAACCCCAGCACGATCAACGCGATCCAGAGCGTCCGAAACGCCCGGCGTCCCCAACCCGTGTGATATTCCATGTGGTGAGCCACGAACAAAGCAGAACCCCGGGTCTCCAACAACCGGAGTCTCGTTGGACTTTCCACCCCCGGGTCGGGTTACGGCGGGATCGCTCCCCCTGCAGGCCTCGATCCAGTCCCCTGCTCTTCGCCCGTCGCCCCACCGGCCTTTCCGGTTGCCGGACCGGAGGTCGAACGTACTCTGGCCGCGATCATGACGTCGACGCCCAGCGCTGCCGGGACCGGAAACACCTGGTTCTATTTCACCCTCATCACCGTGTTTTCCTGGGGGGTCTACGGGATCCTCCTGCACAAGGGACAGGTCCTCATGGGCGACCCCGTCAACGGCCGCTACAAGGCGTTCCTCTTCGTCGGCATCGCCTACTTCCTCACCGCGGTCCTCGCTCCGCTCTTCCTCCTGATGAGCAAGGGGGCCGCCTTCTCCGGGTACACCACCCCGGGTTGGACCTGGTCGTTGGTGGCCGGGATCATGGGGGCGATCGGCGCGTTCGGAACACTGCTCGCCTTCGGCGCGAAGGGAACCCCGGCCGCGGTGATGTCGATCGTCTTCGCCGGGGCCCCGGTCGTGAACGCGCTGGTGTCGCTGTGGCTGTACCGACACGAGATCGACTTCGGCCGCGTCAATCCGGCCTTCTACCTCGGAATCGTCATGGCCCTCGCCGGTGGCGGGCTGGTGATGAAGTTCAAGCCCAACCCGGCCCCCAAGAAGCCCGGTACCGCCCACGCGGCCCCGAAGAGCCCAGCAGCAGCAGCACCCACCCGGGCCTGATCGACGGCGTCCCGTGAGGCCCACCCCGCCCACCCTGTCGGACCCGTCGTGGGACCGCCTCGTGGCGCTCTGGCCCGAGGTCACCCGGAACAACCCCTTCCAACGGGCCAAACTCGCCGGGGTGGCGTCCGCCCCGAGGGATTGGCAGGAGTTCCAGTCCCGGGTCCCGCTGACGACCAAGGCCGAGCTGGTCGCCGACCAGCAGGCCCACCTCCCGTACGGCACCAACCTCACGTTCCCGATCGACCGCTACACCCGGTGCCACCAGACCAGCGGGACCCATGGGGAACCCCTGCGCTGGCTGGACACCCCGGAGTCGTGGTCGGCGATGGTCGACGACTGGTGTGCCGTGTTCCGCGCTGCGGGGGTCGGATCCGGAGACCGGATCCTCTTCGCGTTCAGCTTCGGACCCTTCATCGGGTTCTGGCTGGCGTTCGAGGCCGGACAACGCCTCGGCGCCCTCTGCGTGGCGGGTGGCGGCATGAGCAGCGCGCTTCGGCTCAAGGTCCTCCGCGAGAACGCCTGCACCGTCCTCTGCTGCACCCCCACCTACGCCCTCCATCTGGCCGAGACGGCCGCGGCCGAGGGCATCGATCTGTCCACGACCACGGTCCGGACCCTCGTCGTCGCCGGTGAACCGGGAGGCAGCCTGCCGTCGACCCGCACACTCCTGAGGGATCGCTGGGGTGGGGCCCGGGTGTTCGACCATCATGGGATGACCGAGACCGGTCCTGTGACCTATGAGCATCCCGAGCGACCGGGCACCCTGGTGATCATCCCGGACTGCGTGCATCCCGAGGTCATCGATCCGCAGACGGCCGCCCCCCTTCCCGTCGGCAGCGAGGGGGAACTGGTGCTCACCACGCTGCGCCGGACCGGATCTCCCCTGCTGCGGTACCGGACCGGCGATCGGGTGCGGCTCGAACGCGAGAACGGACTGTGGATCCTGCCCGGGGGCATCCTGGGACGGATCGACGACATGGTGGTGATCCGGGGCGTGAACATCTACCCGACGGCCATCGATGAATGGGTGCGCCGATCGGGGGATGTGGGGGAGTATCGGGTGACGGAGGATCGTCGCGGAGCCCTCGCGGAACTGGGTGTCGAACTGGAGGCGGATGCGGAGACCGCAGCGAGGCTGGAGTCACGGCTGCGGGATGAACTGGCGTTGCGGGTTCCCGTGACCGCGGTACCCCGGGGGAGCCTGCCCCGCTTTGAGCTCAAGGCCCGACGCTGGCGGCGCCTGGGCTGAGGCTGCGGAGACTCAGGCGAGCACCCGGACCCGACCGTTCTCGACCGAGACCGGATAGGAATCCACCGGCTGATCCGGACGCGAGGCGCAGGCACCCGTCCGGGCATCGAACTCCCAGCCGTGGAGCGGACAGTAGAGCTTGGTGCCATCGAGGTAACCCGCCCCCAGGGGTACGCCCCGATGGGGACACCGGTCGCCGAGGGCATGGAATTCCCCGCCGACATTCAGGAGCGTGAAACGCCGCCCCTGCACCTCCACGGTCCGACATTTCCCGGGCGCCAGGGACTCCACCGCCGCCACATCGATCCAGGTCATGACGCGGTCGGAGGCCGGGGTTTTGACGGCGGCGGCGGGGTGATCGGGGGCTTGGCCTTCTTCCATGGCATGTCGGGGAACTTCTCGGGCAGCTTGAATGCCTGGGGCTTCGGACCCGCCATCTTGAGTTCGTCCTCGGGGGCCGCGGAGGTCGGGGCTGTCGGGGAGGTCCCACCCGCAGGCGGCGCGGTCATGTCCTGCTTCCACGAGGCGATGCGGGCCTGCAGTCCATGGTGCTCCGCGGTCTTCTTGTCGCCCGACTTCATGTAGAAGAGCGACAGGTTCGTGTGCACCAGCTGCTCGTGGGGTCGGAGCTTCTCGGCCCGGTGTCCGTCCTCGATTGCCCGTCCGTAGTCCCCCTTGCGGTAGTGGCACATCGCGATGCCGAGCCGGGCATCGAAGTGGTCCGGCGACCGATTCAGGATTCCCTCGAGCCTCTCGATGGCCCCATCGAAGTTGCCCGTCGAGTACTCGAACATCGCGTCGTCGTAGTCTGCCTGGAACTCATCCACCCGCCGAAGCTGGCCGCGATGGCCGGATCCGGCAAGCAGACGGCTCAATGCACCGGCTTCAAAAACGGCCGCACCAGTGCTGGTAGGATGTCCCGCTCGTGGGCGTGGCCCACGGTGAACACCACGAACACCCACCGCCGCCCGTCCGCCGTCTCGACGTAGGCGGCATCGTGCCGGGTCTGGCTGGTCCAGCCCGCCTTCGACCAGAGCCGGGACCCCCGCAACGCCGGATCCCGCAGCGCAATTCCCACGAAGCCATGGGTCTGGTCCTCCGGATCCTGGACCGGTCCCTGTACGTCCCGCTTCATCCAGTCCATCATTTGGCGCGTCGGCGGCTCCGAGGCGGCCGCGCCGGTGACGACCTCGGTCAACAGCCGCGCCGTCGCCTCCGTGGTCAGGGCGTTTCGCTTCGGTTCGAACCGCTCGATGGCCTGTTTCTCCCGGCCGTAGGGTCCCTCGCACCAGGGCTTCTTGTTGGCGTTGACCCCGACATAGCCCCGCGCCTCGAAGAACCGGTTCACGGTGTTCCGTCGGTCGAACCAGTCCTTCAGCTCCGGTTCCGGCAGCTCCGGACCGCTGGTGGTGCCGGTCAGGACATCGACCACCAGATGGGTCGCCTCGTTGGCGCTGTCGACAATCATATCGCGGAGCGCCCGCTGAAGCTCGGGCGTGTCGCGGATCCGTCCCTCCTCCAGGGCCTTCTCCGCCGCCACGAGGTAGAAGAGCTTCACGACGCTGGCCGGGTAGATCTGGACCCCGCCGCGGTAGCTGCCCCACTGGGGCCGGGCCGGCTCCGAGAGGTCGACCACGGTCATGGCGATCTGGTCGCTCGACAGATTCCGGGGGGCGAATTCGACCAGGGTCTGCTCCACGGCCCGCGCGACCCGGGCGTGGAGGACCGGCGAGGCCACCGCCTTGGGATGTCGGGCGAGGGTGGGAGTCGACGAGTCCTGTGCCGCGACGGTGCCCAGGATGGCCAGGCCCAGCACCCGACAGAGCACGATGGTCAGGCGTCGGTTCATGGGGCAACCGAGGGCTCAGGATCGGATCCGGCCTGCGAAAGATCCGCCCGTTCCAGGAATCGGATGATCGTGTCGCCATGCCGGAGCTGTCGGCATTCGTGCCAGCGCGGGGTGAGATCCAGGGTATCCCGCTTGGTGTGGCCCAGGACGAACAGGCCAGCGGGTTCGAGGAGATCGGGGAGATCCGGAGCATCGAGAAGCCGCTGGGCCAACGACTGCGATCGGCGTCCCACGTTCTTCTCGCCGTACGGCGGGTCGGCAATGACGAGGTCGAACCGACGCCCGGAGGCCCGGAGTTGGGGCAACGCCGTGAAGACATCCATCACCCGGAGTTCGATCGCCCCCGGCGGGAGTCCGGTCAGCTCGAGGTTCCTGCGGTAGAAGCGGGCATGCTTCTCGGAACGCTCCACGCTGACCAGCTGGCGCGCGCCCCGGCTGAGGCATTCGTGGCCGAGGGCCCCGGTGCCCGAGAAGAGGTCCAGGACCCGCGCCCCGTCGACGAATCCACCCAGGGAATTGAAGACGGCCAGCTTGACCTTGTCGGGCATGGGCCGCACGCCGAGCCCCTCCGGCACCCGGACGATCCGTCCCGCCGCCTGTCCCCCAATGATGCGCACGGGTCGACACTAGGCCACCTCCCCGCCGTCGGGGAACCGGTTTGTCGCGGGTCATCCACCCTCAATGTCCGGCTGTGCCCGGCGCCCCGTGCAGGAGGACGGCGCCCGCGATGATGAGAACGAGCCCCAGGCCCTTGGTCCAGGTGACGCTTTCCCCGAAGACCAGCACTCCGAGCACCGCGATGACGGCGGTGCCCAGTCCCGACCACAGCGCATAGGCGACCCCCACCTCCAGGGTCTTCAGGCACAGGGACAGCAGCCCGAACGCCGAGAGATAGGAGACCACGACCCCCACCACCGGCCACGGACGGGTCATCCCCTGGCTGAGCTTGAGACAGGTCGTACCGATGACCTCGAGCAGGATGGCCGCGATCAGGAGGAACCACGCATTCATGGGAGGCATCCTGCCGTCCGGACGTGTTGTGAACCATTCGGATCTGTCCTGGCCGCCGACCAAGGGTTGAACACGCAAGCCGCAAGGACTAACGGTTGACCCTTGTGGAGCCGGATCGCCATATTGCGGCATGATCCCGAAGGCAGTCCCGAACCAACTCCGCGCCGTGGTGGCGGGTGCTGTCGTCGCAGTGGGGCTCAGTGGCTGCGCGACGGCGGAATCCCAGCCCCGGGTCCGGGTCTATGAGACCAACCAGGTCGTCCGGGTCGAACTCGATGGCCGCCTCTTCACCCAATACCACTTCCGCGACGTCTCACGTCCCTTCCTCTATCCGATCCTGACCGCCGACGATCGGCACATGACCCGTCGCTGGCCGCAGGAGGAGGTTGCCGGCGAGGAGCGGGATCACCCCCATCACAAGGGACTCTGGTGGTCCCATGGCGACGCCAACGGGGTGGACTTCTGGTCGGAATCCAAGGACGCCGGCAGGACCGTCCACCAGTCCTTCGCCGAGATCGCTTCGGGCAACGAGTCGGGGGGGATCACGTCGCGCAACCGCTGGATCGCTAAGGACGGCAAGGTCATCGCCTCCGATGAGCGGACGATGCGCTTCCACGCCCCGAAAGGCGACCCACGGTGGATCGACTTCACGATCACGATCTTCGCCAGCCATGGCGACCTCGTCCTGGGTGACACCAAGGAGGGCACGATGGCCCTTCGCATCGCGGAGTCGATGCGCCTAAAACAGCCCAAGGGTGCCGCCGGACAGGGGCACATCGAGAATTCCGAGGGCGGGAAGGATGGGGCCACCTGGGGCAGAAGGGCGGCGTGGGTCGACTACACCGGACCCGTGGACGGCAAGACGGTCGGGGTCGCGATCCTCGACCATCCCGGGAATCCGCGGTTCCCGACATGGTGGCATGTCCGGGACTACGGCCTGTTCGCCGCGAATCCCTTCGGCGTCCATGACTTCGAGAAGAAGGACAAGGGCACCGGCAATCTGACGATTCCTGCCGGGAAGTCGGCGACGTTCCGGTACCGCTTCATCTTCCACCCGGGCGACACTCCCAGTGCCCACCTTACCGAGGCGTTCCAGAACTGGTCCGCCCCGCAGAAACCCTGAACCACTTCCGCAGTCCATAGCCTTCAACCCCGTACACCATGAACCTCCGTCGTCGTGACTTCCTCCGCACCACCGCCCTCGCCGGTGCCGGTGCCGGTGCGACCCTGTCTTCCTCCGTCTGGGGCGCGTCCCCCGGATCCGTGCTCGGGGCCAACGGCGACATCCGGGTCGCCGTGGTCGGCTTCAACAGCCGGGGCAAGGACCACATCGCCGGGTTCCAGAGGATCAAGGGCGTCCGCCTCGTGGCCCTCTGCGATGTCGACAAGAACGTCCTCGACGCCGAGGTGAAGCGTCAGGCCGACACCGGCAACCAGGTCGCGGGCTACACCGACGTCCGTAAGCTGCTCGAGAACAAGGACGTCGATGTCATCTCCACCGCCACGCCCAACCACTGGCACGCGCTGATCGGCATCTGGAGCTGCCAGGCGGGCAAGGACGTCTACGTCGAGAAACCCGTCTCCCACAACGTCCATGAGGGACGGATGCTCGTGACGGCCGCCCGGAAGCACCATCGGATCGTCCAGACCGGCACCCAGTGCCGATCGAATCCGGGTCTGCAGGAGGCGGTGGCCTGGATTCAGAAGGGGGGGCTTGGGAAGATCCAGCAGGTCAACGGTCTCTGCTACAAGCCCCGCCAGAGCATCGGCAAGGTGTCGGCCCCGACGCCGATCCCGTCCGGCATCGACTACGACCTCTGGTGCGGTCCGACCCCGAACACGCCGCTGATGCGGGAGAAACTCCACTATGACTGGCACTGGGTGTTCGACACCGGCAACGGCGACCTCGGCAACCAGGGCATCCACCAGATGGACATCGGTCGGTGGATCCTGGGCGAGCACGCCCTGAGCCCGATGGTGGTCAGCGTCGGGGGACGGCTTGGGTATGTGGACGACGGCAACACGCCGAACACCCAGATCATCTACCACGCCTACCACCACGCCCCGCTGATCTTCGAGGTCCGTGGCTTGCCCAAGGCCAAGGAGTTCCAGCAGCCCAAGGCCTGGGGTGGCAACATGGATGATTTCCACGGCGCCAAGGTCGGAGTGGTGGTCCTCTGCGAGAATGGGCGGATGGTCATCCCGTCGTACGACTCCGCCATCGCCTACGACAAGGACGGCAAGGAGGTGAAGCGGTTCCAGGGGAGTGCCGACCACTACGCGAACTTCATCGATGCCGTCCGGGCCCGGGACCACCGCAAGCTCAACGCCGACATCCTCGAGGGGCACCTCAGCAGCGCCCTGTGCCACACCGGCAACATCAGCCATCGACTTGGGGAGCGCCTCCCGGCGGCGGCGATCCGGGAGCGGATCCATGACGACCGGGGGATGGAGGACGCATTCGACCGAATGGGGGCCCATTTGAAGGCGAACGAGATCGACCTCGGCAAGACCCCGCTCACCCTGGGTGCGGTGCTTCGGATGAGCCCCAGGGAGGAACACTTCACCAACAACAAGGCGGCCAACCAGCTGCTGTCGGAGCCGGGCCGGAAGGGGTTCGAGATTCCGAAGCAGGTGTGAGGCGCATCGATCCGAATGCGGGGACGCGCAGGAATGGGTGCCAGGCGCCCGTGGGTGGTATTCCGGGTTCGCTTCCGTCCCCAGGAATGCTCGGGAACCACGGCGGAGCTCCATCCGATGACATTCTAATCCGATGAGGGATCTGGTGAGACGACTGGTTCCCCGGAGCTTCGCGGCCCAAGGCGTGGCGGCCCTCGGGCTTGGAATCCTGCTGGGCCTGGGCTTCGGTCCGCGCATCGCGTTCCTCAAGCTTTGGTGACATCCTCGCCCGGGCCACGCTGTTGCTGGTGCTGCCGTACCTGTTGTTCGAGCTCACCGGTCTCTTTGGCAGCCTCGAAGCCCCGGCCCTCCGCGCTCTCACGCGCGGCGGCGGCCTCCTCTTCGGGTTCGGACTCGTCCTCAGCGCAGCCCAGATCGTGTTGCTGCCGCTGATGCTGCCCGATCTCCCCTACTCGCCCGCGTTCGATCCGAGGATGCTCGAGACGCCCCCGGCCCATTCCCTGCTGGATGCCTTTCTCCCGGAAAACATCATCCAGGACCTCGCGAACGGAAACTTCACCGCCCTCGTCCTCTTCTCAGGGTGCCTGGGCCTGACGATCCAGCGGATGGATCATCGGGAAGAGATCCTCGCCGTGGTGCTCCCGATCCGACGTCTGTTCACCGAGTTCTTCTGCCTCGCACTCGATATCCTGACCCCGATCGGGATCCTGGGAATCGTCGCGGTGAGCGTCGGCACCATGGATCCCGTGGACACCCAGAAACTGGTCGGCCTTCTGGCGATGTTTCTGGTGACCTTGCTAGTCAACGGGGGAGTCCTGGGTCTGCGTCCCGATCACCAGATCGAGGGGCTTCTCGTAGAATCCCCGGTCGTGACTGAACTTCGTGTCGGCGACACGGTCGACGAACCCTCCCGAGTTCGTGGCTCCCGGCGACGGAGGACTGAAGAAGAACCAGCGCCCCGCGAGTGTTCCAAAAGAGACGTCCGACCGCTGTTTCGGGAAGGGGGGAAGGGTCTCGAAGGTCGGATTCTCCGAGTCCGGTGGGAACAGGGCCAGGTATTCCCCGTCCGCCGAAAGGCTGAATCCGGTGTGCAGCGGTCGTCCAGGCAGGGAACGGTCCTTGCCCGACGCAAAGACCACCAGGAATCCACCCGGGGGGAGGTTGGTTGACGGGAAAACCCACTGGGTTGGCCTCGTCGGATCATCCGTAAGGGTCCACCCCTTCAGATCCACAACCTTGGGGGTCGGGTTGTGAACCTCGATCCAATCACAATATTCCCCATCCTCGTCCGGCAAAACGCCCCGATTGCTGGCGAGGAACTCGGTCACGGTCACCTCTGCAGCGACCCTCCCATCCAACAATAACATCAGGAGGATGGGGAGCAGAGGAAAGGACGGCACGCCTGGACTGTGATGGGATTCCCGTTTCCGGGGAAAACCCAAAACAGCTTCCGAATCCTACGTTGGGAGCGTGCCGTGCCCCGTGCCGAATCGCGTCGAGCCCCTGCCGCAAGAACCACTTCGCTGTAACCACTCGCGGGACAACAAGGTCTGTCTCAGGGAATTCGCTACGCAGTCGAACCCCATATTCCAAGACAGTCCATGAATGCCTCCTCGTTCCGTACCCTCGTGACCGGAGCCCTCCTCGCCCTCGGTGTCTGCCTCCAACCGCTCACAGCCCAGGACGCTGCGCCCGGGAATGCCGGTCCTGGTGGTCCTGGCGGTTCCGGTGGAGGCGGACGACAGCGCGGGAACTTCGATCCCGAGCAGATGCGTCAGATGCTAATGACCCGCTACCGCGAGCAGCTCAGCATCAAGGATGACGCCGAGTGGGGCGTCATCGAAGGCCGCATCAACAAGATCAACGAGGTCCGTCTCGGCATGATGCGGGGCCTCGGTGGCTTCGGCGGGGGCCGCGGCGGAGGACAGGGTGGACCCGGTGGACGCCCCGGCGGTCGGGGCAGCTGGGGTGGACAACCCAGCCCCGAGGGCGAGGCGCTCCAACGCGCCCTCGAGGGCGGCGCTTCCGCCGACGACGTGAAGGCCAAGCTCGCGGCCTATCGCGCCGCCCAGAAACAGAAGGAGGCCGCCCTCGAGAAGGCCCAGGACGACCTCCGTCAGGTCCTCTCCGTGAAACAGGAGGCCACCGCCGTCCTGATGGGCCTCCTCAAATAGTCCGCAAGAACACCACGAACCCAGCGCCAGGGTCGGAACCCTCTCCTGAATTGTCGTTTCCCGACCGTTCCGCATCGCCCCACCGATTCCCATGGACGTCACCGAAATCCTGCCCAGCGACTCGCCACTGCATCCGCTCGTGGCCGAACGGCAGCTGTCGATGACCGACGCCGTGGTCCTCCATCGCCAACGCCACGGCGGCAACGGCCATGGCACTCCCACCCCTGCGAACGAGACTGAGGTGCTCCAGTGGCTGGCCCGGGAATACGAGGTTCCCTTCGACGCCCTCGACACCCTCGAGGCCGACCGCCAGGTCCTCTCCCTCTTCCCTGCCCGGATCCTCCTGAAGGAGGAGCTCCTCCCCCTGCGTCGAAGCGGATCCCAGATCCAGATCGCCACCTGCCGCCTCTTCTCCACCCGTGGACTCGATACGCTCCGGACCCTGTCGGGAACTCGACCTCCAGCCCGTGCTGGCCCCTCGCGAAGCGATCCTGCGGGAGATGAAGAAGAACCTTGGCGTCGGTGCCGACACCATCGGCACGCTCGACGAGGACAAGAGCCTGCACATCCTCGACGAGATGGCGGAGGACAACCAGCTCGAGTCGGGCCTGGAGGACGAAGCCTCCATCATCCGCTTCGTCAACCAGGTGCTCAAGGACGCCATCGATCTCCGGGCGTCCGACATCCATCTCGAGCCCTTCGAGGATGAGTTCTGCATCCGCTACCGCATCGACGGCGACCTCCAGGAGATCCCCGTTCCCCCCTCCCTCAAGCGCTTCCAGCCCGCCATCGTCTCGCGGGTGAAGATCCTGAGCCATCTCAACATCGCCGAGAAGCGTCTCCCCCAGGACGGCCGCATCAAGGTCCGCATCGAGGAGGCGGAGGTCGACATCCGCGTCTCGATCATCCCGATGCTCCACGGCGAAGCGGTCGTGATGCGTCTGCTCCAGCAGAATTCGACCCTCCGGAAGCTCTC
>VHCG01000048.1 GCA_016871805.1 Verrucomicrobiota bacterium
GGTCCAAACCGACTGATGGGCTATTGGAACTGAACCGGGAGGAATTCCTCAGGAAGGCAGGCGCAGAGCCCTTATCTGGGGAGACCTAAACTAAATATAACATTTATTGTAATCCCTCAGGCGGGCGCTGCGGAGAGGTCTCGAAGACGTTCCAGCGCTTCGACCGCAAATGGGCTTTTGACCGGGCTCATTGTCCGGGTCTCCAAGGCCCGCAGTCCTTCGAGCGCCTTGGCGTGGGCTGCCGCCCGGGAACCTTCCGCCAGGAGCACAGCGGATTCGGCACGCAGTCGGGTTGCGGGATCGAAATCCATCGGACCGGCGGAATCCAACCAGGCCCGAGCCAGCCTCGGATCCGATCCGACGGTTGCCACCATCCAGGCGTACTCACACCGCACGGTGGCCGCGAGGAGCGGCACAAGTTTGTCTTCGGACGCCGCGAGGGTCTCCAGATGTCTCCGGGCCGTCTCCCAATCCTTCCGGTCCGCCGCGTACAGATAGGCATTGAGGCGCGCATAGAGGTCGTACAGCGAACCGTCGTTCAGGTTCAGGGAGCGCTCGAGCAGACCCAGATCCAGGTCCCGCGGTCGTGTCCCAGACAGTTGCTGCATCGTCAGGATCATCCTGGCGATCTCCTGGTCGGTTTTTGGGCCGCTCCGGGACAGGTCCCACGCGCGTCGTCCGTCCGACTTGAACCCGCCCGCAGTGAAGGGTGCCAGTGTAAGGACTGCGAGGATCAGAGAGAGGTATGCGGTCACCGTCGCCACGCCAACCACAGCCGTGGCAACCGAACCCGGCGCGAATGCGACGCCCAACAACAGCCCTTCGACCACTCCCCACAGAACCAGACTCGAGATAGGGCCACCCAGGACCATGACGATGAGCTGTCGGGCGGTCAGCTGGCTGCAGTCGCGGGGCAGACAGGCACCCATCCCGCCCGCCACATTGACGCTCCGATTCCACCCCCACTGGATGCCCTTGGGAGTTCGGAGGACCTTGATGGGACCCACCACCCACAGAAGGAAGCGTCCACCGATCAGCCAGCCCCCGATGAGATGGCCGAGCTCATGGATCCCAACCGCCACGAGCCACGCCGCCGGCAGCGAGGCCAGCAGGATCAGCGACGATCCGACGGTCGCCGAAGAGCCTGTCCCGCCAGAGGGTTTTCCGATGAACCATGGAACGATCAGGGCTCCGATCAGGCCTCCTACGAGTCCTCCCGCGACAGGCCCGATCCACTTCCTGAAAGACGCTTTCCGGGCGTTGCGATCGGGCGGCGTGATCCAGTCCATCTCCCCTGCCCTTCGCCCTCGACATCCCCTGCCCTAGTCCTGACCCCAGCCGAAGTTCAGTCGGCCGTTCCTCAGAAACGGCCAGAAGACCATCCAGTGGCGGCCGATCACCCGTTCCTGCGGAAAATCAGGAACCGGCCAGTCCCGCGAATCCGCGCTGTTCATGGTGTTGTCGCCGAATGTGACGTAGTGGTTCGGTCGGATCTGAACCTCGGCCTTGCCATCCGGGAAGTTCCGGGTCGGACCCGGATTGCCCCAGGCTTGTTGCCAGACCGTGCCATTCACGTGACCCGAATAGCGGTCCGCCACCGGGGGCTGGTTCGGATCGAACGCGAACACCTTGTGGAATCCGGGATCGTTGGTCGTGAGCTCGCGGCCGTTGATGTAGGTGTGCCGGTCGTCCCCGATCCGCACCGTCTCGCCGCCCAGTCCCACGAGCCGCTTGATGTAGTGGGTGTTCGCCGTCATGCCCGGGTGCTTCTCCGACCGGAACACGATGATGTCCCCGCGTTCAGGTCGCCTGAAGTTGTAGGACACCCGCTCCACGAACAGATGGTCCCCGGTGGTCACGCGTGCCCGGGCGATCTCTTCGCCCTTGCGGAACCGACGCTTCTTCATGGTCCGCCGCGCCTCGTCGAAGAAGCCCAGCTGCCGCGGGAAGCTTTCGGGCGGAAACCAGACCGTGATGGGCCCCGCCGTGGTCTGGATGTTCTGCTTCTTCACGAAGGGCATCACCATCGTGGGAGTCTCATCCCAGTTGGTGATCTCGAGGTCCTCAGGGGCCGTGATCTGGTAGTAGCTCACCCCATAGGCGACCTTCTCCCAGATCCGCATCGGCCACGACGGCACCGGCGTGTGGGTGTCGCGGAGATCCTCGTAGGTGACACCCCAGAGGGTGGGCTGGGCCGACCCGGTCGGGATCACCATCGGCTGGATCAGGAAGGCGCGGCTTCCGACGATCAGGACGGCGATCTCGAGCAGCATCAGAACATTCTCCCGGATGCTGGGATTCGGGTAGGGCTTCAGCCACTTGGACGCGGTGCTCTCGAGATGGTCCATCGCATCGAGGATGGACGAATGCGGGGCGCCACCGCGGACTGTCTGCCGGAATTCCTTCAGTGCCTGCTCCATGGACTCGACAGCCTGGGGCGCGAGGATGTCCCGCTGATGGTTGAGGAGCTTCCGGACCGCATCCTCCATTTCGGAGGCCTTGCGGAGTGTCCGGGAAAACAGCCAGCGCAGGTAGTACATGAAAACGATGTCGGGAAGGTGCCTGCACGCGGGTTCGAAGGCCAGCGTGGACCGGACCGCACGACGGGCGGTTCACACTCGCGCCATGCCGAGGATGACAGGTCGACAGTTATTCATGGGTCTGCTCCGGGCGGATCCACCGGCTTTGGACCCCACGACCTTCCCGGGTAATCGCCGTCATCGCGACGAACTGGGTGGGATGTGGCATCACTCCCGCCGGAATCGATCCCCGCACTGGAAGCTCCCGCAGGAGAAAGGACCAGAGGGTGTTGTCCGGCTCCGTGATGCTCCCAGCCTTGGCGATTTCCCTGACAACGGCCTCGGACCTCTCGAGGCGAGCCAAACGCGCCAACCTCTTGGGATCATTGCCTGGTGCTCCCAGCATCGCTGCCCCCATTCAGATCAGGGCTGGGGACCATTCCTGCCCCCCATGGAGCAGGGCGATCGAGAGCTCGTCGTTGGAAATCGTATTCTTTCCGGGGTCGAGCACCTCTCCCTGGACGGCGTCCCGGTAGTATCCGCAACCACGTTGAACTGCCAACCGCATCAGCGATTCCGCATCACCCAGACCCGATGCCCTGAGGCGCCGCTGAAGCGGTGAGCAATGGCTCGTGGTTCCGAGCCGTCGGAAGAGAGTCGGCATTTCTGGACCTTGCCCTGAGGCCGGAGCCCATTCAATGCAGTCAGACACGTCGCCGGAAAACAGAGCGTCGTCCCACTCGGCCCGCTTCTGCTCTTGCGACACCATCTGGGTTCAATTCCTGGCAATAGTCCCACCCCCACTTCGGGTTCCCCACAACGGTCATCCGCTTCCAGGAGCCGGGCTCCGACCTGTCATGAGCGCTTCTTCGACGAGACGTGCCGCCTTTCCGAGGCCATCCGACGACGCGATCATCGACTGGCACCACTGCGCCTTTCTGCGGGCCTCCGAATCTCCAAGGACGGCCTCGACACCGGCGCGGAGGCGGGCAGGGGTCAGTTCCGCCGGTGTCACGACCCTGCCGGCACCGATCCACTCGAGCCTCCTGGCGACACCCGGCTGATCGTTGGCGATGGGGATGGCGACTATCGGGATGCCGCACGCGAGGGACTCCAGCACGGTATTGAGACCGGCATGGGTGATCACGACCGATGCCCGTTTCAGGAGCTCGGGCTGGGGTGCGGACGAAACGATGATGGGACTGCCGCTGCAGCGGGCGGCGAGCGCGGAAGGATCCCGTGAGGCATCACCCAGGGAAATCACCAGTTGAAGATCCAGTCCCGCCAGCCCTTCGGCGATCGCGACGAATAGACGCTCGATCCTGTTCTGGAGGGTGCCCAGGGAGGCATAGACCAAGGGACGACCCTCCAGGCGCTCCCACGGAAACGCGATGCCACGTCCGTCACCCGGACGGTGCCAGGGACCGGTGTAGTGGAAGCGAGGGGGGCGGGTCCTTCGGGGGAAATCGAGGAATTCCGGCTGCTGCGCGATCTCCGCGAGGTAGGTCACCCGGTCGGGATAACCCTTGATGGGAAGGCCTCGCATCTTCCGATAGTCCCGTTCCACTCGTGCCACCGGTGAGGCGAGTCGCCGGAACAGATCGTTGGCGAGGCGATTCATGGCCCTCGGGAGAAAGCCCGTACGGTATCGCCACGGGAGGATGGCCGGGGGACACCACGGATCCGGATTGAGCGCGAGGGCGTTGCACACCTGGACATAGGGAATGCCCAGTTCGTCGGCGACGGTCCCTCCGACCGGTGTCACCTGGTCGACGATCACTCCGTCCAAACCCAGCCGACGTCCGGCGAGATATCCATCCCTCAGGATGATCCGGGCCGAAAGCCGGAGCATCTCGATCGTGTGCCTCGCGGCGCTGATGGAACGAAGCCCACCGAGTTTTGCGGTCTGGTCCGCAACCTTGTCCGCGGAGTAGTCCTCGACGCCGAGCGGATGGAATCCAAGCCCTGCGTTGACGAACCGGGATTCCACATTAGGCCTGCCCAGGGCCGTGATGCGATGCCCGCGGCCGGCCAATTCCCTCGCAAGGGTGGTGATCGGATTGATGTGTCCGGTGAATTCAGGGCAGATCAGTCCAATGTGCATGAGTTGGGTCCACCAAGACGTTCATCGCTGGCCAATGAATCCCGGTGCTGGACACGATATGAAGTTTGTCGACCGTCTCAAGATGGAGCTCCCACAAGGCCCCACAACGGTTCGACGGCACCGGGCCACGGTGGATCAACGACGCCACGCCCCCCCAAACCAGGATCGACAGCCAGGACTCCATTGCGATCCTCCCGCCCACGTGATTCATCCTGACGCGATTTCTGCCACCTCTGCACGGAACGAAGACCTCGTGCGCGGCGTCGTGCCCAACGGGGGCCTATG
Source organism: Verrucomicrobiota bacterium (assembly GCA_016871805.1). Lineage (GTDB taxonomy): Bacteria > Verrucomicrobiota > Verrucomicrobiia > Limisphaerales > UBA9464 > UBA9464. Next base: position 4,909 of record VHCG01000048.1, read on the forward strand.
GCGGGGTCTTCGGCTCATCACCGTCTGCCTGCCACCCCTCCTGGTGGGGGTTACCATGTGGACCTGCTGGAAGGGTTGGTTCTCCCCAGTGGATCTCATGTTGTTCGCGGTGTTCTACGTGATCTCGGCACTGGGCATCACCGTGGGCTTCCATCGCCATTTCACCCACCAGAGCTTCAGAACGAAGCGGTGGATCTCATGGATCCTTGGGGTGATGGGAAGCATGGCGCTGCAAGGCCCCTTGATCTGGTGGGTCTCCACCCATCGGGCCCATCATCAGCATGCCGACGATACCAAGGATCCCCATTCACCCCACATCGACGACGCGCGCGGTCTCTGGGGCCGGCTCCGGGGATTCGTCCACGCCCACATTGGCTGGACCTTCAAGGCGAACCTTCAGGACATGTCGGTGCACGCCAAGGACCTCCTGGCCGATCCCCTGTGTCGCCAGATCCACGCCTGGTTTCCATTCTGGGTGATCATGGGGCTGCTTCTGCCAGCCCTGATCGGCGGTGTGATCGCGGGGTCGTGGTGGGGAGCCGCCTCGGGTTTCCTCTGGGGCGGGGCTGTCCGACTGTTCATGGTCCACCATGTGACCTGGTCGGTGAACAGCGTCTGCCATCTGTGGGGCTTCCGGGACTACGAGTCACCGGATCAGAGCCGGAACAAAACTGTGGTAGGGGTTCTCGCGATGGGTGAAGGCTGGCACAACAACCACCACGCCTTCCCGTACAGTGCCCGCCACGGACTCGAGTGGTGGCAATTCGATCCAAGCTGGTTCCTGATCCGCGGCCTTGCCGCCTTCGGCTTGGCCACCCATCTGCGGACCGTGCCCGCCGAGCGCCGCAGGGCACTCCGACGCAGGACGCTCGACTGAGCCGTTCCCCTCGATCCCCTGCCCCGGTGTCTATTCGGTGTTATTCCGGAGGATGCGACACCAATCCGGTTTCAAGGACCTTGGACCGGGTCGTCGGAACATAGCGGAGCTTTAGGACCTGGAAGACATGGACCCCCAGCTCTCCGATGCTGAGGAGGAACGGCACCCACAGCAGGTCCAGACACCGCTGTCGTACCGCAGATGACAACAGTCCCTGGGTGTAGTCGGAACCGAGACCGATCAGGCTCTCCATCAGGAGCCCCAGTGCGATGATTCCCAGGCCAAACCGGGAACACGTGAGGTTCAGGGCGCGATCGAGACCTTCATGGGGGCACACGTAGCTCCGGCACCGGAGGACGGCCATCCCGCGGGCCTCCACCAGGACCCCCCAACCCACCAGCATGGTGGCGAAGGCGTCCAGCTCCAGTCCCGTATGGGCCGTGCCGGCGGGCGGAATTCTCCAGGCGTTCAGGATCAATCCCGACAGGAAGAGAAAGAGTCCATCGACGAGGACCATCACGGGCCACGCCAGGAGCCAGGCGATCAGATTACGGGTCAAGTACATGGGCAGCTCTTTGCAGGTCTACCAGACACTCATGCCCACCGAACCCTTCGGGGCGCCGACAAATTCTCCAACCCGAAGCAAGGTGCCATCCGATTGGATCCTGAATCCGATCACCGAATTGCGGGTGTCGCACAGGACATAGAGCCAGCGATTGTCGCGGCTTATGGCAAGATCGGTTGGAAATCCCTCGTCACCCAGTTCCGCGGCCCGCACTTCGGCCAAGGATAGGGATCCATCGGAGCCAATGCGGAAGCGGCTCAGGCTCTTGTCCTCGTAGTTGGCGAAGTAGGCGGAGGTCCCGGTTCGGTCGATCGCCACCCAGCAGGTGGCTGTTTGGGTGGTGGGAGCGCTGCGGGTGATCGACCCGAGCCCTCCGGATTCGAGGCGCCACGACGACACAGTCCCTTCCCCGGTTCGATCCCCGGCGGCTTCGGCGACGATGAGAAAACGGTCCTGGGCAAACGCGATGCCGGTCGGGGTCGTTCCGGGGACGGCAACCACCGTGGGCTCGGACGGAATGTCGTCCGCTCCAAGGGTGAAGACCGACAGCGCATCGCCATCCGCCTCGGCCAGGATCAGGCGTTTGCCATCCGGCGTGAACTGGAGCGTGGCCGGAGTCGTCGATTCACCCTGACCCCGATTGCTCAGGAAACGGGTGGAGCCAGGAATCGGAGTGAGCCCGCCATCGAGGCCCAGACGGAACCCGGTGAGGGTTCCTGGCGCACCGCAATGGCTGACGAACACCCGGTTGTGGGAAACGGCAATCGAGTCCGGAAGCGTTCCACCGGAGGGGAATTTCCCCATCAGACGGGGACCATCGTTGTCCACCCGGAGGACCGTGATCTCATCCGAGCCCGCATTCACCGCGAACATCCAGCGTCCGTTGGCGCTGAGAAAGAGGGCATTCGATGCCGGGATGGTGTCACTGAGAACCTGGAGGCCACGCCCCCCCAGAGACAGGGTCCGCTCCAGCGTGAGAACGCCATCCGATCCGCGCCGGAAGACCTTGAGCTGGTTCCCGATCGACGGATCCGTGCCGTTCGTCGCCACACAGACCCAGCCGGACCCATCATCAGGGAAGGTCGCTGTCGGGGAGTCGGTCAGATCATCGCCCTCGAGGAAGTCTGTCACGCGGAGCGCAGATTCAAGGGCCTCGGTCCGGGGCAGGAATCGCGCGGATCCACTGAAACGAAGCGACAGAGGGAAGGATCCTTCCCGAGGCGCCATGGCCTGGATCTGGCAGACGCCCTGGCTGACAACCCCGACCCCCAGCCGCTCCGGCCCCGCCCAGAACGAGACCGTTCCGGCGTCGACGGCCAGCCCCGATCCCGTGCGGACCTCGACACCGATCGGAAAGGGTTGCCGGGTGCGCACCGTGCGGGAATGGGCCAACGAAGTGAGGGTGACTGAAACGGGAACAATGGGCTCGGTTCGCGCCCGAAAAAACCGACGGGGGCCAACCACAGAAGCGGTGAGCGGAATCCGGACAGGCCTGTCCCATCCCTGCGCCGCCTGCAGGCTCTCCCCTTGGATGGGATCCCAGACCACCGCATCCGGCGACCCCTCGAGACGGTGCTGGGTCCCGGGCTCTCCGAACAGCTGCAATTCCGGAAGGAGCGCCTGGAGGGTCGCAGGACCGTCCGACGGACTGGCCACTCTCAGAGCCTGTCGACTGGATGGAAGGGCAACGGAATCCCCACCGGGTGACACCAGGGAGATCGACTCGAGGGAGATCGAGGCTTGGACCAGGTCCGCCAGTTCCGGGGCAAGGTGCCAGCGAAACTCGACCAGGATCTGATCCCCGGAAATGGGAGTCCCAGTCGACGTGAACACCAGTCGCGGCCCTTGTGGGGTTGTGGTCTGGGCCACTGCAACTCCCGGTCTCGGGACTGGAGGGGGTTGGGTCTCGACCACACCCATCGACGTCGGAGCGGCGAGCGTGAATTCGAGGGTCTGCCACGGCGTGGTGGATCCGTTGCAGGCCACCCGGACCCTCCAGTCGCGCCCTGGCCTCACTTCTGTCCCGCCAGGAAACTCCATCCGCAGCCCCGCCCGGACCGTGAATAGCGAGGCCGTGGCTGCCATCAGTAGGAACAAAACCCCTCTGACCCAATTCGGCAACAAGACCGACTTTGAAAACCCACGAATCCCTTTCATTCTATCGGAGGTCCCTCGTAGCGTCTGGAGTTTTTTCGAACTGGAGTGCGTTCCAGAGACCTATGGATGGGCTGTGGGTCACGCCCGTGACGGAAGTATCCCGCGTGTACGGCATTCGAGGCACCCCCTTCGTGTCCACCGTCGCGACCCTCCAGGCGTAGGCCCGTGATCCGTCCTGGCCGACGGTGGCGAAGTTCGCCGCCGTGATTGGGGTCACGGTGGTGTCGCTTCGGATGGCCTCCCGTTGGGGCGTCCGCTTCACCCTGATCGGCCGGCTGCTCAATGGCCCACGGAGCCAGGGCGGTACGCCGCCATCCCTCTGACCTCCTTGTATCCCATCACGCCACGGAACATCCGAGAATCCGCCTGACATCAGAGGATCCGATACTGTCGCCGCAGAATCACTGCGTAGACAGAGGTGGGAAGCACCCGGGACAGGAGGATCAGGAGACGGGAGTTCCGTCCGACCGGATACCGCAGGCGCCATCCCGAGTCGACAGCCGCCCGGAAAACGATCTCCGCGATGACTGCCGGGGAGTCTCCCGAGGCCCCTGCCACGCCTGCGACCTCCCGGCATCGTGACAGGAACTCGCGATACTCCGGTGGATCCGCCGCCGGATTCGGGCCGGTTTCGACGGCGTAGAATCCGGTCTTCACGTTTCCGGGCTCGACCAGACGCACCCGGATGTTGAAGGGGCGCAGCTCGAAGGCGAGCGACTCCGAGAATCCCTCCACCGCCCACTTGGAGGCCACATACAGGCTGTAGCCTGGAAAGGCGACCCGCCCGGCCATGGACGAGATCTGAACCACGGTGCCGCCACCTTGACGTCGGAAGATGGGAACGGCCTCGCGGGTCACCCTCATGACCCCGAAGACATTCGTCTCGAACTGTCTGCGAAGGGTTTCGTCCCCGGTGTGCTCATGGACACCGATCGAGCCAAACCCGGCGTTGTTCACAACGACGTCGATCCGTCCGTGGGCCGCCAGGACCTCGGCGAAGGCTTCTCGGACACTGGGCTCCGAGGTGACATCAAGGCGGAAGCAGGAGACTCCGGGAAGGCGCGCCAGTTCCGTCTCCCGCTCCGGGGACCTGAGGGTGGCGGCAACCCGCCACCCGGCTTCGGAGAATCTTCGGACCGCCGCGCGGCCAATTCCGGAGGAGGTGCCGGTGATCAAGACGACGGGTTGCATGACGGCGAAGGGATGACGGTGGTGCGCAGACCCGAAGGCTGTGCTCGTCCCGTGGAACCGGCAATGGTCGGTTCACGATGTCAGGGCAGTTGACCTCAATCCGAAAAGCGCAGGAGCCTGCGGGATGCTTCAGTTCATCGAACGAGCCCTTGGGGGCGATCTTCCGGAACTCGCGAAGGATCCCCTGGGCATGTTCACACGACTCGCCCGCGAGGGAAGCGGAGTAGTCCCCCTCCGGATCGGTCCCCGGCGGGGTCACCTCGTGAGCGATCCGGAGCGGATCCGCCACGTGCTTCTCGAAAATGCGTCGCACTACGACAAGGACACGCCCGGCTTCCGGGCGGTGCGAGTGGCCCTTGGCAACGGACTCCTGACGAGCAGTGGCGACTTCTGGAAACGCCAGCGGCGGATCGCCCAGCCCTCGTTCCACGGGGAGAACCTGAGGCGGTTTGCGCCGATCTTCAGCCGTCTCGCCAACGCCTGCGCCGAACAGTGGGCGACCCAGCACCGGGCCGGACAACCCATCGATGCCGGTACCGACATGATGAAGGCGACGCTGAGCGGGGTCGCCGAGGCCCTCTTCGGCGAGGACTTGTCGTCGGAAGCGGCCGAGATCAACCGCGCCTTCCCCCCCATCCTGGAGGAACTTGCCCACCGCACGCACTCCCCCGTCCTCGTCCCCCTCTGGATCCCCTCCCCTCGGAACCGTCGGCTCAACGCCGCCCTCGGAACGATCCAGGGAATCGTCGACTCGATGATCCAGAAGCGGCGGGGCCGCCTCGAGGCGATCGCCGCGGAACCATCCGTCCGACGTGACCTCCTCTCGAGCCTCATGCTCGCCAAGGACGAGGAGACCGGGGAATCCATGAGCGACCAGCAGCTCCATGACGAGGTGATGACCCTGCTGATCGCTGGACACGAGACCACGGCCAATGCACTGGCCTGGGTCTGGTATCTTCTGGATCGCAATCCCGAGGAGCAGGAATGCCTCCGCGATGAGCTGACGGCTGTGACGGGAAACCGCCCGCCCACGGCCGAGGATCTCCCCCACCTCAAGCGTCTCCGGATGGTGTTCCTCGAGGCACTCCGGCTGTATCCGCCCGTCTGGCTGTTCGACCGGCGTGCCTTGGCTGCGGATCGGCTCGGTGAGACCGAGATCCGGCCGGGCGATCTGGTGATCTTCTGTCCGTATGCGGTCCATCGAGTCGAATCCCTGTGGCCGGACCCCGAGGTCTTCCGTCCGGAACGATTCGAACCCGGGCACGAGCAGCAGAAGCACAAGTTTGCCTACCTGCCGTTCGGGGCGGGCCCACGGATGTGCATGGGCATGGGCTTTGCCATGATGGAGTCCATGATTCTGCTCGGAACGCTGATCCAACGGTTTCGAACCCGGCTCTGGACCCCGGATCGGATCCAACCCCGGGCCCAGGTCACCCTACGTCCGGACCAACCGGTCCTCCTCCGGCTGGAGGCACTTTGATCCACCGATGAAGGCCCCCAAGATCGAGTCGAGCGACCCACCCGAGAGCCTTCTCGACCGCTGCTTCGAAGCCCTTGGCGGCGAATCCGGGCCCGGTCACGGACCCCTTTACGGGCGAACCCACATCGAGTCCCTCAAGTGGCTCCAAACGCCCGGGATCTGGGGCGCATCGCCATCGGACAACTCCTATTGGCAGGGTCCGGATCTTCCTGCCGCCAGCCAGGACCTGCTGGATGCGATGGCGGGCGCGGTCGGCGGGACTCGACGATTCCTCGACATCGCCTCGTTGGAGCCTTTCGCAACGGGACGGTTTGCGGATCTGCTGACCGTGGGACTCGGGAACATCGCTTGTTCAGGACTGCCGGTGACGGTCCGGATCCTGTTTGGAAGCCACCCCTACTCGAAGGAGTCACCGGAAAGCCTGGCCCGGTTCCTGGAGCGGATCACCGCACGGGTCCCAAGGGACAACTCCGGCCTCAAGGTCGTTGCGGGACGCATGGTGACCTCGACTCAAGGAATGGCTCACACCTGGAACCACGCCAAGATCATCGCCAGCGATGGGAGACGGGTGGTGGTGGGAGGGCACAACCTCTGGTCGGACGACTATTTTGGATTTGCGCCGGTGCACGATCTCTCGGCTCGGATCGACGGTGCCGCAGCGGCGGATGCGCATCGGTTCCTAGACCAGCTCTGGGGTTGGATGACCCGCAATGCCGCGACGCCTTCGGCCGACGCGGTCTCGTTTTCGGTCGGGTGGGATTCGGGACAGATCATCCCGGGACTGTTGCCGGCGATGGCACCCGACTTCGTGCCTGGAACCCTGGGTCATCCCGCATTGTATGTGGCACGGCTCGGCAGCGGAGTCCTTCCGGGTCCGTTTCCGGGGAATGGGGTGGTGCGGGTCCCCTGCGACGCGTTTCGGATGGCAACACGGTCCATACGCCTCAGCCAGATGGACCTCGGTCTGGGTTACCGGGGAACGAAGTACTGGTCCCCGGACCTGTTCCAGTCGCTCACCGACAGCCTGACCCATCCTGGCCGCAGTGTGGGAATCGAGATCGTCCTCAGCGACACGGGAGCCGTTGCCGGAAGCGGAACTCCATACTCATGGGGGATCACACCGCGCGAGGTGCTGGATCAGATCCGAAGCCGACTCGCTGATCGTCCAGTGACCGGGACCCTGAAAATTGCGCCGATCCGAACGTCGGCGAGCGGGGACGTCTGGGAGCATGGGGGCCGTCAGGTCAAAATCTCCAACCACGCCAAACTCTGGATGGTGGACGATCGCCTGTTCCATGTCGGCTCCGACAATCTCTATCCCCACAACCTGCAGGAGTTCGGCTACGTGGTCGAAAGCCCGAGCCTCGCCGCGCCTCTCCTCCGGGAGTATTGGAATCCGATGTGGACCTGCTCCTCGAAAATGGCCATTTCCTTGGAGGACTGATGCAGACCCTCCAATGCAGAGAAGAGGCTCGAGAGGCGACTCCCTTGGGACCGCCCGCGAGGCGGGCTTTCGTCTACGGCGAAGGACTCCACATCACCCCAGCACGTGGCGTTGCGGTCGGGACTTGTTTCAAATGAATCCTCCCCCTGAGCCCTGTCTGGTGCCGGACCGCCGCGGGAACCCGGAGCCGATGCGTTCCCTGCGCGTTGGTCTCGCAGGAGTGGGGCGGTTTGGTCGGCTCCATGCCGCAGCCCTTGCCCGGCTGCCAGGCGTCCAGCTCGCCGCGCTGGCGGATTCCGATGGACCGCTCCTGGAGACGGTGGCCGATCGCCACGGCGTCGAAGCCAGGTATCGCGATGTTTTGGATCTCATCGGCGACGACTCGCTCGACGCCATCGTTCTGGCAACGCCTGATGAACTGCACTTCCAGCAGGCAACGGCCGCTCTGACGAAGGGGCGACATCTCTTCATCGAGAAACCCATGGCCGGCACCTGGCGGGAGGCCTCGCTGCTTAGGAATCAGGCCAAGGAATCCGGGGTCCATCTCCAGGTTGGAATGATTCTCCGGTATGAGATGTCCCACCGTCTCCTTTACCAGCAGGTGGTCTCAGGCCGTTTCGGCAGACTCGTCTCCATCCAGTGTCGGCGGAACTGCAGCCGGACCTCTTTCGCCAAGATCGCCGACCGGATCCACACCGTGTACCGGACCCTCGTCCATGACATTGATCTTCTTCTCTGGCTGACCGGCAGCCGGGTGGACCTGGTGATGTCACTCGAGTATCGGGAAGGCAGCCATCTCGCACCCGAGGGATGCTTTGCGCTGCTGCGCCTGGAGAGCGGATGCGTCGCCCAGCTGGAGAGCAGCTGGTTTGTGCCCGAAAAGGCGCCGGCCAACCTCGTGGGCGACGCCTGGAACGGCTGCATTGATTCAGGATTGTCGGTGGTGGGGACCTGCCGGTCCGCCCGCATCGAGGGACTGAAATCTCCGCTACAGGTTTGGACTGACCAAGGTTCGCAGTGTCCCGATGCGGTCCTATGGCCGGAGTTGGATGGACAGGTTCATGGGGCCTTGCGGGACCAACTGGAGGACTTCGTCCTCAGCATTCGCCAGGCGAGGCGTTCGACGGTCGCGTGCCTCGATTCCGCAGTCGAATCGATCCGGATTGCCGAGGCGATCGTGGACTCCTCGAGGACTGGGAATCCCGTCCGACTCGGCGCGACGCCCCAGTCGGACTAACGCCGAAGCCCTGGCCTGTCGGATCGCACCTTGCAGGGCAGCCACCCCATTGGACACCCTACCGAGCCTCGGTGTAGATGCGGTGTATCTCGATCTGACCGCTGGAAAACCCGCCACTCGATCCGGCGAGATAGATCTGCCAGGCCCTGAAGGTCTGTTCACCGACGAGCGCCCGGAGCCGGTCCGCATCCTGCATCATGCGCAGGTACCAGGCCGCGGTCGTCTTGGCGTAGTGGTGGCGGAGGTTCCGCTCGCCCAGGATCCGGAACCCATTTTCCTCCAGCGCGGCGTAGTGCCTGCCAACGCTGAACCAGTGGAATCCCGGCCAGACGTACTTCTTGCAGAACGCAACGCCCATGAAGGCGTCGACCGGTTTCCGGTTCCACGGGTTCATGATGACGTGGTGCATATAGCGGCCCCCCTTGCGGATGCGTCGACGCACCTGCTGGACATACGGCACCAGTCCCTTGGGACCGACATGGCAGGCCATTCCGGTGGACAGCACGTGGTCATAGGTCTCGGAGTCCTCCCGGTAGTCGCCGTAGAGCATCCGGGTCTTGTCGGCGACCCCGGATTCCTGGAGGCGCTTCTGTCCGACGGCGATCTGGTTCCGCGAATGGGTCCAGCCCACCCACTGGGACTCGGGGAAGAGTTCGGCACCCACCCGGAGCTGTCCGCCATACCCACAGCCGATGTCGAGCACCCGCTCGCCTGGTGCCGGTTTCGCGAAGTCGGCGGCATCCTTGAATTTCGTGTACTGCGCCTTCTCGAGGGAATCGAAGGTGTCCCCCTTCCCGTCGCCACGCCGAAGGAGGTCCTCGACGCTCAGCTGCTCCGGGTTTTCGAACATCCCGCAGGAATAGCTGTGGTAGGTGCGGTCGAGGTAGGTGTTGATGAAGTCCTCGTTGAGATCGTAATGACTCGAGACGTTGACCGCAGCCCGGGAGATGGTCTGGAACTGGAACGCCCGGTTCTTGAACACCCGCCAGAGCATCGCCGGTAGCGAGAGCTCCATGTTCACATGGAGCCGGGTCCAGGTGAGGAGGATGAAATTGCCGGTGACGTCGGTCTCACCCCGGGCGTAGTCCTCCTGCATTTCGACGCCCCGCAACGCGAGGATGTTCCGACCCGCGGACCGGGTCTTGATGAGGACTCCCACCCGATCGCCCGCCCAGTGGGACTTCCCCTGCCCCACGCTGTAGGTCGCTCCTTCCCAGTCGGTGAAATCGATGCGCCACGGGAATTCCCGGAGCGAGGTTGTCACCAGTTGCTCGAGTTCGAGCGACGTGCTGGATCGTTGGGTCTGGGGCTGCGGAAGGACGATGCTGCTCATGGAACGGAGGGTCGATCGGGGACCGTGCGGGGATCCCCTACAGAGGGTATGGAGCACAGGCAACTGGAAAGCCGAACGGTACTGCAATGGAGGGAGGCCTGAACGGGTGCGAGACCACTGAAGCATTGCCCCAGTCCAAGGTGCGGAGGACCATCCGGATCACGCTTTATGTCGGCTTCAAACCATCCGGTCGCAGCTCTGGCTCATTCCCTGAATTCCTATGTGGATGCGGCAGATCTGTCGCCCTGCCTCCCCCTGCCGGAGTCGGAATGGGGCCCCTTGCGCCGACGGGCCTTGGCAGACCTGCTTTGGGGGTTCCTGACCTGGCGGAACCTCCGTCGACATCGCGGCTTCTTCATCGCCGACATCATCGGATTCGGATGGGCGGGGATCTACCGGAGCATGCTCGTGCCCGCCATTTCGGCGGCTTCGTTCAAGAACGAGGGCCATTTCCGTCCAGGCGATCGGATTTCCGGGACGGAACGCTTCTTCGGCAGTGCGTTCCGATACCCACGCGGCTCCGGGATCCTGGGGCGCATCATCGACGAGGTGAACGTCCGCCATCACGCGGTCGGGATCGTCCGCCGGAAGGGGAACTCCGTGGAGGTCGACCCCCACTACGAGGCGGCCTTCGCGTATGTCGCCACCGCCTTCATCGAGGGCATCCGCAACGGCTATGCGGCATGTGGCCTCCCGGCGACCAGTCCGAAGGGACACCGCATCAGCGAGGACCTCTGCACCATCGTCTACCGGGTGGCCGGCATGGTGGGGCTGACCCGCATGCCGAAGGATCTGGGGGCCCATGAACGTTTCCGGGATGCCTACGAGGCCCATTTCAAGGTTCTGAAGCGGTCGCACTGGGCGGAGACCCAGGCCCGGGAGATCGCAAAGCGGATCTTCCCGTATACCGCCGCCCGTTCCGGAGTTCCCATGGAGGAACACGTACGGCGGCATCTGGACCCGATGACCGCCGACTTTCTCTTTCCAGATCCTTCAGCCCTCCAGCAGGTCCAACCCGCCTACGACGAGTTCCAGCGACGTCTGAGGGACCGGGGTCACAAGGGCCTCTGGGTTGTGTGGTCCCACCTGTTTCCCAAGCCGCCTCGGCAGGAAGACGTGGACAACCAGGAACGGCTGTGGCGGGCCTACCGGCAGGCTCCCGATGATTCGGTGGAGGCGCGGATCATGGGTGCCGTGCTGCTCCACGCCATCGAGCTGGGGCCTGTCGGTGCTCCGTGGCTCGATCCGGTCGATCTTCGCCTGGATACAGGCAAACCCCTGATCCAACAGGGAGAGATCCACCCCTACTGCTACGTGGTCCTCGAAACCTCCGCACCCTTGGTCGTCCGACGACGAGGGGTTCCTGGGATGGACCCGGGTGTCGAGGTGGAGATCGCACGGGTCCAGGCTCCGACCGTGCTGGGAGAGATTGGCATGTGGCGAGGTCGACCGGCCATTGCCACCGTGACCTGTTCCGAACCCGTCCAGCTCCGTGTGCTGCGGCTCGATAAGGCGGCCTTCAGCGCCCTGAAGAACCAGTCCGGGTTCTGGAATGCCGTGGCCGCCGAGGTTCAGAAGCGGCTCCGGGTCTCCATGACTCATCTGGAACAGTCCCTCGACCAGGCGGCAGCCCGGGTGAAGGATCCCGAATTCGAAGGGCTCCTGCAGCTCATCCGCTACATCAATGGGGATGTCACGACACGTTTGGACCAGATTCCTGGAGTCCATCCGGAGATCAGCCTCGCAGGCTGTGTGGACCTGCTTCGTCAGATGGCCACGTCGGTACACGATCGCCATCGGGAGGACCCAGCCCTCCAGGTCCACTTGGAAAACCTCCTCGACGTCATCGGGTGACCCCTCCGCCCACAGCCGGGCCCGCATCCCGACCGGTCCCGGCATTCATCCATGTGCTGATGCTCGCGGAGATGACCTGCCTCGGTCTTCTCCTGCCGGTCCTCCCGGGTCGTATCGCCTCCTTCGTGGGATCCGGAAGCGCCACCATTCTCGGGTATGGGGTGGCCACGTTTCTGTTCGCCGCGTGTTTCGCGCTGGGCACGGGCATCGCTGGCTCCTATTCGGATGGATACGGTCGTCGGCACCCCATGCTGTGGAACTGTTTTGGCGCCGCCCTCGGACATCTGACTGCGGCCATCTCGCCGGGGATCGCGTTGTTTCTGGTCTGTCGGGCTTGGGGTGGACTGTTCAACAGCAACATCGCCCTGGCCCAGGCGTACGTGGCCGACTTCTCCCTGCCCGAAGAGCGTCCCCGCCGGTTCGGGACCCTCGGAGCGATGCAGGGATTCGGTTTCGTGTTGGGTCCGATCCTCGGTGGCTATCTGGGAGCAGAGGATCTGCGGGTTCCCTTCGTGGCCGCCGGAATCATCGCCGCACTGACCGGTGTCCTCGGCGTTTTCCTCCTTCCCGAATCCCTGCCGGAGGATCGTCGACGAGCCACCGGCGTGCGGATCCCGCATCCGCTTCGCCCCCTGATAGAACTCAGAGCATTGCCCGGCTTTGGCCCCTTGGTTCCCGGACTGGCGGCCTTCATGCTGGCCCAGAATATCCTGTTCACGACCTGGGTTCCCTACGCGACCGCCCGCTTTGGATGGGGGCCAAGGGAAAACGGCTTGGGGATGTTCACCTTTGGCATCACCAACGTCCTGGCGCAGGGACTTCTGTTTCCGTTCCTGTCCCGACGCCTCAGTCTTCCCCTTCTCTGCCTTGCGACCCAGCTCTCCGCAGTCATGACCTTCGCCGGCTTGGGGATCGTCCGCGGCGGCGACTCGGCCCTCGTGATCATGGTGACCGGCATGGTCGGCTTTGGCGCATTCCTCGCCTTCCAAACCCTGGCCTCACACCAGACGGATCCCGCGCATCAGGGTTCCGTGATGGGGGGATTGCAGGCGCTCAACACCCTGAACCTCCTCGTGGCGCCTCTCTTCACTTCACTGCTGCTCTATCCAATGTCCCGCTGGCCCGCATCCGATTGGAAGGCCGGCCTGCCGATGTATTTCTGTTCCGCCCTCGCGCTCGTCGCGACGGGAGCCTCGATCCGGCCCCTCTTCAGGAAGTCGTGATCTTTGAAGCGTCCTGCGCCGATCCAGATCCGACCTGGGCCCTGAGGCCTTCCGGTACGCTCGAACCCCGGTAATGGTGCCAGGTCAGGACCGTCGCTCCCCCGACCCCGCACTGCCGGGTTCCTGGAACGGCTTCCAACCCACGAACTCGAACCAGGTCCACAGTCCACAATAAGCCGGGCGCACCGCCGTCGAATCCATCCTGAGCCGGGACTTCAAGGCGGGCAACAGATGGCCGTCCATCCGGACGTGGTGATGTCCCATGTGGGTGCGGAAGAGGGAGCTCGGCGTCGTATGAAAATCCACCGCAGCCAGGACGCCACCCGGTGCCAGGGCCTCGACCGCGGAGTCCAGGACCCTGTCCCAACCTGGATTCATCATGCTGAGGGAATAGGAGAAGAGCACCCCATCATACCCTTCCTCGAGAGAGTCGCGCTGGACTTCCTGTCGCAATGACACCCGGGCCCCGAAACGCGCTGTCTTCCGTCGGGCGATGGCCAGCATGTCTGGGGACAGATCGATACCCGTGATCTGGGCACTGGGGAATCGCTTGGCGAGACCACAAAGAGTGTGCCCCGTCCCGCAGCCGATCTCGACGAGGCGGGATGGCGAAGGGCAGGCCGTCGCGAGACGATCCACAATGCGTCCTCTGCCAAACAGGAACAGCCATCGGGTGGCGTCGTAGATCGCCGATTGGAACCGGTAGTAGCGTTCGAGATGTTCCATGGGTCAGCGGACCTCGGCGAGGTGAAGACTGCCGTAGGTGCCGACGCGATCCTTCGGGTGGAGTGCTTCGGTGAGATCGGGACGAAACCGAAGTCTTTCCCGGATGGCGTCGGGAATAAATCCGCAATCCAGACCCGCCGACCGCAGAAGAATCCGCGTCCCGGGCCGGCTGTTGGCCAGGATGAGATCCCATTCCTCACGAAGGCCGATCGGATCCTTCCATGCCAACCAATCCTGGTGATCCAGCAGGACGTAGTGCGAATAGGTCCCTGGATGATCCCGCAGGAACCGGGAGATGGAGGTCGTGTGACAGGCAATCCTGGAGAGATGCGCTGCCAGGGTTGGCTGATGCTCCCGACGGAGGTAGTTGGGACAGCAGTCGAGGGTGTAGGACCCCGCGGTGTAGACCCGCCAGAAATAGTTCTCGCGGGCCGGGACCTCGGTCATCACATGGCGGAACTTGTCCCGGACATATCCGGAGAGGCCTCCAGGATGGGAGGCGTCGATGAGGCGCACCTGGGCCGGCGGTACGCCGAGGAGGGACATCAGCGCCGGATGCCGGAAAAATCGTTCCATCCACGCAGGCCAGATATGAGGCTCGGCGAGGGCGAAGAGCTCGCGCTGCTCCTCCAGCGACCGCGCATCGAGGAGGGACAGGGCAATTCCACGGACCCGGACTCCGAGACCTGCCGCCGCGATCCAGACCAGCGACGACGCCAGCCCTGCGGTGCCTCGCCAGTAAAAGGAGGGCCGCGGTCCACGGGGCGAGAACAGCGACATCCGCGTCCGCCAATGTTCGAACGCCTCCACTCGCAGATGGGGTCTGAGACCCTCGAGGACGGCCTGCCGTCCCGGATGCGATCCGATCCCGAAGAACTGGAACAGGTCCCAGAATTCCCCCGCCTGGATCAGGGCCATCTTCAGTTCGAGCAGCAGGTTCTGACGGGGATTGATGTCCACCGCGTGGATCGCCCTGGGACGGTCCAGGAGCATGTCCAGGATGTTGCAGCCGGCGCTGGTGATGGCGACGACCTCGCTGTCCGGTCGGATTCCGAGCAGAGCCCGATCAATCCGCGGGTCTTCCCAGGTCGCGTTGTAGACGAGCTGGTTGCCATGGAGGGTCCGGAACAGCCATTGGTGAAGGGTGGAATCCATGGAGGCTTCACCGGATAGGGATGGGGAGTGCATGTGCGGCGACGCGTGTCAGGCTCTCGGCGTTTGGGAAGCGCGACGTCCGTTCAGGAGCCATCCCACCCAGGTGTCGCGAACGAGCAGGTGGTAGCTTTGCAGACCCAAGGCAGTCACCCCACAGAGGCAGAGGAAAAACTTGGCCACGATGGGGATCGGCCAATCGCGGATCCTGAGCTGGATCCAGAACACCAGCGGCAGGTGGATGAGATACAGCCAATAGGAGGCATCGGCGAAATAGCGGGTCCAACGCGGCGGGCGGTCGAGGGCCTGCAGCCCCCAGGCGAACAGACCCAGCGACAGGAACCAGGCGGTGCACCCTTCGGCGAGGAGACCCAGTCCTTCCTGGAACCGGGTGAGGTGCAGATCCTGCCGCAACAGCTGCCAGCGGACTCCGAGCAGGACGACGAGCGAGACAACCCCTGCCATCATCATCGGTCTCCACCGTTCGCCCAGATCCCGACGCGCCGTCGCATTCCGGTGGAGCCATGCTCCCATGGCGAAGAACGAGAGGCTAAATCCCAGGATCCGGACCCCAGGCGTGAGGGTGGCATACTGCAGGAAGGAGACCCCATCCCCAGGACGGGATCCCTCAAACCAAACCAGGCAGGGTCCCGCAAGGAGTGCGACGGGCCAGACGGACCGGAGCCCCCAGGCGACAATCCGATCCACACGCTCGGAACACAACACCCGTCCCCGGGTGAGGAGAGTCAGTGACCAGAAGAGTCCATAACAGATCAGGAGGACCTCGAGGAACCAGAGGTGGAACGTCGGGAGCAAGTGCAATGGAGGTGAGACCGTTGCCCCGACTGGAATCGGAATGCCATGGGCCTTCCCGAAGGCGTTCAGATCCGTGGTGTCCTGGAGGACCATGAAGACCATCCACGGCATGAGCGTCACCATGCCCACCACAAAAGGCACTCCGATCCGGAGCAGGCGTTGCCGAAGGAATGGCGTTGGCCCCAGGCGCTGCTGCTGGAGGTGTCCGAAGAACCCGGCGAGGAGGAAGAACAGCGGCATCCGGAACGAGTGGATGGCGACCAGCCCGAGATCATAGACCGAATTCGGGGTCTGCACCCGATACACCCAGGGGATGTCGAACCGCGTGTAGGGAACCGCGGTGTGCAGCACCACCCCCAGCACCATCGCGATGCCCCGGAGGAGATCCAGACCGTGCAGCCGGCCCTCGTGCAGCGGGGTCGCGTCGGGGCTTGGTGGGCTGCCAGTCGGGTTGGACGGGCTCGGGCAGGTCACGGGGCGCTTGTAGTAACCCAATCGGTTTTCCAACATCGAGGGCTTTCTGGAAGCGCTCCAAGCGCAGGTCCTGATCGATATGGAGTCCTCCCCCCATGCCGGATACCCGCCGGATGGCACGGTCTTTCGGGACCGGGTCATCGAGGTGTTGCTGATCACCTTCCTTCTGCTCGAGGTCTGGTTTCTCTACGCACCGCTGGGGACCCTGATCGCGCAGCGTGGGGTCAACAAGGCGCCCATGCTGATGACCGCCCTCGATCACGCGATTCCCTATGTGCCGGAGCCCGTCTTCGCCTACCGGATGGCCTTCGTCGTGGTGCCGATCGCCTTGACGTACTTCATCGTCGCCTGGTTCCGGGACGATCCCCAGTTCCGGTCCATGGCGCTCGCCTACTTCCTGATCCTGGTGTTGGCGTTCGTCATCTACTGGATGTTCCCCGTCAGCATCCTCACGCACCGGACACGACCTCCAGGCACGGATGGGGCCGGACTCGCGAACGAGTGGGTCCGGGCGACCTACGCGACCCTCTCTCCCTGGAACTCGTTCCCATCGATGCACATCGCCACGGGTTGGTTCGCCGTCCGCGGTATCTGGATGCTCCAGAAATCTCCAAAGGTTCGGCTTCCAGTTGCCATCTGGTTCGCGCTCATGGCGGTTGGCACCGTCACGCTCTTCCTCCACTCGCTGCTGGATGGACTCGCCGGACTCGCGCTTTCGGAAGGCTGCATCCGGGGATGCCTGGCCCGTCGCGATCGTATTTCCGCCTGGGTCGATTCGATCCCGACCCGGACCCGTCTCGCACTGCTCGCACTGGGCAACGGCGCTCTCGTCGTGCTCCTGTGGATGGCGCTCCAGAGGGGCCTGTTTGAAAGGGTCAAGGGGTAAGGCTTCGCAGGGCCCAAAACCCAGTTGCCGTATCGAAGTAAAAACCAGCTCCGGCATGACCTTCGGAGCCGAGGACCATCCCCTGCACGACCCTACTCGGGACGGGAATCCCAGGGTTTGGCGACTCCTCGGTTTTCGGGTCCGTTGTCTGAGGGCTCCTCAGTTCGTCTTCAACACCTCGACGAACGCCTCCTGCGGGATCTCCACGGAGCCGATGGACTTCATCCGCTTCTTGCCCTCCTTCTGCTTCTCCAGGAGCTTGCGCTTCCGCGAGATGTCGCCGCCGTAGCACTTGGCCGTGACGTCCTTCCGGACCGCACTGACCGTCTCCCGGGCGATGATCTTGCCCCCGATCGCGGCCTGGATCGCCACCTGGAACTGCTGCCGCGGGATGACGTCCTTCAGCTTCGCCGCGAGCACACGGCCCCGGGATTCGGACTTGGTCCGATGCACCAGGCTTGAGAACGCCTCCATCACCTCGCCGTTCACCAACATGTCGAGCTTCACCATGTCGCTCACCTCGTAGCCGGCCGGCTCATAATCCATCGACCCATAGCCGCGGGTGATGGATTTGATGCGGTCATGGAAGTCGATGAGGATCTCGTTCATCGGGATCCGACAGGTCAGCATCACGCGTCGGGCGTCGAGCGTCTCGGTCGTCTGGATGCTCCCCCGCTTCTCCGCGATCAGACCCATGATGTCGCCGATGTTCTCGCTCGGGCAGATCACG
The DNA here is from genome assembly GCA_016871805.1 of Verrucomicrobiota bacterium. Classification (GTDB taxonomy): domain Bacteria; phylum Verrucomicrobiota; class Verrucomicrobiia; order Limisphaerales; family UBA9464; genus UBA9464. Next base: position 23,054 of record VHCG01000048.1, read on the forward strand.
AACGACTTCACGATCGGCTCGTGGATCTGGTTGATGAACGTCACATCCGGCATGAACGCCGGATTGTCGATCTCCTTGAGGGTGCCGTCCGTCATCTGGACCCGGTACACGACGCTCGGGTAGGTCGCGATGATGTCCATGTCGAACTCCCGACGGAGCCGTTCCTGGACGATCTCCATGTGGAGCAGCCCGAGGAATCCGCAGCGGAATCCGAAGCCCAGCGCGGCCGAGCTCTCGGTCTGGAACGTCAGCGCGGAGTCGTTGAGCTGGAGCTTGGCGACCGCGACCTTGAGCCCCTCGTAGTCCGCGGTGTTGATGGGATAGATGCCGGAGAAGACCATCGGATGGATCTCCTGGAATCCGGGCAGTTCCTGAGACGGATTACGGGGATCGGTGATGGTGTCGCCGACCTTCACCTCGCGGGGCGTCTTGATGTTGGCCGTGATATAGCCGGTCTCACCCACCTCGAGCTTCTCGCGCGTGTAGGGCTTCGGATTGAAGGAGCCGACCTCCTTCACCTCGACCGTGCGGCCGGAGTGCAGAAGCTTCACCATCATGCCCGGGCGCAGCTCGCCGTTGGTGACGCGGACGAGAATCACGACGCCTTTGTAGGTGTCGAAGTAGCTGTCGAAGATGAGGGCCTGGAGCGACGGGGCGCTGGTCGGTTTCGGGGCCGGCACGCGGGTCACGATGGCCTCAAGAATGTCCTCGATGCCGATGCCTTCCTTGGCGCTGGCCGGGATGGCCTCCTCGCTCGGGATGGCCAGGATCTCCTCCAGCTGCTGCTTGGCCTGCGGGAGGTTGGCGTGGGGGAGGTCGATCTTGTTGATGACCGGGATGATGTGGAGGTTCTGCTTCATCGCCAGGTGCACGTTGGCGACGGTCTGCGCCTCCACCCCCTGGGCGGCGTCGACGATCAGCAGGGCCCCTTCGCAGGCGCTCAGGGAGCGGGACACTTCGTAGGCGAAGTCGACGTGTCCTGGGGTGTCGATCAGATTGAGCTCGTAGGTCTCCCCGTTGCGCGCCTTGTAGTACATGGTCACAGGGTGGGCCTTGATGGTGATGCCCCGCTCGCGCTCGAGATCCATGGCATCGAGCAGCTGGTCCTCCATGTCGCGCGTGGCGACGGTGCCCGTCCGGTGCAGGAGACGGTCCGACAACGTGGTCTTCCCGTGGTCGATGTGGGCGATGATGCTGAAGTTGCGGATGTGTGCGGCGTCCATGGATGCGAAGGCCGCGACGAAGGCGAAACCCCGACGCGGCGCAACAATGAGCGGGGAAGATACTGTCCCCACTCCCGGTGGGAAGGGGTAAAATGGGTCGCTGCTCCTGTTTGCATCCGAATGTTCATTCGGATTGCCGCCGGGCGGTGCCGTCTCGCAGCCTTTCCCGAAGCATGAAGGTCCCCACCCTCGCCGCCCTCTTCCTCACGGTGTTCGTGGATCTCATCGGCTTCGGCATCGTCCTGCCGCTGCTCCCGACCTATGCCCAGAGCTTTGGAGCATCCGGGCTGATGGTGGGGGGGCTCATGGCAAGCTATTCGGCAACCCAGTTCCTCTTCGGACCCATTTGGGGGGCCTGGTCCGACCGCGTCGGGCGTCGGCCGGTCCTTCTTCTGAGCATCTTCGGCAATGCGGTCAGCTACTCCCTCTTCGCCGTGGCCTCGACCTTAGAGGGCAACCTAGCGCTAGGACTCATCCTCGCCTCTCGCATCTCGGCCGGGATCTGCGGGGCGAACCTCACCGTGGCCCAGGCCTATATCGCCGACATCACGCCGCCGGAATCGCGGTCCAAGCGGATGGGGCTGATCGGAATGGCGTTCGGACTGGGCTTCATCATCGGTCCGGTGATCGCGATCGCAGGACAACGTTTCCTGGGCAAGGTGGGTCCAGGTGTGCTGGCGGCATTGTTGTGTCTCGTGAACCTTGGGCTGACCTGGTTCCGTCTCCCGGAGAGCTGGAAACCCAACGGTGCCCCCCCGCCCTCTCGGAGCCGCTGGCAGCATGGACGGCGGATTCTGGCCCAGCCGGACGTCGGGTTCCTGGTGGCGGTCTTTTTCCTCGCGACGTTCGGGTTCACCTGTTTCGAAACCACCCTCGGCCTCCTGGTTGCCCGGAATTTCGGTCTGGATGACGCCACTGCGGGCAGCACGAACGCCATCCTGTTCTCGTTTGCCGGGATCATCGCGGCGTTCATCCAAGGGGGACCCATCGGCAGGCTTGTGAAACGCCTTGGAGAGCCCCGGCTGATCGCCCTGAGCCTCATGATCTTCGCGGTGGGCCTGGCTCCGATGCCATGGATCCGCGGCCAGGGTGCACTTTCGTGGTCGGCCCTTACCACGACGATTGGGGGTTCGTGGTGGCTGGTGCTGCTGTTCGTGGGCCTGATCGCCGTGGGATCGGGGCTTACGCGACCGCCCTTGTTTGGACTCATCTCGCTGCTGACGGTTCCGGCTGAACAGGGAGCGACCCTCGGCATCGCGCAAAGCGTGGGCAGCCTCGCCCGGATCCTGGGTCCTGTGTTCGCCGGAGCGTTCTTCGACAGGAACCCATGGCTTCCCTATGGCCTGTGCGCCGCCCTCGCATTCGGCACGGGATTGGCCGCCTGGATGAGACTGGTGGGCAACGAACGGATCGCCCGTCTCACCCATCATCCGGCCTGAGACACGCGCCCAAGGATTATTGTTTAAGCGTCGGGACGGTCCTGAGCCGCTCGATCTGCCAGCGCCCCTCGACTTTGCGCAACGCGAGTTCGAATTCCAGGGCGTCGAATCCCCCTTGATATTTCCCCTCGCCCACGGCGTCTGCCGTTGCGGTCAGATGCACCGACGCCGTCGTCTCATCGGCACCGAGATCGACCACGATGTCGTGGAACTGAAGGACCAGCTTCCGGACGAATCGTCGCGCAGCCATCAACCGCTGCTGCACCTCGTCGCGACCGGTGAGTTGGAAGCTCCCGGAGCCGAGGATGTCCACATCGATGGACGAGTCGGCAGCGAAGCGGTCCGCCACAGCGCTGACCCGGCGAACGGCTCCGATATTCCCTTCAGACGGCCCGAACGAGGCGTCGCTGGCGAGCTGGACAAGGGCATTCCGAACCCGGGTCGTCTCGGTGGGAAACAGCACATCCCGCTTCCAGATCCCCAACCCCAAGAACAGGACGCCGGCACAACCCCCGTAGAGCGCCTTCATCGGAGAACCTTCCCGAGGATGCGGCGGCGGTCGGCAACCCCGAAGTAGTGGCTGTCCATGGGCATGGCCCGGTTGTCGCCCACCACCAGGAACTCATCGGGACCGAGAACCCGCTCCGTCCCATTCGTCGGCCAGTTCCAGGCGGGTGATCGGTTGAGGATGTAGGGCTCCTCCAAGCGCTCGCCATTCACGAAAACATCTCCCTTCCGTATCTGGACCTGTTCGCCGGGGAGTCCGATGATCCGCTTGAGATACATCACCTGTCGTCCGGTGGTCTGGATCGACACGACGTCTCCGCGGTGGATGCCTTGGACACGGGCCAGCAGCGGGCTGACCCAGCGGCGCTCACCATCTTTGTAGGCGGGACTCATGCTGATGCCCGTGACGCGGACCGGGACGATGACGTATTGGAAGGCGAGAACCGTCAGGAGGACCGTGACAAGCAGGCGGACGGCCGTGACGCGAGGGTTGCGTCCGACGATCACGACCCGCCACCACGGGGATTGGGAAGAGTCTATGAGAGGATTCATCCTGAGAACCGGCGAGGTGAGATTAGCCCGGTCCGGCCGATGGCCAAACTTCCAAGTGGATGGCGAAAAATGGTGCCAGGTCATCTATCGGGTGGGGAACCGGTGCCAGGTGATTTGTCTGCCTTCGATCGTTTGCGAGGTTTGGTGTCGGGTTCTCAGTCCGGTGACGAGGTTCTCAGTCCGGTGACGGTCGTGGTTCAGTCGCTGCACGGCTTGTAGGTCTCTCGATGCCATCAAATCCGGTGGCTCGGGGGGGCCACTGGATGGCCCGGGACACCGCATCGGCTCCAAAACTCTGTTTTGAGGCACGAGCGTCACCGCTCGACACAAGCCCACCCAGATCGCCCGTGGTGAGGCAATCGCAGGCGCGGTTTCCTGATTCAGGATTGGCCAGTCCCTGGCGGAGTTCAGTT
>VHCG01000049.1 GCA_016871805.1 Verrucomicrobiota bacterium
GCCGCCGCTCTTTCCGGTCCTCCTGCGCACGACCGGTGCCGGGTTCTGCTACAACTTCGGCCGCATCATCTCGGCCGTGGGGGTCGTGGCCTTCGGCTATGCCACGACCGTGGGCGACACCCGGGTGAATCTCTTCTACTCCTCGTTCCTGTTCTTCCCGGCCGCGCTCCTGGCGCTGTGGCTGCCGCGGGAACGTCTGCAGGACATTGCGGACGGCGTGCGCTGAGGATGGCGGCGGAGGGGACTCACACGGGGACGCGGAGACGCGGAGGGGGGAAGGGAAAAGACGGATTCTTTGGGAGACCTCAGGTTGGGAACGGTGGGTGATGCAGTGCCCTGCATCACTGGGTGCGGGAGCACCCACGCTGCGAGGTTTGGGATCCAGCTGGGGGGAATGCCGGTGGGCTTGAGGTCTGGGGTGTCGGGAGGGTCTGGAGTCTTTGGATGTGGGTGAGTCCTGGGGGGGCTGGCCGCTGGGACGCGGCCAGGTTCTGCAGGGCACTGCAGAACCCACCGGTGCCGTCCCGCGGTGATGGGACCGCGGGGAGAGGGCTGCCCGGGGGGTGGGTGATGCAGTGCCCTGCATCACTGGGTGCGGGAGCACCCACGCTGCGAGGTGTGGGATCCAGCTGGGGGGAATGCCGGTGGGCGGGAGGTCTTGGGTGTCGGGAGGCTCTGGAATCTTTGTGTGCGGCTGAGTCCTGGGGAGGCTGGCCGCTGGGCCGCGGCCAGGTTCTGCAGGGCACTGCAGAACCCACCGGTGCCGTCCCGCAGGTGTGGGACGGCGGAGAGATGCATGCGGCGACGTCGTTGGACCCAGCCACCACGCCGGCCCTGGCGTGCCTCGGTGGGCCAAAGGGCTGGTCATCGGGGTCCTTCGACATCACCCTCGGGCATCGCCATGAAAGTCCCAAGGTTCACGCCCGCCCTGATCCTGTCCCTGCTGGGGACATCCCTCCTGGGAGCCGAGGCCCCGTTGCCCGATGTCCAACCGCTGGCGGCACAGGTCCGACGCGTGATGGATGCCCTGCAGGCAGCGGGGTCGCCGCTGACGCCGGACCAGCGGGTCGCGGTCGACTCCGCGCTCGCCGAGACCGTTCCCGCCCTGGCCGTCGCCAAGCTCGACGCCATCCTGGCGCCCCGGACCCTGTTCCGCGTTGCCGTGAATCCCGAGATGCGGGTGAAGGTGGCGGTGGGCGAGGCCCAGCCGCGGCTGGTCGAGGGTGGCTGGACCGTCTTCCTGGTGCGCGTCGCCAACGAAGCCGGGACGACCTCTCCCCTTCGCGTGGCCAGTCCACAGTCCCGGCAGATGGCCAACAGTCCCGCCGCTGCGGAACGGGATCTCTGGCTGGATGTCGGGATGCTCGACGCCCCTCCGCTCCGGAAGGAGCTCAGCGGTCTGTCGCTCGAGTACCGGCTGGTCCAGCTCTACTCGCGGGACGCCGGACAGCGGGAGGCGAAGCTGACCTTCGACGTGGGGCAGGGGACACAGGATCTTGGGTTCCGCAGCGAGGCGGACGTCCTCTTCACCGCGGTGCCGGCCCGGGAGATCGCCCTGCGGATCCTGGATGAGGACGGCAGGCCCACCACGGCAAGCCTCCTGGTCACCGACGAGCAGGGGCATGTCTTCCCGGCACAGTCCAAGCGCCTCGCACCGGATTTCTTCTTCCATCCCCAGATCTATCGGGCGGACGGCGAGACGCTCCGGCTTCCTGCGGGACGCTATCGGGTGCAGTTCGCCCGGGGTCCGGAGTCCGTGACCGAGACCCGGGTCGAGACGGTGGGTGAAGGACCGTCGACTTGGCGGTTCCAGGTGCAGCGGTGGATCGATCCGGCGAAGCAGGGCTGGATCTCGGGCGACCACCACATCCATGCCGCCGGCTGCGCCCACTACACGAAGCCGACCGAGGGGGTGCATGCGCCCGACATGATGCGCCACGTGCTGGGGGAAGACCTCAAGGTCGGGGCGAACCTCACCTGGGGTCCATGCTTCGACTACCAGAAGCAGTTCTTCCGTGGCACCGATGACCCGGTGTCCCGCTGGCCGTGGATCCTCCGGTACGACGTCGAGGTCAGCGGCTTCGGCTCCCATGAGTCCGGCCACCTCTGTCTGCTCCGTCTGAAGGAGCAGATGTATCCGGGCGGCGATTCGAAGAACCATTGGCCCAAGCTGGGTCTGAACACCCTGAAGTGGGCGAAGCGGCAGGGAGCGCTGGTGGGTCCGGCCCACAGCGGCTGGGGGCTCGACATGAATTCGACCGAGCTCCCGAACTACAAGGTTCCGCCGTTCTCCGGCATCGGGGCCAACGAGTACATCGTGGACGTCACCCACGAGGTGCCGGGTCCCGACGGCAGACCCGTGCCCGCGGTGGATTTCCTGTCGACGGTCGACACCCCCTATCCGTGGGAATTGAACATCTGGTACCACACCCTGAATGCGGGGTTCCGGACCCGGATCAGCGGGGAGACGGATTTCCCCTGCATCTATAGCGAACGGGTCGGACTCGGACGCAGCTACGTGAAGCTGCCCGAACGCTGGACCTATGAGGACTGGTGCGAAGGGATCCGGGTGGGCCGCAACTATGTGAGCGATGGTCTGGGCCATCTCCCGGGATTCGCCGCGAGGTCCGGGATTGCGACGGTCCGCATGGGCGAGGACGGCAGCGAGCTTCGGCTGGGCAAGGCCGGCGAGGTGACGTTCGAGGTCCAGGTGGCGGCCCGGCTCGACGAGCAGCCGCAGGGCGGCATCCAGAAGCGGAGCTTCACCGAGCATCCCTACTGGCATCTGGAGCGCGCCCGGATCGCGGGCACCCGCACCGTTCCGGTGGAGCTGATCGCCAACGGTGTTCCCGTGGCCCAACAGGAGATCGTCGCGGATGGCCGTCTTCAGGGGCTTGGTTTCACGGTTCCGGTGGAGCGTTCCGGCTGGTACGCCATCCGGATCCTCCCCAGCGCCCACACCAACCCCATCTTCGTCGTCGTCGACGGCAAGCCGATCCGATCCTCCCGCCGGAGTGTCCAGTGGTGTCTCGACGGGGTCGACCGCTGCTGGTCGCAGAAGGAGCGCTTCATGAAGGGAGAGGAGCACGCCCAGGCGGTGGCGGCCTATGACCACGCGCGGAAGGTGTACCGCCAGCGTCTCGAGGAATGCCCCGTCGACTGATCCCCGGAATCTCCGGTGAATCCCCGACCGTCCCCATCGTCCGATCCGCGCCCGTGAGTCGTCCCAGAACCCAACCCCTCCTGTCCCTGTTGCTCGTCGTGTCCAGCCTTGTTGCGGGGACGGGCTGTCGTCCGGACGCCACCCGGACCGGTGCGGTCCTCGAACCGCTCAAGGTGAAGGTGAGCCCGGTGGAGGCGCGGTCGTGGGAGAAGACCCTGACCGTGCTGGGGTCGCTCGAGGCGGTCGACCGCTCGATGCTGAGCACCAAGAACGCCGGGAGGCTCCGGAGCCTGCAGGTCGAGGTGGGGGACCGGGTGGTGGCGGGGCAGACCCTGGCCCAGATCGAGCCCCGGGACTTCGAGCTGCGGCTGCAGCAAGCCCAGGCGCAGCTGGCCCAGGCGCGGGCCCGGGTGGGTCTGTCCGTCGACGGAACCAAGGATGTCGTCGACGAGTCGGCGGTGCCGCTTGTGAAGGAGGCCCAGGCGCGGCTGGAGGAATCCGAGGCGGAGCTGGAACGGGTCCGCTCCCTGCACGAACAGCGGATCAGTTCGCAGGCGGAGCTCGAGCGGGCCGAGGCCCAGCATCAGGTGATGCTCAACCGGCACGGCGACAGCCTCCAGGAGGCCCGCGAACGGAGATCCCTTCTCGCCCAGCGTCGCGCGGAGCTCGACATCGCGCAGCAGCAGCTCACCGACACCGCGGTCCGGGCACCCTTCGACGGTGTCGTCCAGTCCCGCATCGCCAACGTCGGGGAATTCCTTCCGGCCGGCAGCCCCGTCCTGAGCGTGGTGCGGATGGATCCGCTGCGACTGCTGCTGGACGTCCCGGAACGGGCCTCGGCCGAGGTGTCGGTGGGACAGGAGGTCCGGGTGTCGGTCGAGGGAGGGGCCCAGTCCCATCCCGCGCGGGTGGCGCGGATGAGCCCGGCGCTCGATTCCAGGACCCGGCTGCTCCGGGTCGAGGGGGAGCTGGCCAACCCGGGTAACCTCCGTCCCGGGTCGTTCATCCGCGCCGAGATCGTCCTGGCCACCGGGGTCCGCGGGCTCGCGGTGCCGTCGGACGCCCTCGTGGCCTTTGCCGGAACCGAAAAGGCGTTCCTCGTGCAGACCAACCAGGCCGTGGAGCGTCGGGTGACCACCGGACGTCGACGCGACGGCTGGGTCGAGATCCTGGGCGGGCTCCAGGAGGGCGACCGGGTGATCCGGAACCCGGGCGGGATCGCCACCGGGTCGCCCGTCGCGCCGGTGACCGTTGCCCCCCCGGCAACAGGGTCCTGACCGGCTGACTGCCGGGCCGACATCGAACCCTCACTCCGCCGATTCCCTCCATGCGCTCCTTGGCTGAACTCAGCATCCGTCGGCCGGTGTTCGCCACGATGCTGATCCTCGCCCTCGTGGTGACAGGGATCGCCAGCTACGTCCGGCTGGGTGTGGACCGGCTTCCGTCGGTCGATCTGCCGACCGTCCGCATCAACACGGTCCTCCCGGGCGCCTCCCCCGCGGAGGTCGAGTCGCAGGTGTCGCGTCCCATCGAGGAGGTAGTCAACACGGTCAACGGCATCAGCGAGCTGCGGTCGATCTCCGGTCCGGGCAACTCCATGGTGCTCGTCACCTTCAAACTGGAACGCGACATCGACACCGCTGCGCAGGATGTCCGGGACCGCGTGGCGACGCTGGGTCGAATCCTTCCGCGCGAGGCGCTGCCGCCGGTGGTGTCGAAATTCGACAACGACCAGGCGCCAATCCTCTCGATGACGCTTTCCGGGACGCGGTCGCTCCGGGATCTGACGGAGCTGGCCGACAAGGTCGTGAAGGTGCAGGTGGAGCGGGCCCCCGGGGTGGGTGGGGTGCAGATCGAGGGCGGATCCGAGCGGGCGATCAATCTGTGGATTGATGCCGACCGCCTGGCGGCCTATGGAATCCCGGTCACGGCGGTCCGCGATGCCCTGGCGCTCCAGAATGTCGACATCCCGGGCGGGAATGTGACGGCGTCGCTGCGGGAGACCTCGCTCCGGACGCTGGGCCGGTTCACGGAGCCGGGGCAGTTTGAGGATCTGGTGGTGGCGACCCCCGACTCCCGGCCGATCCGGCTGCGGGATCTCGGGCGCGCCGAGGATGGGGCCAAGGAGCAGCGGTCCATCACCCGGCTCAATGCCGAACCAACCGTCGTGCTGGAGGTCCGACGCCAGTCCGGCGCGAACACCATCGCGGTGATCGAGGCCGTGAAGGCGCGGCTGCCCGCCCTGATGGCCCAGCTCCCGGGGGATGTCCGGCTCCAGGTGGTTCGGGACCAGTCGCGGTACATCCACGAGGCCCTGAACGAGATCCAGGTCCACCTCGTCCTGGGCAGCCTGCTGGCCTGCCTGATGGTGTGGCTGTTCCTTCGGGACTGGCGGTCAACCTGGATCGCCGCCGTGGCGATCCCGGCCTCGGTGATCTCCACCTTCGGCATGATGTGGGCGCTCCACTTCACCCTGAACAGCGTCACGATGCTGGCGCTGGTGCTGATGGTCGGGATCGTGATCGACGACGCCATCGTGGTCCTCGAGAACATCTGCCGGTTCATCGAGGAGAAGGGCTGCTCCCCCTGGGAGGCGGCCCGCGCGGCGACCGGGGAGATCGCCCTCGCGGTCATGGCCACGACCTTCAGCCTCGTGGTGATCTTCGTGCCGGTGTCCTTCATGTCGAGCGTGTCGGGCCGCTTCCTCTACCAGTTCGGCATGACGGCCGCCGTCGCGGTCCTGATCAGCCTCCTCGTGTCCTTCACACTGACCCCGATGATGAGCGCCCGGCTCCTGCATCGGTCAACCGCCGGGTCCACCCATGCGGGGCGTCCCCCGGGAGTCTTCGGCTGGATCCAGGACCGGTACGTCGACCTGCTGCGGGTATGCCTGCGCCACCGGGGATGGGTCGCGCTGCTGACCTTGGGGGTGGTGGCCACCTCGGTCCCGCTCTATGGACTGGTACGCCAGGAATACATCCCGACGGATGTCGACGAGGGCGAGTTCGAGGTCACGGTGACGGCACCCGAGGGGACGAGCCTCGCGTCGATGGATGCGGCGATGCGCCAGATCGAGGCGGACCTGCTCCGGACGCCCGGGGTGGGACTCGTGCTGGCAACGGCGGGGGGCGGCTTCATGGGGAACGTCAACACGGGGCGGGCCTATGTGCAGCTGACGCCGTTCGACCAGCGGCGGTTCTCCTTTGGACGACTGTTCCGGGAGACCCTGTTCCTGCGTCCGTGGAAGGCCTTCGAGGGCAACCGATCCCAGCGCGAGGTCATGCAGGAGATCCGACAGCGGCTGCGTCGCTACGGCCTGCGGCCCAGCGTCGGCAACATCGCGGCGTTCAACTTCGGGGGCTCCCGGTGGGAGGTCGAGTTCTCGATCCTGGGACCGGAGCTCGACCGGCTTGCCGCCTATGCGAACGACCTCCGGGAGCGTGCCCCGGAGATGGGGTTGCTGGATGCCGACACCACGCTCCGGCTCGACAAGCCCGAGTTGCAGGTGGAGATCGACCGCGATCGCGCGGCGGCGCTGGACGTCTCCACGGCCGACATCGCCGATGCGCTGCGGCTGATGGTGGGCGGCGACGAGCGGCTGTCGCGGTTCCGGGATCCCCGCATGAACGAGGACTACGACGTCACACTGCGGCTCGGCATGGCGGACCGTCAGGATGTGGACACGATCGCGCGGCTGTTCGTGCCGGATCGGACCGGGCGGCTGGTGCGACTCGACAACGTGGTCCGGTTCAGTCCTTCGGCCACGGCCTCGCGGATCGACCGTCTCGACCGCCAGCGCCAGGTGGGTCTGCGCTCCGGGATTGCTCCGGGATTCGCCTTGGCAGACCGGCTGGAGGTGCTGCAGGAGGCGTCGCGGCGGATGAACCTGCCGCCGGGGTATTCCACGCGGATCTCGGGACGCGGCCGGGAGCTGGACCGTACCTTCCGGGAGTTCCTGTGGGCGTTCGCCCTCTCGGTGGTGTTCATGTACATGATCCTTGCGGCGCAGTACGAGAGCCTCATCCATCCGGTCACCATCCTCCTCTCCCTGCCGCTCTCGGTTCCCTTCGCGCTCTTCTCGCTCTGGGTGACCGGCAACACGCTCAACCTCTTCTCGGCCCTCGGTCTCCTCGTGCTGTTCGGGGTTGTGAAGAAGAACGCCATCCTGCAGATCGACCACACCAACCAGCTCCGGATGGCGGGTCGGGACCTCGTCACGGCGATCCTCGAGGCCAACCGCGACCGGCTTCGTCCGATCCTCATGACCACCCTTGCGCTGGTCGCGGGAATGATCCCGATGGCGATCGGGTTCGGTCCCGGGGCGGACGAGCGGCGGTCGATCGCAATCGTGGTGATCGGCGGGCAGTCCCTGGCGCTGCTGCTCACGCTCGTGGTCACGCCGGTCGCCTACTCGTGGCTGGACGAACTGGGGCGGGTCCTTTCGGGATCCCGCGTTGCCCGGGATCGGGTCGGCTGACAGCATCCGCCTGTGGAATCAGCACCATGCGTTGTCTTGTGACGGCTGGGCCGACCTGGGAGCCCGTGGATGGGGCCCGGCGGCTGACGAACCTCTCCACGGGCCGCCTCGGGGGGGAGCTCGCCAATGCGCTCGTTATGGCTGGACATGACGTCGTGCTGTTCCTGTCGGAGTCCGCCACGTGGCGCACGCCGTTGGCGGCGATGACGGTGCGACCGTTCTCCACGACGGCGAGCCTGCTGCAGGCCCTGAAAGGCGAGACTACAGAGGCCCCGTTGGCGGTGTTCCAGGTCGCCGCGGTCAGTGATTTCAGCGTGGGCAGCCGGGCGCGACGGGTTGGTCCGGACACCTGGGTTCCCGAGACCGCCGGAAAGCCCTCCACCGCCGGGGGGTCTCTCTGGCTTGAGCTCGTGCCCACGCCGAAGATCCTGCCCCGGCTCCGGGACTGGTTTCCGCGGGCGTACCTGGTGGGTTGGAAGTACGAGGCGGATGGCGACCGGGAGACGGCGATCCAGCGGGGACGCGAACAGATCCAATCCGCGCGTACCGACGCCTGTGTCGTGAACGGTCCGGCCTGGGGCAGGGGATTCTGCCGGTTGGACCGGGAGGGCGGACGCGTGGAGCTGGACTCCTCCGGCGCACTGATCCGGACCCTCCTTGCCGAACTCCCGCGGCCGGCGACGGGTCAGTAGCGGAAGACGACGGATCCCGCTCCGATCGACTCCACCCGGAGCTGGCCCTCGCCCTCGATCCGGAAGAACCCCGAGGTCGCCCCGGGCTGCGGCACCTGGATCCGCCGGGCGCCAGGGTCGATGGAGTACGCGACAACCTCGTCGAAGGGGCCCGCCACCGAGGCAGCCTCCAACAGCCGGGGCGTCGGCGACTGCGGCGGCTCGGACATCCGGACATCGATCCAGAGGGCATAGGAGGAAACCCTCGACGCCATCCAGAAGGTTCCGGGTCGACGATAGCGGTTCGGGTCGTAGTCCCAGAATCCCGGGGACACCTCCTCCAGAAAGGGGCGTCGATCGAACAGCGCGGCATAGATCACCGGGCCATCAACGGTTGCGCGGAAGGTGCTCTGGACGGCGTTGATGACTCCGGCGAGGACCCAGCCGGTGGGGGTCTGAAGGAACACACCGCCTCCGGAGTCCCCGATGCTGAACGTGGCCTCCTGGCTGCCGCCCTTCTCGTCGAACATGGCGACGATGTAGTTGCCCTCGGGCGAGTCGTTGCCGGTGACGACCGAGTCGACCTGGTTGGTGCCCCACCGCAGTCGGCCATCGGCCGGGGTCCAGTTCCAGCCACAGACCTTGTTGTTCGCGACCACCGGGGTGCCGGGCGGACCCCCACGGCCAAAGACCACCACCTCCTTGCGCACCTCGGCGGAGGAACGGTTCAGCGGAGCCCAGGTCGGGAATCGTCCCGCGACCCGCAGGAGCCGCAGATCGGAGTTGGGATGGTCCACGGCCTCGCTCACCACATAGACCATGCCGTTCCACTCGATCCGGCTGCCGCTCCAATGCCCCAGGTGGGACGCGGAGAGGACGTGGTTCGGGCCGATGACGGTCCCGCAGGAGTTCGGACCGATCTGCCACTGCCAGCCGCTGTCGGCGAACCGTCCGGTCGGCGGCGTCTCCGGAGCCTCGCCGGTCCGCAGAATCACCCCGTGGGCCCGATCCGGCAGGAGTGCACCGAACAGGAGCAACAGCACCCCCAGGAATGGCAAACGGACCATGTCGGAACCGTACGGAGATCCGGCGGTGGTTCAAGGCGCGGCAGGACCTGTCCCCTCCGGGCGCGGCACTGTCCCCTCCGGGCGGGTATCCCGGCAGGGATGCCCGCCCATGCCGGTCATGATCCCTCCAGGAATGCTTGGGAGAGGGCAGCCCCGCCGTGGTTGGGACTCCTTCCAAAGATTCGGGTTGGCGCACCGGGGCCCGATTCCCACGATCTCCCCGTGAGCCAACCGCCGTTGGGATTGATCGCCGGATCCAAGTCGTTGCCGCTTCTGTTCGCCCGGGAGGCGCGCAAGGAGGGACGCCGCATCGTGGCCACCGCCGTCGAGGGTGAGACCAGTCCCGAGCTCGCGGAACTCGTCGACGAGATCGTCTGGCTCCGGGTGGGTCAGCTCGGGAAGATGATCTCGGCGTTCACCGACCGCGGGGTGAAGGAGTGTGTGATGCTCGGTCAGGTGGCGCCGAAGAACCTGTTCGACGTCCGGCCCGATTTCCGAGGCATGGGGGTCCTGTTCCGTCTCAAGGAACGCAACGCCCACACGATCTTCGGCGCCATCGCCGACGAGCTGGCCAAGGATGGCGTGACGCTCATCGAGCCGCTGCGCTGGCTGCGGCCCTGGATGCCGGGTCGGGGCTACGTCGTCGGCCCCCAGCCCAACGCCGCCCAATGGGAGGACGTCACCTTCGGCTGGCGCATCGCCAAGGAGATCTCCCGGCTCGAGATCGGCCAGAGCGTCGTGGTGAAGGAAGGCACGACGCTCGCGGTGGAGGGGTTTGAGGGGACCGATCCCTGTCTGGAACGCGGTGGACGTCTTGCCGGCAAGAACGGCGGTGGCGTGGCGGTCAAGGTGGCGAAGCTCGGGCATGATCTCCGGTTCGACATCCCGTGCGTGGGACCCCGGACCATCGAGGTCTGCGCGGCCAACGGCATCCGGATCCTCGCGGTGGAGGCCGACCGCACCCTGCTGCTGGACCAGCCCGACATGGAGGCGCTGGTCCGCTCGCGCGGCATCACCGTGGTGGCGGTGGACGGGACGGGGCCAGCCGCCGGGGCGTCGAACTGACGCCGGCCCGGGAGCCCGGTTCAGACCTTCGCCGGGGCGGGCAGGGGATGGCGGCGGAGGCCGTGCTCCAGCCAGAGCGTCCAGACCCTCCAGCAGGCCTCCTTCACGATGTCGCCCGACATCTTCGAGATCCCCTGGAACCGGTCCGTGAAGATGATCGGCACCTCCTCGATCCGCATCCCGCGGCGCCAGATCCGGTGCGTCAGCTCGATCTGGAAGCTGTAGCCGTTGGACCGGACCGTCCCTAGATCGATGGCCAGGAGGGCCCTTCTGTGGAAGCACTTGAACCCACCGGTTGGATCGCTGACCGGCATCCCCGTGATCGCCTGCACGTATCGCGCGGCGAAGAGGCTCAGCAGGAGACGGTCGAGCGGCCAGTTGATCACCCGGATCCCATCCTTGTAGCGCGAGCCCAGGACCAGGTCGGCTCCGGTCGACCGGGCCCGGTCGACCAGGCGCGGGACATCCGCCGGGTTGTGGGAGAAGTCGGCATCCATCTCGAGCAGGTATTCGTAGCCGCGCTCGAGTCCCCACGCGAACCCCGCCAGGTAGGCCCGGCCGAGGCCGTCCTTCGACGTCCGGTGCAGCACGTGCAGCCGTGGGTTCGCCCGCGCCAGCTCGTCCGCCAAGGCCCCCGTGCCGTCGGGGGAGTTGTCGTCCACCACGAGGATCTCCGCCCCGCCGGGCTGCTCCAGGACACGACGCGTCAGCTCGGGCAGGTTCTCCCGCTCGTTGTACGTCGGCACGATGATCAGGGTATCGGACCCCATGGCGGGGTGAACTTGTGGCGCGGGAACCCGCTCCACAAGGGTTTTGGCGAATACGTCCACGTCGGCCTTCCTGCCCCGTCCCGAACAGGCGGTTTGACACGCGATACCGGAGTGATATCACAAAGCCATCAACGGGAAGCCTCCAGCCCAACCCAAGCCGTCCAGTCCTGCCCCTGCGTCCATGAACACTCCCGCCCATCCCATCCCTCCATCCCGTCCCAATCCCAGCCGTGAGCGGATCGTCTCCGTCCTTCCCGGGGCTCCCATGCTTCTGGGGGTCCTGCTGCTGGCCGCCTGGCTCGTGTTCCAGGTCGTCCAGATCGCCCGCTTCGGCGGCGAGTGGGGCGGGGGGCTGAACGTGACGCTGATGATCACGGAGCTGGCGGCGGTCATCCTGGCCGCGTGTGGGTTCTTCACCCTGCAGCCGAACGAGGCCCGGGTTCTGGTGCTGTTCGGTTCCTACAAGGGCACCGTCCGGAGGTCGGGGTTCCACTGGACCAATCCCTTCACCAGCATGGTCCCGGTGTCGCTGCGCTCACGGAACCTGAACGGCGAGCGGCTCAAGGTGAACGACAAGCGGGGCAACCCCATCGAGATCGCCGCGGTCGTGGTCTGGCACATCGAGGAGACCGCCCAGGCGGCGTTCGATGTGCAGAACGTGGAGAGCTACGTCGCCATCCAGAGCGAGTCCGCCGTCCGCCACCTCGCCTCCTCCTATGCCTACGACCACGGCGAGGAGCACGAGGTGACCCTGCGCGGTGGGGGCGACGAGGTGTCGGCCGCACTGCTGCAGGAGCTGTCGGACCGCCTTAGCCGGGCCGGTGTGGTGGTGGAGGAGGCCCGGATCTCCCACCTCGCCTACGCCCCTGAGATCGCGAGCGCCATGCTGCGGCGCCAGCAGGCCGAGGCTGTGATCGCGGCCCGGCAGAAGATCGTCCAGGGCGCGGTGTCGATGGTGGAGATGGCCCTGAGGGAGCTCGACCAGAAGAACCTGGTGGACCTCGACCCCGAGCGTCGGGCGGCCATGGTGAGCAATCTCCTGGTGGTTCTGTGCGGTGAGACCGAGGTCCAGCCGGTGGTCAACACCGGCACGCTCCACCACTGACCGTTCCAGGCATGGAGTCGAGGAAGTCCTTCCTGCTGCGGGTCGACCCGAAGCTCTGGCGTGAGCTGGAGCGCTGGGCGGCCGACGAGCTGCGGAGTGTCAACGGGCAGGTCGAATGGATCCTGCGCGAGGCCGTACGCCGTCGCACCGGCTCCGGGGCCGGGTCCGATTCCGATGGAGGCCGGGTGGGCGGGCGGCGGAATCCCGTCAGGGGTGCCGCGGAACGGTGAGGTGTGGCGGGGTGGATGCCGTCTTGGGGAGGACCTCCAGGAGGCAGTCGACGGGGTCCTCCGTCGCGCCTCCGATCAACTCATCTCACCAAACTGCTTTACCCGTGGCGGCTGATTCCTAGGCTGCGCGGCCATAGAAGATCGATGTTCGACACCACATCCACCCGAGCCATGATCCTGGGAATCGGCGCCTTCACCCAGGGCTGCCTGAAGATCCTTCGGGAGGATGGCGCGTCGGTGCAGGGCTACCTGACCCGTGACTATGGCCACTATGGGCCGCGACTTGAGGCGGATTGCCGGTCGGCGGCGGACCTTCCCGATCCGGTCGGCTGGATGCGCGAACAACGGCCCGACGTCATCGTGCCGATGTCGATCGAGTGGGCCCTGCGGCCCTGGACGGAGTCGTTCCTTGCGTCCGGTCTGCCGCTGCTGTGTCCGACCGGCGAAGGGCTGCGGCTCGAGCGGGAGCGGGACTTCGCCAGGGCCCTGTGTGGTCGGTTCGGCATCCCGTTCCCGGGATCCCGGTTCGCTCCGAGCCGGGAGGAGGCGATGCGGTGGGTCCGGTCGACCAACCGGCCGTTCGTTCTCAAGAACCCGTTCTGTTCCCCGACAAGTCCCATCCACACGATCGTCTGCGAGACTCCCGAGGACACCCTGTCGTGGATTCCTCGACTCGATGATTCCCAGGGCATCTTCCTGCAGGAGTACCTGGGACGCCGGGAGGCGGGTCACATCGCGCTGGTCAGTGCGGGCGAGATCCATCCGCTGGTCACCAACCAGGAATACAAGCGGGCCTTCGACGGCAATCTGGGTGTGGTGGCGGGTGCGCCGCTGGGAGGCCTGGTCGAGCGGGATCCTGACGACCGATACGGTCTGGTCCGGGAACTCCTCGAGCCGCTTCGCCCCTGGTTCCGGGAGGTGGGGTTCCACGGACCGGTCCAGGTCACCGCGATGCGGCACCAGGACCGCTGGCATGTCCTCGAGTACAACGTGCGCCTCGGGGTGACGAGCGGGCCGATGATCCTGCGTCTGCTCGAGAACCCGACAGAGGTCCTTCGGGCCTGTGCCCGGAACGAGCCCCTGCATCCCCGGTGGCGTGATTCCCTCCGGTATGGGTGCTGCCTGACCCTGGCCGGCTACGGCTATCCGTTCACCCAACTGGTGGGCCCTCGGGTCCCGGTGACGGTCGAGGGCACCCCCACCTGCGACCTCTGGTGGAACGAGGTGGCCTCCGCCCCCGCGGGGGGCATCGAGACCACCGGACATCGTCTCTGCGATGTCTCGGCACTGGCCCCCACCCTCGAGGGGGCGATCGGACTCGCCTACGACAACATCCGCAGGCTGCGATCGCTCGGTTCGTACCACCGGACCGATGTCGGCCGTTCGCTCTGGCCCCCGGGCGAAGCATGACTCCCTCGAATCCATCCCAAGGTCCCCACCACGCCCGGCCTGCATGGGTCGAGGTGGATCTCGATGCGTTGGCGTCGAATCTCCGGACAATCCGTGCCGACCTCCCAGCCCGTGTGCGGATGATGCAGGTGGTGAAGGACGAGGCCTATGGGACGGGATCGGTGACCGTGGCGTGGCTTGCCGTGGCGAACGGGGTGGATGCGTTCGCGACGTTCACGGTCGGTGAGGCGGCGCGACTCCGGGAGGCGGGCATCACCGCGCCGATCCTGCTGCTCGGGGAGCGGACCCCGGATGAGTTCGGGTGGCTGGTCCGACACCGCCTGGAGGTCTGTGTCGGATCGATCGACATCGCCGGTGCCCTCAATGCGTTCGCGGAGCGATCGGGGACCCGCATTCCGGTCCATCTGAAGGTGAACTCCGGCATGAACCGGTTCGGGCTGCCGTGGCGGTCGGTGTCGGACTGGGCCCCGGTGCTCGCGGGTCTCCGCCATCTTGAGTTCGCCGGTGCGCTGACCCACTTCGCCCAGAGTGACGAGCTCGACAAGACCTTCGCCCGGCTCCAGCTGGGACGCTTCGAGGGCACGGTGGCCGCGCTCCGGAGCCACGGGATCCATCCCGCCTGTCTCCACGCATGCAACAGCGGGGGGTGCCTCGACCTGCCGGAGGCGCATCACGACATGGTACGGATCGGCATCCTGCCGCTGGGGGTCTATCCCTCGTCCGTCTGCCGTCGTCTCGAGGGGCTGAGGCCGGTGATGTCGGTGAAGGCCCGGATCACGGGTCTCCAGTGGCTCGAGCCCGGGGACACGGTCGGCTATGGAATGCGGTATCGCGCCGAGACGCCCCGTCGGATCGCGGTGCTGCCCCTGGGCTATGGCGACGGGTTCCCGCGGGTGCGCAACGAGGGCGTCGCCCTGCTCCAGGGTCGACGGGTGCCGATCGTGGGTGGGGTGTCGATGGACGCCGTGACGGTGGACGTCACCGATCTTCCGGAGGTTCGTTTGGGGGAGGAGGCGGTGCTGATGGGGCGTCAGGGTTCCGAGGAAATCACCGCGCACGACGTGGCGACGCTCAAGCGGAGCGTGAGCTATGACATCCTGACCGGCTGGCGGAGCCGGCTGCCGCGGGTGTACCGGGGGGGGGGCCTGTGAGGCTGGTCTTCTCCGAGGCGACGCCCGACTACGGGCGATACACCTTCCCGTATGCGGTCTGGGGATTCCCGGAGCCCGGGGAGACGCCGGCCGACTTCTTCGAGGCAGGATTCCTGCCGTCGTCGGTGGCGCTCGACCGGTTCTACCTGTGTCGACAGCTCCGGGTGCCGCTCCGGGGATGGATCCCCAACACCGAGAACCGTCGGATCCTGCGCAAGGCGGAGCGCTGGACCTGTCGGCTGGTGCCGCGTTCTGACGACGACTACCGGCCGGAGCGGCGGTCGCAGTGGCTGGAGTTCGCACGCGTCCGATTCGGCGAAGGGGTCATGCCCGGGGAGCGACTGGACCGGCTGATGGCGGCTCCGGTGGTGACGCATCTGCTGGAGTTCTTCGACGCGGGGTCGGGTCGGGAGGTCGGCACAGTCCTGATGCATCTCGAGGCCCCACGGCTGGCCTACTATTATTTTGCGTTCCACACCCTGGATGAGGCGGCGGGGATCTCCGGAATGCAGATGATGACCCGGGCGGTGTCGGTCTTCTCCCAGGCGGGGTTCGGACACCTCCATCTCGGGACCTGCTACGACGAGCGGGCGCTCTACAAGGTGCAGTTCGAGCCGATGGAGTATTCGACGGGCTGGACATGGTCCCGGGACATGAAGGCCTTGGCGGCACTGGTGCGACGGTTTCCGGTGCGGGGACATCTGCTCGAGGATCCCGATCATCCGGCTGGGTGCGGGGCCGATCCGGCCAAGGCTTCGGAAGCCACCCAGTTTCGCCTCAGGTCGTAGGTTTTGGGGGGCGGTCGTGTCGGGACAGGGTGTGGGTCGGACCCTGGCTCTCGACACTGGGCGGTGCTCTCCGGTAAGGACTCGACGAGTGCGAGGCCTCCGGAAAAACCGAGTCAGTGGGAGCCGTGGGTCGGATACCCGCCATTCCAGACGGCGATCGGGGGCCGTTGGGCGCCGGGGCAGGGGGCTCCGGTGGGGGCGGGGGCTGACGGTCCTGCTGGTCCTGCTGGCTCCGGCGGTCCTCCTGGTCCTGCTGCGGCTCCCTGCGCCACGCGATGCCCTCCTTCCGTTGATCCACCCGCGCGATGCCGACTGGGGACGACGCGGGGATCGTGTGGCGATGGACCGACGGCAGGCCTTCATCGATCGGGGACCGGGATCGGCGATCGAGGAGCCGCTTCTGGCGAGGCTCCGGCCGCGGAGCGAGGGGGGAAGGTGGGTCCATGAGGTGCCGCTTCGGCTGACGCCTCCCACGAATGCCGCCCGACCGTTCGCGGTGGCCTTCCACTTCCTCCAGCCGACCCAGCCGGTCTCATTTAGGAGCGCGGAGCTGGTGGCTGGAACGAACCGGATCCGCAGCCTGCGCTCCGATTTCGAGAGGTTCGAGGTGCGGCCCAGATTCGTGGAGCACGTCATCGAGTTCCCTTGGCCTCCCGGCCCGGTGGGCCGCTCCGGAGACGTGTGGACCCTTCGGGTGGTGACGGACGAGTACGATGTGCTGCACCTCTGGACGCGCGGGCTGACCCCGGAGGAGTCCACCCTCACCAGCGGATGGTTTGCCCTCGCCGATCGACCGATGCTCGAGACGCTCCCCGAGGAGATCCACGGATGGATTTCCTTCACCCAGTCCCGATCCAATTCCCTGGCTCACGTTCTGCCCGAGGGACATGTCCGGATGGAATCCCCGGTACCGGTTGTCTCCCGCCTGGCCGTGCTCGCCTGGGTCTGGGGGTTCCGGACCCCATCGGCCCTGGGATTGTGGCTGGGTGTCGCCTGTGGCGTCCTGGCTGCCGGGATCCTCGCGTGGCCCGGGACACGGGGGAGCCGACGGTTTGTCCTCCGGGTCGGGCTTTCGGCCGGAGGCATCCTGCTGGGATTGGCCTCGATCTACACGGTCCTGGTCCCTCCATTCCAGGCCCCGGATGAACCCGAGCACTACATCAGCTTCGCCAAGGACAAGGGGTCCCGGGAGTTGATTCCGGCGGGACGTCGGCTGGCCGCACGTGCGCAGCTGGAACGGATGGTGTTCCGCCCTGACCAGAAGCTCCGGCCCGATCACCTCTACCACTCCAACGGTGGGTGGACGGATTCGGTCGAGACGGTGCCCAGTCGTCCCGCACGTTCAGGCCTCGGTTTCCAGTACTGGCATGGTCTGTGGAGTCTCTTCCAGCGGATGAATCCGGAGGACACGCTGCTCCGACTCCGGATGGCGAACTCGATGGTGGCTGCCGTTTGCCTCGGACTTGCCGCGGCGCTGCTGGCCCGGGCCGAACGGGACCCCCGAGCCGGTCGATCCGCCGGCTTCCTCTGGCTGACAATCCCCACGCTTCCCTTCTTCACGCTGTTCTTCTCGAACTACTCGGCCTACCTGTCCGCATCGATCCTCGCCTCGGGTGCCCTGGTGGCCACCGTCTTCGGCAGGCGGAGGGATCCTTTGACGGGATTCCTGCTCGGAACCTCGCTCGGCTGTCTCCTCCATGTCTCCCGGGGTTCCATCACCTTCGTGGCCACCGTCGTGATCGTGCTGTGTGTCGATGCCGTGCTGCCGGTGCTGGAGCGGGGCTCCGACAGGCGCTCGGCCCTGCCGATGCGGCTGGCGATGGCCGTGGGCCTCGTGCTTCCCCGCTGGCTGACCACGGACGAGTACGACCAGTTCATGGGAGCCGAGATCGGAGCGCTGATCCCTGCCTGGGGCGGACTCCCGTTCGGATCCCTGTACCTGATCGCCATCGAGGTCGGAACCGCCGTCCTCTCGATGGCCGATGTCCTCGGAAGCCGCACCTCGGCGCAGCCATCGGGGGAGACCGCACCGGGGGATCGGGGTCGGGACAGGAAGGGGCGGATCGTCCGGATCTGGCCGTCCGTGGTGGTGACGGTGCTCCTCTGCTCCCTGATCCCGGCGGCGGAGACGCCGGTGGTCGAGTTCGTGAATCCCGTTCCCTCGGGGCGCTATGCCCTGCAGGGTCTGGCTGCCTGGTTCGGCTCGTTCGGTGTGACCCATCAGGAGTTTGCCGCATCGAGGACCTTCTGGAGCGGTTTTGGCTGGCTGGAGTTCTCGCTTCCCACCGCATTGACGGTGGCGCCGGCACTCCTCTGGGTCGTGGGATGGTGCCTCGGGGTGTCGGGGCGGACCGGATCCGGACCCGTCTGGCTGGGGTCGGTGCGCGCCATCCTCGTGGGCCTGGCCATTGTCCTGGGACTCCTGGGAGTGATCGTCGCCGCCCACCAGTCGGGGTACAGCGTCCGCGGGCGGTACCTGTTTCCGATGAACATGCTGGTGTGCGGCTTTGCGGGCGTCTGGCTGTCGCGCGGACTCGCGGCGCGCCTGCCCGCCGGGAAGGGACTGGATCGGCTGGTTGTCCTGGGTCCCGTCCTGGTGATCCACCTGGCGACCCTGGGCTGCCTCCTCGCCCGGTATTTCTGAGCCGACGTCGGGCTCCGGGCCCTCGCCTCATGGTCAGCATCGGGTCCATGGCCTCGGCTCGTTCTGCCCGTTGACGGTTGGGCGAACCTTGGTAGCGTCCCTACTTTCTTGATGCGGGCGGCCTTCTGCCGTCCGGCAAAACACCACTGACAGACATCACGCAGATATGCCTAAAGCACCGAAATACGTTTACACTTGGGGCAACAACAAGGCCGACGGCGACGGCTCCATGAAGGCCCTCCTGGGCGGTAAGGGCGCCAACCTGGCCGAAATGACCCGCATCGGCCTCCCCGTGCCTCCGGGATTCACGATCACGACCGAGGTCTGCACCTATTTCTACGCCCACAAGAAGACCTATCCAAAGGAGCTCCAGTCCCAGATGGAGGACGGCGTCCGCAACATGGAGAAGATCATGGGATGCAAGTTCGGTGATGCGAAGGGCATGCCGCTGCTGGTGGCGGTCCGCTCCGGCGCCCGGGACTCGATGCCCGGCATGATGGACACCATCCTGAACCTCGGTCTCAACGACGAGACCGTGCTGTCGCTCGCGTTCGCCACCAAGAATGAGCGGTTCGCGTGGGACTGCTACCGCCGGTTCATCCAGATGTACGGCGATGTCGTGCTCGGCGTGCAGAAGCGCGAGGGCGAGGACCACGAGCCCTTCGAGACCATCATCCACCAGTACAAGCACGAGGTCTACCACAAGGACATCGTGGACAGCGAGCTGACGGCCGCAGACCAGCAGGCGCTGGTGAAGCGTTTTAAGGCCCTGGTCAAGGAGCGCACCGGCAAGGTGTTCCCGAACAGCCCGTGGGATCAGCTCCGCGGTGCCGCCGGTGCGGTGTTCGGCTCCTGGATGAACGACCGCGCGATCGTCTATCGCCGCAAGTACAACATCCCCTCCGAGTGGGGAACCGCCGTCAACGTGCAGGCGATGGTCTACGGCAACACCGGTGAGACCTCCGGTTCCGGCGTCGCCTTCACCCGCAACCCGGCCAACGGCAACAACGAGTTCTACGGCGAGTTCCTGATCAACGCCCAGGGCGAGGACGTCGTCGCGGGCGTCCGCACCCCGGAACCCGTGCTCAAGCTCAGGGACCAGATGCCGAAGTCCTATGCCGAGCTGCTCCAGGTCCGCAAGACCCTCGAGAAGCACTTCAAGGACGTCCAGGACGTCGAGTTCACGATCCAGGAAGGCAAGCTGTTCATGCTCCAGACCCGCAACGGCAAGCGCACCGCCGCCGCGGCGCTGAAGTTCGCGATGGACATGTACAAGGAGAAGCTGATCGACGCCGAGACCGCGGTGCTCCGCAACCCGGCCGACCAGCTCGACCAGCTCCTGGCGCCGATCTTCGACCTCGCCGAGGTCAAGAAGGCCAAGGCGATCGCCACCGGTCTCCCGGCCGGTCCCGGTGCCGCCTCCGGCAAGATCTACCTCAATGCCGACCGTGCCGTCACCGCCGCCGACAAGGGCGAGAAGGTGCTGCTGGTCCGCGTCGAGACCTCCCCCGAGGATCTCCGCGGGATGATCGCGGCCGAGGGCATCCTGACCGCCCGCGGTGGCGTCAGCTCCCACGCCGCACTCGTCGCCCGCCAGATGGGCAAGGTCTGCATCTGCGGCGCCTCCGCACTCGAGATCGACTACGACAAGAAGACCGTGTCGGTCGACGGCAAGACCTACAAGGAGGGCGACTTCCTCTCGATCGATGGCACCGCCGGCACCGTGTATGCCGGCCAGATCAAGACGGCCCCGTCCGAGATCATCTCGGGCCTCATCAACGGCGACAAGGCCGCCCAGAAGACGGAGAAGTTCAAGAACTTCGCCCAGCTGATGAAGTGGTGCTCCCAGTACAGCCGGCTGCAGGTCCGGACCAATGCCGACAACCCGGAGCAGACCGCCAACGCGATCGCCTTCGGCGCCACCGGCATCGGTCTCACCCGCACCGAGCACATGTTCTTCGAGGGCGACCGGATCGACGCCATGCGCGAGATGATCCTGGCCGACTCCCTGGCTGCCCGCCAGGAGGCCCTGGCGAAGCTCCTGCCGTATCAGCGCGAGGACTTCTTCGGGATCTTCAAGGAGCTGAAGGGATTCCCGGCCACCATCCGGTTCCTGGATCCGCCGCTCCATGAGTTCCTGCCACACACCAAGGAGCAGCAGCTCGACCTCGCCCGCAAGATGGGCATCCCGGTCGAGAAGATCATGTCGCGTGTCCACGAGCTCCACGAGTTCAACCCGATGCTCGGGTTCCGTGGATGCCGGCTGGGCATCAAGTACCCCGAGATCACCGCCATGCAGGCCCGTGCGGTGTTCGAGGCGGCGGCCGATGCCAACAAGAAGGGCTACAAGGCCAAGCCCGAGATCATGATCCCGCTGGTGGGCTTCAAGAAGGAGCTCGACCTCCAGGTGGCCATCGTCCACGAGGTCGCCGCGGCGGTTCAGAGGGAGAAGAAGACCAAGATCTCTTACAGCGTGGGCACGATGATCGAGGTCCCGCGCGGTGCGCTGACGGCCGACGAGATCGCCCACACGGCGGAGTTCTTCAGCTTCGGAACGAACGACCTGACCCAGACCACCCTCGGCATGAGCCGCGACGACTCCGGCAGCTTCCTGCCGCCGTACGCCGAGGCCGAGATCGTGAAGAAGAATCCATTCGCGACGATCGACCAGACCGGTGTCGGTTCGCTGATGCAGATCGCGATCGCCAAGGGCCAGCAGGCCCGTCCAGGCATCAAGCTCGGCATCTGCGGCGAACACGGTGGCGATCCCGACTCCGTGAAGTTCTGCCACCGGATCGGCCTGACCTACGTCAGCTGCTCGCCGTTCCGCGTGCCGGTCGCCCGTCTCGCCGCCGCCCAGGCTGCGATCGAGGAGAAGCGCAAGGCCGCTGCCTCCAAGAAAAAGTGATCGGCGCCTTCGCCGTTCGGTAGCACAAGGCCGTCCCGCACGCGCGGGACGGCCTTTCTGCTGAGCAGGTGGGTGATGCAGTGCCCTGCATCACCGGGTGCGGGAGCACCCACGTCTGTTAGGGAAGACCTCCGCGGTGTCCCTGACATCCCCGCGAGGGTCCAGAAAACCAAGGGTTACAGCCGGGATCCTCTGACGCGAATGGGGTCCCGTCCACCCTCACGGGTGGATCGGAGCGCAGGGGATCGAGATGGGGCCGTGGCGGAGCACAGCCCTACGTGCGAATACGAAGCAGATGAGACTAACCGGTGAAAGACCGAGTATGATGCAGGCATGGCGTCATGTAGCTGAAGGCAACTGCGTCGCCGAGAGGCGGGGTGGGGAGCAGCCGGAGGCGAACTTGCCGTCCCAAAACAGTCTGCCAAGACCGTTGAACCCGATACGGCCTGAAGGAATGGCGAGCCTGCGTAGGAAAGGCGAAGCCCAGGTGTTGAACCTGTCCGGAACGATCTGGGCCTGCTTCGAAAAAACGGACAGAGGAAAGGTGGTTTTTCCTTAAGGGGTTTTGGACTCGAAAAGTGCTGGTGAGAGGCCGCCCAGAGCGGTGTGGTGGCGCTGACGGTTGTAGAAGACCTCGATGAAGTCGAAGATGACAGAGGCGCCGTTTTGGGCACCCTTGCTGACGGTTCCATGTCTTGGGGCTTCTCACTCGTTGCAAGCTCTGGGTTTACAGGCGCAGGCAGGGGTCGCCCGAGGGAAGGCTCGTGTTCCAGGGGACTTGTGGGTTCAGGGTCAAGGCGACCCATTCATCATGGCGAACTTGCCGACGGCGGCAGCGCGGGAATGGACGTGAAGCTTCCCATAGATACGGCGGATGTGGGTGGCGACGGTGCTCGGGCTGATTCCCAGCTCACGCACGATTTCCTTGTTTTGTCTGCCGAACGACAAGAGCTGCAGGATTTCGCGTTCCCGCTCGGACAACGGGTCGGGCACGCTGATTTTGGCGGTGGAATGCTGGAAGTACTGCACGACCTGGCGAGCCACGGTGCTGCTCATGGGGGAGCCGCCGGAGTGAACCTCGCGCAAGGCGTCAAGAAGCGTGGCACGGCTGGTCCTCTTGAGGAGGTAGCCCGAGGCGCCGGCCGTCAGCGCCTCGAAGACATGGTCGGCATCCCCATACACGGTCAGCATGACGAACTGGATCTCCGGGGCACGGTGCTTGATGTCCCGGACGCATTCGATGCCGCTTCGTCCGGGCAGGTTGATGTCCATGAGGACGATGTCGGGGCGGTCGCGCAGCAGGTGGACCTCGGCCTCGTGCCCGTCGCTGCTCTGGCTGATGCACGCGAAGCCGGGCGTGTGGCTGATCCAATCGGCCCAGAGTTGGCATGATTCCACGTCGTCATCGACGATGGCGATGCGGACGGCGTGGTGGGCGGAGGGATCGAGGCGTGGCGCAGGGCTGATCATGGAATCAAGGATGGGACGGACGGCGCCAGCCCGGGGGACTGCTGGACCGGGACGGTGAAGCGGACCGTGGTGCCGACGCCGGTGCGGCCTTCGACCTCGCAGGATCCGCCAATGTCGGCCATGCGCTGGCGCATGTTTTGGAGACCCTCGCCCTCGCGGGCTGACACGAGGCCGACGCCATTGTCGGCCAATACAAGGTGGAATTGGAGCGCGTCGAGGTCGAGGTGGAGGCTGAGGGAGATCTCCGAAGCGCTGGCGTGCTTGAGGGAATTGTTGAGGGCCTCCTTCGCCGCGAGGAAGAGGTTGTGGCGCGTCTCGGCAGGCAAGACCAAGTCCGGGAGGGAGACGGGCAAGGCAAGGCGCAGCCGCACGGCGGCCACGTCAACGTTCTCTTGGGCGTGGTTGGTCAGGTAGTTGAGCAGGCCGTTCAGGTTGTCGTGCCGCGGGTTGATGGCCCAAACGATCTCGTCGAGGGCGCACGTCACGTCATGGCTGGTCTTCCAGATCCGCTGCAGCTCGGACCGGGTGGGGGCTGGATCGGGCAGCTTTGCCAACGCCGACTCGCTCAGGAGGCTGATGCGCGTGAGGTGCGCTCCGAGGTCGTCGTGGATGTCCTGGGCGATGCGCATGCGTTCCTGTTCGACATCGCGCTGCCGCTGGAGGCTGGCGAGCTTGAGGTGATGGCGGCGACGGTTGACAGCGATGACAGCCATGGCGACGCACGCGGCCGACACGCCTGCGCTACCGGCCCGGAACCAGCGGGTCTGCCAATAGTGCGGGAGTTGGCGAAAGGTGATGGAAGCCTCCGACGTGCTCCACACTCCGTCGTTGTTGGAACCGACGACGGCGAACCGGTAGGTGCCCGGAGGAAGGTAGTGGTATTGGGCCATGCGCATGTTCCCCACGTCCGACCAGTGTTCGTCGAGGCCCTCCAACCGGCTGCGGAACCGCACGCGTCTTGGTGCCGCAAAGCTGAGCCCGGAGTAACGAATCTCGATCCGGTGGCGGCCCGGGGGTATCTCGATGGCTGGGTTGCTCTGGGCCTCGTCCCATGTTCTGGGCCGAGTGTTGCCCACTTCCTCGGCCGGCGATGCGTGGCCTCGGAGGACGGGCTTGCCGTCCACAAGCACCTCGTCGATGACAATCGGCGGGGGGATTTGGTTGATCCGGAGCGAGCCAGGGTCCACCACGGCCAAGCCCGCGCCCGTGGCAAACCAGAGACGCCCGTCCTGGGCACGGCAGGCGTTGGGCTGGTTGGGGCCTTCAAACTCCAAGGTGGCCAAGCCGTCGGCCAGGTCGAGCTGGAGCACCTCCAGCGTGGCTCCGCGGCCGTCGGCGCACGCGTTCAATGTCTCGAGGTCCACCCGGGCCAAGCCACGGAACGTGCCCAGCCAAAGGTGTCCGGTACGGTCGCCCAGAATGCTCATCACGGTGTCGCCGGGCAATCCATGCTGGCTGGTCACTCGGGCAAACGTGGCGTCCCGGTATCGCCAAAGGCCGTCGCCCTTGGACCCAATCCAAAGCGTCCCCGCTCCGTCCACGTGCAGGCACGTCAGGTATTTGGCCGCAAGGCCCTGCCCGGGTCCAAGGTTGCTCAACCCCCCGTTCCGGAACCGCCACAGCCCATTTCCGGCGGTCGCAAGCCAGATCGTGCCCGAGCGATCCTCGGCAATGTGGCGGACCCTTTCCTCCACGATGTCCGGGTGCAGGTCGAAGACCTGCCACGTTTCCCCTTGCAGGCGGCCGACGCCACGCTCGCCACCCGCCCACAATGACCCGGTCGAGTCCTCGAACAACGCGTAGACGAGCCACGATTTCCGCGGCCAACCCGGTGCCGAAATGAATCGGTCGCCGGACTTCAGCAAGACGCCGTTCCAGGCGGACCCAACCCAGACGCGGCCTTGGCGGTCCTCGAGGACAGACCATGCGTCGCGTCGCTGGATGCCCCGGCGGTCGTCGAAGTTGCGCCACGCGTTCCCTTCTTGGGTGTACAGGCCTGCGCCCTCGGTTCCCACCCAAAGGCCTCCCGCCCGGTTGGTGGTGACCGAGAGCGCGGGATGTTGGCGCGCGTCGTCCCCCGGCCTGACCATGGTGACGCGCTTCCTGCGAAGCATGTTGAGGCCTCCGCCGCCGGTGCCGACCCAAACGTTGCCCTCTCGGTCTTCCATGAGGGCGGACACGGTGTTGTGGGACAAGCCCTCCGTGACGCCCACTTGGTGCGCCGCCCCGTCCCGAGGCGCCACGTGGATGCCCTTGCTGTAGGTGCCCACCCATACGTCTCCCGCCGAGGTTTCCATGAGCGCGGTCAAGCCCGGCGCATCCCAGGGCAGTGGGCCACGATCTTCCACCCACCGGCCTTCCTCCCATCGTCTGAGGCCCGTGTCGGCGACCCACATGCCGCCGAAACGGCTGGCGCAGGCCAACAGAGGGGCGCGTATGGGCGGACGAAGCTGAGGCTCTGGCAACGCCATCCCGCCCGGGCCCAACGGAATGACCTCCATGTTCCGATGGGTCCACAGGCCCCCGGCTGAATCGACATGAAGGTGGTTGACCAACCATTCAGCCGATGGCGAGACGACGCCCATCCCCGCGCTCTGGTGAAAGCGTGCCAGCCATCCTTCTCTATTCATCACCCACACGTTGCCGGCGCGATCCTCGGCGAAGCTGTCCACCTCGGCGTTGGGCCAACCTTGGGGAACCGGGGATGCAGAGAATTTTCCGCGATGGCACGTGGTCAACTGGCCGTTTTGGTGGCCCAGCCAGAGGGTTCCCCGGCTGTCCTCGAACATGGATCGAATGGCTCCGTCTTTCAGGCCCGGTGTGTTGGATGGGTCCAGGGCTCGAAAGGACGTGCCATCGAACCTCACCAATCCATTGAACGTACCCACCCAAAGCTGGCCGTCCCGCGTCTGGAGGACGGAGCGAACCCGGTTTTCCGGCAAGCCATCTTCCATGCGCCAGCTATGGATCACGTAAGGGCACTCGCCCTGCGCCACGTCCTGCATCGCGGCAGCACTGGCGGCAATTCCGTGCGCGAGGGCGCAGGCGATGAACCTGGAATGCAGGAATGCGATGGCCGTCAGGTTACTAGGGCGCGCCATGTTCCCTCAAGGCTGCATGAAAAGGCCGGGCACCGTACCACGATGCCCGGCCGATGTTGCATGGTCGTGGTCCCGAGTGGCCCAAGACTCCACGAGCCCTGCCGTCCACTCAGGGCGTGGCGGCGCGATAAAACTTACGTGCGCCGGCGGAGGTCGTCTTGTACGGGGACGTGGCCTCTAGCTTCTTCCATTCCCCATTGAGGTCCTCGGCCTCGTACAGGCTGCCGGACGACCACTTCACCTCCAGCTCGCCGTTCGGAAAGGTGGAGATCCCGAGGATGGGCGGGCAGGGAAGGGGCGCGCCGGGTTGGGTCTTCCAGCTCAGGGCGCCGTAGCTGACATCCCACGCGCCCATGTTGGGCCATGCCTTGGCAAGGGCGTTCTCGGTCCAGCCGCCGCCCAGCAGCCAGTCAGGGTATTGCCGCCCAATGTCGGTGCTGGTCCAAGGCACGCCGTCGAGGACCGTGGTCACTCGGACGACGTCGCACTCGGTGTACTGCGCGGTCCACGTCAGGACGTGATCCACGCCGTTGTCGAGCAAGCGGCTGTAGTCGGCATCCGTGGCGGGGTTGTTCATGTTGAAGCTGTTGTACACGTAGGTCTTGCCTGCCGGGGCCTTGGTGCCGGTGGTGTTGGGGTTCATCTCCCACTTGTTCCAGTCCCCGTTGCCGCCCGGCCGCCAGTTGCCGGGGCCGAGGTCCACGGTGCTGTCAGCACCCATGAGCGTGAAAAGGGCGGGGAGGCCATTGGCCCATGGGGCGTTGAACTGGAAGAGGCGGATGCGGTTGGCAGCCGCGTTGCCGTTGTTTTCCAGCCCGTCAATTCGGAACACCAAACGGCCGGTGATGTACTCGTTGTTGGCCAGGGCGCTGGCCATCGGCCAGTCGAACTGCTTGCCGACCCAGGTGCCCAACGCGCCGGTGCTGGCGGCGCGGAGGCTGCCGGCCTTCCAGTTGGCATCATACGTCGGGATCGGCGTCCCGCTGGAATCCTTGTACACCGGCGGCTGGCAGC
>VHCG01000050.1 GCA_016871805.1 Verrucomicrobiota bacterium
TCAAACGCGGCCGCGGGCCGATGCGGTTCAAGCCCACCCGTGGCCTGAGCACCCCAAAACCCGGCCGATCCGCCGACACCCCAACGGTCCTCATCGAAGCCAAGCCCGGCCAGCTCGAGGATCTCGCCCCGGAGGAGAAGCCATTCGACAGGCGCCGTCGGGAAGCCGAGGTCCGACGCGCCGAGAACCTCGCCGCCGGCCTTCCCGAGGACACACCGGAGGGCACCGAGGAGGTCCAGGCCGCTGGACGCGACCAGCGCTACCGCTCCCCCGTCTACACCCAGACCGAGGACGAGGGCGACGACGAGTCCCCGTCCACAGCCGCACCCACGCCCTCGAGGGTCCCAAAGGGCTTCATCGAGCGGGCCAAGCAGACCGTCACCGACGTGGTCAGGAAGGTCCGCAAGCTCATCAAGCCCGAGGAGAAGTCGACCATCGAGGTCATCATCAATGCCGAGCCCCTGGAGACTCGGGTCTGTGTGCTGGTCGACTCCCGGCTCGACGACTTCACCGTCGAGCGGACCAACGCCGAGCGCCTCGTCGGCTCCGTCTACAAGGGCAAGGTCCGCAACCTGGAGGACGGCCTGAAGGCGGCGTTTGTCGACATCGGCTTCGAGAAGAACGCCTTCCTGCACTACTGGGACATCATTCCCAGCACCTTCGACTCCAGCGTCGAGCTGGTGGAGCGGGAAGACCGCAAGAAGAAGGGCAAGGACAAGCCCAAGATCACCACGAAGGATGTCCCGAAGCTCTACCCGGTCGGGAGTGAGATCATCGTCCAGGTCACCAAAGGCCCCATCGGCACCAAGGGCCCCCGCATCACCACGAACCTCTCCCTGCCTGGACGCTACCTGGTCCTGCTGCCGAACTCGGAACAATGCGGCATCAGTCGCAAGATCGAGGACCCCGCCGAACGCCAGCGGCTGAAGAAGATCCTCCGCGAGCTGACCCTGCCCGAGGGCATGGGCGTCATCATCCGCACCGCAGGCGAGGGCAAGCTCAAGCGCTACTTCATCCGCGACCTCGCCCTCCTCCTCGAGGAATGGAAGGCGGTGCAGGACAAGATCAAGGACGGGCGCGCGCCATGCTGCGTGTTCCAGGAGCCCGATCTCATCGAGCGAACCGTCCGGGACTTCCTCACCGAGGACGTCACGCGCATCATCATCGACGACAACCGGCAGTTCCAGCGGGTACAGGAGCTCATCGGCAAGATCAGCCAGCGCTCGGCCAAGAAGATTGCATTCTACAACGAGGCGGAGCCGCTGTTCGACCGCTACAACATCAGCCGCCAGCTCGAGCAGGCATTCGGACGTCAGGTCACCCTGAAGAGCGGTGGCTACCTGATCATTGATGAGACGGAGGCGCTGGTCGCGATCGATGTGAACACCGGACGCCACAAGGGCACCCGGGACCACGACCAGAACCTGCTGAAGGTGAACCTCGAGGCGGCCGACGAGATCTGCCGCCAGCTCCGTCTGCGGAACATGGGCGGGATCATCGTGCTCGACTTCATCGACATGAAGTCCCGGAAGGACCAGCAGCAGATCTACCAGAGGATGCGCCAGCATCTGAAGCGCGACCGGGCCAAGACCCACGTGCTTCCCCTATCACAGCTGGGCCTGATGGAGATGACACGGCAGCGCCATACGGAATCCATCGCGGCGGCGATGTATGTCGACTGCCCACACTGCCGCGGTCGCGGCGTGGTGAAGAGCCCTGAGAGTCTGAGCGTGGAGATCCAGCGGAAGCTGATGGCTATCATGAAGGCCCGGCCTCGCGACGACAGCGACTTCCAGATCCGCATCCACACCCACCCCAGCATCCTGGAGCGGATGCGCTCCCAGGACGAGCGCCTCCTGATCGAGCTCGAGAAGCGGTTCTACGCCAAGCTGACCTTCCGTCCTGAGACCGGTTTCCACACCGAGCAGTGGCGGATCGTCAATGCCATGACCAACGAGGAGCTGGGTAAAGGCGACATCTGAGCCCGGCTGATCCGTTTTCCAACCACAAGGCCCACCTTGGCGGAATGCCGTGTGGGCATTTTTTCTTCCCGGCCCATCGGCCTCAGGACTTCAGATCCCTGAGACCGAAGACCGCGGCACCGAGTGCGAAGAAGGTCGCGTTGAACCCGAGCAGGAGACTCAGGGACTCGCCCATCCGGGTCCACCGGATCGGCGACTCGTACATCTGCTGCCAGAGGTTCAGATGGTAGGTCAGGAACCACGGCTTCAGATCGGCGAACCACGGGATGTTCATCAGGATGAAGTTCAGGAAGATGAACGAGAGCGCCATGATGGTCGCCGCCGCCGGCTTGATCGGCAGACATCCGAAGAAGAACGCCAGGCCCATCACGGTCGTCGCCTTCACCGACATCAACAGGTGGGCCGCCGCATAGCGCCAGAGTCCGACATCGGCAGGAAACACCGCAAAGAGCTCTCCGGGCACGAAGGCGAACAAACCACCCCACGGAAAGAACGGAAGCCCGATGAGAAGTCCCGTGAGTCCCAGCAGCAGGCTCAGCACCACCGAGAAGACCGCACCGGCCAACCATTTCAGCAGGAGAAGGCGTGTCCGGGACACCGGCCGGGCGAGGATCATCCGCAGCGTCCCATCCTCCGCCTCCTTGGCGACCAGATCGCCACCGACCAGCGACCCGTAGAGGGGCAGCAGGAGGTAGGCGAGCCAGAAGTTGGTGAAGCATGCGGCCGTCAGGGGGGACAGGAACGCCGTGATGTCGTAGCCATTGTTCTCGAGCAGATCCCCCATGCCGCGCGAGGCACGGGAGAAACGGAACACCATCAGGATCACCACCTGGGCGACGAAGAACATCGCGAAGCCCATGTAGGTGCGTTTCTTGCCGAAGAGCTTCCAGAGCTCATGCCGCAGCTGGATCAGGAACATGGCGCCTCCTTCATGAGGGACAGATAGAACTCCTCCAGGGTGAGGGTCTCACGGCCGATCCCATGGACCGGATGCCCCAGTTCCACGAGCCGGCGGACCACGTCACTGACCGCCACCCCGGACGCCAATGCGATGCGACGACCGTCCCGGGCTCCCACCACCAGCCCCTCCGCCGTCAGACGGGTCACGACAAGGTCGAAGGCGTCCGTCTGAAGGAAGACCCAGTCCTGTCCCCGCTGGACCTCCTCGAGCCCACCCTCGAAGACCTTCCGCCCCTTGTTGAGGACCGCGATGCGGTTGCAGAGCTGCTCAACCTCGGTGAGGAGGTGCGACGACAACAGGAGCGTGAGACCCAGCTCGGCGTGGAGCCGCCGGATCGTCGCCCGCATCTCATGGATGCCCTCCGGGTCGAGTCCATTCGTGGGCTCGTCGAGGATCAGCAGCTCCGGATCCGGAACCAGGGCCTGCGCCAAAGCGAGGCGAGCCCGCATGCCGTGGGAGTAGGTCCGCACGACCTGATGCTCCCGACCGGACAGTCCAACCCACTCGAACACCTCGGCGAGGCGATGTTGGCTTAACGGACTCGAGTACCCCGCCAGGATCTCGACGTTTCGCCAGCCGCTCAGGTAGTCGTAGAACGCCGGGGCCTCGAAGATGGCACCGACGCGGGCTAACGCCCGGGACCGGTCACGCGAAACCTCATGGTCACCGATCCACGCCTCACCGGAGCTGGGCCAGACCTGTCCCAGCAGCATCCCGATGCTAGTGCTCTTGCCCGCGCCGTTGTGACCCAGCAGGCCGAATACGTCGCCACGACGCACCTCGAGGGTGAGGGCATCGACGGCCAGCCGCTGGCCAAACCGTTTGGTGAGGTCCTTGAGCCGGATCATGGATTGGGCTTCAGCACGAAGAACTGTTTCACCGCACCATCCGAGTAGAGGTGGTTGGCGGCACGCCCGGGGCCAAGCACCGCATGGAACCCGGACTTGTCGCTGATCACCGGAAACCCCGCCTCCTGCATCGGGATTCCCAGGAGTCGGATCCGGTCAGCCACCTGGCCGTTGAGGAGATTGTTCCAGAAGTAGCTGGAACCGGTGTCCTCGAAGAGATTCTTGCGGTCGGACGGACACTTCCAAAGCCGGGCGGGCCCCCTCGGGGTCAACACCGAGTCCGCCGTCCGAAGATCAACCTCATTGGTGTCCCGTCCGCGATTCTGGAGGGTCGGGAACCGGTTCCCATTCTCGTCGAGATACAGCCTGAGAAGGAGCCCCATCTGTCGGAGGTTGCTCTGACAGGCGGTGGACCGGGCCCGTTCCCCGGCGGAACCCATCGCCGGTACGGCAAGCGTGGCGAGGATGCCGATGACGGCGACCACCACCATCAACTCCACCAGTGTGAAGGCGTCCGGCCTCATTCCCGGCCCCCTCCGCGACGAGGGCGGAAGATCCGACCGTTCTCCATCGACCGCTGGATCTCCTCCAGCAGCGGCGAGACCTCCACCTTGAGATCCGCGGAACTGTTCTCGTAGAAGCTCTTGAGGCCCATCTTCACCACCTTCTCCTGGAGCTCCGGACTGACATCGGGCGGTCCGCCAGGGCCACCTGGACCACCCAGCCCTCCCGCCCCCTCCATCCCCTCGCCACGCTCCCGGGCCTCGCGGAGCCGACGGATCGATTCCCCAATCGCCCGACGCCGTTTCTCCTCCGGCATCTGCTCGAAGGCGGCGAGCATCTGGTTCAATCCGGTCGGAATCGCGAGCTCGAGGAAGGCCTCCTTGTCCTCCATCGAGAAATCACGGAAGAGATCCCGAAACCTCGGATCCATGCGGGCTTTCCGTCGATCCTCTGGAGACAGCGTGTTCAGCCAGTCGGCCAGCTTACGAATGGCGGCGGCTCTCTGGTCCGGGCTCAGCGATTTCCAGTCGAGAGACCTCAGGTAGGCGGCGATGCGTTCCGGGGTCACCTTCGCGGCACGCGACCACAGGAACCCGCCCAGCGCCACGGCCCAAGCGATCGCCAGGACGGCGACCGAGACGAGCAGGAGGCGTCGCCTTGGGTTCATGCGACGACCATGACCCTATTTGAAGACGAAGCCAAACGCAGAGAGTCGGTCGACCCCACCCGGTTCAAGGCCGGATCGAGGTCGATTCCCGGAACACCTGGAGTCTCGAGGCCGTCCGGATGAGAAGCTGGTCCGCAACCGGCACCGGGGTCGCATGGACCGATTCCCCCAGGACGTTCCGGGCGAGGATCTCGAACGCATCCCCCGCCTTCAAGACGGTGACCACCCCATGCTGGGAAACCGCATAGATCCGGCCATCCGCGGCGACCAGGCTCGCGTAGTAGTCTCCGGGTGCGTCCAACCGCTCCTCCTGGAAGAAGGGAAAGCCCGTCCTCGGATTGAGGCAGGTCAACAGTCCGCCGTTCTTCACTTGGTAGAACCTCCCGCGGTACAGGAGCGGAGAGGCCACGTAGGGAAGGCCCTTCTTGAACCGCCAGAGGACGCCGGAGTCCGAGATCCGGCCCTCCGCATCTGGAGCCACGGCAAACGACTGGTTTTCCACCTTCGAGAAGATCAAGGCCATGGACTCCCATTCCGCCCGTTCAACGAGACGGTTTCTGTTCCCATCCAGGTGCTTGAACCGCTGCTTCACCGCTCCCTCTGGAAGCTCCTCGAAGGTCAGCATGCCGTCTCGGTCGGCATCACAGGAGGCAAGGATCTCGTCGAATCGCGGCATCGTGATCCGATCGGCCGTCCGATCCCCTCCCGTGGTCCAGCTCGAGGTCAGCAGGAGTCCATCGCCGATCACCGGGGAGGTGCAGGTGATCCGTGAGAGCCCGCTGACCCGCCAGCGTTCCTCGCCAGTGTCGGGATGGTAACCGATCAACCAGAAGGTCCCCGGCACCACCAGATCCGTGATACCCGGTCGCTCCCAGAGGACCGGAGTGCCGAAGCCCCGACGCATCTCGGGACGCTCCACGGTCCAGACATTCCTGCCGGTCCGCAGATCGACCGCCACCAGGCGGGAGGCACCATCCTGGTCGAGAAGCTGATAGACCCGATTCCCATGGAGGACAGGGGACGAGCTCGAGCCATATTCCGTCTGAGGCAGCGGCAACGGGTGACGCCACAGCTCCTGACCTTCGAGATCGAGGGCCAGAAGTCCGAGGGATCCGAAATAGGCAATGAGGTGGCGTCCATCTGTGACCGGCGTCGCCGAGGCGGGACTGCCAAGGGATCGGTGGACCTCCTCGACCTCAGTGGCTGGAAATCCACGACGCCATCGTTGGCGTCCGGTCTGCCGATCCATGCAGAGCACGAAACATTGGCCTTCGGCAAAGGCGGTCAGGAAGATCCTGTCACCCCAGACGATGGGCGACGAATTGCCAAGGGCGACATCAGTGGACCAGGCCACGTTCTCCGTGGGTGAGAACCGGACCGGTGGGCGAGCCTCCAGGGCTGCGATCCCCTGCCCTCCAGGTCCCCGGAATCCAGGCCAGGCCTCCGGAACCGCGGAGAGGGCTGGCAACAGGCCGACGAGAAGAAGTACCCGAAGGAGGAAACGGGGCATGTCGGGATGAAGCCGGCTCCCGCCGGACACCGCAAGCGGATCCCCGGGACGGATCCACGCGGACCGGCTCAGACCTTTCGCGCCTTGGCCCGCGGCGAAGGTTTCTTCGTGTAGGGCGAGTGCAGATTGAAATAGATCCCACACAATGGTCGGTCTCCCTCCGACTGGCTGAGGATGATGGTCACGTGCCGGTCGAGCGCGATGCCGTGCCTCATCTCCGGAGCCCGGTTCAGATAGGCGTGGATCGCCTTGCCCATGAGGGACTGCAGGGTCGCCGCGCACTCCTCCGGCACCTTGTCGAGACAGACCACATGACGATCATAGCCCGCCAAGGCGGCGGCCATCTCAGAGGCAAAGGTGTCGACCGTGAGCTGCACCCGCGAAAGCTACGTTCCGGACACACCCTGTAAAGCATCACGCTCAAGCGACGGCGGGGAGCCAGATCAGATCGTCTGGCTCAGGAACCCTCCGTCGACCCGAATGTCGGTGCCCGTGACGAACCCGCTGGCCTCGCGGCTGGCCAAGAAGACGGCAGCACCAACCAGCTCCTCCGGACGTCCGAATCGGCCCATGGGGGTATGTCCGAGAATGGATCGGGTCCGAGCCGTCGGTGAGCCGTCTTCGTTGAACAGCAGCTTCCGATTCTGCTCGGCCGGGAAGAAGCCCGGCGTGATGGAATTCACCCGGACCCCCTTCGGTGCCCACTCCCGCGCCAGGAACTGGGTGAGGCTCAGGACAGCGGCCTTGGCGGCGGAATAGCTGACCACTCGGGAGAGCGGGATATGAGCCGAGACACTGGCGATGTTGATGACGCTGCCCCTGCCGGCCTTGGCCATGGAGGGGCCAAACACCTGACAGGGCAGGAGCACGCCGCCCACCAGGTTCAGATCGAAATTCCCACGCCAGGCCTCGATGGGAAGGTCTTCAAACGCCTGCTGGTCGGTCACCGTGGCCTTCGGATCGTTGCCACCCGCGGCGTTGAGCAGGATCGTCGGCGGGCCCAACCGCTCGGAAACCGTGCCCTGAACCCGCTGCAGCCCGTCCCGGTCGAGGGCGTCGCACGCCAGAAACAGTGCCTTACCACC
The DNA here is from genome assembly GCA_016871805.1 of Verrucomicrobiota bacterium. Lineage (GTDB taxonomy): Bacteria > Verrucomicrobiota > Verrucomicrobiia > Limisphaerales > UBA9464 > UBA9464. The sequence continues at coordinate 7,558 of VHCG01000050.1, forward strand.
CCGGGATCGGATTCCCTCGGCACGGGCTTCCCCGCGCTCGGCATTGCGCCCGACAAGGGCCACGGAGGCTCCCGCCGCGGCGAGTCCCTCCGCCAGGGCCCCTCCGAGGACTCCCGTCCCCCCGACCACCACCGCCACTTCACCCCCCAGATCGAACAGATTCATCATTCGCTCCTTTCAGGTCACGCTATCCGCCAATCGTCATCACCACATAATTCTTCCGTCCCTTCCGGAGGAGCAGGTGCCGGCCGAACAGGAGATCCTGAGACGTCACCAGCCGCCCCACCTCGGCGACCCGATGGTTGTTCAGGTAGAGCCCACCACCCTCCAGATCCTTGCGACCCTGCCCCTTGCTGGGACAAAGGCCCGAGGCGACGAAGATGTCCACCACCGGGATGCCTCCCTCCGCCGGGAACGGGGTCTCCAGGCGCCGGGTGGGAATCTCACCGACCAGCTCGTTGAAGGTCCCCTCGCTCAGCCCCTCGAGTGTGCCGCCGGAGAACAGGATCTCGCTGGCACGGACCGCCTCCTCCAGTGCCTCGGCTCCATGGATCAGCTCGGTCATCGCCCGGGCCAGAGCCCGATGGGCCGCCCGCTTGCCGGGATCGGCCTGATGCTGTGCCCCTAGGGCCGAAATCTCGTCCCGGCCCAGGAAGGTGAAGAACTTCAGGTAGCGGATGACATCCCGGTCGTCGGCATTCAGCCAGAACTGGAAGAACCGGTATGGACTGGTCCGCTTCGGATCGAGCCAGACCGCACCGGACTCCGTCTTGCCGAACTTGGTGCCGTCCGACTTGGTGATGAGCGGCAGCGTGAGTCCGAACGAGGGCCGTCCTAGCTTCTTCCGGACGAGGTCGATGCCCATCGTGATGTTGCCCCACTGATCCGAACCACCGATCTGCAGCTCGCAGTCGTGGTCCCGGGCCAGCACATAGAAGTCATGTGCCTGGAGCAGCATGTAGCTGAATTCCGTGAAGCTGATGCCCACCTCGCGGTCCTCCATCCGGGATCGGACGGACTCCTTGGTAACCATCTGGTTGACCGTGAAGTGCTTGCCGATGTCGCGGAGGAAATCGATGAACGAGATCCGGTCGGTCCATTCCGCATTGTCGACCAGCCGGGCGGTGTTGGGGGTGATCCGGAAGTCCAGCAGGCGGGCGAGCTGGGGCTTCACCGCGTCGACATTCGCCGCGATCTGGTCCTTCGTGAGCAGCCCCCGCTCGGCGGACTTTCCGCTGGGATCCCCGACGCTTCCCGTCGCACCACCGGCCACCGCGATCGGGACGTGTCCTGCGTTCTGGAAACGTCGCAGACAGATGAGCGGTACCAGGTGACCGACATGGAGGGAGTCGGCCGTGGGATCAAATCCGCAGTACAGCGTGATGGCTCCCGACAAGAGCCGCTTGGGGAGCTCCGGGAAATCCGTGCAGTCGGCGATGAGCCCACGCCACTCCAGATCATCGAGGATGTTCATCGAAGTCGGAGTTATCGCGGCCCGGACCAAGGTCGAACAAGGGGGAAGTTTCGAAGAGCCCTCGCAGCACCGACTTCAGCGTCCGCCCAGCGTTCGCCGGAACCAGCCCAGCATCTCGGACCACATCTCCGGAGTGTAGGCATGCCCGACACCGGGATAGACCACGCTCCGGAATTCCCCGGGAGCCCCGGTCGCATCCCAGGCCGGAGCCACAAGCCGTTCGATCGTACGGATGCCGGAGATCGGGGAGCCGACGTCCTGATCCCCGTTCAGACACAGCAGTGAGCGCGGAGCAACGCAGGCAACCACCGCCTCGGTGTCGAAATGACGGAGCAGACCTGCAACGTAGTAGTAGATCCCGTGGTACTTCAGCCCTCCTGCGGCAATCAGATCCTGGTACCGCGTCAGGCAGGCCACCGCCACGCCCGAGCGGATCCGGTCATCCAAGGCCATCAGCCACCACGTCCGGGTGGCTCCCATGCTGATGCCCGTGGCGCCGATGCGCGAGGCGTCGACCTCAGGTCGACTGCAGAGGTAGTCGAGGGCGATGAGATCGTCCCGGAGCATCATCCCCCAAAGGGATCGTCCCAGCCACAGCTCGAGCTTCGAGGCGCTCAGCTCACCGGCCGAACCCTTGAGCCCGTCCGGACCCCTACCCTGTCGCTCCCCAAAGCAGGGCGCATCGATGGCGACCACCGCGTAGCCTCGACGCACCAACTCAGGCCCGGGTTCCAGGGGCGTGTGCCGAGCCTGGAACAGCTCGGACTTGCCGCCGTCGTATTCACCCCCGTGCCAGTGGCAATAGAGGATTCCCGGGATCTTGCCCGATCGCTTCTTGGGCAACAGCAGGACTCCGGGAACCCGGGAGCCGGCACTGTTGTCGAACTCGAATCGCTCCTCGGTCCAGTCCCCACGGTCGTGAGCCTCAACGACACGCACGGTTGACGCCTTTGACCGAGGCGGCAGGTCTCCAAGGCTCTGCCAGAGATTGGAACGGATTTCATCCCGTCGGCGTGCCCAGGATCCGGGGTCGGACGGGATGTCCAGCGTCGGGACGGCAACTGCAGCGCGCAGGATCGCCATCCCGGCTAGACCGTTGGTGTATTGGGCATCCCCCACGACATCCCTCCCGCCAAAAAGACCGGACAACAATCCAACGAAGACGAGTCCACGGATTCTGAAGTCCATCATGGGCTCCAGACTGGCATGGATACCCCGGGCGAGTCACGGGCCGCCCTCAGCCGGACCTGTCACTCGTAGGTGTTCAACCGGGCCACCATCTCCCGATTGACCGCCCGAAAACAGCTGTACCGGAAACGGACCTTGGCCTTGTCGAGTCCGATGTGGAACCAGGGGCTCAGGTGGGCGAGGAGATCGAAATCCCGGACATCATGGAGCTCCCCGATCATCCATTTGACCTCTCTGAGAATCGGTTCCGGGAAGGCGGTGAGGATGTCGTATTCGGCTCCCTCGGTGTCGATCTTGATGAAGTCGACCTTCGTGATGGCGTTCTCCCTCAGGAAATCCCCGACGGATCGGATCTGGACCTCCAGCATTCGATCGCCCCCAAGCCCTGCCTCTGGGATAAGGCTGCGCCCACCTGTGTCGAGGCCATGTTCAAGCCCCTTCATCCGGAAGGTTCCGTTCTGGGAGCCCAAGCCAAAATTGAAGACCTTGATGTTTGGGTAGGGAGCGGTGTTCAGCTTGAGCAACTCGAAGTTGTCCGGAGCCGGCTCGAACGTGAAGATCCTTGCCTTGGGAAACCTTCGGGCGAAATAGACCGAAGCCGAGCCGATGTGGCCCCCGATATCGAACAACACCTCGGGCTCCCCCTCGATAGGGAAATGATACTCGGCCCGACGCCCCTTGCGGAAGAGCACCTCGTTGAGTGCGGCTGCATCGTCGCTTCCAGTCCTGTAGTGGAAGGGATAACCCCCGAACCGGAACTGCCTCCGCTCCGATGGGAGCTGATCCCAGCGCATCGCAAATTGAAGTGATCCGGACCTCCAATAGAACTTCAGACGCTTTTCGAGACCCTGCGTCAAGGAACTTCCCATCACAGCGGCGACGTTGGCGTGGCCCTCGATCAGGAGTCAAGCGGAGGTCCCTCAAGAGGCACAGGAGGCGGGGATGACAATTGCCGGTGTTCGTAGAGACGGGTGTGACGGAACAGCGTCGAGTAGGCGGTCGAGAAGGCGATGAAAAACCCCGGGTAGCCGTCCAGAAAGCCACGCCGGAACACATAGGCTCGGACGAACCGCCACAGGGATCGGACAATCACCCCCATCGAAGACCACCGGGCCTCGGACTCCAGCTGGCGCTTCAGATAGAGGTCGGCGTAGTAGGGGACCTTGTTAAGGTAGGCGGTGATCGTCGGGTTCGTGTAGTGGTGCAGGTCCGCCGTGAGGTCCTTCACGGACCCGTTGAGCTCGACGCGACAATGCTCCTCCGCCCCGCCCCAGGACCCGGAGTCCCGACGGTACAGGCGAAGCACACGGTCCGGATACCAGTCTCCGTGGGTGATCCAGCGCCCGAGGAACCAGACCTTGCGGGGAAACCGTGCCCCCACGAAGCGTTCCTGGTCTCCCCGGAAGAACCCCCGGATCTGATCGCGGATTTCTGGGGACAGTTCCTCGTCGGCATCCAGCTGCAGGATCCAGGGCTGCGCGGCCAGGTCCTGGACCGCGTTCTTCTGGTCCCGGAACCCCTTCCACGGCATCCGGTGGACCCTCGCGCCATGCCGCAGACAGATCTCCTCCGTGCCATCCTTGGTCTCCTCGTTGAGGACCACCACGATTTCCGAGACAAGACCGCAGACGCTTTCGAGGGCGCGCCCGATCCGGGCGGCCTCGGCACCCGAGATGAGACAGGCCGATAGGGGTAGTCGCTCCACAAGCCTAGGATGATCCGAAACCTGATCTGAGTCACCGCAACAAACCGGTCAGCAAGACCGGAGGATCTGCGGTAAAAAATGCCATCTAACGAGTCGAATTCGGGGGGGGAGAGGAGCTTTTTCAGGAAGATGGAAAGCTCCTCACCAACGGCTGCGTTTCCCTGGTCGGTCCAATGCATATCGTGCTCGAAATAAAACTTTCCCGGAGTGCCGCCACCCCGATGCCGAAGAGCTGGCGTCAGATCGAGGAATGGAATTCCCAGTTCGGAACATAGTTCACGGGTCACGGTGTGTGCTCCGCCATCAAAGTCAGTTCGAACATCCTCGAAGCTCGCAACATAAGTACAGGCGAGCGAGGCAGCCTCAGACGCGCATGTGTCTCTGATACGTTCAAGTGCCCAGCGCATCGCACGACGCGAATCCTCCGAAAGACGGCCTCCGACATGAGTTGACTCGGCGAGACGTCTCGCCTTGCGCTTGTTCTTCTCGAGATCAACCACATAGGCGATCGTCGAGAACAGGGCCGATTTCTTCATCTAGAGCCGCCACGGCTTCAACGCGGTCTCAGTGGCAGTAGCAAACCTCGGCTGAGAATCCTGGGCCTCCAGCACCACCCGGGGACGACGGACATCGGGATCCAGGTTTTCCTGGTAGTCGTTGTTGAAGAGCATAACGACCACAAAACGCGGATGGAGCCCGTTGGACATTTCGCGCCGGAGAAGGAGCCACTCCTGAACGGTAGAGTAATTGTTGACCCCGAGATTGCGGATGTCGAAACCGTCGCCAAGCCGCTCCTGGACGAGGTCGGTAAATTGCCGGCCTCCGGTCACACCCCAACCCCATGTGAAGGAATCCCCCAAAAAGGCGATCACAGGGCTTCGAGGGAGGGGGGCCACATTTCCCTCACGAAGCCTGAAACCACCCTTCCCATGGCGCACTCGCACATCAAAATCAATCTGGTGAAAACGGGCATCGAGATCCGACACACCAAGCCAACCTAACAACGGGTCGGTCCGATGGAAGGATGTCATAAGGTTTACAAACGATCGAATCGGCGAAACAACCCTCAGGCCAACCTCTGTCAGCACCATGCAGATGAAGAGGGTGCTCGAAAGAAGGACCAATTTCTTCCATGCCGAGGAACGAGCCGCTGACATCGGAGAGGGCGATCTGTCAGAAAAGAGTGTAGATGAACGGTGCCGCCCCGGTTCCACCGAGTATGAGAAACGTTCCAAAAATCAGGAGGAACACCAGTATTGGCAACAACCACCACCGCTTGTTCTCCTTCATGAAGCCCCACAGTTCACCGAACAGGCCCGTACGGCCGGCTTTTAATGCGGATTTTTCAAACTCGCTTGGATCCTGATTCATGGGCTTTCAGGTGAGGGTTCAGTACTGTCGAAAATAGGAGGAAACATCATTGGGAGCCGGTTTCGGATCCCAAAAACTCTGCCGGCCGCATCCGGAACGGAGGCCCAACTCGTCTCGACCCAGCCACCTCCGAACAAGACCGATAGGGGTTATTACCCCAAAGTACATGGCGGCCAAGAGGAGGTTCGAGACACACCAGCCAAAGGGGAACGCCAAAACCATGGATCCGGAATAGATCCACCGGACGAGTGGAGGGTGAAGGAGACCAGGAAGGCCTACAACCAGCGCCACAACAGTACACGCCAATGCTACCATCGGCCTCGACTTCAGAAACTGGTTCTGAGCGGCAATTCCAAGAAACAGCACGAGCCATATACCCGCAAACTGGCGCAGCACCTTCTGGCTAGGCTCAGCTTTGACGATTGACCAATCCATAGGGTGTTTCGGTACGAGTTTAGTCGAGGTCGAACTTGGACAGGTGTTCCTCGCGCTCCTTTGCGGCCGCATGACGCTCCGCCTCGGTCTTCACCAGTACGAAGTCTTCCAGGACCAACACATCCATCTCGGTGGCCAGGAAGCAACGGAGTGCCTCCTCCGGCGTGCACACAATAGGCTCGCCTCGGACGTTGAAGCTCGTGTTCACCACGACAGGACAGCCGGTCAAACGCTCAAAGGTCCTGAGGAGGCGGTAAAAGCGGCCATGCCGCTCCGCGTCGACTGTCTGTATTCGGGCGCTGTAGTCGACATGGGTGATGGCCGGTAGATGGGACCTCGACATGCGCACGCGCTCCCGAAGGTCGGGGGAACTCTCCATCGTCTTTCGGTCCGATTCGTTGAGCTGGATCCGGTGCCGCTCATGGACGGGGGCCACGACAAGCATGTAGGGGCTCTCGTGCTCCGGAGCGATGTCGAAATGTTCGGAGGCACGCTCCCGGAGCACACAAGGCGCGAAGGGCCGGAAGCTCTCCCGGAACTTGATCTTGAGGTTCATGGTCGTCTGGGAGGCGGGATTCCTCGGATCCCCAAGGATGCTCCGGGCACCCAACGCTCTCGGACCAAATTCCATGCGGCCGTGGAACCACCCGACGATCTTGCCATCGGCGAGGTGCCTCGAGACCTCCTCCAGAAGAGCCTTCTCGTCGGTGAAACGACGGCCGGCCCGGCCCTTGGACTCGAGGACACGAGCCACCTCATCGGAGGTGAAGGAGGGCCCCAGCAGGCTTCCCTTCTGAATATCACCTCCAGCCGGGTTGCGGGGCCGACCCAGCAGTTGGTGCCAGACGAACAACGCCGCCCCTAGGGCTCCTCCTGCATCGCCCGCGGCCGGCTGGACCCAGATGTCCCTGAAGGGCCCCTCCCGGAGGATCCGGCCATTAGCGACACAGTTCAGCGCTACGCCGCCAGCCAGCACCAGCCGGTCCATACCGGTCCGGCGATGCACCTCGCGCACGATCCTCAGCACGATGTCCTCGAGGACCATCTGAATGCTGGCAGCAAGATCCATGTGCCGCTGCTCGAGGTTCGATTCAGGATGTCGGGCGGCCCCACCGAAGAGGGCCTCGAACCTCCCGTTCACCATCCGCAGGCCCTCACAGAACTTGAAGTAGCGCAGGTCCAGTCGGAAGCTCCCGTCTGGCCGCAGATTAATCAGCTCACGCTGAATCAGATCCGCATAGATGGGTTTCCCGTAGGGCGCGAGCCCCATGAGCTTATACTCCCCACTGTTGACCTTGAAACCGCAGTAGTAGGTGAAAGCGGAATAAAGGAGCCCCAACGAGTGCGGGAACCTCATCTGCCCGCCGAACTCGATCCGATTCCCAGAACCCGATCCGAAGGTCGTGCAGCTCCACTCACCCACTCCATCAAGGGTGAGGAACGCCGCCCGATCGAAAGGGCTTGGGAAGAAGGCACTCGCAGCATGGCTTTCGTGATGGTCGGTGAAGACCAGGCGGACCTTCGATGCGTCCCGGAATTTCGACCGCAGCAGTCGGCGAAGGTGGACCTTGGTCCTCATCCACACCGGCATGGCAACCCGGAAGCTCGGGAAGCCCGCCGGGGCGTAGGCCAGATAGGTCTGGAGCAAGCGATCGAACTTCGTCAGCGGTTTTTCGTAGTAGGCGACGTAGTCCAGCTGGTCACGTCGGAGGCCGGCCTGACGGAGGCACTGCTCAATGGCGTGATCCGGGAAGTCGGCGTCGTGACGTCGACGGGTGTACCGCTCCTCCTGCGACGCAGCCACGATCTCGCCATCGACCACCAAGGCCGCAGCGCTGTCATGGTAGAACGCCGAAATCCCGAGGATTGCCGTCAATTCCTCCATTCGAACCGGAGGATCACCCGGAGGTAAAGCCTTTCGCTCACCCGAGGGACTCCCACTTGCGCCAACCGAAGTCGTTTCCCGACCGTCGCACCCATCGCCATCCTCCAGAACTCACGGTTGCCCGACGCTCTGAGTCATGGTGCCACGAGGATGTTACCAAAGCCATTGCTACTGGACCCTCCTGCCCGGGCAGGTAGGGCGCCGCAATACGAGTCTGGGAGTGCCGACTTGCGCCTCGCCCGCCCCCACCCCCCTGCCTAGGATCCTTCCACAATGAGTCCCAAGACCTTCTCGTTCCCAACCAAGACACGGTTCGGGGCCGGAACCCTGGCTGAACTGCCCGACTCCCTCGCCAGCCTGGGAATCCGCCGCCCGCTGGTGGTGACCGACTCCGGTCTCGCCAAGACCGATGCCTTCCGTCGACTGACAACGACTCTCGGTGACTCCGGACGCGGCCGGGAATGGTTCGTCTTCGACGGCGTCCACCCGAATCCCATCGAGGACGATGTGCGGATTCCGGCCGCCCTGTTCCGCGAACATGGGTGTGACGGGGTGATCGCCATCGGAGGGGGCAGCCCGCTCGATGCCGGCAAGGCCGCACGGCTCCTGGCCAAGCATCCCACGTTCCCGCTCGCGAAGTTCTATGACCAGCCGGTCGACTGGTCGGGCCTCGCCCCACTGATTGCGATCCCCACGACCGCTGGCACCGGCAGCGAGGTGGGACGCAGCTCCGTCATCACGCTCGATGCAACCCGTCGGAAGGCCGTGCTGTTCCATCCCGAGCTGCTCGCGAAACTCGTGATCCTCGATCCGGAGCTCACCACGGGACTTCCGCCGAAGCTTACGGCGGCGACAGGTGCCGATGCCCTGACCCACTGCATCGAGAGCTTCACCTGCCCTGATTTCCACCCGATGTGCGACGGCATTGCGTTGGAGGGCATCCGCCTCGTGGTGGAGGCCCTGCCACGGGCCTTCCGAGACGGGTCGGATCTGGACGCCCGGGGCAGGATGCTGGTGGCAGCAGCCATGGGTGCTGTTGCCTTCCAAAAGGATCTAGGGGCTGTCCATTCGCTGGCCCATCCCTTGTCGACCCTCTGCGGAATGCATCACGGACTCGCCAATGCCCTCTGTCTGGACGCGGTGATGAACTTCAACGCGCGGCGGAAGCCGGGTCTCTATCGCCGCGTGGGCATCGCCTGTGGTTTGGATATCGTGCGCTGCACCAACGGTGAAGCCGACTGCCAGACCGTGGGCTTCGTGTCCCAGTTCCTCGCCGACCTGGGTCTGAATTCGAAACTCCGCGAGCACGGGGTGCGTTCAGACCAGCTGGATGAACTCGCCTCCCTGGCCTGGGAGGATCCATGCCACCGGACGAACGCAATCCCGGTCACACAGGCCGACCTCCGTGACCTCTATCAGGAGTGTTGGTGACGTTCATCCCTGACCCCACCAAGCATGCCTGGTGATCCGCAGATCCCATCGGATGAATCGGTGCTCAATCGGTTGGGCTACCGCCAGGAGCTCGCCCGACGGATGGGAGCCTTCTCGAATTTCGCGATTTCCTTCGCGATCATCTGCATTCTGGCCGGAGGAATCACCTCGTTCCACGTCGGACTCAACAGCGCCGGCGGGGCGAGCATCGGGATTGGCTGGCCACTGGTATCGCTGTTCTCCCTCGCAGTCGCCCTTACCATGGGACAGATCGCATCGGCATTCCCGACCGCTGGCGGGCTTTACCACTGGGGCAGCATCCTCGGCGGTCGGGCCTGCGGCTGGGTCACGGCCTGGCTGAACCTCGGGGGACTTCTCACGGTGCTCGCCGCCATCAACGCCGGGACTTTCGATTTCGCCGTCGCCGCCCTCGGGCTCCCCGCCGGATCCAATCCCGCGATGGTCAAGGTCATCGCCATCGTCGCCATGACCCTGTCACAGGCCCTGCTCAACCACCGTGGCATCCGCCTGACAACGCTCCTCACGGATTTCAGCGGGTGGCTGATCCTCGCCGTGGCGACGGTCCTCACCGTTTCGCTGTTCCTTGCCACCCCTCGGTTTGAATGGGCCCGTCTCTGGACGTTCACCAACCTCAGCGGGCTACCGGCTGATGCGCCGGTCTTTGCGCGACAGGAGAATCTTCCATGGCTCTTCTGCCTCGGATTCCTGCTCCCGGCCTACACCATCACGGGCTTCGACGCCTCGGCCCACACGTCGGAGGAAACCGTGAGCGCGGCCGTCAACGTGCCCCGCGGAATCGTCAGATCGGTGGTGATTTCCGCCGCATTCGGCTGGTTCATGATCGTGGCTCTCCTGCTCGCGATTCCGAACCTGCAGGAGGCGGCCGATCAGGGTTCCTCCGTGGTACCCTGGATCCTGCGCAAGACCCTGCCCGCGCCGCTGGGCACGGCTTTCCTCATCGGGATCGTCCTGGCCCAATACCTCTGTGGGCTGGCAGCCCTCACATCGATTTCCCGAATGACGTTCGCCTTCGCCAGAGATGGTGGACTACCCCTTTCGCGCTGGCTGCGGAAGGTCGATCCAGCGACCCAGTCACCCTCGATTGCCGTATGGTCTTCCGGCATGCTGTCCGCACTCCTCGTCGTGCTGCTCCGCTATGAAACCATCGCCGCGATTGGCACGGTGTTCCTGTACTGTTCGTACGCCCTTCCGATTGCCGCAGGATTCTGGGCCCACGAGCGGACCTGGACACGATTTGGTCCCTGGGAGCTGGGAGCCGCCTACCGGCCACTCGCTTTCATTTCCGCGGCTGGGTGTCTGTTCCTCCTGGTGCTCGGGGTGCAGCCGCCCAACCAGCAGGCTCTGCCGATCCTGGGAGGAACGCTTGGGTTGATGTTGGTGCTGTGGTTCGCCGTCGAACGCCGGAGGTTCAAGGGCCCACCCATGGACCTTGGCAACGGGCAGTAGGGAAGGTCCGCTGGAGCCCCAACCATCCGGAAACTCCGACTCATCGGGAGCCGGATGCAAACACCGCCGAGCGCTCGGCCGGCGTGAGCTGCCTCCACGAACCGGCCGGGAGATCTCCCAGCGGAAAATCCCCGATGCGAACCCGGATCAGGCGGAGCGTCGGATGTCCGATCGCGGCCGTCATCCGCCGGACCTGACGGTTCTTACCCTCGACCAGTTCAAGGGCGATCCAGCAGTCGGAGACGCTCCTCCGGAACCGAATCGGGGGATCCCGGGGCGGCAGAACCGGCTGGGGATCCGGGATGGAGACGTTGGCAGGGAGCGTGAAGTAGCCCTGAATCCTCAACCCACCAGAGAGGCGACCCAACGCCTCCACCGACGGAATCCTTTCGACCTGTGCCCAATAGGTCCGTCGATGACAGTGCTTTGGTAACAGGAGACGGGAATTCAGGCCTGTCTCATCCGTCAACAACAACAACCCCTCTGAATCCGCGTCCAGCCTTCCCAACGGATAGACCCGCGACGGCAGGTCAAAGTCCGCAAGGGTCCGGTTGACGGATCCATCCGGTGTGAACTGAGAAAGGACCCCATAGGGTTTGTGGAACATGACCAGCACCGTGGGCATTCAAGCAGGCCGGACCTTGTGCGCCAAGGGATCGGACCCGAGGAACCACAAGCCTTCACAGGATGGGAGATCCACGTAGATTCGCAGGGCTGTGAGCGACTACGACTTCCGGTTCGGCAGCTTGGGACGGCTTTATGGAGCCGAGACCCTGCTTCGGTTGAGACAAGCCCACGTCGCCGTCATCGGTATCGGTGGGGTAGGCTCGTGGGCTGTTGAGGCGCTCGCCCGGTCCGGCGTCGGGACCCTGACGCTCGTCGATCTCGATGACATCTGTATCAGCAACATCAATCGTCAGGTCCCCGCGCTCCAGGAGACGATTGGGAGGCCAAAGGTGGAGGTCATGGCCGAACGCGTGCGGTCGATCCAGCCAGAGTGCACGGTCCATTGTTTTCAGGAATTTCTGACCGAAGCGTCTACCGACCGCATCCTGGATGAATTCCACGGGCGTCACGGACACTGGGTCGTCGACGCCATCGATTCCTCACCCAACAAGTGTCGACTGATCCTGGGTTGCCAGGACCGCGCCCTTGGGCTGGTCATCTCCGGGGCTGCCGGGGGGCGGAAGGATCCGACCCGGATCCGGATCACGGACCTTGCGGAAGTCACTCACGACCGTCTTCTTGCGGACCTTCGGGGAAGGCTTCGACGTGCCTCTGGATTCAACGGTGACCGCAAGGTCTGGGGGTTGCCGACAGTTCATTCCCCCGAGACACCCCAGCCTCAGCACTCCAATCCCCGGACGTGTGAATCCGACGGTGGGACTCTTAAGGAACCTGGAACCCCATCCCGTGGATCCCCACCGCGCATGAACTGCCAGCAAGGCTACGGCTCCGCCACCTTCGTCACGGGTGTCTTTGGATTCGCAGCGGCTGGATACGTGATCCATCAGATTGCTGAGGAGCCCTAAGCCAGGGAGGCTGAAGGCAGTCCTTCTTCGCAGTCCGGCTGTGGCCTAAGCCATTCGGGTTTCCAGGGACAGGACTCCAAAAGGAGGAAAAGACCTGTTGAACGGTGCAGTCACGACTCTCGGTGGTTGCTGGAGGAAGAAGGCTGGATAGCCCTCGGGCTCATTCGACAAGTGGAAGCCGGAAAAAACAAAAAGGCCCGAGGGAAAACCCTCGGGCCTATAAGAGATCCTCAGAGGATCAAGGAGCGGGTTGGGTCGGAGGAGTTGGTTGGGTCGGAGGAGCGGGTTGGGTCGGAGAAACGAACACCGCGACTCCAACAGAGCCCGCGGCCAAGCCACCACCGGAACCCGCACCTGCGCCAGGCCCCATACCACCCAAGCGAGACGCGGCAAAAGCAGGGGCTCCCGTGCCGGCAGGAATCAAAGCGACGCCAGGGATGTTTGGGTCGAACAACTGGTTGGCGCAAACCGTGTATTTGGTCTCACGTCCCGTCTGAGGATCTTTGACAGTGACTTCCACACAGCCCTCCCAGACAAGGACGGCCCCGGTCGCGTACGCTGTGAACAGAGTACCCTTGACCGAGATCGAGCCCGAAGGGGTCTGGACAATATACTTTGAATTCTTGGACAGCCGGCTGACCTGGGATTCAAGCTTGCCGGACTTGAGGGTCATCACCGTGTTGACCACCTTCTCGGATCCCGTGCCGTCCACCGTCAGCTGGTCGATGGTGACGACGCTGTCCTCCATGATGCGCGTCAAACCACCGTTCGATCCCAAGTTCAGGACCACTTCCGCAGCAGGTCCAGCCTTGATGATCGAACCGGCACCGACTTCATTGCCAACCGCGGCAGCAGCCGAGCCGACGTAGGCGGAGCCGCTCACCTGCACAACCTTCGCACGTCCAGCCTGAGGAGCAGCGACCGCAAGGTTGACTGCCAAGGAGACCATGGCTCCGAGGCAGACCGTCCGAGAAAAATGTCCAAAATAGTTCATTGGGAAGCCCTTTGGGGATTGATTACGTAATAAACTGAGCCTAGGCAGGAGGTCCGTAAAGTCAACGCCTTTTGTTCCGCGGAAAGAGGTACATAAAGCTGCCCGTCCGCCCCCGATTATCGTGGCGGCAACATCGTCACTACGCAAGCACCCGACTGATCATGCCCCCCCGAATCTGGTTCATCACGGGCTCCGACACACAGGTCGGGAAGACCTTCCTCACCGTCCTGCTAGCCAACCACCTGGAGCGGCGACGGGCTGACTTCCTGGCGGTGAAGCCATTCTGCTCGGGAGACCGCTCCGATGCAGAATTGATCCAACAGGCCCAACTGGGGCGGCTCGACCTGGATGCGATCAACCCCTGGCATTTCCCCCACCCGCTCACGCCAAGCCTGGCAGCTCGGAAAGAGGGACGCAGGATTACACTCCGGCAAACCCTCACATTCCTCCGTCGCGCCTCGGAGGCCACTCCAAAGCTGCTCATCGAGGGCGCCGGCGGAATCCTGAGCCCTCTTGGGGTGGGATTCAGCGCCCGTGAGCTGATCGTAGGTCTCGACGCCATCCCGCTGGTCGTCTGCCCCAACCGGCTCGGGGCCATCAACCAATCCCGACTTGTGTTCGCTGCGTTGCCCAAAAGGTCTGCACGTCGTGGGCATCTGATCCTCATGGATCCAGCGTCACCTGACGAATCAACGGCATCCAATGCGCTGGTGCTCGCCGAACATATCCCCCCAGCCCGGATCCACAGGGTGCCATGGAACCCGAAGGCCCCATCCCAAAAACCTTCCACCCCGATCCGGAAGGCCCTGGAGCGCCTGTTGGCGTGAAAGGAACTTGCCTTCGGTCCACCGCTCTGCGATCTACGCCGTCGTTTTTCCGGGGAACGGGGTCGTAGCTCAGTTGGTAGAGCGTCTCGTTCGCAATGAGAAGGTCAGGGGTTCGAATCCCCTCGGCTCCACCACCCCCCAGAACCAAGCCGTCCATCCCGAAGTCATCCCTCGATCCCACGGTTCGGTCTCAAGGTGGCCAGCGCCCATTGGATCAAAACAACAGGTTGGCCATCAACGTCTTCCGAGGTAGTCTTGGCGACTGCAACCAGGTTCGATGCGTCTGATCTACAACGTTCTCTTCGATATTGGTTTCCTACTCAGCGCGCCGTTCTACTTCCTCAAGATGCATCGGCGGGGAAGCTGGGCGGATGGCTTCTGGGAACGGTTCGGGCAGTACAGCGCGAAGCTCAAGCAGGCCCTGACCAACCGTCGGACGATCTGGGTTCATGCCGTGAGCGTCGGAGAGGCGGCACTCTGCGTCCGCTTGATCGAAGCCCTCTCCGCACGCCTTCCAAACCACAAATTCATCGTTTCCACAACGACCTCCACCGGCATGGCCGAACTGCGGCGACGCCTTCCAGCGGAGGTCTCCAAGATCTACTACCCCATCGACCGCAGGAAGCACGTCCAGCGGGCACTCGGAATGATCAACCCAGAGGCCATGGTCTTCGTGGAGGCTGAAATCTGGCCGAACATGGTCTGGGGACTGCAGCGGCGGGGCATCCCATACTTTCTGGTCAATGCACGGATCTCGGATCGCTCCTATCGGGGGTATCGCTGGGCCCGGGGACTGTTCGAACCCTTCTTCCGCGGATTTGCCGGGATCGGCGCCCAGAATCAGGCAGACGCGGAACGGCTGAGGAACCTTGGGGCACGAGCGGAGTCCATCCACGTGGTGGGCAGCCTGAAGTTCGAGGGGGGCGCCGTGGGTCATGCCCGGCTGGATGCCCGCGCCCTGCTGGACCAGATCGGGGTTCCCGAAACAGCGCCGATCCTGGTCGCCGGAAGCACCCATGCGGGCGAGGAATCCATCCTGGCCGCCATCGTGGAACGGTTGAAGGAGCGCTTCCCCGACCTGTTCCTGGTCCTCGTGCCTCGTCATCACGAGCGCGGCGGGGAAGTTGGCAAGGAGCTGGGACGACTCAGGATCCCGTTCGTCTACCGAAGCGAGATCACGTCGAAGACCCGGAAGGCCGCCGGAACGGTCCACTGCCTCCTCGTGAACACCACCGGGGAGCTCCGCCACTTCTATGAGGTTGCCGACCTCGTCTTCGTCGGAAAATCCCTCACCGCACAGGGCGGACAGAATCCGATCGAACCCGCCACGCTCGCCAAGGCGGTCCTGTTCGGTCCCCACATGGAAAACTTCGCCCAGATCATCCCGCAGTTCCTTGATCGGGGTGGAGCACTTCAGGTTGCAGATGAGTCCGAACTACAACAGCGGATCGGCGAGCTGCTCGAGGACCCAGCACGCCGCCGACTCATGGGCCAACGGGCCGCTGAGGTCGTCCAGTCCAACCAGGGTGGCCTCGAGAAGACGGTGCAGATGATTCTTTCTGCGATCGACCGCTGATTCCCGACAGCGGAACCGATGGGGAGACTCCTTCGATCTGGACTATTGGATCACGAGGATTCTGAAGAAGAACGGGATCCGCGGATCCAGCGCAGGAAGCGTGACACCCAGCGGTACCCCGGTCCCACGAGCCACGCCACTCGCCGGGAGCCATCGCGTCAGATCGCTGCTGGTCTCGAACCGGTACTCGTAGCCGGCAACGGTCGGCCACTGGAACCGGACCCGGCCGTCCAATAACACCTCGGGAGCGCCCAGGACGAGTCGGCTCGACGGATCTGTCGGCACCGTGCCCATCTGCCATTCCACCCCGTCCGAAACCCCATCCCCATCCGTGTCCTCGCGACCGGAATAGCCGGCCCTAACCGCACCAAAGTACCGTGTCTCCCAAGTATCGCTGATCCCGTTCCCATTTGCATCGGCGATGCGGTAATCCCCCCGCACCACCAACGGCACGCCCATGACGAGGTTGTTTGTCTGCGGGGGCGGTGTCTCATGGAAGGGAATGGACTGCCAGGTGACCACGTATTGTCCAGGCGGGATGTTGGTCGTGAGAGTGAGTCCCTCACCCAACACGGTCACCGGTCCCCGGAGAGTGAAGGAAGCCTGGGCCAGGTTGTTGGCCACAGTCACGGTACCCTCTGGCAACGTCGTCATCTCGACCGCAATGTCATCCAGTAACCACCCGAGTCTCGGAGCCGGGTTGAACGAGAAAAGCTGGTAGTTGAAACGGAGCCGGACAACTGACCCAAGGAACTTGGTCAGATCCACCTCGACCTCCTCCCAGCCCGGAGAAACCTCCCCGTCCACGAGGTACAGGTCCTTCCAGGTCGCCCCGTTGTCGGTCGACACCGCCACCTGGGCCGCCTCAAGGACGAAGTCGCCAAAGGGATCGTCTTCCGTGCCTCCCGACACCGAGAAGTCGTAGTACTGCCAGAACCGCAGCGTCGCACGGTTCCCACCGACCAGGCTGATGGCCGGACTGATGAGGTCGCTGATGCCGAAGTCCACGTCGTCGCCGTTGAGGTTGGTCGCCCAGACACGGCTGCCACTGTGGGCTCCCGTCGGCACGGCATTCCGGGGCACGCCCCAGCTCCATCCAGTGCCCCGGAGATCGCCACCACCTTCCTCGTCATCACCGGGGAATACCGCACCTGTCCCACCGTCGTCGTTGTAGACCGCCCAGCCGGGTCGCTCCACCTCGAGGTCGTCGGTCCAGGGCGCCTTGAGGGGGGTCAACGTGCGCACGACATACTGGGCTCCCTTATTGTTGTCCCGGGTCCAGTTCCCCGCCGCATCCCGGCTCAACACCTGGAAGTAGTAGTCACGATCCGGGAGCAGCCCACGGATCAAGACCTCCCCCTCCGTCGACAGCTCGGCGCTGTAGGCCGTTCGTGAGAGGAATGAGTCGTCACCACCGGATTCCCCAAATCGGACGAGCGCATCGGTGGGCTTGTCCGTCGTCCAGTAGATGTAGGCCTCGTTGTAGGCCGCCTCGTTGGCGACCCCGGAGATCACCGGAATCCTGGTGTCGACCACAGCATCAGCCGTGCCCAACTGCGATCCGGCATCCAAATACCTGGCCACGATCCTCGACCCGTTCCGGGCTGGGATCCGGTCCACCGACGGTGTGACCTCCGAAGGCGACACCGTGAACCGCCCTCGGAAGACACCCCGGCGTACTGTCTCCACCAGATCCAACTCCACCGGGGCGGCATCGGCAGCCACCGTGATCCTCACCCGACCCTGGCCGGCCCGCTGGCTGTCGGTCACCTCGACAACCGCGTTGCCCGGGATGGTGTACGACGACTGGTCGAAGGCGATCGTCGAGCCTGCAACGAGCTCCGGCGACAGGAACCGCAGTGCGTCGGCCAGAACGGTCCTGCGGTTGTTCGGCGACTCCGTCGCCACGGGGATGGACTCCAGCGCAACGGATTGGAACACGACCCGTCCTCCCGCCGCATCCTGGCCGGTCCTGGGGAACCTCACCCCCACGGGCCTCCCCCCCTCCTGCAGAAACGTCGGCGAGGCGTTGGTCGCCGCATTCAAGTGGTCGGGTCCGTCTGCCCAGACGATCCCGAGGATGTCGATGAGGAACCCGCTCGGAAACTCGTCGTAGTTCAGGTCGAAAGCCTTTCCGCCGCCGACCGGATCTCCCGGAACCCCCACCACAGAGACGGCACCCCCATCCTCCTGTTGCCCGACAACATGGAGGACGTTGGCGGCAAAGGCACTGGCTTGAACCTCTGTCAGACGGGTCAGGAGATCGAAGGAGGCGACGAAGAGATTGCCGCCCGCATTGACGTAGGTCGTCAGGGCCGCCGGGAATCCGGGAGCCGGAGGCTGGAGCTCCTCGGGACGCCAGAGTACGACACGGTATACCATCAGCTCCGCCGCCGTCGGGGTTCGCCCTATCGCACTCACATCCCACACCTCATAGTCCAGCGCCAGTTCGCCGAGGGGCCCCGTCCAGGTCTCGATTCCAGGATACGGCGTCTCCGACAACAATCCTCCCTCGGCGAACAGCGACTCTGGGCAGTAGACGAGCAGGGCTTTGGCGGGCCGCGGGGCGACGAAACGGAAGTAGCGTCCCTCGTTGTTGTTGGTCGACACGTTGCCCGCGGCATCGGTCGCCACCACCTCGAAGAAATACGTGTCACCCGCGATGAGCGGCGGGAAGGCCATCGCATGCTGCGAACGCAACCCCAGGTCGGTCACCGTCTGCTGGACCTGGTTGGTGGTCCCGAACCGGACCACCGAGGAGGCCGGCTTGCTGGTCAACCAACGCACCGTGGTCCGTCCGAACTCGGAGGTCGTCACCACTTCAGAGATAAGCGGCGGTCGGGTGTCGACCCGCGCTGTCGCGGTACGCTCGCCCGAGGGGGAGAGATCCTGGAAGACCGCGATCAACTCGTCGCCGTCAGCCACCGACCC
>VHCG01000051.1 GCA_016871805.1 Verrucomicrobiota bacterium
TGGGGGACGCCAGCAGCCGCTCGATGAGCCGTTCCCATGCGGTGTCGGACCGATCCCCGACAAACGCCTCCACCTCCTCGGGGGTCGGGGGCAGGCCTAGAAGATCGTAGGACACCCGTCGGATCAGGGTCCGCCGATCCGCCTCGGGAGCGGCCGCCAGCTGGCGATCCCGGAGTCCCTGGGCGATGAAGGCGTCGACCGGATGGGAAGCGGCGGGCCCGGTCTGCGGCACCGGGGGAACCGGACGCCCCACGCGCTGGAAGGCCCAGTGGCCGCGATCCTGGTCGGTGATCTCAAAGCCACGGCGGCGGAGTCCGGCGGTCGCAACAGGCTCGGAGGGCCAGGGTGCCCCGCGACGGACCCACTCCTCGAGATCGGCGATCTCGGCCGCGGCGAGACTCCGCTTCGGCGGCATGCGGAACTCCTCGTCGGTCCATCGGACCGAGGCGATCAGGCGGCTGGACTGCGGCTCCCCGGGGGTCACGACCGACCCGTTCTCCCCGCCCTTCAGCAGAGCCTCATGGGTGTCGAGTCGGAGGCCTCCCTTGACAGATTTCGCCTCCCCGCTGTGGCAGTCGAAGCAGGCCCTCGTCAGGACCGGTCGGATGCGCTTCTCGAAGAACTCGAGATCGGCGGGGGACGGCTCCGCGCCCGACGCCAGCGACACCATCATCCCGACCACCGCGAGGACCAGCCGCGACCGGAGCCGACGGAGGGGAGGAGGAACGGATGCCATTATGGAGGGAAGCTACTTCCGGGGAGGCAAAACCGCCACCACCGGCGTGGAATTCCCGAAGTTCTTGAAGTCGGTCCAGCTCCACACCACCTGACGACCCGGGGTGACCTCGATGAGCTGGGGGTTCTCCGGGCCCGCATGGCAGTTGCCGATGAGCGTGTTGCCGTTCGGGAGTCGCTCGACCCGTGTGACCCAGGCGAGGGTGATGCCGGGGAGATCCTTCTGCTCGACCTTCCAGACGATGGAACCCGCCGGATTGACCTCGAGCACGCTGTGCCCGTTGCCGGTGCCGATCAGCGTGTTGCCGTTGGCGAGCCGGGTGGCGGCGAAGACCTGGTTCCCGAACGCCTCCGGTCCATGACCTCCCTTGCCCTCCTTTCCGAAGAGCGGGACGTCGTACTGCCAGACGATCTTGCCCTCGGGGGAATACTCGCGGACCCGACCGTCCGCCTCGTGGGCCACAAGATAGTTCCCATTGCCCAGCTTGCGGACTAGGCGGGTGTCGGAATGGGCGTTGGAGTGATCGACCTGGAGCTTCACCTCCCGGTGGATCTTGCCCTCGCGATCGACCTCGATGATCCGGCCGGGACCCGACTCGGCGATCATCGTCAGTCCATAAGGCAGACGTTGGAACGCGTGGACCTCGACCGGCTTGCCCGGGTTGGCCTTCGCGGCGTCGTATTCCCAGACCACCTTCCGGTCGGGGGTCACCTCCTGGACCCGGGTCCACCCTTGTTGGAGCAGCACATTCCCGTTGGGCAGCACGGTGGCGTCGTGGATCGCGGTGACCGGGATCTCCCACTCGAGCGAGCCGTCGGGCGCGACGATGGCGAGGCGACGGGTGGAGTCATCGCCCGCAAGGATGCGTTTTCCGGGACCGGCAGCGGCCGTCGAGAACGCGAGCAGGGTTGAGGCGAGGGCGATGCCCGGGAAAAGGAGGGAGAGTGAGAGGTTCATGGACGGGAGAGTTCCGCGAAACGCTACGGCGCGGACGGCGCCAGTGTCGAGACACGGTGTCCCCCGGAGGCGACGCACGCGGACGCAAGGAGGGCAGACCGCGGATCGGGGACCTGGACCCGGCCCCTCTCCTCGAATCCCACCCGGCGGACCGATCCCCGGTAGGGCGCTCGGGCTGGGCAGGGCGCTGGGCGGTCGGGCTGCCGGAAGATGGACAAACCCCTCGGGAATCGGTTCCCCTCAACCCATCCCTTCCCGCTCCAGAACCCGCTCCACTCCGCCCGACCTCCTGCCATGAACGCAAGACCGCTCACCATTCCCCTGTTCCTGCTGCTCCTCGCCCTGGGTTGCAACCGGTCCCAGGAGACCTCCGGCACCCCGGGAGGCCCCTCGGGGGCCACCCCGGCAAAACCCTCCAAGGGCACCATCGGGGTCACTCTTCTCACGCTCCAGAACCCCTTCTTCAAGGTCATCGGCGACACCATCACGACCGAGGCCGCGAAGCTGGGCTACGACACGATCGTCCTCAGTGCCGACACCGACGTCGCCCGCCAGGCCAACCACGTGAAGGACTTCGTCGTCCGCAGGTGCGCCGCCATCGTCCTCAGCCCCTGCGAGTCCCGCTCGATCGTCCCCGTCATCCAGGAGGCCAATGCCGCCGGGATCCCGGTGCTGACCGTCGACATCCCCTGCAACGAGCCTGGAGTGAAGCTCCTGACCCAGGTCGCGACCGACAACTTCGGTGGCGGCAAGGAAGCCGGCCAGGCGATGCTCGAGGCGCTCGGATCCGCCGGCGGCAAGGTGGCCATCCTCCACTTCAAGCAGGCCGAGTCCTGCCGGCTCCGCGTGAAGGGCTTCCGCGACGTCATAGACGCCCACAACGCCAAGGGGGTGCCGAGGATCGACATCGTCATGGAACTCGATGGCGGTGGTGCCAAGGACCTCGGCTACAAGGCCGCCGAGGATGCACTCCAGGCGACACCCGACCTCCGCGGCATCTTCGCCATCAACGATCCCTCCGCCCTCGGCGCCCGGGCCGCGCTCGAGAAGGCCAACAGGACCGGACAGGTCACGATCATCGGGTTCGACGGCCAACCCGAGGGAAAGCAGGCCATCAAGGCCGGGAAGATCCATGCCGACCCCATCCAGTTTCCCGATCGCATGGGCGTCGAGATCGTCCGGGCCATCGTGAAACACTCCAAGGGGGAGGATGTCCCGAAGGAGCTGCTCATCCCGACGAGCCTCTACCGGAAAGCCGACGCCGAGAAGGACCCCTCGCTCAAGTAACCCACGTTCACCCACCCCCCATGCCCACTCCCCGCTTCCTCAGCGAACTCGTTGGCTGCCTCTCCCAGGGCGCCGCCGGCAATCCCACCGTCGCCATGGTGGAGGCCGCGTTCCGACACCATGGCCTCGATTGGCGCTACGTGAACATGGAGGTCGCACCCCCCGATCTCGCCCATGCCGTCCTCGGTGCGCGAGCCATGGGATTCCGCGGGTTCAACCTGTCCATGCCCCACAAGGTCACCGTCATCCCCCACCTGGATGGACTCGGCGAATCCGCCACGCTGATCGGCGCCGTGAACTGCGTCGTGCGTCGCGGCCACCAGCTCATCGGCGAGAATACCGATGGCAAGGGATTCCTCGAGTCGCTCAAGGCCGTCCAGGATCCCAGGGGACGTCGCGTCGTGCTGTTCGGCGCCGGTGGTGCCGCGCGGGCCGTCGCGGTCGAGGTCGGCCTCGCCGGGGTCGACCACATCACGGTCGTGAACCGCGATGAGGCTCGGGGACGCGATCTCGTAGACACCCTCCGCAACCGGGCCCACCTCAACGCGGAGTTCGTGCCCTGGACGGGGGAATTCCGCCTCCCGGCCAACACCGACATCGTCATCAACGGCACCTCGATCGGCCTCTACGAACCCGAGACCCGCCTGCCGCTCGACGTCACCACCCTCGGCCCCGGCATGGTCGTGGCCGACGTCGTCTTCAGCCCGCCCCAGACGCGTCTGCTCCGCGACGCCACGGCCCGGGGATGCCGGACGATCGATGGCCTGGGGATGCTGGTGAACCAGGGGGTGATAGGGGTCCGGTACTGGACCGGCATGGATCCAGACCCCCCCGTGATGCGCCACGCCCTCGAGGTCGCCATGGGATTGCGATCCGCCTGAACCCTTCTCCAAAACCCATCTCCTGCCCGCCATGAGGTCCCTCCTGCTCCCCTCTTTCGCCCTCGGCAGCCTCCTCTCCCTTGCCATGACCCCCACCGTCTCGGGCGCCGAGAAACTGCGCACGATCGCCTCGCAGCCCAGCTGGATCCTCGCCACACACCAGGTCGAGCTCGCCCTGACCCGGCTCGGTGGTCACATGGCGCCCGTGACCTTCTATCGCGACACCGACCATCCGGTGCAGCCCTACCACATCACGCCCTGGCAGGGAGAGAAGCACGACTACCCGGTACCGGTGCTCGCACCCCTGCGCGGCGACTTCTTCTGCCTGCCCTTCGGCGGCAACGACACCGCCGTGAATGGCGAGAAGCATCCGCCCCATGGCGAGACCGCCGGGTCTCCATGGACGTTCGTCGGATCGAAGAAGCAGGGCGAAGTCCTCACGCTCACGACCGTGCTCGAGACCAAGATCCGTCCGGGTCGGGTGACCAAGGAACTGTCGCTCGTGGACGGCGAGAACGTCGTCTACTCGCGGCATCGGATCGAAGGGTTTGTCGGGCCGACGCCGCTGGGACACCACGCCACACTGGCGATGCCCGAGACCGACGGGGCTTTCCGGATCTCCACCAGTCCGTTCCGGTTCGGCATGGTGGCCCCCGGACTGTTCAGCGACCCCGCCAAGGCCGAGTACCAGGCGCTCCAGATCGGCGCCCGGTTCACCGACCTCCACAAGGTCCCCGCAGCCTGGAAAGGCGCCGCCGATGCCGACCTCGCCTCGCTGCCCGCCCGCAAGGGCTTCGCCGACCTCATACTGCTGCTGAACGCCCCGGGTGAGCGGGCGTGGGTGACCGCCACCCGTCGCGACCAAGGCTGGATGTGGTTCGCCCTGAAGGATCCCAGCGTGCTGACCGGAACGCTCTTCTGGCTCGAGAACCATGGACGCCACGGAATGCCGTGGCTGGGACGGAACAACTGCGTCGGCATCGAGGACATCACCGGCCACTGGGCCGACGGCCTTGCCGCTTCAGTCGCGCCCAACGTCCTCACCCGCGAGGGCATCCGCACCGCGATCGACCTCTCGGCCGACCGGCCGACCGCAGTCAACTACATCCAGGGCGTGGTCCGTGTGCCCCCAGGGTTCGACGAGGTGAAGACGGCCGAGTTCGGTGCCGGCACCGTCACCTTCATTTCCCCCGGCGGACTGCGCGTCACGGCACCGGTCCGACACGAATTCCTCAAGACCGGGACGCTCTGAATGCGCTCCTCCCCGAGTTTCCTCTCCCGCCTGCTCGCCGACTATGGCATGGTGATGGTCCTGGCGCTCCTCTGTGCCTTCTTCAGTGTCGCCACCCAGAGTGACCAGCGTCCGACCGGGGCCGAGGCCGGCCGGACCCTCGCTTCGGATCTTCTGAAGCGGCACCCCAAAGGCGCGCGCATCCTCGTCGCGGTTCCGGATCAGGCCGACGCCATCGCCTTCGCGGAAACGCTGCAGACCGACCTCACCCGCGGCGGCGTGCAGGTGCACCTCGCCACGGGAGATCCCAAGTCGGCCAGGTCTGCACTCCAGGCGGCCGCCGCGGAGGGGCCACTCGACGCCATCGCCTGTGACGCCACCAGCGCGTCGTGGATGGTCTTCGCCGACGTGCCGACGGATTTCCCGGCTCTGGGCCGACCCCGGATCGAGCCACCGACCGCCTATCGGTGGCCCAACTTCCTCAAGCGGGACAACCTGCTGAACATCGCCAACCAGATCGCTGTGATCGCCATCGTCGCGATCGGCATGACGCTGGTGATCGTCACCGGCGGCATCGACCTCTCGGTGGGCAGCCTCATCGCCCTCGCGGCCGTGCTTACGACGCTGGGGATCCGCGACATCGCCGGAGCGCAGCAGGCCACCGCCTGGGGCATGACCAGCTCCTGTCTGGTCGCCATCGTCGCCACGGGCCTCGCCGGAGGCGTCACGGGCACGCTGATCACCGTGTTCCGGCTGCCTCCCTTCATCGTGACCCTCGCGATGATGCTGGTCGCCAGCGGCGGGGCCTACCTGCTCACCCATGGCCAGTCGGTCTACCAGGTGCCCGACTCCTTCGTCTGGCTCGGACGTGGCACCGGTCCGTTCGGACTCCCAATCGCCGTCCTGCTGATGCTCCTGCTCTACGGGGGAGCCCATCTCGTCATGTCGGGCACGGTGCTCGGACGCCACCTCTACGCCGTGGGTGGCAACCGCGTCGCGTCGCGCTATTCCGGGGTGGCGGTCCGACGTGTCATCCTCACCGCCTACGTCGTGAGCGGACTCCTCTCCGGCCTCGGGGGCGTCGTCCTCGCCTCCCAGTTGAAGAGCGGCTCCCCGACCTTCGGGAACATGTATGAGCTGTACGTCATCGCCGCCGTGGTCGTCGGCGGTGCCAGCCTCAATGGAGGGACAGGACGGATGTTCGGCACGCTCGTGGGCGCCTTCGTGATCGCGGTCATCCAGAACGGGATGAATCTGATGAACGTCGAGAGCTATACCCAGAAGGTCGTGCTCGGCCTGGTCATCCTCGGTGCCGTTCTCCTCGACCTCCTCCGGGAACGCGGCTGGAAACTGGACCTGTCTGGCGGGGATTGAACCGGCCAAGCTCCGATCCAGGTATGGTGTCTGAATCCGAGTTCTTCGCCGGGATCACCGGGCGCAGCGACGACCTGAGCCATGTGGTCCAGGCCCTCTCGGGTGCCGGAGTCCCGTTCTGCCTCATCAGCGGGCTCGCGGTGAATCAATACGTCGACCCGGTCGTGACGTTGGACGCCGATTTCGCCATCACTGCAGCGACCGGCGTCGCGCCGGCGCTCGAGGCGGCCGGGTTCGTCGTGGAGGAACACCCGCATTCGATCAACGCCGTCCTGCCCGGCAGCCGTCTGCGGATCCAGATCACCATCAACAACCGGTATGGATCCTTTCCATCCCGGGCTCAGCCTGGAGAGATCTTCGGTGTCCGCCTTCCGATTGCGCGCCTCGAGGACCTCGTCCAGGGCAAGATCTGGGCCGCTTCCGATCCGAAGCGGCGCGCGACCCAACGCCAGAAGGATCGGCTGGATCTCGCCCGGATCTGCGAAATGCACCCACAGATCCTCGACCTCGTTCCTCGAGGCCTTGTCCCGGAAGTCGACGAACTGCGGCATCCAACCTGAACCCGGGTAAGCCACCGCGAATCCTGGTCCTGCCAATCCGAATCCACCGATCCGTCGGAACACCCGCTCGAGACGGCCGGAACCGATGTTGACCCCTCAGCGCAGCTCGACGGCCACCCAATCCCAGAAACCCATCTGGTCGAGCTCTGAAATGAGCGCCGCCTCCTGCTCGGAATCCAATCGGGCCAGCGGGGCCCGGACGGGACCGATATCCACACCGAGCCGGCGCATCACCGCCTTGGCACTGGCGAGGTAGCCGCGTCGGGCGAGGGTCTCGACCACCTGCACCCCGCGATACTGTTCCTCCCGGGCGACGGCCAGATCCCCGCGCTGGAAGGCTGCCAGGAGCCGGCGGTACGGGGGACCCGCGAAATTGTAGCCGCTGCCCACCGCACCCCGAGCCCCGACCGCCAATGCGGCGAGAAGACATTCATCGATCCCCCACGGCAGATCCCAGGAACCCCCACCGGCGCGCTGGCAGGACTGGTAGGCGATGAGATCAGGATTCGTGAACTTGAGCCCCACGAGGTTCGGAACGCGTTCGCGGGCCCGAGAGAGGAACTCGGGCATCGGCAGATGGACCCCCGTCAGGGCCGGGATGTCGTAGAAATAGAACGGCAGGTCCGGGACGACCGATGCAATCTCCGAGCAGACCGTGATCAGATCCTCCACCGATCGGGGCTTCACATAGAACGGTGCAAGGGCGGAGACGGCGACCGCCCCGTGAGATGCTGCATGACGCGCGAGCGCCTGGGCTTCCTCGACACGGGTCGAACCCACATGGACCACGACCCGCATCGGTGTCCCAGTCGCCACCTCACCCCACCGGGTGGACAGCGCGAGGCGCTCATCGGTGGACAACGACGAGAATTCGCCCGTGGTGCCCCCGATGAACACGGTGTCGATCCCGGTGCTCAGGAGATGCTCCGCCTGGCGCTCGACGAGGGACAGGCGCAGGGCCCCTTGGTCATCAAACGGTGTATGGGTGGCAGCAACGAGGGTCTCGAGCGGATGCATGGGCGTCATAAACCGACGGATTGACGGGGATTGCGGGTATTTCCGCAACTGGGCTGAAGGCCCGACCCATCGCACCGCGCAACCTCCTCCGGGTAGGCCGACACCCCCTCGGATCGACGGCTCAGGCCCCCTGCCCCAGCGCCTGACCAACCAGATGCTTCGCCTCGTCGACTAGTCGGTCCAGGTGAGCCTCACCCACGAAGCTCTCGGCGTAGATCTTGTAGAGGTTCTCCGTGCCGGAGGGCCGGGCGGCGAACCAGCCGTTGGCCGTCGTCACCTTCAGCCCCCCGATCGGCGCATCGTTGCCCGGAGCCCGGGTCAAGCGCGCCGTGATCGGCTCACCGGCCAGGGAGTCCGCCGTGACCGCAGACGGCGACAGCTTCGACAACGTGGCCTTCTCGGCCGGTGACGCCGGGGCGTCGATCCGCGTGTACCACGAGGCCCCACAGGCCTCGACCAGGCGTTGGTGATGCCGACCCGGATCATTGCCCGTCACCGCCGTGATCTCCGCCGCCAGCAGGCACAGGATCAGGCCGTCCTTGTCGGTCGACCACACCGATCCATTCCGACGCAGGAAGCTCGCACCGGCGCTCTCCTCGCCGCCGAAGCACAGCGTGCCGTCGAACAGTCCCGGCGTGAACCACTTGAACCCGACCGGCACCTCGCGCAGGCGACGTCCCAGTCGCGCCACGATCCTATCAATCAGCGCGCTGCTCACCAGCGTCTTGCCCACCACCGCCGAGGCCGACCACTCCGGGCGATGCGTCAGCAGATAGTCGATCGCCACCGCGAGATAATGGTTCGGGTTCATCAACCCGACCGAGGGCGTCACGATCCCGTGCCGATCCGCATCCGGGTCGCTCGCGAACGCGACCTGGAAGTCGTCCTTGAGGCCGAGCAACCCCGCCATCGCGTAGGGACTCGAGCAGTCCATCCGGATCTTGCCGTCATGGTCCACCGTCATGAAGCCGAAGGTCGGGTCGAGCCGCGGGTTGACGATGCGGAGATCGAGTCCGTATCGACGCTGGATGGGTTCCCAGAACGGCAGCGAGGCGCCTCCCAGCGGATCGACGCCGAGCCGCAACCCGGCCGCGCGGATGGCATCGAGATCGATGACCGAACCCAGATCCTCGACATACGGCGTGACAAGATCCTGCTCCTGGATGGTCCCAGACCGCCGTGCCGCCTCCGGTGCTAGCCGGCGAACGCCGGACAGACCGGACTTCAGAAGCTCGTTCGCGCGGTCCTGGATCCACCGGGTCGCATCAGAGTCGGCCGGACCGCCGTTCGGCGGATTGTACTTGAAGCCCCCGTCCTCCGGTGGGTTGTGCGAAGGCGTGATGACGATCCCGTCGGCCAGACCCGACCTACGGCCGCGGTTGTGGACGAGGATCGAGCGCGAGATGACCGGGGTCGGTGTCACCCCGTCGCCGGACTGGATGACGGACTGGACCCCATTGGCGGCGAGGACCTCGAGCGCGGTCTGCTGCGCCGGACTGGAGAGCGCGTGGGTGTCCTTCCCGAGGAAGAGCGGCCCCGTCGTGCCCTGTTGGTGCCGGAATTCACAGATCGCCTGGGTGATGGCCAGGATGTGGGCCTCGTTGAAGGTGCCGTTGCAGGAGGTTCCGCGGTGACCGCTGGTGCCGAATGAGACCCGTTGCGTCGAATCCGAGACGTCGGGTCTGGTGTCAAGGTAGTCGGCGATGAGCCGCTGCGGATCGAGGATGAGATCCTTGGGGGCAGGACGGCCGGCGAGGGGAGAGAGAGCCATGATTGAAAGGTCCACCCCGTGTTGGATTCCGAGAGGCAGGCCGCGTGGCGGAAGGGTCACTCCGGGGTCGAGCCCATGTCCATGTCGTTCTCGGACCCGGACGGCTCTTGAATACCCAGATCCGTCCAGAGTCCACTCCGATAGCTCAGCTCACACATCCATGAAGCCCCTTCCGATCCTGGTCCCTCTGCTCCTCGCCGCCCTTCCACTGCTCGGACAATCCCCGACACCCCGACGCTCGGACGTCCTCATCGGCTTGCAACCACCGGCGCCGTCGAGAAGCGCCCTACAGGACGCCTCGGGTCGCACCATCGGACGTGCCACCACGACGGCTTCGGGCACCACGGCGACAATCCGGATGACCGACGCCTCCGGCAGATCCGAGGGCACGATCCTCACCTCACCCACCGGGACCACCTCCCGCAGCACCGTGACCGATGCCTCGGGAAGGACGGTAGGACGAGCTGTTACCACAACCTCCTCCTCGGGAACCCGTATCCGCTACGAAGACGCCTCGGGACGTCTTCAGGGGCGCGCCGAACGACGGGTTTCCGGAAACACCGTCAACACCACCTTCACCGATAGCTCCGGTCGGACCCTCGGCCGCATGACCACAACGGTGTCCAAGGACTCCAGTTCGACACGAGTCCAGGATGCCAGCGGACGTAGCCTCGGCATGGTCCGCACCACCCATTGATCTGGGACTTCCTGGCCGTCACGGAAACCACCGTCTTCGTTCAGGGTGCCGGCAGCGATCCGGACGGTCTTTTCCCGCGCAGTGCGGCCACCTTCCTCCCGATCGCCTCATCGGCCGGATTCAGCTCGAGCGCACGGGACAGGTGACGCTCCGCAGCGACCGGATCCCCCTCCGCCTCGGCGATGAGGCCGAGCCCCACGTGGCATCGTGGCAGGTTGGGATAGAGGGCCAGCGCTTCCTCGAAGGCCATCCTCGCCTCCGTGAAGAGGCTTCGTTCCAAGAAGCTGACACCGATGTATTGGTGGGCCTCGGCAAGCCGCGGATCCAGCTCGACGGCCCGGTTCAGGTCCTCGAAGGCCTCGCGCTGTCGACCGAGGGCCCCCAGGGCCTTGCCCCGCTCAAGTCGATAGTCCGCGTTGGCCGGTTCCCGTCCGATCCGCACCCCAAAGTCAGCCACGATCTCCTGCTGGGTCAGCTCCCGGTGCAGCCTTCGGAGCGCAGACGCCCCCGCAGCATCCTTGGGCAGGAGCTGGAGCCACAATTCCCCCATCTCGTCGGCCGAGTCCGGACCGTGCAGAACCCGACGCGGCGGCACGTTGGGGTTCGACGGGTTGCCCGCGGAATTGTCGTACGTAATCCGCATCTCCAACACGGTGCCTGCCGACAGCGACACCGGCCGCGCATAGCGATACTCATCCTGCCAATGGAACCGCCAGTCCGGGATCCGCAGCAGCGATCGGCTCTCCCCACCCGAAGCGGTCGCCGTGAACTCGAACCGCCTTCCGAGAAGGTGTGCATGGGGCAGGACCGCGAACAGCTCCACGTCGACCGGTAGACGCACGCTCCGGACCACCGTGTAGTCCTTGGCCCCGGCCGGGATGTCCATCGTCTGCGCCAGCAGCCCCAGCAGTACGGGCACGAGGGTTGGAGGCCGGTTCGTGAGGTACAGACCCAGACGCGGTCGGATCGTCTCCGGACGCCCGGTGCGCTGCAGGTGCAGCTGGACCACCAGATCCCCGACCCCGTCGAGAGGCCACGCCATCCCGTCGGGCAGCACCGTCGCCGAACGGCCCGGCACCCATCCCAGAAGATGTCCGGGCGGAAACCGCGCCGGCGGCATCGTGCCGCCAAAACCGCAGACCGGATCGGCCGAGTCCCGTCGACGGGACTCACCCGACGCATCGAACAGCAGGCGTGCATGGTGAACCGCGGAATTCCCCGGCTGGAATTCGAAGGCGCGCACGAATCGGTTCGTTCCCGACGGGATGGGTACCACGAAGTTTCGGTAAACGTCCCGCCCCTCCGGACCCAGTAGGTACGATTCCGGGAAATCGAGGATCAGGTCGGGCGTTCCCAGGGACCAGTCCCGGGGCGGTGCCGGAGGCTCCCGACGATCCTCGGCCCGCCCCTCCGGCAAACCCGCGGCGAACCAGGACCGGATCACCTGGATCTCCGCATCGGCCAGACGGCGCTCCCCCATGAAGTCGCCATGACCCGGCTCGGGCATCCAGGGCGGCATCGTCCGCGACTCGACCGCCTTCAGAAGCTGGGGTGCCTTCGACCGCGCCTCCTCATAGGTCCGCAACGGGAACGGTCCGGCGGAGCCCGGCTGATGGCACGGCGTGCAGTGCCGGTACAGGATCGGCGCCACGTCTCGGTTGAAGGTCGGCTCCGCACGGGCGACAGCCCAGCCTCCAAGGAACAGTGCAACACACCCCCAGCCCCAGCGGGACGCGACCGGGAAGACCTGCGATGGAGGGAGGTATGGCATCGGATCCGGAAACCGGATCGGGATCAGCCTTCACGGCTGGGCCCAACCTTGTCGACAGCTCAGTGCCACAGACCGGCGCGGGTCGGGTGCCCCTCCTGGGCCTCCTGGGCCTCCGCTGGACAGAATGCGCCGTGGGAGGCGACTATTCCCAAGGAAACCTTGGTCAGATTCCCTTCCACCACGCACCGAATCATGAGTCCTGAGCCGCAGCACATGATATCACCCGCACGGTGTCGAAACGTGCCCAGGGCCGAAGGCCGCTTCGGCGCCGCTTGGCGTGGGGTTGTCAGTCATCGCCTCCACCAAGGTCCGAGCCTCCGACGATTCTATGGCATCATTGTCGTGGGGATGGGGGTGTGGGCCGCTTCATTGGCGGTCAAGGCTGCGGATGCGCTGGAACTCCAGGCTCTCCCCCCCACCGAGACCCGAGTGCCCAGGACACTTCTGAAGCTGGCCCGCTCCATCGAGGGACAGAAGGAGATGGGAGTCACGAAGGCGCAGACGACCTCGATCGATGCCCTGATCCGGGAACTCGATGGCGACTGGGCCACCAACCATCCGCCTGGGGAGGTCGAGCAGCACCCGGTGATGGCACGACTGGAGGATCGGCTCGCATCGGGTCTCCGGAAGCATCTCGGTGACCCGGGCCTCCGTCGACTCCGACAGCTCGAACTGCAGGTCCAGGGTGGACGCGCCCTCCTGCGCGAGGAGGTGGCCCGATTCCTCGACCTGACCCCCGAACAGCGACGGAAGCTCAACGCGCTCGTGGCCCAGACCGACCAGGTCGCCCTACAGGCGGGAAAGACGGTCCAGGCCGGAACCCCGGATGCCGCCCTGTTCGAATCGTGGAAGCGCCTCCGGGCTGCCGAGGATGTCGCCGCGCCCCGATTCCTGTCGGCCGAGCAGTCGAACCGCTGGCGGGATGCGGTGGGACGGCGCATGGACACCGCCAAGTTCCAGCGGACCCAGCCCATGGTTCCGGAGTTTCCTCCCGGGGCGATCTGGATCGACGACAAGTCCACCACGATGGCTCGGCTCCGGGGCAAGGTCGTGCTGGTCCACTTCTACGCGTTCCAGTGCCACAATTGTCAGGCCAACTTCCGCACCTACAACCGTTGGGTGAAGTCCCTGCGCGATCTGGGGGTGGAAATGGTCGGGATCCAGACCCCGGAGACGGAGGCCGAGAAGGATCGGGAGCGCGTGACGGAGGCGGCCCACCGATGCGAGTTCGGATTCCCGGTGCAGCTCGACCTCGACAACCGGTCGTGGAAGGCTTGGGACAACTCCATCTGGCCGACCATCTACGTGGTCGATCAACGCGGCTACCTCCGCTACGCGTGGGTGGGCGAGCTCTACTGGCACGGCGCCCGGGGCGATCAGGCCATCGAAGGCTGGGTCCGACGCCTCATTGCCGAGACGCCATCGGATCCCTGACGCCCTCATCGCTCCACACGCTTTCCCCATTCCATGCCTGCCTCGAACGCTCACTCCCTGCGGCTCTCGCGTCGGGCCTTCACGCTGATCGAGCTCCTGGTGGTGATCGCCATCATCGCCATCCTGGCGGGCATGCTCCTGCCGGCGCTGTCGCGGGCGAAGGCGAAGGCGCAGATGATCCGCTGCACGAGCAACGAGAAGCAGATCGCCCTCGGATACCAGCTCTACGCCACCGACCACGACGACTCCCTGCCCGTCGCCGGCACCGAGACCCCGATCGGCTCCGGCTGGGTCGCCCCCAGCCGCTGGTTTGCCGAGATCTCGATCTACATCGCCAACGACGACCGCAACTTCACCAACCTCGTCGCCAGGAACAAGGTGGTGGCCTGCCCGATCGCGAAGATCGGCACCAACGTCATCCCGACCCGCATCCCCGGATACCAGGGCTATGGGGGGTACGGACACAACTACGCCTACCTCGGATACACACCGGCCGACCGCGTGAAGCTGTCCCTCGTCACCAAGCCGGCCGACACCATCTTCAATGGCGATGGCCTCGACCCGACCAAGGGGCTGGAGTGGTGGAACTACGGCTACCTGTACCCGCCCAGCCTCAAGGTGCCCCTGTTCCGCTACATGCGTCACGGACAGGGCGGCAACTATTCGTGGGCGGACGGCCACACCTCCATGATGCCTTGGAAGACCCTTTCCAACGGGCTCAACGGGAAGGTTGACTGGTATTACCAACCACGACCTTAGGCGCTGATCCCCCGGAATCAGAATTCGTCGGGGTCAGCTCTTCGGAAACCTCCCGAAGAGCGGGATGCGTCACGGGAAATTCAAGCGCGAGTGACCCCAATTTTTCATTCGACAACATCCCTTAGAGCGAACCCGGTCTCCACCCCCCTCCGCGTCGCCGTGTGAGTCCGCGTTCCTCCTTTTCCCAAGCAGGGTCCGTGGAGGCCATGAGCCCCATCTGACCCAGATCGTCCGCCCCACCGGAGGGACTCGATTCCCGCCTACCCAGCCTCCACCACGCCGAGGAGACCTTAGGCGTTCTGGCATGGGGGCATCCTCTGCATTCCATTCCCAAGGAACCCATGCTTGGATCACCGCATGCACCCCCCACGCCTCGCCCGGCTTGTCCGGTTCGTCCGGTTCGTCCGGCTGGTTCCCGCGACGATCGCGGCGGTGGGCTATGCCTTTGTTGTATCGCTGATCTCACCGTGTCTGGGAGAAGCCGACCGGGGGGACGCGGATGCGGCGGCGCTCCGGGACGACGCCAGGAAGACCTTCAAGGAGCACGTGGAACCCTTCGTGACGACCTACTGCACGAAGTGCCACGGCGGAGGCCGCGCCAAGGCGAACGTCAACCTCGAAGTGGCGCTGAAGGATCCCGGACGCGGCACCGCCTTCCTGCAATGGAAGAAGGCCGTGGCGAACGTCCGGGTCCACGACATGCCACCGCAGGACGCGGCCAAACAGCCCACCGACGACGAGCGCCTCCAGTTCATCGGCTGGATCGGCAAGCTCAAGCACCTGAGTCCAAGGAACCCTGGCCCGTTCGTGATGCGCCGGCTGTCGAAGGTCGAGTATGCCAACACGCTGCACGATCTCTACGGGGTGGACACGTCCATCGCCGACCGCCTTCCGGAGGAGGTCGTCGGGGAGGGCTACCTCAACTCGATCTCCCCGCTGCAGTCGGAACTGTTCCTCGAGATCGCCAACGAGGTCGTGGGGCAGATCGTTGCGCCCGAAGACAAGACGCCCACCGCAGTCCAGAAGCGGCTCTTTGGCAGGAAACCACCCGAGGGGGTCGATCCTCGCGACACAGCGCGCCGCGTGGCGCGCTCCCTGGCCCGCGATGCGTACCGGCGACCGCCCACCCCGACCGAGGTGGAGGTCCTCGCGGACATCTTCGACCTCGCCCAGGGGAGGGGCCTAGACTACACCGCGTCGCTGGGCCTGATGCTCAAGGCGGTTCTCGTCTCACCGCAGTTCCTCTTTATTGCCCCAACCGAAGCAGCTCCAGCCGACGAAAAGATCGTCCGATTGGACGACTACCATCTGGCAGCACGTCTCGCCTACCTGTTGTGGTCGGCGCCGCCCGACGCCGAATTGTCCGCCCTGGCCGACACGGGCGAACTGCACCTCCCCAGGACACTGCGAGCCCAGACGAGGCGGCTCCTGCTCCACCCCCGCGCCCGGGCCCTATTCGACGGATTTGGTGCCCAATGGCTGCAGGTGAACGACCTGAAGCGACAGGTCTTCGATCCCGCCCTGTTCCCCCAGATGACCCCCGCATTGCGGGAGTCCATGATGGAGGAGGCCCGGTTGTTCTTCGAAAACCTCGTGCAGGGGAACCAACGGGCCATCCGGTTCATCGACAGCGACTACACCTTCCTGAATGGACCGTTGGCCCAGTTGTACGGCCTCGGGTCCTCGGTCAAGGGGTCCAGACTGCGCCGGGTCAGACTGGGGAACCCCAACCGGGGAGGTGTCCTCGGCATGCCGGCCACCCTGGCAGCAACCTCGTTTCCCACCCGGACCAGCCCCGTGCGTCGGGGCGTCTGGGTGCTGGAACAGATCCTCGGCGAACACGTGCCGCCTCCCCCGCCCGACATCCCCGCACTCGACACCCAGGAGCCGAAAGGGGTGAAAGGATTGACCCTGCGGCAGCGGACGGAACTCCACACGAAGGATTCCATCTGCGCCAACTGCCACAGGACGCTCGATCCGATCGGCTTTGGTCTGGAGAACTTCGACGCCATCGGCCGGTGGCGGGATCGGAATGAAACCGGGGACGCGATCAATTCGGCTGGGAAGCTTCCCACCGGGGCCACCTTCTCCAATCCCGCGGAATTGAAACGCCTCCTGGCCGGGCGAGAGGCCGACCTTGCCCGGAACCTTACCGAACGGTTCATGGCCTACGCTCTCGGCCGACCGTTGGAAGGCTACGATGAGGTCGTCATCGACCACTTGATGACCCGGATCGCCGGAGACGGATACCGGGTCCAGACAATCCTCACCGCAGTCATCTCCAGCTATTTGTTCACCCACCGCAGAGTCAAAGGATGATCCCGCGTCACCCCCAGCAGACCGCCCTCATGAACACCACCAGACACACCTCCATCGTGGATCGCCGCACCTTCCTGAAAGGAGTGGGGGTCTCCCTCGCGCTGCCGTTCCTGGAGTCACTTCAGGCGGCTGGCCTCGATTCCCGCACACCGCCGGTGCGCCTGGCATTCATGTACATGCCCCACGGGGTGATCATGGACCAGTTCTGGCCCAGGGATCAGGAGGAGTTTCTCCACTCGCCGCCGCCGATCCTCCGGTCGCTGCACCCCATCATCGACCAATGCCTGATGATGAAAGGCATCTCGGGGGTTCCGACCACGCCCTTCGGCAGGGCACCGCATGCCCTGGAACTGTCCACCTGGCTCACCGCGCGGTTGCCGGACCCCGATTCTCGAGACCGCATCAACATCTCCATCTCCGCCGACCAGATCATGGCCAACTATGTCGGCGCCCAGACGCTGCTCCCGTCGCTCGAACTGGCCACGATGCCTCAGACCTGGAAGGAGAATCAGGAGGGCCTGCACGAGGGGTACTACAACCACTGCAGTTTCCGCTCCCCCACCCAACCCGTACCGGCCGAGACCGATCCCCGCAATGTGTTGAACCGGCTCTTCGGCAAGCGCGGCCAGGCCGGCACGGTCACGCAGTCCAACCCTCTGGATCGGCAGATGCTGGACCGGGTGCTCGGCGGCGCCCGCGACCTGCGCCGCTCCCTGGGCCGGGGGGATCAGCAGAAGCTCGACGAATACCTCGACAGCGTCCGCTCGGTGGAACGTCGCATCGCCGCCATCGAGAGCCGCCAACAGGAGGCGGCGCTGGAGAAGAATGGTGTCGCTCCCTCCAGACGCCATGCCAACGACTCGGCCCTCATCGAGGTGAAGATCCCCGAAGGCGACAAGCGCAGTGAGTACATGCAGGTCATGTGCGACCTCACCGTCCTGGCCTTCCAGACCGACACCACCCGCATCAGCACCTACATCAGCTCCCGTCCCAACGGAGCGTCCTACCCCGAGCTGGGGTTTTCCGACCAACACCATTCACAGACGCACTACGGCAACGACCGGGAGATGATCCGCAAGGTGGCGGCCATCAACACGTTGAACGTCGATCAATTCGCCTACATGGTGAAGAAGATGCACGCGCTGAAGGAGGGGGACGGCACCCTGCTCGACCACTGCATCATGATGTGGGGCTCGGGCCTCGAGGACGGCGACAAGCACCGGCGCGACAACCTCCCGTTCATCATCGCCGGCAAGGGGGGTGGCACGCTCAAGACCGGACGCTTCCTGTCCAACGTGCAGGGCAACCAGGGCGACCTGCTCACCACGCTGCTGTCCTGCGCCGGCATCCCCCTGGATCGCCCGATCGGCATCGCAACCCGGCAGATTAACGCAATCAAGGCCTGAGCGGGTTAGAAGGGACTTAGCGAAACCGATGCGTCGCGGCGCCTCTGAGTGGGTGCCCTTTCCGCTTGTTCCCCCGCAAGATTGCTGTGGGGCGGCGGATCGCGATTTTCGTACATCGCATGGAACTAACCGCGGGAGACCTCCTTCAGATTTAGGGGTTCCGCATACAGACCCATCTACTGGCCAGGATGGAGTTGACCTGCCGCGTTATAGTCATTCCGCACCAGATGCTCGCCGAAATACGTCTCGGCATCCGCCAAGGCGTCCTATGCGACGGCAGCGAGCATAAAGGGTGACGTTGGCAAACTGCTCTGAGTGACCCGACCGCAAAAACTCCTGCAGGGGAGATGAGAGTTTGAGGCGCTGGTGGTGGTTTTTGGTTCACTGCGGAGAGTTATCCCCGAACGGAGCCGGGATGGACGTGGAGTCTTGGCGACGGCCGCCGGGCTGAGGTAGCCCAACCGGCCGTGCGGCCCGTGCCCCCCTTTTCTTGGCGCAACGCGGCAGATTCGCTTTGCTTCGCCGCGCGCGCTTCACGACGCTGACGCGGCTACCACGATGCCGCGTCTGATGCCCCTCCGGGCCGCCTGCCCCATCGCGGCGATCGGTCCGCCCAAGCAGCGAGGTGGAAAGGATGTGCCCTGGGAAGCCTCGGGGCTGTTTCCAGCATTGCGGCGGCCTGAGGGCCGCAGTTTCCTAGCTCCGTGGACCGCTGCGCCGTTTTCCTCGCCCTGCTTCTGATGGCCGGGTGCGCCCGTCGCCCTGAACCCGTCTGGCAACCCCTGTTTCCGGCCTCCGGCGTGCCTGAGGGCTGGGTGGTGCGGGCCTGGGATGATGTGGCCAAACCCGGGCCGGCCGGTTCGGTGTGGGAGGTTCGCGACGGCGTGCTCACCAGCCAAGGGGCACGCGGGTGCTGGCTGATGTGGACGCAGGAACTGGGAGACTTCGACCTGGACTACGAATTTCGCCTGGGTCGCCGCGGCAACAGCGGACTCGCGCTGCGGGCGCCGCTGGCCGGGGACCCCGCGTTCGACGGCATGGAACTCCAGATGGCGGATTACCGCTACAACACCAATGCGACCCCGGCTGAACTCACCGGGGGTCTTTACCGCGCCCTGGCGCCGCAGGAGCAGGTTTACAAACCGGAAGTCTGGAACCGCTGCGAACTCTCGCTGCGCGGCACCCGCCTATTGGTGCGCCTGAACGGTGTCCCGATCCACGACCGCGATCTCGCCGCCCAGACCAACGTGGTCCAGCGCCACGACGGCCGAAAAGTCGCCCCGCTGCGGGACCGGCCCCGCCGGGGACATATCGGGTTCCAGGAACTCAGCCGCGACGGAGGTCACGTAGAAATCCGTCACGCGCGCTTCCGGGTGATCGAGTGACGGCAGGCAGTGGGCCGACGACCAGTTCTGGCTCCAAAGGACCAGCTTGTCGCTGCGCTTGAGCCAGGCGTCTTCGGTCGCGAGGCCCCAGACCTTCGGCGTGCTCGCCGCCGCCGTTGGCGCCGATGCGTGGCTTCTGCTGGTGGAGCACACCCATTGGCCGCCGCTACTGGGGCTTGCCGGTCGGCGGCCGCAAGAACAAGAGCCTCCGGACGTGGCGATCGCCCGCGAGATGCGCGAGGAACTGGGTACCCGCGAGGCCGATATGCGCAGGCCGAACAGAACGGCAAGCGCCCCAAGTGCCGCGCCCACCGCTAAACTGTCGCTGACATCGACGCCGGATGACTTGGCGCTGTCTTCGCACGCCCCGCGCCATGTCATTGCCGCCTGGAACAATGCCACGCCCAGTAGGGTGCCGAAGTTGAAGATCACCGACAATGCGCCTTCCGCCTCGCCACATAATGCTTTGGTCATCACGTTCATGATCAACCGGTTTGCGGGGGCAAGAAAGAGGCCGCTTGCCGCCCCGAAGACCAGCATGGCCACCAGCGCCAGCCATGGCGAATAGCGCCTGCTTAGCACGCAAGAAACCATGCACAGCAACACGCAGTAAGACGTGCCCAGCAACACGATACGGCGCGAGCCGAACCTGTCCGATATGCGGCCCGCCACGACGCTAACAGGCGCATAGCTTCTGGATAGGCGAGCAGGAGATAGCTGCTCCCTGGAACGCTGAGGCCGCAGGCCGCTTCCAGATAGGAGGCCAGAACATAGCGCATCCCACCCGCAATCGCGGAAATACACCGCATCGCGGCGAGGGCAGGAATGGTGGACGCGTTGGCCAACAATCCTTTCGAGAACAACCAGCGGACCTGACACGCGGCAATCCCTAGCCCCAGCGCCATGAGCACGATGACGCCAAACGCGGCAAGCACAGGAGGCGACAGCCAGCCAGTTTTGAGAGCCACAGCTCAACACCACCGTGACGGCTGTCAGGAGCACCGCGAATAGGACCATGACATCCCAAGGGATGAGTACGCCTCTATTCAATGGTTGCCGGCGCGCCTCAGGCACGAAACGCCAGGCGGAGCACAGGAGCGAGACAAACACTGGTACGGACACCATGAATATCCACTGCCACGCCAGATACTGCGAGAGCACGCCGCCAACCGGCACGTCCGTAACCATGCCCGCGCCAGCGCCCAGCGAATGCATGTCATAGCCCCAGCCAACGCGCTGCGGCGGTACAAAGGCCGGCATCATCGCATATCCGGTTGCAACGAAAGCACCGGCGCCAACGCCCTGGATCACACGGCTGAGAAACAGCATGCCGTTCGTATGGGAGACGCATCAGAGGATAGTGCCTGTTGTCGTCAGAATGCAGCCCACGAGACGGACGTTGCCCAGGCCATATCTGTCGCCCGGCTTGCCCGCGGAAGCGAAGGACACGACCGCTCCCATCAGATAGCCCAGCATGGCCACCGAAACCCCACCCGGCGTAGCTCGCAGTTCGCACGCCATGTCCAGCAGCAAGGCGGTCACCAGCGCGGCGTCGAACTGACGGGTGAAGGCCATCACCGCCACGAGGAAGACGATCCGCACTCCGCTGCCGGTGTCGTTCTCCGGCATGGAGGTTTCTCCATCTCCTCGCGCTTGCCCGGCGGGACGCGCTGGCTAACGTAAGGTTGAGCCCGGAATGTTTCCCGGAGCGCAGCAGGTTCGCCCGTTCGGGCGGCAGCAGCCCTTCCTTGACCAGGAAGGCGATGACCCGCGCACGGAGGGGTTCCTCCAGCGGCCCGAGGCTGGCCTCGGGCATCATGTGGACAAGCTCGGCCTTCGGTGAAAAGCCCGTCGGCGGCCAGCGCGAGGAGGTGGGGTGGAGGTCGAGGTATTCGCCGAAGGTATGGAAGGCAGTCACGACGCCGGTGATGCCCTCGGGCAGGCCCATCGGGGTGCGCTGAAACTCGGCCAGACAGCCGTGGGCGATGCGGCAGAGTTCCTTGATGAGCCCGCGAAGCTATCGACGGCCAACCCTTGAGCATGCGCTCGCTGTTCATCTGGATCGTGGCCGAACCATGCGCAAAGGAATCGGCGTACAGCGGCTTGATGACGGCCAGCCTGTCCACGCGGGCGTAGAGGTGAGGCAGCACGTCGCTACAACACAGGCCCGACTTCCCACACTGCCGGAATGGGCGCTTCGAGCCTGGCAGGGTGCCAGGGTTCACGTCCCGGCGTCTCCGCTCCAGCGGTGCCGTTTGGCCGCGGCGGCGGTTCAGCTTGGGCTGCCTCAAGACAGAGAATTCTGATCTAGGATCCCCCTGACCGATATGTTACAAGAACATGATTTTCATGCGAAACCATAGCCCAGCGTCCCACAACCTGCGCGCAACACTCCGTATTTTGCATCGGCGGATCGGCGTTCTCCTTGGAATTTGGCTAGTCCTCGTATCCCTCAGCGGGGGATTGCTTGTGTTCCGCGAGGAGATAGAAGTTTTTTTCAACAGGGATCTCACGCAGGTAGCTCCACTCGGATCCAAAGCGCCGCTCCAACCGGCGCTTGATCGGGCACGTCTCGAGCACCCCAACGCCGTTTTCAAAACGGTTAATATCCCCGAAGCCCCTGGCCGCTCGATCTCATTCTGGGGCCATGACCCAGAGGGGCGTTCGTTTCACGTTTACACAGACCCCTACACGGGACATCTCCTTGGTTCGCGGCTGGCGGAAAGCGACGTGACCGAATGGCTCTATTTGTTCCATGCCCAACTACTCGGAGGCAGCTGGGGCGAGCGGGTCAACGGCGCCAGTTCCCTCGCGTGGACGGTGCTGCTGGTCGCAGGAATCTTGCTGTGGATCCCAACCCGGGGCCGGTCTTGGACCGAGGGCCTTCGTGTGCTACCGAACGCCGGATGGCGACGCCAAGCCTTCGATCTGCACCGGGCAGTGGGGTTCTGGGCGGTCCTGCCGATGCTTGCGGTGGTCATCACGGGGGCCTATTTCCCCTTTAATGCGCCGTTCGAGTGGCTGATTTCCACACTGACAAACTCGTCTGCGGCGGAGAGCGCACCGATAGCAGATCAGAGGCCCGCAATGACTTCCGGGATTTCCCTCGACCGGGTATTGGAGGTTTCATCTGCTGTTCTCCCTGAAGCGCCGCCGAATTGGATCCGCCTGCCTGAGGGCCAGCGCAGTTATTTTACGGTGCGGAAGCATCTACCAGGCGACTGGAGGTTGGAGGGCTCACAACACCTCAAAATCGACTCGGCTGATGGACGCCTGCTGAGCGTCGACTTGCAGTCTGAACGCACGCGTGCTCAACGAATTTTAAGATCAATATTCCCAATCCACGCAGGAACCTTCGGCGGCACCATAACCCGGGCCCTTTGGGTGGGCCTGGGATTTGTTCCGCTCGTCCTCTTTGTCACGTCTGTCTCCCTTTGGATGACTCGTGGGAGGGCTGCAATATCTGCTCCAAGAACTTCCCAATGAAAAAGCGAGACCGGAATTCTCGAACTCCATGAGTGCCTCGCTTATTAAGGCCCTTGGGTGCTAATCAACCAATTCTTGTCGTCTTCAGATTTTATAAAAATTCCAAAATATTTCAATTCCTGGGCGCGTTCGTGACGCGTGGCTTTATTGACGAGCAGCAGGATGCCCTCGGGGAGGCCTTCGGCGCCGTGCTCGTTGATGAGTGCAGGAAACTATTGAGGAGTTCGGCTTGGGCTCGGTAAGCCATGTGAGGCGTTTGTTGGATGTGTTTGGTACAACCCCAACAGGAAGCCAACTTGGCCCGCCCCCGACCAGTTTTTAGCGCGTGCGGTGCACCTCCCTTCCCTTTTGGGGTCGGCTCCGCTGGGCTCGCTACGCTCGCCTGACCGGACCGCAAAAACTGCTCCAAGGGATGTGAGAGTCTGGATCCGTTTTGTGAGGTCACGTCACTTCCACCTTCTGTCCGCCGATAATCTCCTTGCCCGACGGAGACCGCCGTGGCTCTGACATGGCCTCCTCAACCAAATCACGCCCTTAGAGCATCGTGCTGGCCCCGCACGTCGTACAGACCTGTAGACGCATCCTGCCCGGCGGCATGCCGGGAATGCACCCGGACCCCGGGAGCCAACCCTCCCCCACAACCGTGAACCTCCCATGATCAAGCACCGCATCGATCGTCGTACCGCCCTCAGGGCCTTCGCCAAGACTCAAAGTCCATCCCCGGTGGAGCAGTTTTTGCGGTCCTGTCACGGGCGCCGATTGAAATAGCGGCGGCTC
The DNA here is from genome assembly GCA_016871805.1 of Verrucomicrobiota bacterium. Classification (GTDB taxonomy): domain Bacteria; phylum Verrucomicrobiota; class Verrucomicrobiia; order Limisphaerales; family UBA9464; genus UBA9464. The sequence goes on from VHCG01000051.1 coordinate 23,849, forward strand.
GCGGTTCGATTATCTCAAGCAATCGGGCTGCCTGACGGCTGCGCGAGTTGCTCCAAACCCGGCTGGAGTTTACTGGATTTTGCCGGAATCCCGGGCAGGAACCGCAGGCTTGCGCGACTTTCGAGATTTGTTGGTAGAACAATTGGGTGGGCTGAAGATCACCGAAGCTTTGGCTTTGGTTGGGTCCGCAACCGGTGGCACATTCGAAAAATTTCTGTCCATAGCCCCTAGAAGCTCCCAAAGCGGCTTCTCAGCATCGTCCCAAGTGGCCAACGCCCGTTGGGCGATTCCACGAGCGCGGTCGATCAGATGGTTACAGAGCTGTCGTCGTTGCTCGCACTGCAGGTTTTTTTGGAGTCGCCTCGCGGCAACGGTCCCGGTCCGAGGAATATCCAGTGGACCGTGGATAGGCAGGCGCTCTGGTCCGGGACAACAATCCCTCCGGTAGCAGGGGCCAAGTCGGTGCCCGCCCAAGGCGATAGGTGAGGCCTGATCCTCACCGGCAGGCAGCTTGACCTCCAGCCACGCTTCCCAGCGGGCCAGTTCAGCCGGGGTTATTGCGTAGCCATCGGCGGTGTGGAGGGGCCCCTGCTGGTGGGCAAGCCACCCAGGGCACGTGCCGGTGGCGACGAAGACCTTGTTGCGAAGAGCGGCGGAAAAGACGTTTCGACCGCGCTCGATTTTCTCAAGGGCAGGACGGCTGATGCCGAGGCGGGAGCGAGTGGAACGAGCGGAAGACGCAGGCGCAGTGGCCGCGGAGCGGGCGCGGTCAAAGCGACGCGCCACTGACCATGAAAGTGACAATGTCCCAGTTGCCTGGACGGTGCCGGAAGGTGGCACTCCGGGGGTTCCCAGTGTCACTTTCAGTGTCACTCGGGTGGTTTGAGGGGTGTTTGGCCCACAAAACCTTCGAGTTTCTTAGGAAAACGAACTGGAGGCGAGGGTCGGAATCGACCAAGGAAATCCAAAGAACACGAGTGAAATACCCAATGTTTGCGGCCTCTTCAACCACCTTCCTCCAAATCAATACCACCCTCGTCCACCCACCAATACTGACGATTCTACTGACGGTTTTCTCACCTCACGCGGAGCCTCCAGAACCGGGTGCCCTCTTCAGGAGCTATGGCCGGGGTAAGAGTCAATGGTTGTGCCGATCCTTGGCCGGTCAGGCTTTGGGCTTCGTTCCAGGTGTTTAGGTCAACGGAGGCTTCGAGCGAAACCGTCACTCCCTTCGGGGCGCGGATCTCCAGTTCCATACGCCCAGCGACCATCGGGCCGACGACTCTTAGCGCCAGCGACTCCGGGGTAACCAGCGGCCCACCGCTCACCGTCAGCACGAACGAGCGGGTCGCCGTCAAACCACCGGTGCCGTCGGCCACCGTCACCGTGATCGTGCTCGTCCCACTGGCATTGGCCACCGGCGTCAACGTGATCGTCCGGTTGGAACCGCTTCCCCCAAGCGCGATCCCGGCTGCCGCCACCAACGCCTGATTCGACGACGTCGCCGTCACCGTCAGCGAGGTCGCCGCCGTCTCCACGTCACCCACCGTGAAGGCAATCGGCCCGGTCGCCGTGTCCTCAGGCGTGGTCTGAGCCGAGATCTCACTGATCGTCGGCGTGTCATCCACCGCAGTCACCGTCAGCACGAACGAGCGGGTCGCCGTCAAACCACCGGTGCCGTCGGCCACCGTCACCGTGATCGTGCTCGTCCCACTGGCATTGGCCACCGGCGTCAACGTGATCGTCCGGTTGGAGCCATTTCCGCCAAGCGCGATCCCGGCTGCCGCCACCAACGCCTGATTCGACGACGTCGCCGTCACCGTCAGCGAGGTCGCCGCCGTCTCCACGTCACCCACCGTGAAGGCAATCGGCCCGGTCGCCGTGTCCTCAGGCGTGGTCTGAGCCGAGATCTTGCTGATCGTCGGCGTGTCATCCACCGCAGTCACCGTGAGGGTGGCCCAATCACTGAAAACCGTACCCAGGTCGCTCACCACCCGCAGCCGATATCGCCCCGCATCCGTAGCCTGAACCTTGGGCAAG
>VHCG01000052.1 GCA_016871805.1 Verrucomicrobiota bacterium
TTTTCTCGGCCCTGCCGGCGAAGGTGGTGCCAGAGGACGTGCTGGTGATCTGTGCGGTCTCGATGGTGATCTGCGTCCTGGCCGGTGTCCTGCCCGCGATCCGGGCGGCGTGGCTCCAACCGGTCGATGCCCTGCGCCATGACTGAACCCGCACTCCAGGCCACCGGCCTCGCGAAGGCCTACACGCTCGGACGTCGTCGTCTTGAGATCCTCAAGGGCGTGGACCTGACCGTGGAGCGTGGGGCGTTCGTGGCGCTCCGCGGCGCCTCGGGTGCGGGCAAGAGCACCCTGCTCCACCTGCTGGGGGGACTCGACCGACCCGACGCCGGGGAGATCGTGGTGGGGCCCCATCGGCTGTCGTCCCTGGGCCGCTCGGAGCTGACCCGGTTCCGGAACCGCCATGTCGGCTTCATCTTCCAGTCGTATCACCTGCTCCCGGAGCTCGACGCCCTGGAGAACGTGATGCTGCCGGCGCAGATGGCGCGTCTGCCCTTGGCCACCGCCCGGGAACGGGCGATCGGACTCCTGCGTCGGGTGGGTCTGGCGGAACGGCTGGACCATCTCCCGCCGGAGCTCTCGGGGGGCGAGCAGCAGCGCGTCGCGATCGCCCGCTGTCTGGTCAACCAGCCCGAACTGATCCTGGCCGACGAGCCGACGGGCAACCTCGATTCAAGAACCGGCGTCGCGGTGCTGGACCTCCTGCTGGAGCTGCGCCAGGAGCAGGGCTGCACGCTGGTGATCGCGACCCACGACGGATCCGTCGCCTCCCGAGCCGAACGCACGGTCGAGATGCGCGATGGCCACCTGGTCAGCGCCGTGGCCTAAGACGGCGGGCGGATGCCTTCCGTTTCAAGGGCTTCCAATAGCCTGCCGAACGCATCTGACGTTCTCACAGATCCCGCCGTTCCTGGGGAGTCGCCGCGATGCCGAGGGCGTGCACCGACTTTTCCCCGTCGTCGAGGCCCGTCACCTCTCGGAGCCTTCGAAGGATTCGCGCGGCGCGGACGGGGAGCGGAGCGAGTTTTCGGGGGGCACGTTTCATCGGACACGTTCAGACGTATTCCCGCGGGGATCCGGGTTCAATTGGCTTCAATGCCCCCGGTGGGTGGACCCGTGCTCTGGGCCACTGGGTGCCTCCCAGGCGCCCACCCCGGTAGGGACCTTCTCCGCGAGGTCCCCATCTCGATCCGTCGGCAGGGAGCAAGCCGGTCGGTCCAGCCGGGATCCTCTGACGCTGCAGACGACTCAGCCGGTCGGTCCAGTCGGGATCTGCTAACGCTGCAGACGACCCCGTCCCCCTTCACGGGTGCACGACGCGCAGCGGGTCGGGATGGGGCCGTGGCGGAGCACAGCCCTACCGGCATTGTCTCTGTCGTTATCCTTTCCCTCTTCCCGTCTTCCAATCTCTCCATCCGTCACTGGTCGGCTCACGCCTCGCAGCGCGGGTGCTCCTGCACCCAGTGATGCAGGGCACTGCATCACGCACCAGGCCGAAGGGCATCACCCGACCGCACCACCTTCCCCCCCGCCTCCGCCTTCCAAATCTCCTCCCGTCCCTCCTCCGCGTCTCCGCGTCGCCGTGTGAGTCCCTTTCCTTCCTCCGCGTGAGTCCCCTCCCCCTCAGTGCGACCCGTACGCCTTCTCCCCGGCCGGGACTTCGAACGGCAGCCACTGGGACCGGGGCGGGATCGGACAGGTCGCAAACGCCGAGAACGCGCAGGGCGGATTGTAGGCGTAGTTGAAGTCGACCACCACGCGTCCCGACGCGTCCTCCTTGGCCACGTGCAGGAAGCGACCGGAACCGTAGGTTGTCCTCCCCGAGGTCCGATCCCGGAACATCACGAAGTACTCCTGATCCTCCTCGTCCCACAACGCCTCCAGATGGACCGCGGTCCCACCGTGCTCGAACCGGATCAGTCCGGGCACCGACTCGAGCTTCCGATTGCCGGTGATGTCGACGATCTCCACCTGCTGGGGTTGGGCGAATCGTTCGAACCGACCCTCGATCCGCCACGCGGGCTGGTAGGGGAACGACTCGAGCCCCCGGAATGCGGTCCGCGTCGGCGCCTCGGAATCCTTGAACCGGATCCCGAGCCGTTCGCCCCGGGCGATCAGGTGGAAGCGAAGCGTACCGCTCACCAGGACGTCGGGCTTCGCCTTGCCGTCCTGGTCCGAACGCAGCCCCCCCGCCGCTGGGGAACCGTCCGCGCGTCGGACCTCCACCCCGGGTTCCGGAAGGAACCGGGCCTGGGTTCCCTCACACACCACGACCCCGAGCCGGCGTCCGCCCGGGATTCCCGGACGGTCCACCAGGTTGGTCCCGGGCTCGAGCCACTGCAGGCCGACCAGGGTGCTCCAGCCGTTGGTGCCGGCGATCGACTCGGCACGCTTCGCCCGCCATCGGGACCACGCAGCGGGGTCGGCTGGGACTCGATCCGAGGCGCAGCCCGCAAGGAGCAGGGCCACGACTGGTCCCCCCCAGATAGCCTTCATGTCGGGTCGGATCCGAAACCCCACCGGCTCAGCGGGACGCCGTCTTCGGGATCTCGTTCAGCCAATAGTAGGCCACGGTATGGAGGAGCGGAGCCCCCGAGGCGGAGCGGACGCCGGGCAGCTTGAGCTCATGCACATGACCCGGGGTGAGCTTCACCTTGAGACGGACACTGCGGCCATCGGGGGCCACGGTGGCGGACTCGATCGGCGGCTTCTCCTTGTCGACCTCCGGGGAGCCGTAGTTCGACTGGTAGATGTAGGTGTAGTTCTCGAACTGGTAGGCATCGGTCTTGCCGGCCGAGGCGGGATCCACCGGTTGGGTGAAGGTGAGCTCGAAGCCGTCGGGACGGGCCCGCATCTCGTGGACCTCGAACGGCGTCTTGCCGCTCCAGCGCAGCCGCTCGAGGGAGAACGGCTTGCCACCCCGGGCGCCCCAGCCGCGGTCGGTGCCCCCAACGAAGAGGGAGCCATCCGGCGCCATCTCGAGGCTCAGACTTCCCGAGGCGAGCCCCTCGCGGAAGGGGAAGCAGGCGCCCTGGTAGACGCCGTTCACCTGCTCGAGGAAGACCCGCATCACAAGGCTCCAGGTCTGGTCGCCGACGAAGAGCTGGTTGGTGAACGGACCGAACTTCCCACCCGTGTAGTCGTTCGCAAGACCCGCCGCGCTCTGGCCCAGCTTGTTGTAGGGGAATGCGATCGCCGGGGGGATCAGCTCCGGGATCTTGGTCCGCTCCACCGCGATGCGGCTGCCGCTGAGCGGCTCCTTCGGGGCCGCACCGAGGTGGGTCGCCTGACTGTACCAGCGGAACCCGCCGGGATGCCCCACAAAGGCACCCGGCTTCAGGGGCTTCAGCCAACAGGTGCCGTTCCAGGGCCCCTGGTTGTCCGTGTAGAACATGTCGCCCAGATGATTCGTCCCCACACCGCCCGGGGAGCGCAGACCGCTGGTCGTCGGGATCACCTTCCCATCGGGCGTCACCCGAAGGGCCCAGCCGCGGAACAGGCTTTCGCTGTTGAACGAGCCCGTCAGGCACAGCACCACCCAGATGTTGCCGTCCTTGTCCGGCTTCGAGCCGAACGCGTACTCGTGGTAGTCGCCGTTGATGCCCCACCCATCGGCCACCGTCTCGATGACGTCCGCCTGGTCGTCGCCGTCGGTGTCCTTGAGCCGGGTCACCTCACCGCGCTGCGTGGCGTAGATCCAGCCGTCACCCTTGCTCCACAGCCCCAGCACCTCGTGCAGACCGGAGGCGAAGCGCTTGAAGGTCACCTTGTCCGGCGCCCCGAAGACGCCGTCGACCAGGTAGATGTCGCCCAGACGGGTGGACACGGCGAGACGCTGTCCCGGCAGGAGCTGGAGCGCGCCTGCCTCGAGCACGATGCCCTCGGGGATCGGGAAGGTCTGGAGCGGATAGTACTCCGCCTCGCGGTCCGACTGGGGCGACGCCACCGCGGCGGCCATCATCCCCATCATCACGCCGCCCAGCAGCGTCCGTCGAAGCCAACCCCGCATTGAATCCATGTTCATGAGTGTCCCTTTCACCAGTTGAGTTCCTCCACCACCGTGCCCGGGACCGGCACCCGGACCCGCAGTTCATCCCCCACCACCTCGGCGTCGCCACCGCGGAAGCGGAGGGTCATCACGTCGTCCACGACGAACCCGCCATCGGGCTTGCGCGTGATCTTCCCCTTCGCAGCCCGGAACCACAGGGGCTGCGGGGTGCTGCCCTCGAAGGTGAGGGTTCGGACGAAGGTCATGTCGAGCTCCCCGGGCTTGGGCACGAAGGCGTCGGCCACCCCCACGCCACCGATCGAGTAGAGGAAGATCGGCTGGCGGGCGGCATCGAAGCGGTAGCCCCGGAACTTCTGGGCCACCGTCTCGGGCCATGAGGCCGTCGAGGTGGCGAGCGGCGCGAAGGCGGGCCCCTTGGGGAAGCCCACCCGATGATCCCCCAGCGGCGGCTCGAATCCCTCACCCCGGTCCGTGCTGTGGCGTGCGGTGTCGATGAAGCTGCCCTGCCAGATCATCGCCAGCCGGAGCTGTTCGGCATCGAACGCCAGGTTGGCGTGCTGCGGATAGCCCACGCCGATCGCCCGGCTGCCGGCGCCGTCGATGAAGTTGCGGTAGATCTCGGGCCCATGATGCGCCACGAGCTCGCGTCGGCCCCGGACCAGTCCCGCAGGCACCTCCGCCTTGGCCCCCCCCGCCAGGTAGGCCCAGATGGCCCGGATCTGCGCGTCGGTGTCGCCGCCGAGGATGTCCCGGTTCACCGCATGCCCCTCGGGCCAGAACGTCGGCATCCGCGTTCCCGGACGCAGCGCCGCGGGATCGGGGAGATACCGACGGAACCAGTCCCACTCGAGTCGGGATCCCATCGTGTCGAGCGCCAGCGCCGGGATGCCCATCGAGCCGTAGGTGGTGAAGGTGTGGCAGGCGATGCAGCTCAGGCCGTCGCGTCCGACCAGCTTCCATCCCAGCTTCACATCGCGGTCCGACGTCGCCGGGGCCGGGGCCAGGCCCTTCGCCCGGTCCGCCGCCAGCAACGCCGCGTGGAGACGGTCGGCGTTCGGATCCCCGAACCGGGGCATCCGGGTGGCCATGTACGGCCGCACCTTGGCGCCCTCGTGCAGGACCTTGGAGAGCCACTCGGGCTTGAGCTTGGCACCGACCGCGTTGAGCAGCGGCGGGATGCGACCCTCGTCGCCCAGATCGGCCTCGCCGACCACCTTGAACCAGTCCCCATGGCCCGAGGCGTTCGGACCACCCAGACCGTCGCGGGCATGGCAGGCATAGCAGTTGAGCCGGGTCAGGGTGCTGGAGACCGCCAGGTCGGCGGGAAGGGGTTTCTGGAGATCGGCCGCCTTCGCCACGGTGCCCCGAAGCGCCTTGCGCTGTTCGGCGGTTAGATCGAACCGCGGGGCCTTCGCAGAGGGCGTGTCGGCCAGACAGCCCTTGTCGGACCGCGACGCCAGCTCGAGGAGCGGACGGGCCGGGCGGACGGCGACCTCGGTGCCCGCATGGCAGGAACTGCAGCCGAGCGTGCCGAACCACTCCCTGCCCTTCGCGATCTTCGCGGCATCGGCGACCCACGGGCCGGACCCCACCGGCACCAAGGGTCGGGCCTCATGGGTGAAGAGTGACGACGGAATCGCCCCCCGCTTCTGGCCGGGTGTCGCCCACTGGAGCGTCAGCTCATGTCCGCCTCCGCCCTGGAAGAACAGGAGTTCGAAGGCATGCCGCCCCGCCTCGAGGCGCACCTTCCCGTCCTTCGTCTGGGGCGCGTGGGTGTTGTCGTTGTCGACCACCACCTTGCCATCGATCCACAGCTGCGAACCATCATCCGAGTTGAGCCAGAAGTCGTACTCCCCCGAGGTCGGGATCGCGATCATGCCCCGAAACCGGAGACCGAAATTCGAATCCCGCTTCGCCATCGAGGTCGTGATCTGGTCCGTGATCCCGGAGGCGACCGGCGTGGCATCGGCGAGCTGACGGCATTGGTTGAAGCTGCCCTCGACAAGCTCCCACTTGAGGCCCGGCACCGGGGCGACCGCCGCGGTGGCAGCGGCGGCCATCTGATCCCGCAACAGGTAGGTGGCGATGTCGATCGCCTCGGATTCCGAGAGACCGAGATCCGGCATCCGTCCGCCAGCGCGGTGGGCCACCGGATTGCGGAGGAATCGGACGAGTTCCCCGGCTGGATATTTCCGGGAGAGATCCCCGAGCGGCACGGCGTTTTCCTGGGCTTTCCGGAGGGCGTCCGGACCCGACTCGGCGGCGTCGAAGGGCGCATGGCAGGCCACGCAGCCGACGGTGTGGTAGAGGAGGCGCCCCTTCTCGGCCCGGGCCGGATCGGCACTGACCCCTTGGATCTCCCCGGCGGGCTGGAGGGACACGAGATACTGGGCGAGGGCTTCGGCGGCCTCCTTCTGACGGGCCGCCGGCAGACCGTGCAGCGCGTGCGGCATCGTCGTGCCGGGCTTCATGGCCGACGGGTTCGAGAGCCAGGTCACCAGTCCGTGGGGCGGCAGACGGAGCCCCTCGGCTCCGAGACGGGGTGCGGCGCCCGTCCCAAGACGCGTCACGACCGCATCGGGCGCGGCATGGCAGGCCGTGCAGTGGAGTTCCCCGAGCAGGACCTCGCCCGGATCGATCCCGGGCGCCATGGGCGCCGGCAGGGTCACGGCGGCGGCCGTTCCTCCCACCAGGGCCGTGAGCAGCCCGAGGCTCCGCGAGAGTCGGGGCCAGGGGGAGGAACGGCGTGACGTCACCAGTATGGATCCGTGCCGGAAGGAGGAGTCGTGTTCAACCCGTGGGAGCATGGCCAAAACGCTATCGACCAGCCCGCCCACGGGTCAACGTCGCGCACCGGAATCCTCCAGGGCTGGGTCCTGCAGGGAGGCGGACGAGGAATTCCAGGAGGGGTCTCCGCCGAATGTTACAGACGGGCCGTTGTGGCCCGCAGCCCCTCACGGGTAGGCTTCACCCTCCGATGCTGCTCGCCACCACCACCGATCCCGGTGCCCTGACCCTGGTGCTCCTCGCGATCGCCGTCGCTCTCGCCCTTGGGTTCGAGTTCGTGAACGGGTTCCATGACACCGCCAACGCGGTCGCAACCGTCATCTACACCAACACCCTGACCGCGACACCCGCCGTGGTGTGGTCGGGGATCCGGAACCTGATCGGCGTGCTCACCTCCTCGGGAACGGTCGCCTTCGGCATCGTGGCGCTTCTTCCGGTGGAGCTGGTCCTCAACGTGGGAACCCTCGCCGGATTCGCGATGGTCTTCTCCATCCTGATGTCGGCGATCGCCTGGAACCTCGGCACCTGGTGGCTCGGCCTGCCGGCCTCGAGCTCCCACACCCTGATCGGATCCATCCTCGGGGTGGGCATTGCCAATTCCCTGATGGGCACCTCCCACTCCGTGACCGATGGCGTCAACTGGTCCAAGGCCCAGGATGTGATGCTGGGTCTCCTCATCTCCCCTGCCCTGGGGTTCGCGATCGCGGCCCTGCTGCTGATCCTGCTCAAGGTGGCGCTCCGCAACCCCGGACTGTTCAGGGCTCCCGAGCCCGGGAAGAAACCGCCGGGCTGGATCCGCGGGATCCTCATGACCACCTGCACCGGCGTCAGTTTCGCCCACGGGTCGAACGACGGACAGAAGGGGATAGGACTGATCGTCCTGATCCTCGTCGGACTCCTCCCCGGCACGTATGCCCTGAACCTCTCGGCGGACCGATCCGCCCTCACGGGATTGGTCCAGGACGCCACCCAGCTGGCCGACACCTTCCGGGTCGAGGCCAGGGGGACTCCGATGACGGGCCCCGAGGCGACCCGGACACTCTCGGCCTACCTGAAGCCCTTGGCCGAGACGTCCCCGCGCACCTTTGCGGCCCTGGCCACCACCTGCGATGCCATCACGGCCCAGCTGAGGCCCCTCGGAACCCTTGCGGATCTGCATCCGACGAACCGGGCCCGTCTGCGGACCGACCTCTACCTGGTCTCGAAGGCCATCCATCGGCTGGATGCGGAAGGCCATCGGAAGGGGGCGTCCCCGATCCACGCCACGGAGCTTCGGTTCGCCTCCCATGCGGAGTCCCTGACCCAGTTCATCCCGAAATGGGTCCAGGTCTCGGTGGCCCTCGCACTGGGGCTGGGAACGATGATCGGCTATCGGCGGATCGTGCGGACGGTGGGCGAGAAGATCGGGAAGGACCACCTCACCTACGCCCAGGGCGCCACGGCCGAGGCGGTCGCCATGGCGGCCATCCTGACCGGTGACCATCTCGCGCTCCCGGTGAGCACGACCCATGTGCTGTCGTCGGGCATCGCCGGCACCATGGCCGCGAACGCCTCCGGGCTGCAGGCCGGGACGGTCCGGAACATCCTCCTCGCCTGGGTGCTCACCCTGCCGGTCTGCATCTTCCTCGGCGCCCTGCTCTTCGCGGCGGCCCTCAACCTGGGTGCGCTCGTCTTCGGTGGATAAAGGCTGGTGTTCCGACGCCACCGGCGGACTCTTTCCCGGACCGCCACACCGGAAACCCCAACCGCGCCCGCCACCCCATGAAGATCCGCCGCATCCTCGCCCACCGTGTGGAACTCCCGCTCCACGAGACCACCTACAACTGGTCGGGCGGCAAGTCGGTCACCGTGTTCGACAGCACGATCATCGGGGTCGAGACCGACACGGGCCACATCGGCTACGGCGAGGTCTGTCCCCTCGGCCCGTTCTACCTGCCCGCCTACGCCGACGGCGTCCGGGCGGGACTCCGTGAGCTCGGACCGCATCTGATCGGCGAGGACCCGCGACAGCTGGTCCGACTCAACCGTCGGATGGATGCGGTGCTCAAGGGACACCCCTACGTGAAGAGCGGCATCGACATCGCCTGCTGGGATCTCCTCGGGCAGTCCAGCGGACTTCCCGTGTGCGAGCTCCTCGGGGGACGGTACGGCGAGGACGTCCATCTGTACCGGGCCATCTCGCAGGATTCACCGGAGGCCATGGCCGACAGCGTCGCCGGCTACCGGGCCGAGGGCTACCGACGCTTCCAGCTGAAGGTGGGGGGCGACCCGGACGTCGACATCGCGCGGATCCGAGCCGTCGCGGCGAAGCTCCAGCCGGGCGACCGCCTGGTGGCCGATGCCAACACCGGCTGGATCCAGCACGAGGCCATCCGGGTGGCGAACGCGGTGCGCGACATCGACGTCTACATCGAACAGCCCTGCCTGACCTACGAGGAGTGTCTCGCGGTGCGTCGACAGATCCCGCAGCCGTTCGTCCTCGACGAGACGATCGACGACCTCGGGATCCTGCTCCGGGCGCGATCGGATCTGGCGATGGACGTGGTGAACCTGAAGATCAGCAAGCTGGGCGGATTGACGAAGATCCGTCAGGCCCGGGATCTCTGCGTGAGCCTGGGGATCGGCATGACGCTGGAGGATTCGTGGGGTGGGGACATTGCGACGGCGGCGATCGCACATCTGGCGCAGAGCACGCCGCCGGAGTTCCTGTTCAGCACGACGGACTTCAACAGCTACGTGACGGTGAGCACCGCCGAGGGCGCGCCCGAGCGGGTGGACGGCCGCATGGCCGCCTCCACCGCCCCCGGCCTGGGCATCCACCCCCGCCCCGAGGTCCTCGGCGCCCCGGTGTTCACCGTCGGGTAGGCCGGCCCCCGGTCCCGACCGCCGACCCGAGCCGGATGCTTGCCGGGATGGAGGGCGGTGTGGACTACTGGGCGGACCATGCCAGGCCGCCGATCGTCCCCACTGCTCCCCCTCGCCGCCACCCTCCTCGCGGCAGGATGCGTTCCCCTCGCCCACCGAGTGACTCCTCCCATCCCCGCCCCCTCCTACCCCGTCAGCACCCTCACCAACACGGTCGACACCTACCACGGCCAGACCGTCGCCGATCCCTACCGCTGGCTCGAGGATGAGAACGGGGAAGCCACCCGGGCCTGGGTCGAGGCCGAGAATGCCGTCACCTTACGCTACCTCGAGCAGCTCCCCCAGCGTGAGACGCTCAAGCGCCGCCTGACCGAACTGTTCGAGTTCGACCGCTACGGCGTGCCCTACAAGGAGGGCGCGAACTACTTCTTCACCCGCAACCTGGGCCTGCAGAACCAGAGCGTCCTCTACGTCGCCCCCGCCCTCCAGGCCGAGCCCCGGGTGCTGCTCGATCCCAACACCCTTGCGAAGGACGGCACCGTCGCCCTCAAGGGCTACTTCCCAAGCGACGACGGCTCCCGCCTGGCCTACGCGCTCTCCGTCGCCGGATCCGACTGGGAGGAATGGCACGTCCGGAACGTCGAGACCGGCCAGGACACCGGCGACGTCCTGAAGTGGGTCAAGTTCTCCGGCTGCGGCTGGACCGCCGACGGTTCCGGGTTCTTCTACTCCCGCTACGACGCCCCGCCCGAGGGCAAGTCCCTCAGCAAGGTCAACGAGTTCCAGAAGCTCTACTTCCACCGACTCGGCACCCCGCAGGCCGACGACACCCTGGTCCACGAGCGGAAGGACCATCCCAACTGGGGCCTCACCGGCGTGACCACCGAGGACGGACAGTATCTCATCATCCCCGTCACCCAGGGCACCGACACCCGGAACCGGGTCCACCTGAAGGATCTGAAGGCCCCGGACGCCAAGGTCGTGCCGCTACTCGACGACTTCGACGCGAGCTACAACTTCGTCGGCAACCAGGGCCCGGTCCTGTACTTCCTGACGGATCTCAACGCCCCGCGGGGACGTCTCATCGCGGTCAATGTCCACCATCCCGAGCGCTCGGCCTGGAAGGAGATCCTCCCGCAGGGTGCGGCCACGCTGGAGACGGTCCGGATGGTGGGCGGTCGGTTCGTGGCCCTGTACCTCGCGGACGCCAAGAGCGTCGTGAAGCTCCATCGGCTGGACGGCTCCTTCGAGAAGGAGCTGCCCCTTCCGGGCATCGGCACCGCGGCCGGGTTCTCGGGACGTCAGACGGCGCAGGAGACGTTCTTCAGCTTCTCGTCGTTCACCGCCCCGACCCAGGTGCTGCGGTACGACTTCGCCCGGGGCGAGACGACGGTCTGGAAGTCGCCCACGGTGAAGTTCAATCCCTCGGACTACACGACCCGACAGGTCTTCTACACGAGCAAGGACGGCACCCGGGTGCCGATGTTCCTGAGTCATCGGAAGGACCTCGACCTCCGGAGGAAGAACCCGGTGCTGCTCTACGGCTACGGCGGATTCAACATCTCGCTCACGCCGTCGTTCTCCCCGGCGAACCTGCTCTGGATGGAGAATGGCGGCATCTACGCGGTGCCGAACCTGCGGGGCGGCGGGGAGTATGGGGAGGACTGGCACCAGGCCGGGACGAAGCTGCGGAAGCAGAACGTGTTCGACGACTTCATCGGCGCCGCCGAACACCTGGTCGCCGAGAAGATCACGGAGCCACGTCGGCTCGCGATCTCCGGTGGCAGCAACGGCGGCCTGCTGGTGGGGGCCTGCATGACGCAGCGGCCCGACCTCTTCGGTGCCTGTCTGCCGGCGGTGGGGGTCCTCGACATGCTTCGGTTCCACCGGTTCACGATTGGCTGGGCGTGGGTGAGCGACTACGGCAGCAGCGACAATGCCGACGAGTTCAAGGCCCTGTACGCGTATTCGCCCTACCACAACCTGCGTCCGGGCGTGTGCTATCCGCCGACGCTGGTGACCACGGGCGACCACGACGATCGCGTCGTGCCCGCGCACAGCTTCAAGTTCGCCGCGCGCCTCCAGGCGGTGCAGTCATGTGCCAACCCGGTCCTGATCCGGATCGAGACCAAGGCCGGCCACGGGGCCGGGAAACCCACGACGAAGATCATCGAGGAGAGCGCCGACCGGCTGGCCTTCATCTCCTACTGGCTGGGGGCGGGGAAACGCTGAGGGCGGGAGCGGGGGGGCTCACACGGGGACGCGGAGACGCGGAGGAAGGGCGGGGAGAAGACGGGAGGATCGGATCGGGCGCGGCAGCGCGCCTCCCCGGTAGGGATGGGGTCCCTCCCGTCCCCATCTGGACCCGCGAGATTCGTGCGGATCCATGGGATGAGCCGGGTTGGTCTGACACGAGAGAGGATCCCGTCTTCCGTCACGGGTCCGCAACGCGTGGTGGATTGAAATGGGGACCTGAGGGACCAGGTCCCTACCACGCAAATCGACAGCTACCAACCGCGTGGGCGCTCCCGCGCCCAGTGATGCAGGGCACTGCATCACCCACCGGGCCAACTCCATCCCCCGCCCCCACCACGGCATCGCTCATGCGCTCCAGCGGGTCCGGATCTCCGCAGTCCCGCAACAGCGGGACCGCCGTGGGTGGGTGGACCAGTGCTCTGGGCCACTGGGTGCATCCGATGCACCCACCTTCCCGAGGGCTCACCTGCTTCCCAGGTCCCAGCACCACCCGGCAGCCAGTCCCAGGTACGCCCACACCTCGCTCCGTGGGCGCTCCCGCGCCCAGTGATGCAGGGCACTGCATCACCCACCCTCGCAGGCCGATGGCCTGCTGCCCCGTCTGACCCCCGCCTCTCTCTGCCTCGCCCTACCTCCTCCGTCCTCTCTCTCCGCGCCTCCGCGTCCCCGTGTGAGTCCCCTCCCCCCTCACGCCAGGACCTGACGGATGACCTCGCCATGCACGTCGGTCAGTCGGCGGTCGGCGCCATTGTGACGGAACGTCAGGCGTTCGTGATCGAGCCCCAGCAGATGCAGCACCGTGGCATGGAAGTCGTAGGTCGTGGTGATGTCGTGTGCCGCCTTCCACGACCACTCGTCGCTCTCGCCGTGGGCCACGCCCGGACGCACCCCGGCCCCGGCCATCCACCCCACGAAGGTGCCGCCGTTGTGGTCGCGACCCTCGCTGCTCTGGGCGAAGGGCATTCGGCCGAACTCCGTGTTCCACAGCACCAGCGTGTCCTCCAGCAACCCCCGGGCCCTCAGATCGGTCAGCAGTGCGGCGATCGGCTGGTCGGTCGCCGCACACATCGGGGGCAGCTCCTTCACGATGTTCGCGTGGTTGTCCCAGTTCCCGGTCGGCCCCCCCGCCCCGCTCCAGACCTGCACGAACCGAACGCCCCGTTCCACCAGCCGACGCGCCAGCAGACACCGACGACCGAAGTTCTCGGTCACCGCGTTGTCGAGCCCGTACAGCCGTCGGGTCGCCTCCGTCTCGCCTTCCAGTGCGAACACCTCGGGCGCACTCAGATGCATCCGGGCCGCCAGCTCATAGGCCTGGATCCGCGACTCGAGCCGGGAATCCGTCGGATGCGCCTCCTGGTGGCGGCGATTCAACCCCTGCAGCACGGCCAGACCGTCCTGGTCCGACGCCGGCGTGATGTACCGGGCCGAGGGCGGCGCGGAGAGATCGCTGAGCAGGAACCCGTTGGAGCCGCCCGGACCCGAGCCCGAGGCGTCCGCGGCCCGGCTCTGGATCACCGTTCCCTGGAACGAGACGGGCAGGAACCCGGAGCTGAAGTTCCCGCGGCCGTTGTAGGGCAGGCCCTTGGCGTCGGGCAGGACGACGAAGGCCGGCAGGTTGTCGCTCTCCCGTCCCAGCGCGTAGCTGGTCCAGGCCCCGAGGCACGGGAACCCCGGCAACAGGAAGCCCGTGTTTATCAGGTAGCTGCCCGGGCCATGGACGTTCGTCCGCGACTGCATCGCCATGAGGAAGGCGAGGTCGTCGACACAGCGCGACAGATGGGGCAGCACGCTGCTGACCCAGCGACCGGACTGGCCGTGTTGACGGAACTCGAACGGTGGCTTGAGCACCTTGCCCGGCTCGCTGGTGGGCGCCTCGACGCGGACTCCCTTGCCGGGGTCGAATGCCTCGCCGGCATGGCGGAACAGCGCGGGCTTGTGATCGAACAGGTCCATCTGGCTGGCCCCGCCGTTCATGAACAGCTGGATCACCCGCTTGGCGCGCGCTGGATGTGGCGACGGACGGGCCCCGGAACCGGCTTCGCCCCCCAGCAGACGCTCCGCTCCGAGGAGCTGCGCCAGGGCCACGCTGCCGAACCCGGCCCCGAGCCGACCGAGGAATTCGCGTCGGGTCGGGATCGGACCGGGTCTCTGGAGGGGGAAGGCCATCTCAGTCCACGAAGACGAACTCGTTGGCGTTGAACAGCAGTCGACACCCCGCCGCGAGGCCGTGTCGGCGGGCGTAGGCGACCAGCTCCCGGAGCTCCTCCGATGCGGCGGGGCGCCCGAGCGTCAGCACGACGGCCCGGCCGATCCGGGACTCCACGGTGCCGGGCTCCGTCTCGAGCCGAGACGCCAGGTGCTCGGCCTGGCGGGCGACGAGGGCGTTGTTCCAGAGAGCCAGGGCCTGCTGCACCGTGACGCTGTTGTTGCGCACCGCGGTGAGCTGGTCGCCCGCCGGACAGTCCAGCGCGTCCATGAACGGATCCGGCAGCGTGCGGAAGAGGAACCGGTAGACGCTCCGACGCCCCCCGGCGGCGGAGTCGAGGTCGAATCGGGTGTAGTCGACCCGCGGCGTGACGTGGATCCCAGGCTGGAGATCGAACTGCATGTCGCCCGGACCGCCCATCCGGAAGTCAAGCCGACCGCTGGCCAGCAGCATCGCGTCCCGGACGCACTCGGCATCGAGCCGGATCGGGCTCCGATGCGCGAGCAGGCGGTTGTCGGGATCCGGATCCCCTGCCCCGGACCGGGTCGTCCGCACGGACTGTCGGTACGTGGCGCTGGTGACGATCAGCCGATGCAGGGCCTTCAGCGAACCGCGGGCCTCGTCGCGGAACCACACCGCCAGCCAGTCGAGGAGCTCGGGATGGGTTGGCGCGCTGCCCATCCGGCCGAAGTCGTTCGGGGTGTCGACGAGGCCCCGTCCGAAATGGTGGTGCCACACGCGGTTGACGATCGAGCGCCAGACCAGCGGGTTGTCGGGGGACACCAGCCATCCGGCGAGAAGGGCGCGTCGTGCCCCTTCCTCGGCCCCGTCCGGGACCCGGTAGCGCGCCGGCAATGCGGCCACGCAGGAGAGGGCTCCTGGACCCACCTCGTCGCGCGGCTGGGTGATCTCGCCGCGGTTCAGGACATGGATCGGACGCGGGTTCAACGAGGGACGCAGGCTGCCATCGGGATCGAAGTCTGCGGCAGCCGCGTAGACCAGCGACGGCGTCGGCAAGGCGGCGAGCTCCCGGCGGAGATCCTCGCGGAGGACGTGGCCCGCGAGACGGGTCCACTGCTCCGGGGTCCAGGACGACGGCTCCCGATGCGCCCACGCGGAGAATTCCGCCGGGATGGCCCGGTGGGGTCCAGGCGCACCCGTGGTCGTGAGACGGAACCGACCGATGAGATGTCCACCGCCGTGCAGCTGGTGGAGCACGAAGGCGATTGTGGTGCCCGGCGGGAATTCACACGCCTCCTTCAGTTCGAAGAGGGCCCGGTGCGCCTTCCCCTCCTCCGGGTGGATGCCCCAGGCGGTCTTCTCGTCTCCGTCCAGCGCGTGGGCGATGGTCCAGCCCTCCTGGTTGAAATCGGCGGTCGGATTCACCAGCGCCACGACCCGGGGTGCTCCGCCGTCGGGAGGATGGGCCAGGACCCGGAACTCGCTCAGGTGGAGATTCCCATTGAGCGACTGGCGGCCCGGCCCCTGGAACGGCAACGACGCGTCGGGAAGGAGCTCCAGCTGGATCGCAGTCACGCGACCCGACGGAGCCGGCGCCAGCACGGTGTAGGTGTCGCGCTCGGGGGTTGTCCCGGACGCGAGGAAGGATCCATCGGCCTGGCGCGTGAGCACGCCGGTGGCGGTCGGGATGTGGGTCTGCGTCGCGAGTTCCTGCCACTCGACCGGCGCGGTGACGTTGCGGACACGCCAGGCATCGACAGCCGCCCGGGTGGTGGCGGCGTGCAGGAGATTCGAGTCGCCCCGGTCGAGCTGCCGACGCCGATGCAGCAGTTCCTGACGCCGTCGATGCACATCAGGATCCGGGTCGAACACCCGGTTGGCGCGTTCGACGCCCGAGAACACCGCTTGGAGGGCGTAATAGTCACGCTGCGGGATGGGATCGAACTTGTGGTCGTGGCAGCGGGCGCAGTGGACGGTCGAGCTGGTGAAGACGCTCATCACCGTCGCCAGCATGTCGTCCCGGTCGAGATACCGGCCGATCTGACGGTCCAGGGTGTCCTCCCGGATGTCGCGGAGGGAGCTCTCATCCCATGGACCGGCGGCGATGAACCCGAGGGCCACCGTGGCGAAGGGATCCTCCGGGAAGAGGACGTCCCCGGCGACCTGGGCCTGGACGAACCGGGTGTAGGGCATGTCGGCGTTGAACGCCTGGATGAGCCAGTCGCGGTAGGGCCAGGCATTGGACCGGATGCGGTCCTGGTCATGTCCATGCGTCTCGGCGAAGTGGGCGGCATCCATCCAATGCCGGGCCCACCGCTCGCCATGCCGGGGCGAGGCGAGGAGGCGTTCGACCTCCCGGGCGTAGGCCACCGAGGGGTCCACGGCACAGGCGCTTTCGAAGGCGTCGAGCTCCTCGGGTCGCGGCGGGAGGCCGACGAGGTCGTAGCTGAGGCGTCGGAGCTGGGTCCGGGCCGGGGCCTCTGGTGCACGTGGGAGGCCTGCGGGGAGGATCCGTGCCTGGATGAAGGCATCGATCGGGTTTCCGACCGGTCGGCCCGGGACGGTCGGGGGCCTGGGGAATCCGAGAGGCTGGTAGGCCCAGTGGGCGGCGTCGGGCGGCGCGGCCTGGGTGGCGACCCCGAGGCACAGCGCCGCCCCGAGGGCGGCGGTTCTGGACCAGCTCGACGTCATGGAGTGTCGACAAACCTGCCCCGGGGTCCCTTCTGCGAGAAGGGAGGAATTTCGAATTCCACGGTCCGGAACGCTGGGCCGGGTGTGGTGCCGTCCGACACTTCAGTTTCGACGCCGCTTCGGACGCGGCCCCAGCTCGGTCAGGTTGATCGGACGGAAGCCCAGTCCATACGCGGGCGACTCCTTCCTCAGGCCGAGTTCCGGACGGTCCGGATCCACCAGCAGGGGGTCCGCGATCACGGAGTCGACGTCCTGTCCCCGCGCGCGCCAGGCGGACCAGTCCTTGCCGGCAAACCGGTAGGCTGCCGTGTCGGCCCCCAGGCGGGGATCGAACCAGACGTTGCGGTTGCTCAGGAACTCGTTCGTGGTGCCCTTCCAGCTGCTGCCCAGGAAGGTGCCGGAGTTGGCGATCACCACGTTGTTCGTGAACCAGAACGACCGGTGCGGCTCCTCCCGGGTGCGCATGACCGAGTGGTTCCGGTTCCACGCCAGCAGATTGTTCCGGATGACGTTGTCGCGCCCGTAGTGTTGGTGGAACCCGGCGTCCTTGCAGGCATGGCCCACGTTGTTCTCCACCACGATTCCCGTGCTGCCCTCGTCGGTGTACATCGCCCAGCCGCCATACCGGTAGCTGTCGACAAACCGGAAGACGTTGTTGCGGATCACGGTCCCGGCCTGGGGTCCCAGGGTGTAGAACCCACCCATGTCGCTCAGCCGCCCCTGCCCCACCCGCTCGACGAGGTTGTACTCGATGAGGTTCGCCCGACAGGGGGTCTCCTCATAGCCCCAGTTCCAGCCGATCGAGATGCCGGTGTAGTAGAGATCCGCGATGTGGTTGTGCGCGATGCGGTTGGTCCCCGTCTGGAAAAGGATGACGCCACAGCCCGGCGCGAAGATGCGCCCGAGGCGCACCACCTCGTTGTCGGTCACCACATGGGAATGGCAGGCGTCCAGGGCCGAGGGATCACGATCCCCGGGCTCACCGATCCGGATCCCACCCGCGCCAAGATCCCGGACCGTGTTGCCGACCACGCGCCATCGCTGGGACCCGCGGCCGAGATCGATGCCATAGCCTCCCAGGTTTGCGACGGTGCAGTCCTCGAGCCGACATCCCACCGCATGCGTTGCCCGGAATCCCCCTCGGATCGGTACCGCGGACTGAGGGGAGATCATTCCATCGGCAGGCACGTCGTAGTCGGCATCGGAGAAGGTCAGTCCGGAGAAGGTCACCCCCATGACCGGACGTCCCCGGGCGACATCCCCCTCGACGTTCACCAGCTCCCGGAGTCGTGGCGCAACGACGGTCGCGCGGTTGGGATCAAGGCCTTTGGGCGCGAGATAGCTGAGCCGCCCCGAGGTGCGGTCGAGGTACCACTCTCCCGGGACATCGAGGGCCTCCGGGACATTCTCGACCCAGTAGCGGGCGTCTGGCTCATCCATCCAGTACGGACGCGGCCCACCCGGCAGCTGCGCGACGTGGGCGAGGGTGTCCACCCCGCGGATCGGCAGCTGGAGATCGGTCCACTTCATCAGCAGGATCACCCGGGCGTCTGGGAGCTGCATCCACCGGGGATCGATGTCGCCGGGGCGGAACGGAAGGGTGATCGGGGACTGCTCTCCGAGCCGACCCGTGGCGTGGGAGAATCCCTCGTTCGGGGTCCGTGCCCGCTGGGCCCGTCGGCCGTCGACGAACAGCTGGTGGAAGTACCATCGCCCGGCCGACACCTCGGGAATCGTCGTCGTCCAGAGTCCGGGCCGGGTCGGGTCCCGCTGCCATCCGCGCAGGCGGATCCCCCCCGACAGGACCGCCGAGCCGGGAACCCGGGCCCGCAGCGTCAGACCGGAATCCTCGGGTGTCAGGTGGAGCGGCTCCTCGAGCTCATGCCGGCCACGTCCGAACTCGAGGATGACCGGTTCGGAAGGCTGGGCCGCCTTCAGGACCCGCGCCGCCCGAAGGCCGGCAACTGCGGATCGGAACGGACGCCTCCGGCTGCCATCACCGTCGTCGCGTCCCTCCACCTCGACCCGCACGGTGGCGGCTTGCAGGGACAGCACGGGCAGGAGCAGGAACAACGGGAACCAACGCATGGGACTCGGACGCCACCCACCCCCGCTGGCATTCGAGGGTCCTCGGAGGATTGTGGTGGAGCAGGTCGACCCTGGATCTCGGTTTTGGTGGTGGTCGGATTCCGGGGCCGATTGCAGGCTTCCAAGGTGCACACCATGGCGAACGACATCCCTCGACGCCCCCTTCACGCGATCGACTTCCGGGACTGGAACCGAAGATGGCTGAAGGACGCACTCATTCTCCTCGGAGCCTTGTTTCTCCTCCGGGTTGAAACCCAGGCGGCAGGGTCGGGTCCCGGAACAACTCCAACCGGCCACGAACCCCGGCCGCCGAACATCCTGCTGATCGTGTCCGATGACCAGGCGTGGACGGACTATGGCTTCATGGGACATCCGGTCCTGCGGACCCCGAACCTCGACCGTCTGGCCTCCCGTTCCCTCTGCTTCACCCGGGGCTATGTGCCGTCGAGCCTCTGCTGTCCCAGTCTGGCCTCCCTGATCACCGGACGCTTCCCACACCAGCAGGGCGTGGTCTGCAACGACCCTCCGCGGCCCACCGGGATGCCGCAGGCGGAGTTTTACCGAAGCGAGGCGTTCCGGTCGGGACGTGCCCGGCTGTCGTCGTTCCTGGAACAGGTCCCCACCCTACCCCGACTCCTCCAGGACCGCGGCTACCTCAGCTTCCAGAGCGGCAAGTGGTGGCAGAACGACTTCACGAAGGGTGGGTTCACGCACGGCATGACCCGTGGGGACCGGCATGGCGACGCCGGTCTGGAGATCGGTCGGAGGACGCTGAAGCCCATCGAGGACTTCGTGACGGCTGCGGAACAGGCCGGCCGCCCCTGGCTGGTGTGGTACGCCCCGATGCTCCCGCATGACCCGCACACGCCGCCGGATCGCTTCCTGGACCGCCATCGCGCGACGAATCCGTCCCTGCCTGTGGCCCGGTACCACGCCATGGTCGAGTGGTTCGACGAGACCTGCGGACAGCTGCTGGGGTTTCTCGAGCAGCGGGGTTCGGATCGCCACATGATCGTGGTCTACCTGGCCGACAACGGCTGGATCACCGATCCCCAGACCGGCCGCTACGCCGCCCGGTCGAAGCAGAGCCCCTACGACGGTGGCGTGCGGACACCGATCCTGGTGGGCTGGCCGGGGCACATCGAACCCCGACGCGATGACGTCCATCCCGTCTCAAGCCTCGACGTCCTGCCCACGCTGCTCCGGATGGTTGGCACACCGGTCCCGGCGGGCCTGCCGGGACAGGATCTCCTCGACCGTCGGGCGGTGCGTCGACGCCAGGCCGTCTTCGGCGAATGCTTCACGCACGACGCGGTGGATCTCGACCGGCCGGAGTCGGGTCTCCGGTGGCGGTGGATCGTCGACGGTTCCTGGAAGCTGATCGTGCCGGCGCCCTGGAATGAGCCGGGCGGTCGGGTGGAACTCTACCGGGTGTCGACGGATCCGCTGGAACTCGAGGACCTGGCGGACCGGGAACCCCGACGGGTACGGCGCCTGCGTGAGACGCTGGAGGGATGGTGGAATCCCACGCCGTGACCCAACGGGAAGCCCATCGCCCGGCGAGGCCGGGATCGGGGACTGCGGCACACACATCAGGAATTCCTGTAACCCGCCTGCGGGTTGACCTCCGCTGCACCAGCACCAATTCTACCCCCATGCCGATCAGCTTCATCAGGGCCCTTGTCGCCCTCCTGACCGCCCTGCTCGTGCCAATGCCGGGTCTGGGCTCGATCACCGCGGTGGACTCCTCCCACCTGCCGTCGGACCTCCCCGCCCTCGAGGCCTACATCGCGACCCACCCCACGAACAACCTGGCCCTGATCCGGACCGCGCTCGAATACCACAACCAGGCGGCGTTCGGCGGCAAGGCGGCCAGGAAGCTCATCCAGCAGACCAAGGACTGTCTCGAGAAGGTGCTGGCCGTGGAGCCGAGGAACGCGTTTGCCAAGGCCCTCCTCGGGAGCGCCGTGGTGGTCAGCGCCCGGGAACCCTTCTGGCCCGGGGCGAAGATCAAGCGGGTGCGGGACGGGATCGTGATCATGGACGAGGCGATCGCCATGAACCCCGACGACGCCGATGCCCGGTTCACGCGGGCGAGCAACAACCTCTTCCTCCCGGGCTTCTTCGATCGACGGGATGTGGTGGAGGAGGATTTCCACTGGCTCCAGAGCCGGGCGGATCGGGGCGAGTTTCCGGTCCAGTTCCGCCAGTACGTGTTCCTCTACCACGGTCTCGCCCGCAAACGATGGGACGAAAAGGAGCGGGCCGAGAGGCTTTGGAAGGCCGGGCTCGCCATCGATCCCAGGACCAAGGTCGCAGAAGAGATCCGGAAGGAGCTGGCGGGAAAGACAGCGCTCAGCATCCTCGACAAGGAATGAGCAACACCGCCACGCGCCGACGACGCCCCGAGGTCGAGACCCTGATCTCCGAACGCCGGATCAAGCGCCGCATCGAGGAACTGGCCGGATTGCTCAACCGCGACTACGCCGGACGCGAGGTCGTCCTGGTCCCCCTCCTGAACGGGGCCATCGTCTTCGTGGCCGACCTCATCCGGCACCTCGACTTCCCCGTGTTCCTCGACTGCATCGGGGTGTCGAGCTACGGGAGCCGCACCGTCCCGGAGGGGCTGGTGTTCACCAAGGAGCTCCGGATCGGCATCCGGAAGCGGGAGGTGATCGTGATCGACGACATCCTCGACACCGGCCGAACCCTGAAGGCCGTCCACCGCCGGCTCCAGGCCCTCAAGCCCGCGAGCCTCCGGACCTGCACCCTTCTCGACAAACCCTCCCGGCGCCAGGTCCCGTTCGAGGCCGACTACATCGGGTTCACGATCCCCGACCACTTTGTCGTGGGCTACGGCCTGGATTTCGACGAGCGGTACCGGAACCTCCGCTACCTGGGACGCCTCAACACGGAGACCAGTACCGGCTCCAAGGCATGAGCGGAACCGAGTCCATACCGACCCAGGACGTCGTCGTCCACCTCTGGAGCTACTTCAAGGACCTCGCCGGGGCCTCCCAGCTGACCGTGAAGGTGCCGACGGGATCCTCCCTCGAACGGGTTCTCGATGAGGTCTACCGAAGGCATCCCAGGCTGGGGGCGCTCCGTCAGTCGACCCTGCTCGCGGTCGGGGTGGAGTACCAGGGTGCCTCGTATGGGGTCCGGCCGGGGGACGAGGTCTCCCTGTTCCCGCCGGTGCAGGGCGGCTGAGCCTTTCCCCTTCCCGCCGATCGGGTCCACGGCCCACCCTCGGCCATGGCCTTGTCCGCTGATCTCCAGACCCGACTGCGTCGGGTCCGGCTGTTCCTGTGCGATGTCGACGGTGTCCTGACCGACGGGACGGTCCTGATGGGTACCGGGGTGGAGAAGAAGGTGTTCGAGATCCGTGACGGCTTCGGCCTGCGCCTGATGCAGAGCGTGGGGATCCGCGTGGGCTGGATCTCCGCCCGGCCCTCGCCCGCGACCACCGAGCGGGCCAACGACCTGAAGATCGACTTCCTGCGACAGAGTCCCGAACTGAAGGTCGACAGCATCCAGACGCTGCTCGGCGAAGTCGGACTGGGCTGGGACGACATCGCCTACATGGGCGACGACGTCATCGACATCGGCGCACTGCGTCGGGCCGGGTTCTCGGCCGTGCCGGCGGATGCCCGACCGGAGGCCAAGGCCGTGGCCCACCACGTCTGCCAGGCCGGTGGCGGACGCGGCGCCGTGCGCGAGGCGGTGGAACTCGTCCTCAAGACCCAGGGCCTCTGGGAGACCGCGATCGCCAGGTACGCCGCCTGAGACAAGGACATGAACATCGCGGCCCTCCAGATGGACATCGCGTGGGAGGATCGTCCCGCCAACCACGAACGGGTCCGCTCCCTCGCTTCCGGACTGCAGGGTCTTGGAGGCGGGCTGCTGGTCCTGCCCGAGCTCTTTGCCACCGGATTCAGCATGGAGACCGGGCGGACGCGACCCGGACCCGCTTGGGAGGACGCGCTGCTGCTGTCGGACCTCGCCCGACAGACGGGGGCACTCGTGATCGGGGGCACCGTCGGGGACCGCGCCGGTCACCTGCACAACGAGGCGCTGGCCGTTGGACCTACGGGCGAAACCCTTGCCCGCTACGCCAAGATCCACCCCTTCGGCCCCGCCAACGAGGGCGCCGCCTATCGGGCCGGCGCCGAGGTTGTGGTGGTCGACTGGGCCGGGCACCGGATCTGTCCGCTCATCTGCTACGACCTCCGGTTCCCGGAGGTGTTCCGGCTGGGGCTCGACAAGGGCGCCACGCTGTTCGTCGTGATCGCCTCGTGGCCGGCCCGACGCGCCCAGCACTGGCTCACGCTCCTGCAGGCCCGGGCGATCGAGAACCAGGCGTTCGTCCTCGGCGTGAACCGCTGTGGCACCGACCCGATCGGTGGGTACTCCGGCCGATCGTGTCTGGTGAGTCCCCATGGTGTGGTTGTGGCGGACGCCGGGGAGATTCCGGGGATGCTGCGAGCCACGGCCGACCCGGCACTGGTGACCCAGTGGCGGACGGAGTCCGGTCGCACGCGATCGGCGCTGGTCCTTGCCTCGACTTCACGACGCTTCCGCGTAGCGTCCCTCCATGCGCATGCGTGGGGTGGGCTGGATCGTGGGGATTCTGGGACTGTCCGGGATAGGCCAGGCGGCCGAACCCCTCCAACCCCCCGGGTTCCGCCCGACGCCCCTAGGAGTCCACGCCCTCGTGGGCGCCTGGGTTTTCACCCAGCCCGGCAGCACCTTCTCCAACGCGACCGTTGTGATCCGGGACGGACGCATCGCAGCGGTCGGCACCGAGATCACCCCGCCCCCGGATGCCCGCGTCTGGAACCTCGCTGGGCAGACCGTCTACGCCGGGTTCATCGATCCCTACCTGAGTCTGTCCAGGACCAACCGCCCGGTGACGATCGGCATGGACGAGGAGACGTCCGGGACCGGGCGCCAGGCCCGGGCGACGGAGGGAGGGGGCGGCTACCGGTTCTTCGGTGTGACGGGACAGGAGGCCGACCCGGGGCAGACCGGACCCGGCGCCAACCTCAACGCGGTGACTCCTGAGCGCCGGACGTCGCAGTCGTGGTCCCCCTCCACCAAGGATCTCGAGGACCTGCGGGAACTCGGCCTCACCGCCGGCAACATCGTCCCGACCCACGGCATCCTCCGGGGCCAGAGCGCGGTGGCGACGCTGGGTGAGGATTCCCCCGGAACGTCCCTCCTCAGTCTCGATCCCACCCGCGGTACCGCCCAGCACATCGTC
This sequence comes from Verrucomicrobiota bacterium, assembly GCA_016871805.1. Taxonomy (GTDB): domain Bacteria; phylum Verrucomicrobiota; class Verrucomicrobiia; order Limisphaerales; family UBA9464; genus UBA9464. Next base: position 24,127 of record VHCG01000052.1, read on the forward strand.
TTCGAGGTCCCTGGCGGCGAGGGGGTGTTCCCGAACTCGCTCATGGGGACGATCGCAGCGATCCGACAGGCCTATTGGGATGCCCGCTGGTGGGGCGAGGCCCAGGCCGCGTTCCTGAAGAATCCCCAGTCGGCACCCCGTCCCCCGGTCAATCCCGCCCTCGAGGCCCTGCAGCTCTCGCTCGGCTCCCAGCCGGTCGTGGTTGAACCCGGCGGCGTCCTCATGGCCGAGCGGGCCCGTCACCTTGCCCAGGAACTCGGATGGTCCCCCCACCTGATCGTCGTGGCCAGCGGCGGCGAATGGCGGCGGCCCGACCTGATCGAACCCTCCCGGAACGCCTACATCGTGCCGCTCGACTTCCCGGCGCTCCCGAAATTCCCAAAGGAGGACGGATGGGAGGATGTCGACCTCGACCTCCTGCGCTCGTGGGACTGGGCCCCGGAGAACCCGGCGGTGCTGCGTCGGGCCGGGGCCACGATCGCCCTGACCACCCATGGCCTGGAGGACCGCAAGGAGTTCCGGAAGAACCTCATCGCGGCCCTCGACCGCGGGCTGAGCCCGACCGATGCCCTGGCGGCGTTGACCACCATTCCGGCGCAGTTCTGCCAGCTGGGATCCCTTCTCGGCACCCTGGAACCCGGCAAGATCGCAAACCTCACGATCTGCGATTCGAAGGGCTACTTCGACCCCGACGGCAAGGTGCTCACCGTCTGGATCCAGGGTCGCCCCTACGCCGTCGCCCCGCCCGGAGACGCCGCAGGAAGCAAGGAGACGAAGCCGAAGACGGATGCCGCCACCCCGACGGCTCAGACGGCCCCGACGGAAAAGGCCAACGCGTCCGAGAAGGAGCAGAAGGACGCTGCCAAGAAACAGGAGCTCCGGGATCTTTCACGGAAACGGATCGCCGAATCCCCCCTTGCGGGACGAGGCGCGATCACCAATCCCCCGGCACTCCTTGTCCGCGGCGCCACGATCTGGACCGGCGGACCCCAGGGGATTCTGACCAACGCCTCCATGCTGGTTCGGAACGGGCGCATCGAACAGGTCGGCACCCC
>VHCG01000053.1 GCA_016871805.1 Verrucomicrobiota bacterium
AACGCCGGTTCCCGGGCCTGTTGGGCAGCACCGAGCCGGGCAGCCAGTTCGCCCTGCGCGCGCGCTCCCTCCTGCACCTGAAGCCCGGCTATCACCGGATCAACGTCACCATGTCCCGCGAGTTCCGGCTCCGGGTGGGACCCGAAGGCGCTGCGCAGGATCTCCCCGCCGAATTCGTGCAATGCACCAACTGCGGCGGTGACGACGGCCCGTGGCTGCTCGAGATCGTGGTGACCCGGGAGGGCGTCTATCCCTTTGAGCTCCTATTCTACAGCACCGGCGGCGGATCGAGCCTCGAATGGCTTGAAGTCATGCCCACCGGCAGCCGCCTCCTCATCAACGAGGACGGTCCCGGAGCCATCCCGGCCTACGTGCCTTCCTTCGCCCTGCCGACCGAGATCCTCGTGGGCATCCAGCGCACCGCCAATGGGGCTTCGGTGAACTGGCAGGGCGGCGGCACCCTCCAGTCCGCCCCCACGCCTTCGGGCCCGTGGTCGGACGTGACGGGTGCGACCAATCCGCAACCCGTGGTTCCGACCGCCGACGCCACGTTCTACCGGGTGCGCCAGTAATCGGCCCCATCCAGGTCCCTTCACGGCCCGTCGGCGCCCACGCGCCGTAAGTCAAAAAGGGGTGTTACCGAGAAAGGTGCCGGAAAGGTGGACCGGCACTTTGAAAATGGGGTGTGGTATTTCTGTGTTTGCCGTCAGGCATCGGGTGCCTCGCGTCGAAGGTGACAGTCTGGGATTGTCCGGGCGGACTGCTGATTTTATGAGCTTTGCCTGACAGCGTTCAGACGGCGTCTTTTTCGGCTTCCAGACCGGGGAATGGAACCTTCGGCGCGAGGCACCCACGCAGGGAATCCACGGAACGGATCCGGCGGACAAACAGTTCGCCGCCCTCAACCCTTCACTCCAGTCGGTCGCCGGGCTTTACCTTGAGCTGGTGAAGCAATTCCGTTGGAACAGCCACCGGCACCGCCTCTTGAACCGTGATGGTGATGGGACCCATGGAACCAAGGATAGCTGAAACTCCTACACAGGGTCAATCAGCCCCAAAACAGGCGCGGCTTGACTCTAAGCCGTACACCCATACGGTTAGCCATATTATGAAAACAACACTGGTACTTCCCGATGACCTTTTGATGGAGGCCAAGACCCTTGCTGTCCGTCGGAAGACGACCCTCAAGGCCCTCATTGAGGCGGCCCTCCGTCGGGAAATCCGGCCGTCCATGGAACCGGAAAATCCCGACCCATCCCGGTTCGAAGTCGGTCCATTTGGAATCCTTCGCATCCGCAAGGCGTCTGGCAGTCCTTCCACCACGGTGGCCCAGGTTCATGCCGTCCAAGAGGCCTTGGAAAACGAGGAGCTTGAGCGGATGTCCCATCCCCAACGCTCATGATCACGCTCTTGGACGCCAGCGTGCTCATCGCCTTGGGCGACGCCGGACATGTCCATGAAGACGCTGCCATGCGCTTCTTTGAACGTGAGGCTGTCACTGGTGGTTGGGCGACCTGTCCGACAACCGAAAATGCCTTCCTCCGCATCCTCAGCCATCCATCGTACCCGCGAACGCTCGGGAGCCCTGTGGAGGCGCGACGGGTGCTATCGCGCCTGATGGCGGCACCAGGGCATCAGTTCTGGCCGGATGACCTGACTCTGACGGATGACCGCCTCCATCCCCGGTTGCCAGCGTCCAAGCACCTCACGGACTATTTCCTTCTGGCGCTTGCCGTGAAACACGGGGGCCGATTCGCCACCTTCGACACCGGCATCAACGCGGCGCTCGTTCCCGGCGGACAAGCTGTGCTTCACGTCATCCCGGCGTCCTGACAAACCGTAAAACACCCCAACACGCCCCTTGCCAGACTGACAGGACCGCAAAAACTGACGTGACCTCGCAACACTGATCCAGAGGGAGTGAGAGTCTGGGCGACCAAGAAAGGGACCAGACCATGAAAGGAAAGCGACACACGGCAGAGTCATCCTCGAAGCCTGTGATTACACCGAACGGCTCATAGCACCTCTTCGTAGAGCGATGGTGGCAAGGGATGCCGACCACCGCATTGGGGACGAACCGGTTCCTTTTAGATTCCATCGTGCCCTTTGTTTGGTCCGCTGAGCCCCTACCCAAAATGAGCACCGGGGCGGGGATGGCGGAAACGCGACCCACGTTCCTATGGTCTCTACGGGTGCGGTGGAGACTCCGAGCCGGTCCAGAAGGCATCGGGAGCCTTGACCAACTGCCGGGTGCGTTCGGCGGTCAGGCGGGACCGATGCTGATCCTCCGTCAGTGTCGGATCCAAGGCAGCCAGCAATGCCGCGACTGCGTCCCGGTGCCGAAGCCAGGCCCTCTGGGTCGCACGCAGCCCCTCCTCCGAGACGTTGTACGACAGAGCATCCTCGGGCGAGGCCCTCACCTTCCTCAAAAGATCTCTCCACGCGCTATTCAACGCGGCATCGGTAGTCCTGAAGGGTTGCGGTTTCGGCCCGTGCTTTCCCTTCCCCGCACCGACGACACGCCTAAGGAACTCCTCCCTCTGCTCCTGGACGGACTCGATCGCAAACGAGGCACGCGCCGAACCGAAAAAACCCTGCTCATGGTCTGCACGGAGTGTGGCGAACTTTTCGTGCGCTGCAGACGCCGCGTAGAGCAGCGCCGCGACCCTCGGTTCGAGCCCCCCTCGAAACCGCGCCAGCTTCGCTGCCCGGATCTTTTCCTGCTTTCTCGCCTTCAGGTCGGCACAGAAGCCCGCTCCAAGCCCGCTGGACACGTGGTCGCAGAGGTCGAATGGATGCGGCAGCCCCGCCCTCCACCTCGGGAGATAGTCCCTGATTGCATCATCCATCTCAACCCTTGCTGGTCCTTCAAGGAGGATCAGCTGCATCGTGAGCGTCGGATCCGCCTTTCCAAACCGCCCGTCCCGAGACGCCTCCTCGGCCATGGACCAGATCCCGTACAACCCCTCGGAAGCAGCCCTGAGGTCGACACCGGTGCGCCGCTCGAAGGCTCCCACATCGAGGGCGGGGACGTCGGCCACCGTCTCGAGGGCAACAATGGCCTTCTGCTCGTCGTCCGAGACAGCAAGCCGGTAGGTCATCCGGACTTTCCTGCAGACCTCGAGAACCCTGCGGGCCGGAGGACGGTCCACTCCCATTCCGTACATCGAGGCCACGACATAACGCCGGAAAGCCTCCTCATGGCCGCCGAGCGCGGCCGCCTCGTAGTGGCGGAGACGGGTCACCGCATCGCTGTCGTAGTGGAAGGCCAGGACAAAGTGCGCCTCTGCATTCCCACGTGCCGCGAGGGCTTCGAACAAGGGCCTGGCGCGGTCCTTCTGGCCGGTCCGGAGAAGCCGGTCCGCCTCATGGATGCCCACCAAGCCCAGCGTCACGTTCTCACCCCCTTGGGTCACAACGAACACTTGGCCGGTGACCTCTTTCTTCCCTAAGCATCCGCCCAGAGCCCCAATCCCCACCAGAAGGAGTGCCAACATCCAGTTCCGAGAAACGATTTCCATGAAAAAGCCTGTTTCAATCCCGTCCGCTCCCAGCCCTCAGCACCACCATCATCGCAACCTTGTCCCCGCTCAGAACCGCCTTGGCCGTTGCCCCGCTGCCGCCGCCGCCGGAGATTGTAACCGTGGGCTCAGAGGCGTATCCGGACCCTCCGGAGGTCACCGTGATGGCAGTCACATAACCCGCGGCTACCGTCGCCACCGCTGTAGCCGTCTCGCCCGCAAGACAGCGCGCCACAAGAAGCCAGAGAAGCCCCGCCAAAAGCCCGACTCGTCTAGATTGCACACCCGCAGCGGACACCCGACGTTCTTTAAGGTCAACGCCCGCGAGTAGTTCCAGGCCGTCGGCATCCGCTCCGTGCCCAGTACGACGAGCCGTGGGTCCTTCAACGCCCCTACCTCTCCAACGCCCTAAGGAACCCCTGAGCGGCGTCTGCGGGGAACGTGACCGACCGGCCGTTGGCGTCCTCGAGCGTCTTGAGCCGACGACCGATATCTCGGGCGGCACGCTCGGCCGCATCGAGAGTTTTGTATCGGATCAGACGGCGGTGGGGCCCCGTGCGATCTTCGACGCGGTAGGTTGTTGATCCGGAGGGTAGAGTGTCCCGATAGATTCGGATCTCGTGTACGCCCACTTTTACCCTGCGGGGCCAGTAGTCGGTGGTGGTGTCTTCGTGTTGCGCCCTATCGGGCTTCCTTGATGGTCCTAGGAGGATAGCCATCCCGGGATGTTGCCAGTCCGCCTACCGGGTAAAAGAAACGTCCGTGTCTTAAATTCAGGGTCAGAAAACGAACGAGTCAGGGTCGAAATCTGTGCCACGTTTGTGACACGCGGGATTTTTGCGGGAAAATCCGATAGCGCGAAACATCACCAAACCCTTGATTTTGTTGATGGAGCCGGTGGTCGGGATTGAACCGACGACCTACGGTTTACGAAACCGTTGCTCTGCCACTGAGCTACACCGGCCTGGGTGCAAGAACATCGCGCTTCGGGACTCATTCCAGCCCCGGGGACCTTCCCGGATGCAGCGCTAGACTCCGCCAGCACTGCACCGCAGGGAGAAACTGGACGAACACCGGGACGAATCCAAGCGCAAAGCCGGAGGCACGCGCGACACGGGGCGGCGCGCAGGCGGAGCGGCGTCGGGTCACAGGTCGTTCTGACGTGCCGAGGCCTGGGATGGAGATCGGGACGTCAGAGGCTCAGGGTTCCTCCACCAGGACATCCGAAACCCCAGCTGGGCGGAGCGGTAGCCTCCAGGAAGGTAGGGCAGTGGCCATCGGGCGGCGGAACGGCAGGCGTCGCCCTGCGAATAATAGGATCCGCCCCACGCCAACTCGCTGCCAACCGCGTCGCCCACCGGATCGGTCACCACCCGGGTTGGATAGGCGAAATACCTGTCCCGACACCACTCGGCCACGTTCCCGTGCAGGTCGAGCAGCAGCCAGGCGTTCGGAGCATAGAGACCCACCGTCACGGTGCTCCGGAGAAAGGGTCACTTCGGCGCTCCATTGTACGGAAAGTCGCCGTTGAAATTGGCCAGCCGGGATCCCAGCTGGAACCCGAAAGCCGTGGGCGTCGACTCCGGGTCCCCTCAACGGGCCGCATACTCCCACTGGGCCTCGGTCGGCAGCCGGTAGACCTCGTGGGCCGCGATCCGCCCGGCGGCCCGATCGAGGAGTGTCAACCGTCGGCAGTACTCGGTGGCTTCCGTCCAGGAAACCCGTTCGACCGGGAGGTCGGGACGGTTGAAATGGCTGGGGTTGGTACCCATGACGAAGGCGTACTCGGCCTGGGTCACCTCGCAGCGTCCCATCCAGAAGCCCTTGCTGAGGGTGACCTCGTGGGGCGTCTCGTCGTCGTTTCGTCCGGGCTCAGTCTTGGGACTTCCCATCCGCAAGCGTCCGGGTGGAATCCAGACCAGCATGCCGGTGCCCGTGCCGAGTTGGACCACCGATGAGGCCGACCGGTAGAAGCGGGTCTCGTTCCCCGCATCGAGGCCGGCGAGCGTGGCGCCGTTGGTGCCCAAGGTGAGTTGGGTCCAATAGTTCCAGGGCCCGAGGGAATTGGTGGGCCACTGGACCGCGATGCGGGTGCCGGGCAGTCCCTGGAAGGTGAGCCCGGGCACCCAGCGCGCGGCGACGTCGAGCGTCACCGGAGGCCAGGTGAAGGTGACGGTCGGCGCGTTCGTGTAGCCGGAGCCACCCTGGAGGATGCGGACGTCGACCACCTGGTCGGCCTCCAGGACCACCTCGACCTCGGCACCTTTCCCGCCGCCCCCGGTGAGACGCACCCACGGGCGGGTGGCGTAACCCGATCCACCCGAGGTCACGGTGATCTCCGTGATCCGTCCCGCCGCGACGGTGGCAATGCCGGTGGCGGGGGCCGCGGCGGAAAGGGGGAGGAGTGTGAGGAGAACGGTTGAAAGTCGAGTGTTGAGGGTTGAGAGACGGCGAAATGCCACGACGGCGATGCGAAGGGCGGGGGGCATCCGGCTTGGGGCCGGGAAGGGTGGGCAGGATTGGGGTGCGAAGGGCACGGAAGAAAGGTGTCAGGGACAATTCACGGAAGGAAGAGGTTGATCGATGTCGGATCCAGGCTGAAGATCTGCGGGTACATTATGAGACGTCATCCTGCCTGGGTTGGAGCTCTGGGACCGAAAATGTGGCTGGCCGCGGCCACGGGCCTTTCCGCCCTGACCGGTGTGGCTGCGCCGGAGCTGAAGACCGACGTGGATCCGGTGTGTGGACTGCCGCGTCTGGCCTTGAAATCGATGCTGGCTGACAATGCCGTGGAGCTTCAGGCCAGTGATGATCTCGGAGCCCCCGGGGTCTGGGAGACCCTCCTGCGCGTGGCGCCCGGGACCCAGGAGACGGTCTGGTTTGATCCCGAGACACCGCGTCGTGGCCGCCGATTCTATCGCGTTGAGGTCCGGCCTCCGACGGAGTGGACCCAGGCCGCCAACTTCGCCCTGAACGATCAGGACGGACGCCGTCACGACTTCCTTCGGGAAGGAGATGCAAAGGCGGTCGTGCTGGTGTTCACCGACAACGCCCACCTCGCCGAGGTCTGGGCCCGGATCCGCCCCCTCCATGAACGCCACGGGGCCGAGGGCGTCCGCTTCTGGCTGGTCAACCCCACGGACCCGCGCGGGACGCTGTCGGGCGCGGTCCGCGACGCCGGTGTGAAGGTCCCGGTGCTCCATGATGGGGCCCAGCTGGTCGCACGGACCTGGGGCGTCCAGACCGTTGGGGAAGTCGTCGCCCTCGACCGCGCCCAGTTCGAACCGTTCTACGTGGGAGCCCTGTCGTCGCGGTATCCCGATGGGACCACACCGGAGGTTCCGCATCTCGGGAAAGCCCTCGACGAGTTCACGACCGGCAGGACCGTCGCGGTCCAGCGGGTCAAGGCGACCGGCGATGTCCTGGGTCTCGCGGCGCCTCGAGTTCCGGACTATCCGACCGAGATCGCCCCGTTGGTGCAGTCACGGTGTGTGGGCTGTCATCGTCCGGGCGACATCGGCTCCTTCCCGATGCTGCGGCATGCCGACCTGGTGGAGCGGGCGCGGGAGATCCGGGACAGCGTGTTGTCGGGCAGCATGCCGCCGTGGCAGGCGGATCCGGCGCATGGAGAGTTCTCGAACGACTTTTCGCTGACCCCGGACGAGGCCTCGCGTCTGGTGGCGTGGATCGATGCGGGATTGCCGAAGGGGGGGGCGGGAGATCCGCTGGTGGAGAACCCGCCTCAGGCACCGGCGTCCTGGGCCCTGGGCCAGCCGGACAAGGTGGTTTCGATCCCGGCCCAGACGATCCCGTCCTCGGGGGAGGTGCCGTATCGGTATCTGATGGTGAAGAATCCTTGGAACCGGGACGTATGGCTGCGGGGTGCCGCGGTGAAGCCGGGGAACCGGGCGGTCGTCCACCACAGTCTGGTCTTCTTGGCCAAGACGGTCCTGGACTTCCTCCAGATCCAGGGCGGCCTGGGTGGGTTCTTTGCGGGCTATGTGCCCGGGGTGGAGGACGCCTTCTACCCGGAGGGCACGGGCAAGCTGTTGCCGGCGGGGGCGTATCTGGTGTTCCAGATGCACTACACCCCCAACGGGAAGGCGTCGACCGACACGACCCAGCTGGGCTTCTATGAGGCGAAGGTCCGTCCGGCGCGGGAATTGAACACGACCGCCGCCTATGACACCGGATTCTCCATTCCGCCCGGGGCAAAGGACCACGAGGTGGTTGCGGAGACGACGGTGGACCGCAATTCCATCCTCTACGAGATGAGCCCCCATATGCATTACCGGGGCGCCCGGATGCGATTTGAGGCCTTCTATCCGGATGGACGTTCCGAAACGCTGCTCAATGTCCCGGGATATGAATTCGACTGGCAGGCGATGTATCGGCTCAAGGAACCGAAACGACTGCCGGCGGGCACCCGGCTCCGGATCACGGGGGGGTTCGACAATTCCAAATGGAATCCGTGGAATCCGTCCCCGACCTCGATTGTGCAATTCGGCGAGCAGACGGATGACGAGATGTTGATTGGATATCTCAACATCGCACCTGAATGACACCGGGGAGGAATTCCTCCACCGTGCCCTTAAACAAAAAAACCCTCCGGCCGGTCGGCCGGAGGGTTTTTTGTTGTGCGAAATGATTACTGCAGGAAGACGCGGCTCGACCGGCGGGAACCTTCCGTGCGGACCTTGCTCGAATTGGCCTTCAGGAATTTGATGACCGCGGGATAGGAGACACCGGTCGCGGCGCTGATCTCGCGCTGGCTGACGCCACCGCGATTCTGCTGAAGATGATTGAGGATCTTGGAGCTGATCTCATCGGCCGACATGCGGGGCCGGCGGACACCCCCGGCCGCACCGGCGGCACGCTTCGAGGACCCGCGACGGGATCCGCCTCCGAGCTCCTTCTCGAGAGCGTTGATCTGCTTCTCAACCTCCGCGAGGTCGTTCTTCAACGCCGCCTTTTTGGCATTGAGTTCGTTCAATTGGTTTTGCTTGCCGCCAATGGCATCCAACTGCTTCTTGAGATCTTCGATTTGGGTGATGAGTTTTTGAGCGTATTCCATAGACGACAAAAGAGTGCCGTCTGGAATCGGAAGGTCAATCGGCTTTTTATTGTTTCACACCCGTTCGAACCCAGAACTGAACATTCCTGTGTCCGCCCTGAATTAAGGGTTTTCGAACGGTATTTCGTTTTGTCTTATCGAGTCCGATGATTTTCGGCTCATTCACGGTCCAGGAGGTTGTTTTTGGACAATTCCGTCTCGATGGCGGCTGCATGTTTGGTTCGGTTCCTCGCAATCTCTGGTCAAAGCGGATCGAACCTGATGAGGAGAATTGCATTCCCCTGGTGGCACGATCGCTGTGGATCACCCGGGGGGATCGACGAATTCTGGTCGATTGTGGGATGGGGGAATTGTGGGCGGAACCCCAGCGGCGGATCTTTGGGATCCGGAATGTTCCCGAGGCGGACTGGGAATTGGATCCGGGATCGGTCACCGACCTCATCCTGACCCATCTTCATTTCGACCACGCCGGAGGGCTGGTCCGTCGGACTCCATCGGGGGATCTGCAACCGATCTTTCCCAACGCCCGGATCCACCTGCAGCGGGCGCAGTGGGACCAGGCCCGGAATCCGACGCTGAAGGATCGGGCGAGCTACCTCCCGGAGACGGTCCGATTCCTGTCAACGGCTCGGGATCTGACCCTCCACGAGGGCGATGTGGAGGTTCTGCCGGGACTCCACCTTCATCGGGTGGACGGTCATACGCGGGGACAGCAGTGGGTGGAGATCCGCGGGGGGGCGGAGGCGCTGTTCTTTCCCACCGACGTGGTGCCGACGGCCCACCATGTTCCCCTGGCCTATCACCTGGGGTACGACCTCTGTGCCGAGACGCTGTTGCGGGAGAAGGCGTGGGTGTGCTTCCAGCATGATGTCTACACGGCGCTGGCCCGGATTGGGATGTCGGAGCAGGGGCAGTTTGTGGCGGAGCCTCTGGGGGCGGGTTGAGGTGCGGGTGAATCCCGTTCCATCGATGGCAGTCCAGATGCGGACATGAGTCTGGCGTTGGATCCACCGACGCTCCTCCGTACGCTTTCCGCACATCATGAACGTTCTTCCCCGATCCGCGCGCTGGATCTGTGCCGCCCTCGCGAGTGGCCATCTGGCGGGATCCGCCGCGACCTTGGACAAGGTCGAGTTCAACCGGGACATCCGGCCGCTGTTGTCGGACATCTGCTTCGCGTGCCATGGGCCCGACGCCCAGAAGGTGAAGGGCGGGCTTCGGCTCGATAAGCGAGAACTCGCCCTCAAGCCGGCGAAGTCCGGCAAGCGGGCGATCGTCCCGGGAAAGCCCTTGGAGAGTGAGCTGGTCCAACGCCTCCACACCACGGATCCTGACGACAGGATGCCGCCGGAGGAGTCCCACAAGACCCTCACCGCCGGGCAGAAGGATCTGCTCCAGAGGTGGATTGTGGAAGGGGCGGAATATCAGGGCCACTGGGCCTACCAGCCGCTGAAACGGCCGGCCGTTCCTGGTGGGGTCCCCGCGATCGATTTTCTGGTCGGACAACGCCTCGGGTCCCTCGGACTCCAACCCTCGCCTGAGGCCGATCGTCGGATCCTGGTCCGGAGGCTGTATCTCGACCTGCTGGGACTTCCACCCAAGCCCGAGGAAGTCGACGCCTTCGTTGCCGACACCTCTCCCAATGCCTACGAGCGGCTGGTCGACCGGCTTCTGGCATCGCCCCACTACGGGGAACGGATGGCGATCGGATGGCTTGATGTCGTGCGGTTTTCCGACACCATTGGCTACCACTCCGACAACCCAAAGAATATCTGGCCCTACCGGGACTACGTCATCCGGTCGTTCAACTCGAACAAGCCCTTCGACCAATTCACGATCGAGCAGATCGCGGGTGATCTGTTGCCCAAGGCGACGCTCGAGCAGCGGGTCGCGTCCGGGTTCAATCACCTCCTCCTGACGACCGAGGAGGGGGGTGCCCAGGAGAAGGACTACGAGGCCCGCTACCTCACCGACCGCGTCCGGGCCGTGGGCGCGGTCTGGCTGGGGCAGACCGTTGGGTGTGCCCAGTGCCACGACCACAAGTTCGATCCGGTCTCGGCCCGGGACTTCTATTCGTTGGGCGCCTTCTTCGCCGACATCCAGGAACCGATCATCGGACGGCGGGCGGATGGGGAGTTTGTGCCGACCCAGGAGCAGGCCGCCCACATGCGTCAGAACGCCGAGAGGGAGGAATCCCTTCGGCAGCAATACGAGGAGCCCCATCCGGAATGGGCTTCGGTGCATGCCGCCTGGGTTGCCGACCAGGTGGCAGCGATCGCCCAGACCTCCCGATGGCAGTCCCTGGTGCCCACCGAGGTGAAGGGCACGGGTGAGGCGACGTTCAAGGTCCGGGACGACCGCTCGGTGTTGGTCGGAGACAAGGCACCCGACAAGGACACGTATCGGATCCGGTTCGAGGCCGCCCCGGCAACCATGCTGGGACTCCAGGTCGAGGCCCTTCGGGACGATTCCCTTCCGTCGAAGGGACCGGGTCGGGCCGGCAACGGAAACTTCGTCCTGACCGAGGTGGTGGCCCGGATCGAAGCGCCAGGGAAGGCCCCTCGGACGATTCCGTTCACCTCGGCCCGCGCCTCCATCGAGCAGGCTGCAAGTGCGGAGGGCAACCCGTATGGGGCATGGACGGCGGCATCGACGATCGACGGGGATGCCAAGGGTGATGGCTACGGGTGGGCGATCCTGCCCGAGGCCGGTCGCCCGCAGCGGCTGCAGCTGGGATTCCGGGATCCGGTCACCCTGGCTTCGGGCGAGACGCTGGTGGTGGAGCTCCAGCAGAACCACGGGCAGGGGAACCACACCCTGGGCTGCTTCCGTATCGGGGGCACCACGGATCCCGAGGCGCTACGGTCGAAGGTCGCGTTCCCGCCGTCGAAGGAGATCGCGGACCTGGTAACGATCCCTGACGACAAGCGCGACGCCGCCCAGCGCGAGAAGCTTTTTGTGATCTGGCGCGACATGGCCCCGGAGCTGGCGGATCTGCGTCAGCGTCTGGCGGATGCCCGCAAGGTGAAGTCGGACTTCGAGGCCACGGTGCCGCGGTCGATGGTGACCGAGCGCAACGACAAACCGCGCACGGTGCGGATCCTGCCCCGGGGGAATTTCCTGGTGGAGACGGGCGACATCGTCGAGCCCGCGCTCCCGGTGTCCCTTTCGGCGGCCACAAAACCGCCGGGGGACCGCCGACTGAACCGGCTCGACCTGGCCCACTGGCTGGTCGCTCCGGAGAACCCGCTGACGTCGCGTGTGGTGGTGAACCGGACCTGGCGCCAGTTCTTCGGATCGGGGCTGTCGAAGGTCCTCGACGATCTCGGAGCCCAGGGTGAGCTGCCGCGGAATCCGGCGCTCCTGGACTGGCTGGCCTCGGAGTTCCAGTCCAGCGGATGGAACCTCAAGCACATGGTCCGCCTCATGGTCACGAGCCGCACCTACCGTCAGGTCTCGACCGCCTCGCCGGAGCTGCTGGCCAAGGACCCCGACAACCGCGAATTGGCCCGACAGGGACGCTGGCGGGTCGAGGCGGAGGTCGTGCGCGACAACGCCCTGTCGGTTGCCGGACTTCTCGTGCCGGTGGTGGGTGGTCCCAGCGTGCGTCCGTACCAGCCGGACGGCTATTGGGAGAACCTGAACTTCCCGCAGCGGGGCTACGACGAGAGCAAGGGGGCGGACCAGTACCGTCGGGGACTCTATACCTGGTGGCAGCGGTCGTACGTGCATCCAAGCATGCTGGCGTTCGACGCGGCAACCCGTGAGGAATGTGCCGCGGAGCGGACCCGGTCCAACATCCCGCAGCAGGCGCTGGTGCTGTTGAATGACCCGACCTATGTCGAATCGGCCCGGGCCCTCGCGGCGCGCGTCTTGCGGGAGGCCCCGAAGGATCCGGACGCCCGGCTGCGCTGGGCGTTCCGTCAGACGGTGAGCCGGTCGCCGTTGCCCGATGAACTGCAGACGCTTCGGACCCTGCTCGACACCCAGCTCCGGGAATACCGTGCCGACCCCAAGGCTGCGGCGGAGTTCGTCAAGGTCGGGTCCTGGCTCCCGCCGGAGGGGCTCGACGCCGCCGAGCTGGCGGCCTGGACCGACCTTGCCCGGGCCCTGTTGAACCTTCACGAAACCGTCACCCGTTCCTGACCATGACTCCCACCACCGAACTCCTCCGGGCGCTGCGCCAGCAGCAGACCCGCCGCGTCTTCCTGGGTCGTGCCTCACAGGGCCTGGGATCCGTCGCCCTCGCCTCCCTCGTGTCGCCGCGTCTCCCAATCCTGGGGGCAGCGGCCTCGGACCGTTGGACCGGCGTGGTGAACCCGCCGCATTTCCAGCCGAAGGCCAAGCGCGTGATCTGGATGTCCATGGCCGGCGGTCCGTCGCATCTCGAGACGTGGGACCACAAGCCCAAGCTGGCCGAGATGCATGGCAAGCCGATGCCGGAGTCCTTCACCAAGGGCAAGCAGATCGCCCAGCTACAGGGCCAGAAGCTGGTGTGCTTCGGGCCCCAACTGAAGTTCCAGCGGTTCGGCAAGTGTGGCGTCGAGATCTGCGAGCTGTTCCCCCAGATCGGCTCGGTGGCTGACGAGATCTGCTGGATCCGCTCGATGACCAGCGAGGCGATCAACCATGACCCGGCGCACATGTTCATGAACACCGGGTCCCAGATCGCCGGACGTCCCAGCATGGGATCGTGGGTGGTCTATGGCCTCGGTTCCGAGGCCGAGAATCTCCCGGGATTCGTCGTCCTGACCTCGCTGGGGCAGGGGGGGCAGAACCAGCCGATCGCGGCGCGCCAATGGGCGGCAGGCCTTCTGCCGACCCGGTTTCAGGGCGTGCACCTGAGGGGCAAGGGCGATCCGGTCATGTACCTGGGCAACCCATCCGGAGTCACCCGGGAGCGCCAGGCGAACGTCGTCCAGGCGATCAACGCCCTGAACGCCCGTCATGATGCGATGGTGGACGATCCCGAGATCGCGACCCGGATCGCCCAGTACGAGATGGCGTTCCAGATGCAGGCGAGCGTTCCGGAGCTGATGGACACGTCCAAGGAGCCGGCCTCAATCCGCGAGCTCTATGGCTGTTCGCCGGGCGATGGGTCGTTCGCGTCGAACTGCCTGCTGGCCCGGCGTCTGGCGGAGCGGGGTGTGCGGTTCATCCAGCTCTACCACAAGGACTGGGACCATCACGGCGGGGTGAAGGACGGGGTCCAGCTCAAGGCTAAGGAGATCGACCGCGCCTGCATGGCGCTGATCACGGACCTGCGTCAGCGCGACATGCTTAAGGACACGATCGTGGTCTGGGCCGGTGAGTTCGGTCGGACCCCGATGAGTCAGGGCGGCGATGGACGGGACCATCACAACGCCGGGTTCAGCATCTGGCTGACTGGTGGCGGGATGCGCGGCGGACTGCAGTACGGCGCGACCGATGAGCTGGGGTACGCGGCGGTGGAGAACCCGATCGACGTCCACGATCTCCACGCGACGATGCTGCGCCAGCTGGGCATCGACCACACCCGCCTCACGGTGAAGTTCCAGGGACTCGACGTCCGGCTGACCGGCATCGCCGGGCGTCTCATCCCCGAGATCGTGTCCTAAGACGGAACAGCATTGGCCGCTGAGTGGCCTCAGGCAATGCAGCGAAGGAACCCAGCCTTCAGAGCCTTTCGATCCAGATTCCTCCCAATGAACACAATTTGGCTCTTGCGTGGCTCGTCGGCTCGCCACGCCCGGTCAGGCTGACCTTCAAACAACATGTGGACTCCCTGGAAGACAAACCGCTTCGCGCTACCCTTGACGTTTAGGATGCCCTTCATCCGAAAGATGTCCGCTCCTTGGATCTGGAGCAGCGTGGACAGCCACTGATTGAGTCTTTCTGTGTCCAAGGGACGGGTCTCCTCGATGCCAACGCTGCTCACAGTGTCATCGTGCTCATGCCCGGGTGCCTGAAATTCCTTTGCTGCCGTTGGTTCTACGATCTGACCCTGAATCGTAAAGGTCATCTCGAATTCATCCGGCCGATGCTCGGTGTACAGGGCGTAGGACCCGGACTGGGCAACACGCAATGTGAAGACGCTGGGCACGTTCTCGTTGAGAACGAGGTTGTGGAGGTTCAGTTCCGGGAGCAGCTCGCCTCCGTTATGCACCGTAGCGGGGGGCTGGCTGAAGAGCCTGAGCGCGGCAATTCGATTTGACTGAACCGCCTCGAGTGACGCCTCCGCCACGGGAAGGATGACAAGGCCCATCACAGGATCGGGCCCGGGCTGCATCTCGATCTGGCAGTCACCCGTCTCGAACTTGAAGACTCCACCCCACTCGAAGGGAAGCTCTTCCCGCAGAAAGTCAGAATCCACGGTCAACTTTTGGTCGAGGTCGAATGCACGAATGCTTAGGACGGTGTCGACATCGATCTGGGCGTTCCGGGTCCTTTGGATCAAAGCCGCCGAATTCATCGCGCGGATCCTGGACTCGAGCGCAATGAGATCAGCCTCAGCTACAAGATCGATCTTGTTCAGCAGGATGCGATCGGCGAAGGCAATCTGGGCCTTGCACTCGTCACTGTCGTCAAGGTGCTGCACCACGTGGCGTGAGTCGACCAGAGTGACGATGCCATCGAGTCGAAAACGGGTCTTGATCTCTTCATCCACAAAAAACGTTTGGGCCACTGGTCCCGGATCTGCCATGCCGGTAGTTTCGACCAGGATGTAGTCAAACCGGTCACGGCGCCGCAGGAGCTGATTGAGGATTCGGATGAGGTCGCCGCGGACAGTGCAGCAGATGCAGCCATTGTTCATCTCGAACACCTCCTCGTCGGCGTTGATGACGAGGGCATTGTCGATGCCAATCTCACCGAACTCGTTCTCGATGACTGCAACGCGACGTCCGTGCTGGGCTGTGAGAATGTGGTTGAGGAGGGTGGTCTTGCCGGATCCGAGGAAGCCGGTGAGGACGGTTACGGGTATTCTGGTGTCTTGGGACATGGTGAGGGGGGTGAGGGAGGCTGGGGGGCGCAAAGCCGACGGGTCGAATTTCCGAAATGACGTAGCAGAAGGGTTGAGGCCAGTGCCACGAGGAGTGCGGCAAACGCGCAGAGCACGATGGCCGGTCCGGGCGGGATATCGGTTTGATTCGAAACCGTGATCCCTGCTATGGCCGCTCCAACAGAGACACCCGTCGACATCGCGACGAGGGTCCAGAGTCGGCCAGCGAGGAGACATCCGATGCTTCCGGGGAGGATGAGAAGCGCAGCCATGAGCAGCACACCGACGATCCGGGTGGCAATAATGACCGTTGCCGCGATGAGCATCATGAGGCCGATCCGGAGGCGATGGGTCGAGACCCCCTCGGCTTGTGCCAGCTCCTCGTCGAAGGTCCATGCCCCGAGACCCTCCCATTCCAGCACGAGGCAGAGTGCAACAAAAACTGTCAGCATGCCGAGCATCAGGATCTCCAAGGGCCGGGCGGTGAGGAGGCTTCCGAAGAGGACGTGCTCAAGATGTCCTATTCCCCGGTTGCGGGAGGATAGGATCGCGATCCCAAGGGCGAATGCCGAGACGTAGCAGACGCCAACGGCGGCATCGGATTGCAGATGCCGGGTCAGGAAGGCGATCCCGAGGGCGACAAGACAGGTGAAGAGGTACGCGACGAAGTAGCTGACGAGGGATGGAGATGCACCGGGCTGGACAAGCACCAGTCCTACGGCAAGGCCACCGATGCTCGCGTGGGCCAGTCCGTCGGCCGCGAACGAAAGGCGACGCAAGACCACCCATGGCGAGAGCAACCCGCAGACGATGGCGAGGAGAATGCCTGCGAGCAAGGCGCGGGCGAGAAACCCGTATTCCATGAACCCATCGAGGCTCATTGGAATTCCTCCGCGCAGGAGTCCTTGGGTTGGGTGATTCCGTACCGCCTCAACTCGTTGGCGAACGTATTGCGGACCTTGGTGGGATCAAGATCTCTCGCCCGGCCATGCCAGTGGAGGGTCCGGTTCAGGCAGGCAATCCGATCAGCCTTGGACGTGATCAGGGGCAGGTCATGGCTGACCAGTATGACCGTGATCCCCTCGACACCGAGCTGCTGCAGCAGGGCGCAGAGCTGCTCCTGCCCCTCGACATCGACCCCGTTGGTCGGCTCGTCAAGCAGCAGCGCATCGGGCGTCCGCAGGAGTGCCCGGGCGAGCAGGAGGCGCCGCTGTTGACCTCCCGAGAGGTGCACGAAAGGCAGCCCGGCCTGGCGGTCGAGGCCCACCCGCTCCATCAGGGCGTTGGCTCGATCCTGCAGGGCATGACGTCCTTCAGGGGGACCGTCTCCATAACGGGAGGCGCCCTGAAGGAGGACCGCTCGGGCGGTAAGGGGGTAGGTCGTGTCCGTCACAGTTTTCTGGGGGACATAACCGATCCGCGGCGGACGGCATTCCCCGGGGCTCCACGTGATCTGCCCGGTTGCCGTAGGAACCAACCCCAGCAACGCCCGAAGGAATGTGGTTTTTCCACCTCCATTTGGCCCGATGAGTCCCAGAAACTCTCCGGACCGGACGGTCAAATCGATGCCCGACAGGATCTCCCGGCCGCCAAGGTGGACAGTCAGATCAGTGACGTTGAGGACAATGCAGTCGTGCTGGTGCATGTCATGGGGTGCGGAGGACGCGGATCAAGGTCGCGAGGTTTCGCCGCTGACGTTGCTGATATGTGGCTGCGGGATCCTCGGGCAGGATCGTCTCGCACGGGTCGAGCCGTTCGACCCGCCCGCCGATCTCCGACGCGATCACCTGCGCAGCCCGGTCCGGGAGCTGCGGCTCGGCGAAGATGACCTTTAACCCGAGTCGGCGCATGAGATCGACGAGCTTCCGGAGATAAGCCGCGCTCGGCTCGTCGCCAGGGAAGGGCTCCACAACTCCTGCGGTCTCGAGCCGGTACCTCTCGAACAGATAACCGTAGGCTCCATGGAAGGTCACCACCTTTCGATGTGGAAGATCAGCGAGACCCTCGCGGAACTCCCCGTCCAATTTTGAAAGGTCCAACAGCAGAGCTTGGGTGCGTACCTCGATGGCCTTCCTGTGGGATGGGAGGCGCTCAATCAGAGCCTTGGAAAGGGACATTACCATGCGTGATGCCAGCACCGGGTCCAGCCAGAGGTGGGGATCGATCTCAGTGGGATCCGGCGCTGTCTCGCTGAATTCCGCGAGGGCACCGACCCCGACCTGTCGGTTCGCGAGGTCATAGTTTGCGACCAGTATTCGACCCGATGTGTCACCCGCTGTGAGCTTGGCCAGCCACGCATCCATGCCGAGGCCCAGCACTACCACAATCCTTGCCTGTTCCACGAGGCGAGCCATGGCCGGGGTCGGTTCTGTGCCATGGGGATCTCCCCCGGGAAGTACCAGACACTGGACCTCGCAGTCGTCGGGAACGATCTGTCGAACAAGGTCGTACAGCGGGAAAAAACTGGTGACGATCAATTGAGAGCCGCTGCTGGAGCGGGCTTCACGACAGCCGATTGGGCCAGCAAGGGTGAGCAACAGCAGGGCAAGAATGCGGGGAAGCCTATTTTTCATTCCCTTCGGCTCCAGTAGGCGAGACTGCGGTTGAGTTGGTGGGCGATGATCAAGAGCGCGCAAGCGACGCAGGTGAGGAGGATCTCCCCGACTTCGCCCAACTCCTCGGCACCCCCCACGCGGGCAAGAATCAGCGAGGTCCATGCGCCCACTGCCCACCCGAACACCCGGCCATCTAGATGCCGCAGCCAGCCCCGGACCACGGCAATGCCGCTCAGGCCTATGGCAGCAAGAGCGAGGACAAGATGCGCCGTCTCCCCGGTGAGGGCACTCAGACGGTCCGAAAGAAGTGGTGCAATCAGGCAGTGGAGTGCTGCTGCAGCCGCTAGGGCCACGACGACGCGGTTGAGGACATCAGAATCATCAGGTCCGGTGAGCATGGATCAGAGGCGGGGTGTTGGGTGTTTTCCTCATGGGAGTCAGAAGAGGCGCACCAGCGCGGCGACCCCCGTTTCCAGCTCAACAACGGCGGGTTTTCGGGCTGCGCAGGCACAGTGGTGAACGTCTTGGCCTAAGGATGCATCTAGGTGACCCTACCGTTACGGGGATGTCTTGGTTTGATCCGGCAAACTGTAAGTATTCTCCGATCTGATGGACACGGTTGCTAAGTGGGTGGCTCAGGACTTACCGGAGCCGCAGTCTTAGGAACCGAACGGTTCGATCACCGGATGGCGGAAGGGTCAACTCGGTCGTGGCGGTCTCTCCCGTCACATTCAGCACGTCTTCCCAGATCGAGAGGTTGGTTGACTCTTGGACCTTGTAGTTTGCGCCGGGGGTGCCACTCACCACGAGACGGATCGCCCCAGAAGGATCTACCCGGGAAATCGAAATCCTCGGGGTGACCGGTGGAGTGGAGGGCAGCGGTTCCACGGCAAACAGGATGGGAGTGGGCGGACTCCAGGCATTGGTGAGTCCCACGGAGGCCTGAACCTGCATCCAGACGGTGACAAATCCGTTGGCGGTGAGTCCCCAATTGAAATGGGCATGGCCTCCAACTGAAAGGGAGAGCTTATCGGCCTCATCGATTCCGTCCCGGGTGCTCATCCGAATCAGAATCCCCTCGAAGGCATCGCTCTGCCACACCATGAAGTCGCCTGGTCCCTCGGTCCGCAGAAGTTGGATTGAGAGCCCCTGTTCGATCACCCCTGCGGGCAATCCTTCGCCACTGGCTCCAAGATACAATAGTTGCGGGACCTGTGACTGAGGCAGGATCCAGAGGTCTGAAGCCGCCGATCCCAGGACAGCAAAGCCTTCGGGAATCGTGTTGCGGGCGGTTTCCGGAACCATCAGGGCAGCTCCTATTGCGGGATGGTTGATATGGCGATCCGAATCCCGGATCGCCAACTGGAACAGGTTGGTCCCCTCTGGTGCCAGGACGACTCGAAGGTCGGCGTGCTCCGTGACAAGCCGAACCCGACCCTCCAATGGATTCCCCTCCAGCCATCCAGTCAGAAGGCACAGCAAGAGCCCTGCAGCGGTAGGACGCATCGCTATTCAGGACTGTTTTCGTGGGCCCAGCACAAGGAGTGCCACCAGTCCAAGGCCCACCAGCGCATACGTTCCAGGCTCCGGCACGACGGTGAACGTGTAGTTTGCCGTATCGCTGGTGATGAGTCCGTCGGTCAAATGGGTGCCGGACGCCTGGAGGCCGATGCTGTAGGTGCCCGGTGCGGTAAAGGTGAGGTTGTAGTGCCCGTGGCTTCCGGGCTGGAGCTCGAGTTTATCACCGGCACTGATCCCATCCGCACTGTTCATCTGGATCTGGATGTTGCCGAAGGCGCCCACATCGTAGATGCCGAAGTTCCCAGGGCCGCTCACCGAAGTCAGGGTCAGGGAAATCTTGCCGGACCAGTCTGCCGGATTGAGTTCGTCGGTGCCAAATCCGAGGTAGAGGAGGTCCGGACGCTGATCCTTGGGCAGCACCCAAAGGCTGCTGCCGATCGGGGCCAAGGCCGATAGCGCGGCCGGTGTGGTGGTGAACGCTGCCGCGCCCACACCTAGGAACACTCCGGATGGCGTATACTCAGTGTCAGTGTCCTCGTCATGGACGTGGAGGTCGAAGGCGCCGTCCTCGAAGCCGATGCCGATGTCGGCATGGCCGGAACTGAGCGTGGGGGTCTGGGCTGTCGCGGCACTGCCAAGGACGGCGATGAGGACAACAGGGAGCTGAGCAAACGGTTTGGAAGTCATGGTCGGCAAAAGGAATGGGGTGAGTTTTGGAATGGATTCAGGAACAGAACTGCACTGGGAAGAACGACCGGCTGGGAAAGCCACCGTTGTGTTGAGGGATACCGGGCCGTCCTGCGGATCCGGCGGGTGTTGGGACGCGACACCTGTCTCGCGTGCCGTGCGGGGAATCCAAGCGCGTTGAACGAGTTGCGAATCCCCAGGGTGATCCTCGCGGCATCCGGGTCCGCGCCTGCGATCCGGGCAGAGGCCGGGAATCGGTGCGGAACCGGAGGTCAGACTCCGAGGGGAGGTCCGCGACTTTCCGGCTCGCGTCGGAAGTCGGCGAGCACAGGTTCGGAGGGAGGAAGAAACCCGGTCAGAACAGTGACCTCGAGGACCGCAACCACCGCAGGGGCATCCACAACGCCTCCAACCTGCTGGTGGAGATAGGCACAGACGGCGCAGGACTCCCCGGGGTGGGCACCGTCGGACTCCTGGGATGCCGGAACCGTGGCGTCCTGGTTCCCGGCGGCAGCCTCGTGGAGTTCCTGATGCAACGCCTCGTGCCAGGCGGGATTGGCCCCCAGGACTCCCAGCAGCAGCAAAAGCAGAGAGCACACGGCCGCGCCAAGAGCGGCGCTCCAAACGGCCACGGATTGTGTCCTTCGTCCCTGCAAAGCCTTTGCATTAAACAAATCCGATGTCGGGGGCTCAATCAGAATCTTCAAAATGAGCCAGAACTGTCTCTGGAACCGACCGTGTCGAAGGCGGCGGTTCACCAGGGGATGAGTGGAGTCGCGGTCTCCGAAGCCGGAGCGTGGCGCGGCCAGGTGAGCCTGCCCGAGAGGCATGATGGGGCGTCGGGTGCCAGCGTTTCGACGATTGCCGTGAACGGATGCCGCTCAACATCGTCTCCGAGGATCCGCTCTTCCAGATTCCTCCCTTGCCTTGAAGGCGCGGCTGACCTGATTTTGGGTCATGGCATATCCGGTCGACGCAACGGAACTTGATGCGGCCTTCTACCAGTCCGCCGACACCTTCTTCCAGACCCACCGCGGCGAGGCGTTGACCTACGACGACGTCACCCTCGCGACCGTCTACTCCGACGTCCTCCCGCGCGAGACCCAGCTCGACACCCGCCTGGCCGAGGGATTGGAGCTGCACGTGCCGATCGTGTCGGCCGACATGGACACCGTGACGGAGTCGCGCATGGCCATTGCCATGGCGCTCCACGGAGGGCTTGGGCTGATCCACTACAACATGACCGAGCGGGACCAGCTGTCCGAGGTCAGCCGCGTGAAGAACCACGTCCACGGACTCATCCAGGATCCGATCCGGGTGAGTCCCGACCAGGAGATCGGCGAGATCCTGGCATTGATCGAGAAGAAGAAGTTCTCGTTCGCCACGTTCCCGGTGGTGGATGCCGACAACCGTCTGCTCGGCCTGCTGCCGGGCCACGTCGTGAAGCCCCGGTACGCGAAGCGCCGCGTGAGGGAGGCCCTGACCCCGCGCAGCGAGGTACGGACCATCCAGGAGAAGGAGCTCGCTCCCGATCCCATCGGACGGGCGGACCGGTTCTTCACGGAGCATCCCGGCATCCACAAGCTGTTGGTCGTCGATGACCGCGACGGTCTCAAGGGACTGTTCACGATGAGCGACATCGAGCGCATCACGCAGGAGCGGAGCGCGCAGCTGAAGCCGGCCCGGGACAGCCAGTTCCGCCTCGTCTGCGGCGCCGCCATCGCCCCGATGCGACGGCCCGACAAGTCGCTCGACCGCGACCGGATCCTCGGGCACGTCGGGGCACTCGTGGAGCGTGGCGTCGATGTCGTCGCGGTCTCGACCGCCCACGGCCACAGCCGCGGCGTCGGCGAGGTCGTGCAGCTGATCCGCTCGGCGTTCCCGACCCTGCCGATCATCGCGGGCAATGTGACCAGCGCGGCGGGGGTCGAGTTCCTGGCGGATGCCGGGGCGAACGTGATCAAGGTGGGGCAGGGGCCCGGGTCGATCTGCACCACGCGCATCGTGGCAGGTGTGGGAATTCCGCAGTTGACCGCCCTCTATGTCGCGTCACGCGCCGCCCAGAAGCGCGGTGTCACGATCCTCGCCGACGGCGGCATCACGAAGTCGGGCGACATCGTGAAGGCGCTGACGCTGGCCCAGGGCGTCATCTGCGGTGGTCTTCTTGCAGGCTGCCCGGAGGCCCCCGGTCAGATCATCGAGATCAACGGGAAGCTCTACAAACAGTACCGCGGCATGGGCAGTCTCGCGGCGATGAAGGCCGGGTCGGCGACCCGCTATGGCCACAGCAGCTCCGACACCAGTCGCAAGATCGCGGCCGAAGGCATCGAGGCGCTCAAGGAGGCGTCTGCGGGATTGGACCAGGTGTTGTCCCAGCTCGTGGGCGGACTGCAGTCGGGGCTTGGCTACCTTGGTGCCCAGACCCTGCCGCTGCTCCGGGAGAAGGCCCGGTTCACCCGGGTCACCGTCGCGGGCATGCGGGAGGCGGCGCCGCACGACGTGGTCGAGGTGAAGACGACCGCGTCGCGGGATCCGGGCTGAGCCAGGGGCCAACGCGGGCGACGCGCACGGCGGCGCGAGGACGCGGAGGCGAGACCGGGATCGGGAATCGGACGGATTCCCTATCGGGTCGGCAGCTGGTCCCCCGTTGCCGTGGAATCCTCGCTCGAACGATCGGCGGGAGCCGACCACGGACGGTCCCAACCCTTGAAGAGGTCGGTGAACTCACGGACCACCTCAGGGTGCTGTTCCGCCACGTCCTTCGTCTCGCCGGGATCGGCATCGAGGTCGAACACCTCGATCGACGCCGTCGGGCCTGCGCGGAACCCCTTCCAGCGACCGAGCCGAGCGGCGACGGCCCGCGGCTCCTGGACCTGCTCCCACTGCAGCACCACCCGGTTCGTCGGAGCCTCGGTCTCCGACACGACCAGCCACGGGAGGAGGGACCGTCCGGTGATCCGGGACGGCCGTTGGCCTTGCAGGATATCCAGGATCGTGGGCGCCACCTCCCAGAGTCCCACTGGAAGATTGGTCTGACCGGGGCGGATGATGCCCGGACGCCAGAAGACGAGGGGAACCCGCAGGGCGGCATCATCCAGGCCCCGTGTCCAAGGGGAGCGGCTGGAGGCCCCAGATGGGCGGCTGGCGGGTGGGGTGTCACCAACCGCGGGCACTCCGGTGAGGATCAGCAGGGTATCGCCATCAAGCTGGCGCTGCCGTAGGCCATCGGTCAGGAGCCCGATCTGGGCGTCGAGCCGGGCGAGTTGCAACGCACGGAGTGCGGGCGGCTGGTTCGTGCCACCGGGGAGTCCTGGCGACAGGACCATCAGAAAGGCGGTCTCCTCGCGTCCATGGATGTAGTTGGTGGCGGCACGGAGCAGCCAGGCCGAAGGAAGATCCCCGGACGCACTGGCCAGCGGGGGCAGCTTGAAGGGGACTTCATTGCGCCAGAGGAACGGGGTCCGGGCATTGGTTCCATGGCGCAGGTCGAACATGCCGAGGAAGTCGGCGAATCCCTTCTGGGTCGGCATCCCCGCGGTGCCCTCGCGTCCAAGACCCCAGATCCCAAGGTAGGCGCAGGAGTGTCCGACACTCCGGGCCATCTCGCCGAGCGTCACCTCCTCGGATACCAGAGGCTCCTGGATCGCGCTTCGGATCCGGGCCTGCTCCGGCGGGATGCCGGTCAGGAGGGAGGCGCGCGCGGCGGCCGGGGCCGGGGATCCGGAATAGGCGTCGGTGAACCGGAATCCTTCCCGCAGGACGGTCGACAGATTGGTGAGGCCGAGAAGGGATCGGGAGTCGAGGTCCGCAGACCGGAGTCCATCCCCCACCACCAAGATGACGTTGGGCTGGGTCGCACGGCGCGACGGCCGGCCGGCCGCCTGGCTGGTCAGCACGATGCTGAGGAACAGGACGACCCGCAGGGCCAACCCGATCCGGCGTGGAATCGTCGCCGTCCGGAGACGGCCTGCTGATGTACAAACTCCTTTGATGGGGAGGCAGGGTTGGCGCATGAACTTCAGGTGGGTTCCCTTCGGTCCGGAAGCCCCGACGTCGGAGGCCGATCGAATCGTCTAGCCCTGTCCGGGGTCCTTGGGCTCCTCGACAGCCGGGACGATCACGGCCCCGAGGATCAGACCGGTCACGAGCATCGCCGAGGCGGTGTAGGCGGCATTGAGCACCAGCCAGGGCCACGGCTCGAACCAATAGAGTCCGTTGCCGATGATGATGTAGTTCGTGAGGGCCAGTCCGGCGATCGTGACCAACGTCACCCGCTGCCCAAATCGCGGCGGACGCGCCACCTGGAGGAGCACGCCGAGGAGGAAGGTGGTAACCCATCCGTGGAGGAATCCGACACCGAGGGATTCCGTCGAGCGCGGTGCGATGCCGTCGCGACGGTAGTGGATCGTCGCCACGGGTCCCGCGTGGGCCTTGTCCTGGGCCACCGAGGGGTCGGTCTGCAGTCCCGGGACGAGGTAGATGCCATCGTTCGGCAGATGCTCGCGGAGGGCCGAACCGAGGGCCTCGTTGCTGGAGCTGGGTTTCTCGACGTAGGCGTAGGGGATGGGACAGGTC
>VHCG01000054.1 GCA_016871805.1 Verrucomicrobiota bacterium
GGCTTCTGCGCATCCACGAAATTGGCCGTGATGACCAGGTCCTTCACCATCGTGAAGACCAGTGGGTTCCGGTTGGTCGGCGGCAACAGGTTGCTCGTCCAGTTCGCCAGCACCCATCCCGGCGCAGGCGCTGCGCTCAACGTCTGCTGGGTCCCGATCTCCAGCTGCTTGCCCGCCAGGTTGGGGTTGATGCTCCCATTGCCATTGGTCTTCAGCGTCAGCGGTGCCGTCACCACATAGGTGAAGCTGATCCCGTTGGTCAGGGACCGGTTGCCAAACGCGTCCTCGGCATAGGCCTTGATCTCATTCGGTCCCGCCACCAAGGGCATCGTCACGCCCCAGGACGTCGTCCCCGCCGCCTTCGTCCACGCCCCCTTGTTCAGGCTGACCCAGACGTTCGATACGCTCCCATTGTCCGATGCGGTGCCCCGCACCTGCCACACCGGGTTGTTGGTCAGAACGCGCTGGCCCACTGTCGGTGAGCTGATCGCCACCATCGGCTTCTGCGCATCCACGAAATTGGCCGTGATGACCAGGTCCTTCACCATCGTGAAGACCAGTGGGTTCCGGTTGGTCGGCGGCAACAGGTTGCTCGTCCAGTTCGCCAGCACCCATCCCGGCGCAGGCGCTGCGCTCAACGTCTGCTGGGTCCCGATCTCCAGCTGCTTGCCCGCCAGGTTGGGGTTGATGCTCCCATTGCCATTGGTCTTCAGCGTCAGCGGTGCCGTCACCACATAGGTGAAGCTGATCCCGTTGGTCAGGGACCGGTTGCCAAACGCGTCCTCGGCATAGGCCTTGATCTCATTCGGTCCCGCCACCAAGGGCATCGTCACGCCCCAGGACGTCGTCCCCGCCGCCTTCGTCCACGCCCCCTTGTTCAGGCTGACCCAGACGTTCGATACGCTCCCATTGTCCGATGCGGTGCCCCGCACCTGCCACACCGGGTTGTTGGTCAGAACGCGCTGGCCCACTGTCGGTGAGCTGATCGCCACCATCGGCTTCTGCGCATCCACGAAGTTGGCCGCGATCACCAGGTCCTTCACCATAGTGAAGACCAGCGGGTTCCGGTTGGTCGGCGGCAGCACGTTGCTCGTCCAGTTCGCCAGCACCCATCCAGGCGCTGGAATGGCCGTCGCCGAATAGGTTTTACCGATTTCCAACTGCTGGCCCGACAGGTTTGGAGCGACGCTCCCAGCCCCATTTACATTTACCACGAGAGGCTTCGTCACGGGTTTTACCATCAGCAACGCAGCGGAACTCAGCACGGACCCTGCGGCGTTTTTGACGACAACTCGGTAGCTACCTGCTTGCGAAGCCATCACGCCCTCCAAAACAAGCACCGATGACGTCGCCCCTTGAACATTCACTCCATTGAGTTGCCATTGAAATGCGAGGGGGGCAGTACCCGCAGCCACAACTGCGAATTCCACTCGCTCTCCTGCAGTCACAGTCACTGGCTGAGGTTGAACGCTCAGTGACGGAGCGATGACCAGAGGGTTGACGGTTAACCTGACCGAGGTGCTGGCAATGCTTCCAACAGGATTTTTTACAATGACCTGATAATCACCCGCATGGATCGACTGCGCATTGACGACTTGGAGCGTCGCACCGGTCCCTCCAATGACATCCACTCCATTCCGCTGCCATTGGTATGTCAGGGGTGACGACCCGCTGGCTGTCACAGATAGAATTGCAGTCTGGCCCGCGATGACAGTCAGAGCCTTGGGTTGGATGGTGATCCTCGGAGCCTCGATTGGAGCGTCGACAATATCGGGCACTGCATTGCGATTGATATCCGAGTCGTCTCCAATCTCGAGCGTCCACTTCGTGTAATCTGGCCAGGACGTCCAAAGCTTCCCGTCGACAAGATTTAACACCCCACGAAACCGCGAGGTTCCCGGTACCCGATACAGAGTTGCAGCGAAGGCCGAATAGTCTCCTTCGGAGGTCTTGATGCGGAGGGGCCCCAGGGCGATGCCCCCGTTCTGAACAGTGTAGGTCCCGGCTGCGGAGCATTGCACCATACCTCCTGTGCGGCCGGTAATGGTTCCATCGAACGAGACGGAGCCCGCTTTCCGGTCGTAGACGACGAATCCCCCCGCAGAACTGACTCCGCATTGGCCACTGTAGAATGTGGTCCTGTTTCCAAAGACTGAAACGGCACTGTACCGTCCAACCGCACTCCCCGCCTCCCTCGATACGGTCACGGTCACCGATGCACTGTAGGGATCGGGCGCAATTGCGTTTACAGCC
This sequence comes from Verrucomicrobiota bacterium, assembly GCA_016871805.1. Classification (GTDB taxonomy): domain Bacteria; phylum Verrucomicrobiota; class Verrucomicrobiia; order Limisphaerales; family UBA9464; genus UBA9464. The sequence continues at coordinate 2,254 of VHCG01000054.1, forward strand.
CCGTTGAAAGTCACGTTCACTGATTTGTCTAACTGGGCAAAATCAGGAACTGCATTAGCATCGGAATCTTCCGCAGGAACGTTGAAGGCGACAGTGCCGTATTCGATGAAATCGCCGAACTGGTATATGCCGTAACCAGAATCATAAACAGCACTACCAGGCCTTGGCCTAAGCTCCCCACCCGTAACGATACTATTTCCGCTCACATCAAAAAACGGCATCGAGTTTCCATTGGCCGTTGAAAAGAAGACCTTGGCCCCCGATGAGGCTTCAGCTGGCATGAGATCTACGGAGTGGGAATAAGCTCGAAACGTGGCCTGGGCCGATACGACGGTGGATGATAAGGGCTCGAGACCGATTAAGAGCAAAAGCCAGACGATGCGAGGGATGGAATGCAGGCCTTTAAAGAACTCCATGACGGGTTTGTTGATAGATCCGACCTAGGATCACGTGTTGTCAATCGTGATTTAGTGGTGATCTGGTCGCCGGTCACTGGAGAGGTGCAACTGCACGGGCGGGTCGTTTACCGCCCTATTTTGAAGCGACTCCCTACAGATCAGCCAAATTCATTCGGAGATCACGGCAAACGATCTAAGGTGGGAACGCCAATCGAATTGCCAGTTCCCGATTCTCTCTGGGATGAGGGGCCATTTTATTGGAGTCAGTGATCGTGAAGAGGAAGGTTCTTGGAGATCCCTCCCCCCTGCCCTCCAATCGCGGCGGTGCCGAACACCGAAACAGCCTCCAGGACCTTCCGACTCGACTGCGCCCGGATGGTCTTCGCGGGGTTTCTGGAGTCGGCCGCCACGACCTTCCTCCTGCTGATCGCCGTCCGCTATCTCCAGGCCGGGGCCTGGGCGAAGGCCGCCGTCGCCGCGGGTGGCAACCTCGGCCTCCTGCTGTCTCCGGTCGTGGTCTCGTGGGTGGAACGCTCCCGACTGCCCGCCACGCTGGGAGCCTCCCGGGTCCTGGCCGTCGGCGGGGCCGCCTGCTTCCTGCCCGCGCTGTTCCCCACACTCTGGCTGTTCGTCCCGGCGAGTGTCCTCGCCATGGCCACCAGCTCCGCCGTGGTGCCGTTGATGACGCATGTCTACCACGACAACTACCCGGCCGACCGTCGGGGCAAGCTCTTCGCCCACAGCTTCATGCTGCGCATCCTCGGCTCGATGGCGTTCGCGTGGCTGGGTGGACGGTTCCTCGACCTCCACCCGGGAGCCTTCCGATGGCTGCTCGTGGTCTTCGGGGTGTCGTTTCTCGCGGCGTCGGCACTGGTCCGCAGGATTCCATCCCAGCCCCTGCGGGACTCCGGCGGGGATCATCCCCTGCATGCGCTGCACTTCGTGAGGGAGGACCGGGTGTTCCGACAGACCCTCATCGTCTGGATGTTCATGGGCTTCGCGAACCTGATGATGCTGCCGCTGCGGGTGGAATACCTTGGGAACCCCCGGTACGGCATGGCAGCCTCGGCCTCCGAGATCGCGTGGCTGACCGGCGTCATCCCCAACCTCGCGCGTCTGGTGATGAACCCCGTCTGGGGCTGGCTCTTCGACCGCGTCAACTTCTTCGCCCTCCGGGCCTCGCTGAACATGGGATTCGCCCTCGGCATCCTCACCTTCTTCACCAGCGACTCCACGACCGGACTGTTCCTGGGAGCCATCGTCTACGGGATCTCCAACGCGGGCGGCGACGTGGCCTGGGGGCTATGGGTGACCAAGGTCGCCCCGCCGGGGCGGGTGGCGGACTACATGAGCGTCCACACCTTCTTCACCGGGATCCGCGGCATCTTCGCACCGATGGCGGCCTTCCACCTTTGCCAGCGCTTCAGCATGCCCGTCCTCGGGCTCGGGAGCGCCGCCCTCATCGCCATCCCCTCCCTGATGCTCCTGCCTGAGATCTGGCGCTGGAAGAACCGGGAGAGCGGATCCCGGAATCCCGCCCGTCCCTGAATGGACCCGAGGATCGCGGGGCAGGACCGCCTCGGGCCGATTTCCAGATTCCCAAGCGTCGGCGGTTTCCGGACTCTCGCCAGGTCTCCCGACCCCAAAGACACCATGCCCCCTCTCCGCCTCGGCCTGATCGGACTCGGTAACATCGGACGCCATCACGCCGGCTACCTTCTCGAGGGACGTGTGCCCCGATGCGAGCTGGTCGCGGTCTGCAACCCGACCGCAGCCAAGCTCGAACCCTACTCGACCAAGGGACTCCAGACCTTCACGGATCCGCGGGCGCTGATCATGTCGGGGGCTGTCGATGCCGTCCTCATCGCGACGCCCCACTATGACCACGCCCCGCTGGGCATCGCCGCCCTCGAGGCGGGCTTGCACGTGATGGTGGAGAAGCCGATCGCGGCCCACAAAGCCGATGCGGAACGGCTCCTGGAGTGCGCCGACCGACATCCCGACCGCGTGTTTGCCGGGATGTTCCAGCTCCGGGTCGAACCCCGGTACGCCCGGATCCGATCCCTCCTGGAGGAGGGACAGCTGGGACGGATCCAGCGCGTGACCTGGATCAATACCGACTGGTTCCGAACCGAGACCTACTACGCCAGCGGCGGGTGGCGGGCGACCTGGAAGGGTGAGGGCGGCGGCGTGCTGTTGAACCAGTGCCTACACAACCTCGACGTGCTGTCCTGGCTGTTCGGTCGCCCCTCGAAGGTCCGGGGATTCTGCCATTTTGGACAGTGGCACCAGATCGAGGTCGAGGACCAGGTCACGGCCTGGTTCGAGTACCCGGACGGCGCCACCGGCACCTTTCTGAGCAGCACGGGCGAGGCTCCGGGCACGAACCGGCTCGAGGTCGCCGGATCACGGGGCCGGCTGGTTCTGGAAAACAACCGTCTCACCTTCAACCAGAACGCCTCGGATGCCCTGGAGTGGAGCCGGACCGCCACGGTGGGATTCAGCAAGCCGGAGGTGTCGACCCTCGAGATCCCTTTCACCGACGCCCCCCATCCCCACGCAACCCTTTTGGAGAATTTCGTCGCGGCCATCCTCGACGGCACACCGCTGATCGCACCGGGACGCGACGGGCTGGGCTCGGTGGAACTGGCGAACGCGATCGTCCACTCCTCGCTGCGCGGCGAGACCCTCGATCTGCCCCTGTCCGGTGTCGCCTGGGAACGCGAACTCCAGCGTCTGATCGCCGAGTCACGGTTCACCAAACAGACCCGTGCCGTGGCCGCCGAGGATTTCGCGGCGTCCTTCCGTCGCTGAACCATCGATCTCTCATCCCGTTCCAACCATGAACCGCCGATCGTTCCTCCAGGCCACCTCCGCCCTTGCCGCAGCAGGTCCAATGGCCTCCCTGTCGTCCCTCGCCGCCGATACCGCCAAGCCAGTGCCCAAGCCGGTCCCGCCACTCGTCGGCTCCCAGCTCTACGGCTGGGGACAATACTATCAACGGGACCGGAAGGATCTGAACGCGCATCTGGGGGAGGTCTTCAAGGCACTGAAGGACTGCGGGTACGACTACGCGGAGGGAAACCTCGACGTCTCGACCCCGGCGAACAACGGCAAGTTTGCGGATCGCCTGCGCAAGCATGGTCTCAAGGCGGTGAGCCTGTACACCGGTGGTCCGATGCACGTGCTGGGCAAGGCCACGGAGACGGCGGAACGCATCGCGCGTGGGGCCAAGGAGGCGGCCAAGGCCGGCTTTGGGATCATCAACGTCAATCCCGACCCCATCGGCCGCCTCAAGACCGAGAAGGAGCTCGCGATCCAGTCCGACGCCCTGACCGAACTGGGCGAGGAGCTCGCTCAATTCGGCCTCAAGCTGGGCCTCCACCACCACACCCCGGAACTCGCGGACGGCGCCAAGGAGTTCCACTGGAACTTCCAACACTGCCCAAGGGAGGCGGTCGGCTTCTGCTACGACGTCCACTGGGTCTACCGCGGGGGCATCGCACCCGCATCGTGCCTCGCCCGGTATGGCGATCGGATCGTGTCGTGGCACCTGCGCCAGAGCCGGGACCAGGTCTGGTGGGAGGATCTCGATTCCGGCGACCTCGACTACCCGGCGATCGCACGATTCGCGCAGTCGCGCCAGATCCCGGCCTTCTACACCGTGGAGCTGGCCCTGGAATCGGGCACCCGGGTCACGCGCAGCGCGGTGGAGAACCACCGCCTGAGCCGGGAGTATGTGCGACGCGTGATGGGCGTCTGAGGCCCGTGCACTCCAGGATCGTCGCTCCGTTCAGTTGATGGGGATCTTGTAGAAGCACTGCCACTCCCCGGCGCTGGACCCGAGGGAGACCCGTTTCCCGTTGAGCCACTCCACGTGGCCGTCCTCGAAGAGGAAGTTGCCTCCCGAGGGCGCGCCCTTGCCGGCCGGATGATTGGCCGTCTTCCAGCTCTTGCCCTCGTCGACCGTGCTCCAGCGCAGGCGGGTGTCGTACACGTTGGTGGTCCGAGGCCCCAGTCCCTGGAGCCGATCGATCAGGATCGGCGCGCCACGGAACTCACCACCCAGCTTGGTCCGCCAGTTCCACTCACCGATCTTCTCCGAGTCGTAGGGCCAGTCGCCGGTGCCCTTCGGATGTCCGGGCAGGTAAAAATAGCCGGTGAGGATCGGTTTCTTCTCCGAACTCGGGTTCCCGAACCGCCAGGTGTCGGCCTGGCGATGCCATTCGTCGGTCGGACAGAAGATCACATGGTTGGCAGACTTCTTCTCACCCTTCCGCGTCGGCTTGCCGGAGGGGATGAGGTACTTCTCCCAAAAGATCGCCATGTTCGTGCCCATCCAGCTCAGGTGGACGCCATCGCGGTTGTCCGGGAAGTAGTCTCGGAAATCCGCGGCATACATGCTGATGGCGATGCCCCACTGCTTCTCGTTGCTGGTGCAGAGGGCCCGCTGGGCATTGGCCTTCGCCTTGGCCAGGGCGGGCAGGAGCATGCCAGCCAGGATGGCGATGATGGCGATGACCACCAGCAGCTCGATGAGGGTGAAGGCGGGTCGGCGGTCACTGCGGTGGGTCGGGAGGGACTTCATGGGAGTGTGGGAATCATGAATGTGATGGCGACCGAACACCAGAGTATCAACCCAGGATCAGGAAGATCAGGAGAGCGACGGTTGAGCGGGGAGTTCGTTTCAGGAAGACTCGAGGTTTCGTGGACCAACGACTCATCATGATCGCCCCCATCCGGCAGGAGGGGTCGTGTGGGGGCATCAGGCCGGGTGGACTCGGCCCCCCCGCCTCCCAACGCTCGACGTTCAACGTCCAGGCCCTCCCCTTTCTCGCAGCCTTACTCGCCCTGCTCGTCACCGGCTGCACCCCGGGGCAGATCGTGGCCCACCAGTTCCTGAAGGCCCCCCGACGGTTCCCCACCCTGATCCACCCGGAACCCCGGGTGTACTTCAGCTTTCCGGACCGCGTCACCGGCTCCATTCCGGTCCAACACGCGACCGTGGGAGAACCACCGGTGGACCTCGCCTACCGGCTCATCCCTCCCGGTGACTACGGTGCGGGCATGGGGGTCTCCAACCTGATCGTCCGTGGCCAGTCCCGTCCCATCTACCGGTTCCCGGGACATCCCAGCGAGCAGCCCCTGCCCTGCCGGGGAACCGTGGTGCTGCTGCATGGATACGGACTCGACCACGAGACCCTGATCCCCTGGGCCCTCCATCTCGCGGAGAAGGGCTGGCTGTGCGTGCCAGTCGATCTCCGGGGCCACGGTGTCTCGGGAGGGGATCGCATCACCTTCGGGATCCTCGAGTCCCGGGACCTGATGGGACTCCTCGACGAACTGGAAAGTCGGCGGCAGATCATGGCTCCAATCCATGTGCTGGGCGTCTCCTATGGGGCCGCCCTGGCCCTGAGGTGGTCGGGACTCGACCCGCGGTTGCGGTCGGTGGTCGCCATCACGCCGTATGACCGGCTCGGGACTGCGGTCGAGGGACTCCGGGAATCCTATGCCCCCTGGGTGCCGCCCAGCCTAACCCGGAGGGCCGCCGAGGCCATGCCCGGGCTTCTGGACCAACCCCAGGGAGGCCTCGATCCCATCGCCTGGGTCCGGGACCGTCCCAGACCGGCGCTCCTCGTCGGTGCCACCTCCGATCCGGTGGCGCCCCGCACCTCCATCGAGGCCCTGCAATCCGCATCGCCGGGGAGCAGCGCGATGTTCATCCCGGAGACCTCCCATGAGATGGCCCCGTTCCGTCTCGACCTCCTTGCCGATCCCGTTGCGCAGTGGCTCAGCGGGTCGACCCCATCGTTCCCGAGTACACGTTGAATCGTCCCTCCCTGAGGAAGCCGACGAGGGTCTGCCGATTCTTCCGCGCGAACTCCACGGCGAGGCTGGACGGAGCGGAGACCGCGGCCACGAGGGCGATGCCACCGGCGAGGGCCTTCTGGACGATTTCGAACGAGACCCGTCCGCTGACGATCAGCCCGACATCACGAAGCGGCAGGCATCCCTCCTGGAATCCCCAGCCCAAGAGCTTGTCGACGGCGTTGTGACGTCCGACGTCCTCCCGGACCGCCAGCAACCGTCCCGCCGCGTCGAACAGTCCCGCCGCATGGAGTCCTCCGGTCCGCGAGAACTCGGTCTGGGATTCGCGGAGCCGATCCTGCAGGGAGAGCAGCGTCTCCGCCGAAACCACAGGGGCCGGTTCCAACGGCGGAAACTGGCGTCGGACCGACTGGATGCTGGTCGCACCACAGAGGCCACAGCTGGAGGAGGCGAACACGTGTCGGGTCAGACGCACGAAATCGACGGTGACCTCCGGGGACAGCAGGACGTCGATGCTGTTGCCGGACGTATTCCGGGGATTGGGTCGGACCTCGCACACCTCCGAGGTCCGACGGATCAGCCCCTCGCTGACGAGGAATCCCAGGGCCAGTTCTGCATCCTGTCCTGGTGTCCGCATGACCACCGCGATCGGCCGGGTATCCACCCGGATCTCGAGAGGTTCCTCGCCCGCCACGGAGTCGATCACAGCATGCGGCGTCTCGCCCCGGCGGTGTCGGACGATGCGGATGCGCTTCATGCGGGACTGGTGGCCCCTCGGGGGATGCCCCACACGGGTTCAACCCAGGGAATGGGTCCGGGGCGGACCGGAACTCGCCCGGACCTCCAGGGGCGCGGGCAGCTTCTGGGGGGTGACGGACTCACCGCGCAGCAGCCGGGTCATCGCCTCCATCGCCACGGCACCGAGGCGGGCCTTGGGCTGGCGGATTGTGGTCAGCGGGACCCGGAAGTACTCGGCGGCGAGGACGTTTCCGAAACCGGTGATGCTGAAGTCCTGCGGGATCCGCAACCCCTGGTTGAGCAGGACGTCTGCGGCACCGATCGCGACGAGGTCATGGCTGCATTGGATGGCCGTCGCATCGGTCCTCTCCGACAGAAACTGAACCGCCGCGGCGGCCCCCTCCTCGATCGTGGAGCCCGCGCTGAAGATCAATCCGTCATCGATCGGGATGCCCTGTTCGCGCAGGGTCCGACGATATCCCTCCATGCGTTCCTGGGCCGTCGGCGAGACCAGGGGTCCGGCGAAGAAGGCGATGCGGCGGTGTCCCAGCTGGATCAGGTGCCGCGTCACATCCGCGGAGGCCGTGAGCCCGTCGGTCTCCACGGACGGGAACTGGTCGCAGAACAGGGCTCGGTTCCCGAGGATGACGACGGGGATCCCGCGACGCTGCAGCTCCTCGTAGATCGGAGCGCGCTGGTCCATGCGGTAGACCGGCGAGATGAAGATGCCATCCACCTGCCGCCGAATGAACCGTTTCAGGACGGCCTCCTCCCGCTCGGCCCGATTCATGGTCTGTCCGATCACCAGCTCGAATCCCAGCTCATGGGCCTGGTCCTCGAGAGACATCAGAAGGCGGGGATTGATGGGATTGGTGGCCGCGGAAAGGACGAGGCCAAGAAGCCTCGAGGAACCGCTCCGCAAATGTTGGGCACTGATGTTCGGCACATAGCCCATTTGCTGGGCCAGCGAACGGATCCGCTCACGCGTCGCCGCCGAGACATCCGGCTTGTCCCGGAGGGCCTTGCTGACGGTCATCATCGAGACGCCAGCAGCCTCCGCGATTTCCTTCAATCGCACCATGACGTCCCTAGAAGGCCGAATCCTCCCGGCCAAGACAAGCCTTCACCCACTGCCCGACCCACTCTCCTGTCCGGCGGAACGCTTCCCGGCCCGAACCCTTGCACCCCCGCCCTCGGCTCAGTCATTCGATCCGCTCCAGCCGAACTTCTGCCGGAGCGTGCTGAAGAAGTTGTGTCCGTTCAGCCGGACCAGCCGGACGGTCCGACGGCTCCGGGCGATCCGGACCCGGTCCCCCGCCCCGAGATCGACGTGCTGCTGGCCATCGGCGGCAAGGGTCGCCACCTGACGGGTGCTGACGAGACGGACGTCGACCTCGGCGTCGAGCGACACGACGACCGGCCGGATGCTGAGCGTATGGGGGCAGATCGGGGTCAGCATCAGCACCTCGGCGTCCGGACTCACGATCGCCCCGCCGGCGGCGAGTGAATAGGCGGTAGATCCGGTCGGCGAGCTCACGATCAGACCATCGCAGCGATATCGTGTGAGCAGCTCCCCGTGCACCAGCACCTCGAGTTCGATGAGACGTGAGGTCAATCCACGGGCGACGACAAAGTCGTTCAGGGCGAGGATGGGGCGGGTCGTTCCGGCAGGCGCGACCACGCCTTCGAGGAGGGACCGTTCCTCGATGTCGAACTCCCCGTTCCAGAGACGTTTCAAGGCCCGAACGGCGTCGCGGGGGGAGATCGCCGTCAGGAAGCCGAGGTTCCCGGCGTTCACGCCCAGGAGCGGCGTACCCAATCCGGCAACCTCCCGGGCCGCGCGCAGGATCGTGCCGTCGCCTCCGAGGACCAGGATCAGGTCGGTGCGACGGGCCAGGTCGTCGATGGACGGCAGCGTCGGCAGGGATTTGCGCATCAGCTGGCCGGTGGCGGCATCCACGAGGATACGGCGGCCGGAGTGCTCAACGGCCTTTGCCAGGCGCTGGGCGAGCTCGACAGCGCCGGGCTTCTCGGCATTGGCGACGAGACCGACCTGGCGGATCTGTTTGGCGAGGCGCTTCACGGAAGGCGTTCGAGCAGCCCAAGGAACTCCCGGTTGCCGGCGGGGCCCAGCAGGGGGGACGGGATAACTCCCCGCCACGCTAGACCAACTTCGCCAGTCCGCACAAATGCTTCCAGCTCCTCCAGCACCCGAGCATGGATCGCCGGATCCGTGATCACCCCCTCGCCCCGGTCCACCTCCGCCTTGCCCGCCTCGAACTGGGGTTTGACGAGCGGCAACAGATGTCCACCCCCCCGCAACAGTGCCGCAGCGGGTGGCAGGATGTGCCGCAATGAGATGAACGAGCAATCGGCCACGATGAGATCGAAAGGCACGAGTCCCGCTGCGAACGACTCCGCGTCCAGGTGTCTGGCATTGGTGCGCTCCATCACTACGACCCGGGGGTCCTGCCGAAGCTTCCACGCCAACTGGCCATGTCCGACGTCTACCGCCACGACTCGGGCTGCGCCGTGCTGCAAGAGGCAGTCGGTGAACCCGCCGGTGCTCGCACCGAGGTCCAATGCCGTGACGCCTTTGACGGGAATCGCGAACTGGACCAAGGCATGCTCCAGCTTGTGACCGCCCCTGGAGACGTAGCGATCTGCCAACAGCACCTCGACCGGGTCGCCATCGCGGACTGGATCGCTGGCCTTGCGGGCGGGGTGGCCATTGACGCGGACTTGGCCCGCCATGATCAGGCGTTGGGCCTTGGCGCGGCTTTCGCACAACCCGCGATCCACAAGTACCTGGTCAAGCCGTTGCACGGGGACACCACACCAGAGCCTGGACTGGGAATCGAGCGGATCCGGGGCGGAGGGGTTGAGGGAGACGAGTGAAGCGTGGAGAGTGGGCCTCACGTGCAGGAAAGCGTCCTTCAGCTGGAGTCCTTGATCCGGGCCGAGATCGCGTCGGCCGGGGGCACCCTTCCCTTCACCCGGTTCATGGAGCTTGCCCTGTACGCGCCAGACCTCGGGTACTACGAACGCGAGGAGCCGATCGTCGGGCGGGCGGGCGACTTCTATACCAGCGTCAGCGTCGGCCCACTCCTCGGTGAACTGATCGGGTTCCAGGTCGCCACCTGGCTGGAGGCACTTCCCGAGGGGCCTCTCCATCTGATCGAGGCGGGAGCCCACACCGGCCAGCTGTCGCTCGACCTCCTACGGCATCTCCGGAGCCATCACCCGAACCTTGCGGACCGTGTCCACCTCTGCCTCGTGGAACCTTCATCCCGACGACAGAGATGGCAGCGTGCAACGCTGCGGGATCTGACGGGCAAGGTGTCCTGGTTTAGCACCCTACAGGACCTCCACCAGGCCCATCCCTGTCTCCATGGCGTGCTCTACGCCAACGAACTGCTCGATGCGTTCCCCGTCCACTGTACGGCCTGGGATCGGGGACTGAGGCGATGGAGGGAACTGGGGGCGGGTTGGGAGAACGGCCGCTTCGTTTGGGTGCCGCTGCCCCAACCGTGCCCAACGATCAGCACTGGACTGCAACGGCTCGCTGGGCTTCCGGGTGAACTCCTCGACCTGCTCCCGGAGGGTTTCCGGGTCGAACTCGCCCCGGCTGCCGCAGACTGGTGGCGCGAGGCCGCAGGATGCGTCCAGCGGGGGTGGATGGTAACCCTCGACTACGGGCTATCCGACCTGGAATTCCTGATGCCTCACCGGTCGGCTGGAACCCTGCGGACCTACCGCCGGCATCGTCCTGGTGGCGATCCGCTCGACCAGCCTGGTCTGCAGGACATCACGGCGCACATCCACTGGGACGACATCCGGTTGGCGGGCGAGCAGGCGGGACTGTCCACGCAAACGCTCACTTCCCAACGGCAGTGGCTCAGCGGGATCCTCGCAGCCTCGGTAAAATCCGGGGAGTGGTTCCCGGAATGGGATGCCTCCCGCGTCCGCCAGTTCCAAACACTGACGCACCCGGAACACCTGGGTCAGGCGTTCCGGGTGCTCGTGCAATCCCGCGGTTGATGGGATCGGGTGTCGATCAGCGCAGTCCGGCCAGTTCCTGGAGGGTGCGCCAGTTGTCGAGGCGTTCCTGACGGCTGGCAAGGAGGGACTCGCTGGGATTGCCCTGGGCGTCGAAGTGCTTCGCGAAGCGGCCCTCCGAGCGGGCGAACATGATGAAGTCGTAGATCTCGTTCGTCTTCGGCTCCACGTAGAAGTCCTCGGTGTTGGCCGGATTGCCCTGGAGGCTCAGGCGCTCACTGATCTTCGAACCCTTGCGGGGATCGTAGATCAGGACCGGGAACGTCCGGGTATCGACCGCCAGCTTCGACTGGTTCATCGCCATGTTGTCACCCACGCCGTGTTCCGGCTGACAGGTGGTGTAGACACTGACGATCGCCGGGCCGTCGAATTCGTTGGCCGCCATGATGGACTTATAGAAGTGGTTGGTCATGGCGCAGCTGGTCTGGGCCACGAACACCTCGGGGTGCATCATCGCGATCTGGGCAATCTCCTTGCGGCGCTCGGTCTTGCCCGAGATGGCCTTGCCATGGACCGAGAACTTGGTGTTCTGGCCCATGAAGGTGCCGGTCGACGACTGGCCACCGGTGTTGGAGTAGACCTGGGTGTCAAGGATCAGCACCTTGATGTTCATGCCCGACATCAACAGGCGGCTGAGGGCTTGGAAGCCGATGTCCAGCATGGCGCCGTCGCCACCGAACGCCCACAGCTTCTTGTCCTTCCAGCCCATCTGGTCCCAGCGGGCCCGGACGCCCATGGCGTAGGTCGGGCCGTTCTCGAACAGGGAGTTCGACCACGGCACGAGGTACGGATTGTAGGGATAGGTGGAGGCGTAGACCGTGGAACAGCCGGTGGAGTTGACGATGCCGATGTTCTCCTTGCCATACACGAACCCGGTCGCGGCCAGCATCATGCGGATGGCCGTGGCCTCGCCGCAGCCCATGCAGGAACCGGCTCCGCCCACATAGAGGAGCGAGCGGTCGGTCAGCATCATGTCCGTCAGCAGCTTGTCATTGATGTACTGCTTCGGGGTCTCCGGCATCTTCCGGTAGAAGTTGAAGGTCTTCTGGAACTTCGGAAGCGTCCCGGTCTCCTTCTTGAGCATCGCCAGCGCCCCGTGGTCACCACAGGCCTCGACACACTCGGCGCAACCCTTGCACTTGGTCGGATCGATGAAGATGCCGAAATAGCCGGGCTCCTGACCCTTCTTCTCGTAGACGTTCCAGAACTTGGTCGTCTTCCCGAACTGCTTCCGGTAGAGCTCCCGCTCGGTCTCATCGGTGATCGCGGCGAGCTCGGCGTCGAGCTTCGACTTGGTCACGACCTTCCCGAGGATCGCGGTGTCGGGACACTCCGTGACGCAGGCCATGCAGGCCACGCAGTTGTCGGAGTTGAGCAGCGGGATCTCCGGGGCGATGTAGGAGAAGTCGCGGAGAGCTCCGGAGCCGGCGGTGATCAGGGACCGGGCGACCGAGAGGTCGGCGGGGAGCCCTAGTTCGGCGGAGCCGTCGTTGTAGGCGCCGACGATGCGGTCGTTGAAGTCGGCGGCGTTCAGGACGTCGTCGGTGATGGGCCGGGTGTTGACCCGGGACGGGGCGGGCTTGGCGATCGTTTCGGTGGACATGGCGTAAATCAGGGTTGGAAATTACTTGGCGACGGCAGCCTGGGTCGCGACGGCGCCCTGGGACTCGATGATGGACTTGGGCACCTCCATCACGTCGAGGAGGCCCCGACGGACGCACTGCAGGTTCTCCTGAACGACGTGCTCGCCGCGCTTGCCGAAGTACTTGCGGATGTACTTCTCGACAGCGCCGAGCACCTGGTCCTGTCCCATGCCCGACTCGCCGGCGAACGGGGTCACCTTGATGAAGATGCCCACGAGCGCGACGCCCTGCATGCGCTGCTGCAGGTCGGGATCGGTGGCCACCTCGCGGGCGATCTTGACGGTGTCGAGGTAATACACGCGAACCCGCTTGGTGCGGATGATCTTGCGGCCGAACTCCGGGATCGCCTCCCAGACCTTCTGGGGATCGGTCTCGGCGCTCTGGATGAAGATCGAACCGTCGTGCGCGATGCCCTCGAGGGGGTTGCCAAGGTTGAAGGCGTTGACGTCGTTGAGCGGGATGAACTCGACGTGGTTCAGCTCGCAATGGGTCCGGAGATGCTCCTTGGCCACCGTGAGATAGTAGGTGGTCGGGAGCCCCTTCTTCTCGGAACCGTACTTCGGATAGGCCTGCACGTGCAGGTTGAACAGCTCCCCGACGAACGAGGCGATGAGCTTGTTGGTCGTGACCGAACCGAAGCCACCGACCGAGTGTCCGCGCATCGAGAACGCGCTGTCGGGACGGACATCCGGGTCGATCGATTCGTTGATCGCGAGGGCATGCTTGACCCCGACCGCGGTGTACTCCCGCGGGGTGGACTCGAGCATGTTCTTGGTGAGCGCGATGAAATGTCCGGGGCGGACATCGCGGGATCCGAGGCCTGCCGAGCTGGCAAGGATCCGGGGGATCCGGCTGATCTTCGCGTACTTGAACTCACCCTTGGAGCCGAAGGAATTGCCGATGAGGGCGTCGGCGAAGGCGGCCTTGATCGCCTGCACCAAGGGGTTGGACTGGGCGAGCGGGTTGTCCATGCGCTCGACCACCGTGAAGGCCTTCACCCCCTTGAGAATGTCCACCAGCTCGGTGGCCGGGAACGGGGCAAAGCAAGTCACATTCACCACACCGACCTTAAGTCCCATCTCATCCCGGATGTAGTCCACCGCTGCCTGGGCCGTCTCCATCATGCCGCCCATGCCCACAATAGCGTACTCGGCATCGTCCATCCGATAGCCGTCGACCACGCGATAGCGGCGACCGGTGAGGCTGTGGAACTCCTCGAACACGGAGGCCACGACGCCCGGGATCGTGTCGTAGAAGTCACGCTGGGCGATCTTGCCCTTCATGTAGGAATCCTGGTTCTGGACCACACCCGACATCAGCGGATTGCGCGGGTCGAACATGCAGCGGATGCGGTCGTTCGGATCCCGGACGAACTGTGCCATGAGCTCCGTCTCGGGCAGCCGGACGTTCTCGATCGTGTGCGTCGTCAGGAACCCGTCCTGCACGTTGAGGAACGGGGTGTCGGTCTCCTCGGCGATGCGGCGGCAGATCAGCGCCAGGTCGCCCGCCTCCTGGGCGTTCCGACCGAACAGGATGCCCCATCCGGTGTCGGCCACTGCCATGACGTCGTCATGGCCGCAATGGACGTTGAGCGAATGACTGGTCATCGCCCGCGCGCCGATGTGGAACACCACCGGGAGACGCTTGCCGGAGATCGTGTAGAGAACCTCCTTCATGAGGACAAGACCCTGTCCGGAGGTGAAGTTCGTGACACGTCCGCCGGCGAGGGCGAAGCCCTCGCAGGTCGAGGCCGCGCTGTGCTCGGACTCGGGCTGCACGAACACCAGCGTGTCGCCCCACAGGTTCTTCTTACCGTTGGCCACCTCGGTCTGGTAGCCAGTGCCCATGGTGGTGGAGGACGTGATCGGATAGGCGCAGGCCGCCTGGGTGACGTGGGTCTCCACCCACGTCACCGCACCGGCGCCGTCGGAGGTCGTGGGAATCCCCGGATAGGGGAACTGTTTCTGGCCGCTGGCAGAACCGTTGTTCATGAGTCTTCTAGGAAATGATCTCGTGGGTCGACCATCGACAACCACCCGTGGCAGCCGATGTCCGCGCAAGACGTGGGAGTTGAAATCCCAGCCTCAGCTGACGCAAGCCAAATGCCGGAAACGATCCGGTCCATCAGCTCGGCTCAAGCGTTTCTGCAGGCCAACGAATCCCAGTCTCCCGCTTGGAGACCTCCCATCCTTCCACCGACCCGTGAACCCGCAAACGCGAAGGTGCCCTGCCCCGTTCAAACAGGCTCCACGGCCTTCGACAGGACATCCCAAGAACCCCGCTTGACGCCCCACCGATTCAGGATGTTCTTTCATCTGTATGACACCCATCAAACAGCAAATTCCATGGAATCTTCGGCCTTTGATGCTGTGCGCGATCGTCTGGAGCAAGGGACAAGACACCCTGGCGGCGGACTGGACACAATATCGCGGACCCAACCATGACGGCTCGAACCCGGAGGTGATGCGGACCGACTGGAACGCCCGTCCACCGCGTGTGATGTGGAAGCGGGCCATCGACCCTGCGTGGTCGTCGATCACCGTCCAGGGCAACCGGGCCTTCACCCAGGGCAACCGCCGCATCGGGAGCGAGAATCGCGAGGTCTGCATCGCCCTGGATGCCGACACCGGCACCGAGGTCTGGGCCGCCAACCTCGGCATCGCGGACTATCCGGACGCCGGAACCGGCAGCCTCGACGGACCCCGCTCCACTCCCACGGTCCACGGCAACCGGGTGTATGTCCTGACCTCCTACCTGGCACTCCATTGCCTCGATGCAGGCACGGGGCGGGTCCTCTGGCGGCGCGATTTCCCCGAGGAATTTCCAGGTACCCGGGTGATCTCCTGGCAGAATGCCGCCTCACCGCTGCTGGCCGGGGATCGGATCTACCTCAATTCCAACGTCGGCTCCGGAAGCCTCACCGCGATCCGTGCGAGCGACGGGGTGACAGTCTGGAATCGGGAGACCGATCGGATGACCCATGCGACGCCGACCTGGGCGACCCTCGACGGCATCGAGCAGGTCCTGTTCCTGACCTCCCGAGGACTGGTAGGCGTGGTTCCGGACTCCGGGAACGTCCTATGGCGCTACGCCTTCACGCCCTCTGGCACCTCGACCGCGGCAACTCCGATCGCAACTGGAGGATATGTCTACGCCTCCTGCGCGTATGCACTGGGTGCCTGGACCGCCAAGGTGGGCCGCAGTGCGACCGACTTCTCGGTCACCGCCACCGACTTCAAGCGCAACAACGCCCACCAGAACCACTGGTCAACCCCGGTCGCCCACGAGGGATTCATCTACGGGATCGTCGAGAGCGGCGCTCCAGGACGGACCCTCGCCTGCCTGAGCCTCGAGTCACGGCTCAACCGATGGACCACCCGGACCGTGGGCGGGCAGAACCCCGGGTTCGCATCGGTGATCAAGGTGGGCGGCACGGTGGTCGTGCTCACCGAGCAGGGACGGCTCGTGCTCGTGGCCCCCAATCCAGACCGATACGAGGAACTCGGGCAGTTCCAGGCGCTGACCGGGAAGACCTGGAACCATCCGGCCTATGCCAACGGACGCCTGTATGCCCGGAGCGTGAACCAGATCGTGGCCCTGGAGGTCGAGGCGGCCCGGCCGGTGGTGCCTCCGATCGGGCTCGCGATCGGGGTCCCCGCGTCGCCGGTTTCCTCGGTGGCGCTGGAGGTCTCCTCTCTCGATGGAACCCCATTGACGGAGGCCGTCGCCACCCAACTGCGGGTCGAGACGACCCCGACGCTGGAACCGGTGCCCGCTTGGTCGTCCGTGCCGGCCACCTTCCGGGTCGACGGCACCCGTCTCCGAACGGAGGTGCCCCTGGCGGTCTCCGGCTCCTCCCAATTCCTGCGGGTTCGGAGTGAGTAAGTCACCGCGGCATTCACCCCGAAGACGATCACAACACCGTCCATGCGCCTCCTCCCATTCCAGCTGAATGGTCACGGATCGCCCAAGGGCAGAACCTCGGGCACACCCCCAACCGATCCCGCCCCGTGGGCCTTTACCCTGATCGAGCTGCTCGTGGTCATCGCCATCATCGCGATCCTCGCCGGACTGCTGCTCCCGGCCTTGGGCAACGCCCGGGAGAGGGCCCAGCGGGCGGCGTGCACGAGTAACATGCGACAGTTCTCCCTCGCCGCACTCATCTACGCCGGCGACAACCAACAGGAGCTTCCTCGCGGCGGGACGGACAAGCGTGACGAGAAGGACACGCATACCCCGATCTTCTCGACCCAGAACCAGTCGAATCTCCTTCGATATACCACCCAGCTGAAGGCCTTTGATTGCCCGAACCTTCACAAATGGATGGAGAAGAGGGAGGGCTGGCGCTTCCACGAGGACTACGGCATCGCCATCGGATACCACTACCTCGGCGGCCATCCCAACACCCCATGGGCCCTGATCGACACCGTCACGAACCAATGGGTCTCCCCGCAGAAGAGCACCGATGATCCAGGACTCGTTCTGATCGCCGACCTGAACGTCGATTCCCCCGCCTACCAGCGCATCCTCGCCCCCCATTGCGCCCGCGGACCGCGTGTGGCCGACGACCAGTACTTCGACACCCATCCCAACGCCTACGACCAGAGGCCCGTGGACCTCGGGGCCAAGGGAGGAAATGTGGGATTGCTCGACGGTTCCGTCGCCTGGAATCACATCCGCCAGATGCGCCGATACCGGGCCTCCCAGATTTGGGGCGCCGACGGTTCCTTCGGGTACTGGTGAACCTCAAGGGCAGATTGACCCCTCACCCGGGAACCCGAGACAGCCTCAACCGATCCGGGTAACTTCGAACACATGCACCCGCCACGCGGGCACGTCGAGGTACAGTCCCCGTCGAAGGAGGTCTCCTCCATCGCGGTCATAGCTCCACGGACCGAGGCGGTCCCAAAACCGGAAACACCGACCGTCTAGGTCCTCCCATGGCAACCCCAGGAAGCCCTGTGCAGCGTGTTCCGAGAAGTTCACAGCCACCACGAGCCGGCTTCCGTCCGGCCCAGTCCAGGCCATGCCGATCAGATCCTCCGATGTCGGATTTCCATCCCACCCCCGAAGGGAATGCAAGAGCTGCCAGGATCCTTCCCGGACCACCGGCAGGCGGAGCGTGGCCAGGAGGTCCGCGTAGAAGGATTGGAGTGCCTTGTCGATCGGTTCTTCCGGGGCCCGGATGAGATGGGGGGACACGCGGATCCTTCGGCCGACATCCTGACCCTGCTGGAGGAAGCGGAGCCCGGGGCTCAGGAAGGTGACCGCCGCCGCGGCACGATGGCGCTCGAACGGCAACACCGTTGCGGCCCGGGGTTCGTCGTGGTTCTCGAGGAAGCGTGCCAGCCGATCCTGATAGTCCAGACCGGCCGACAGGTGCGCGCGGATCGATGCGGCGTCACCATGACACGAGCGATCGTAGAGCCGTTTGTCGTAGCAGGCGTCGAACCCCTGCTGCTGGAGGGTCCATTCGAGGTCCCAATAGACCTCCGCCATGAAAACGAAGTCCGGCCGTGCCTCGCGGACCCCACGGATCGCCCCCGGCCAGAAGGCGGGCATGCTCCGTCTCCAGGTCCTCGCGAACACTTCCGGCAGGAGCAGCATCGCCATGTCGCACCGCACCCCGTCGCAGCGTCCGGCAATCGACACCAGCTCCGAGGCCATGGCCTCCCTGAGCCCGGGTTGAGAGTAGTCCAGCTGCAAGGTGTCGGACCACCCCGGGAAATAGGGATCCCGTCCGTGGGCGAGTATCCGCCCATCGGGGAGTCGAATGAAGTTGGCCGGGGACCGTTCGAGATCCGCGGCGGTTCCCGCGATGAACCAGTCGGGATGAAGACCGACCCAGGGGTGGTCGATCGCGATGTGGTTGGGAACGAAGTCGAGCATGAGACGGATGTGCCGCCGCGCGAGCCGGGCACGGAACCGGGTCAGGGCTTCCTCCCTGCCAAATCTGTCCGCCACCCCATAGTCCACGATCGCAAAGCACGACCCACCGATGTCGGACTCGCGGAGATCCGGAAGGGTCCCGATGAACTCATGACGCCAGTCAGGGCGGCTTCGCGAGATCTCCGGACCGACGCGTCCGAGCCTCCAGATGCCCAGGAGCCACACCCAGTCGAACCCCGAATCCCTCCAGCGGTCGAGCTCGTCGTCCGGCACATCGTCCAGCGTGGCTGGCCGCCCGGATATTTGGGATAGTTCCTGCAGCCAGACCCGGGTGTTGACCTGGTAGAGGAGCGGGTGGCGCACCGGTTGCATCGGCCTCAAGCCTGACATGGCACCGCACAGGGTGCACGGCGAAGCGGGCCGCGCCTCCATGACCGATACCGACACCCGATACCGACACCCTTGCCGGGACGGGATCCGGTTCCGTAGCCTCTACCCATGATTTCCCCACTCAAGGCGGCGCTGACCGCTTCTCTGGTCCTCTGCACCACCCTCGTTCTGAAGGCCGCCGAATCCTACACGATCGCCGTGGTGCCCAAGGGCACCACCCACGAGTTCTGGAAGTCGATCCACGCTGGCGCGGTCAAGGCCGAGAAGGAGCTGACCGCCCAGGGTGCCAAAGTGAAGCTGTTCTGGAAGGGGCCGGTCCGCGAGGACGACCGCGACCAGCAGATCCAGGTGGTCGAGAACTTCACCGCCCGCACTGTCAGTGGGATCGTCCTAGCACCCCTCGACTCTCAGGCCCTGGTGGCCCCCGTGGCCAGCGCGGCGCAGGCCAAGATCCCAACGGTCGTGATCGACTCCGACCTCAAGTCCGACAGACAGATCAGCTTCGTCGCCACCGACAACTTCAAGGGCGGTCAGATGGCCGGTGAGTTCCTCGCCCAGCAGCTCAACGGCAAGGGCAAGGTGATCCTGCTCCGCTACCAGGTCGGGAGCGCCAGCACCGAGGCCCGCGAGGCCGGGTTTCTTGATGCCATCGGGAAGGCTTCCGGCATCCAGCTCATCTCCTCCGACCAGCATGCCGGAGCCACCCGGGAGACCGCCTACCAGACCTCGCAGAACCTGCTGAACCGGTTCGGACGCGAGGTCAACGGCATCTTCTGCCCGAACGAGACCGCCACCATAGCCATGACGAAGGCCCTCCGGGACATCGGCCGGGCTGGGGGTCATGTGAAGCTCGTCGGATTCGACTCCGGATCCCAGTCGGTGCTGGACCTCAAGAACGGGGACGTCCAGGCCCTCGTGGTGCAGGACCCGCTCAAGATGGGCTACCTCGGCGTGATGACCCTGGTGCAGCACCTCCGCGGGAAACCCGTCGAGAAGCGGGTCGACACCGGGGTCTCCCTCGTCACCAAGGCCAACATGAACGAGCCGGAGATGGCGGAGCTGCTCGCCCCGCCGATCGCGAAGTTCCTCAAGGAATAGAGAGTGGTGCGGGACCCAGGCTCCCGCCCAAACCGCCGGATTCTCGGATCACTTCGAGGCCTCAGCACCCTGCGGGGCGTATTCGAGGCGGACGATCTTCGAGTCCTTGTTGTCTCCCCAGTTGGTGCCGAACTCGATCAGGTAGAGGCAGCCATCAGGACCCAGCTCCAGGTCCATCGGCCGCTTGAACTTCGTACCCGGCATGAACCGCTGCATCTGGGCGATCCGGTTGTTCTCGTCGAGCTTCAC
Source organism: Verrucomicrobiota bacterium (assembly GCA_016871805.1). Classification (GTDB taxonomy): domain Bacteria; phylum Verrucomicrobiota; class Verrucomicrobiia; order Limisphaerales; family UBA9464; genus UBA9464. The sequence continues at coordinate 22,547 of VHCG01000054.1, forward strand.
CGCGATGATCCAGTCGCGGGTCCACTCGTAGATGAACAGAGTGCGGTCGAACTCCTTCGGCAGCTTGTTCGGCGACTCGAGCGACTCGTCATAGTGGTACACCGGACCGGCCATGGCGGTGCGGCCACCGCTGCCCACGATGGGGAACTTCGTCGACGGGGACGCGGGGTAGTAGATGAAGGCCGGCTGGGCGGGCGGCAGCTCGCGGATGCCCGTGTTGTTGACCGAGGCGTTGATCGGACGGGCCGGATCGTAGAACACCGTCTTGAAGTCCTTCGCCATCCAGGCCTCGGGCTGCGGGGGCAGAGGCGGCAGTTCCGCCTCGGTTTTGCCCTCCTTCAGAGCCACTTCGTTGGCTTTCTTCACCGCTTCCTGCTTCTTGCGGGCCTCGTCATAGGCACGGCGGCCATCGAGGTACTTCTGTCGCGCGACGTAGTCGACCGGTGCATAGGGTCGATTGTTGGCCACGAAGTACGGCCAGCCGAAGAAGCCCGGTCCACGGGCCTGGTTGATCTCGTCGTGACCCGCCGGTCCGCGCTGGGCGTCCGGGCCTCCTGCATCGGGCCCGACCTCGCCCCAGTAGAGGTAGCCGTTGGCCGGGTCCACGGAGATGCGGAACGGGTTGCGGTTGCCCATCACATAGATCTCAGGGCGGGTTCCCTGGGTGCCGGGCTTGAACAGATTCCCTTCGGGGATCGAGTACCCACCCTCGGGCTTCGGATGGATCCGGAGGATCTTGCCCGCCAGCGAATTGGCGTTGGCGGAGGCGCGCTGCGCGTCCCAGGGGTAGCGACCCCCC
>VHCG01000055.1 GCA_016871805.1 Verrucomicrobiota bacterium
GCCCGCCGCGCCGGACGTCCTGCAGAAGGGCGAGTGGGCCGACCGGATCGCCGCCGTCGGAGGGCGGGACGCGGTGGAACAGCTGGTGACCCTGGCGACCGGAGAGCAGGACGAGGAGTCGATACGGGCCATCTTGGAGGCCTTCAAGGGGCTGTCGGATCCGCAAGACATCCTGCTGCTGGCCTCCGCGTCGACGGCGACCTCGGACTTCCGGATCCTCGAGGCCGCGACCGAGATGATCAGTCGCTCGGCGACACCCCAGGTCGTGGAGTACCTGGCCGAGATCAGCCGTCAGCCCGCACTCCAACCCACGCAGCGCTTCGCCGCGCTCTGGGCGATCGAGCGAATCCAGAATCCGGAGGCCCTCCGGGGTCTCGCCAAGCTGGTGCACCACGCACCCGAATCCGACCTCGCCCGGGCCGCTGCCGTGGCGCTTGCCCGGATCGGAGGACCGCTTGGGGAGACCGTCCTGACCGAATCCGCAGCGGATCGACACCCGGACAGCCCGGACTTCCAGCAACTCGTCCGGGATGTTGCGGCGGGTCGGCCCAGCGACACCGATCCGGCAGGGATCGTGGCGTCCTGGGCGTGGAACCCGGAAGGGGCTACCCCCTGATCCCCGCCCCCTTTCGAGCCCCTTCTCCACGGAGTCAACAGGTCTATGGGGTGGCCGACTTCAGCGGCAGGAAGTCCACCTTCGCGCTGAGCTCGGGGGTCAGATACTTATCAGGCCCGAGGATCTGGACCTTGATCTGCAGGGTCCCCTTCTGACGGCTGGCCTCCGGGGCGATCTCGGCGACCACACCGTTGTAGAACCGGTCCGGGTAGGCCTCCGGACTCACCCGACATTTCTGTCCCAATGCGATGCGGGCGAGTTCCTGCTCGTTCACGTCGATCTCGACCTGGAGATCTTCCAGGTCTGCGACGGCGAGCAGCGACGTGCTGGGGCCCCGGGAGCCTCCGAAGTTCTGGGGCGTCACAAGCTCATTGGCCTCCGCCAGTTTCTCCAGCACAACCCCATCGACCGGCGACCGGATCACGCACCAGTCGACATAGGTCAGGATGACCCGGCGCGCCCCCTCGAGCTGGCGGATCTGGGCCAGGGAGGACTCGAGCGCCAGGCGTGCGTTGTCGAGCACCTGCTGCGACTCGATCTTTTCGGCGAACAGCTCACGCGTGCGGTCGAGGTCGATCCGAGCCCGTTCCTCGGCGACGCGTGCGACGGACAACTGGCCCTCCACCTCGGCGAGACGCGCCCGATATTCCGAGTCGTCCAAACGGACCACCACCTGGCCATTGGTCACGCTGTCGCCCTTCTTGATCCCGATCCAGGTGACCAGTCCCATGAAACGGGGACTGACCTCGATCCGCTCCCGGGCCACGATGTAGCCTGAGGTCCTCAACGAATAGGTCGCCCCATCGGTGTTCGTCGCGGCGTTGAGGCCAAGATCGGTTCCCGCCGGATCGAGGGCTCCGGTAGATCCCGGGGTCTGGGCGGGAACACCCTTCGGCGCGGTGTCCTTCATCCCCGACGTCCCCCCGCCCGACTTCATGCCGGTCCGGATGGAGTCCGAGGCCCGTGGAACTGCGAAGTAGGCGATCACGGCGAGGACCAGGGCGATCGACCCGAGGATCATCCAGATCGGCCCGCGGGCACGTCGCTTCAGTTCCGAGGCGATGCGCAGTTTCTCGAGGGTGTCCGGACTCATAGCGATTTCAGGGCGACGATGACGGGGAGCCGGGCGGCTCGCAGCGCGGGCAACAGGGAACCGGCCAGGCCGATCACGACCGAGAAGCCGAGGCCCAACAGCATCAGATCGGGAGTGACCCGGAATTGAAAAACGGTCTCGGCGAAGGACTGGAAGTCGAGAGTGCCGAAGGAGACGTTGAAGGCGGCGAGCTCGACCTGCAGTCCCCAGGCGGTGGCACACCCCAGGATGCCCCCGAGCAGGGCTAGGAGCACCCCCTCGATCAGGAAACACAGCACGATCGAGCGCCGGGAATAGCCCAGCACCCGGAGCGTGCCGATCTCACGGGTCCGGGCGCCGACGCTCGCGTACATCGTGTTCATGGCGGCGAACACCGCCCCCACCGACATCGCCGTGCCCAGGATGCCGGCCAGGTAGTTGATCGGCTTCGCCGTCATGGTCTGCTTCGAGTAATAATCCACCTCCCGCTCGGCACGCAGGGCCAGGCGCTTGTCATGGTCGATGCGCTGGATCAAGCCTGCGGCCAGGGAGTCGTCGGCCGGACGGAGCAGGACGCTCGAGTACTGTTCCCGGTCGAAGAGGGCCCTCGACTCATCGGCGTCCATCCAGGCCTCCGAGTCGAACGCGCTGCCACGTCCATCAAAATGCCCGACCACGGTGAGCCGATCGGGTCCGGCCTTGATCGTCCCGCCCACCTCGAACCCGGCGAACCTGCGGGCCAGTCGGCTCGAGACCACCACCTCGCGTTGACCGGCCCGGAACCAGCGGCCCTCGACGAGGGCAACCTGCGACCGAAGCTCCATGCCACGGGGGGTCACTCCCCGAATGAGGGTGTTGGCCTCACCCACCTCATCCCGCCTCGGAGCACTCACGATCATCACCAGTTCGGCCGAGACCAGGGGCTCCCCTGCGGCATTGCGCGCGATGCCGGGCAGGTCCCGCAGGGTCCGGAACTGTTCCCGGGAGACCAAGGACCCCGACTCAGCCTGGGACCCCTTGCGGACCACGAGGAGATTCCGCGAATCCCCGGTGTTGGCGTTCGTCGCCTCGATGCCCCGTCCCAGGGCCCGGAGCCCCAGGAAGACCAGCACGACCGCACCGATGCCCAGAACGGTAAACAGCGTCGTGCGCCAGCGAACGAGAACGTTCCGGATATTGTAGTTGAGGGGGAGAGCCATGGGGTGCTCGGAGTCCGGTCAGTCGAGGGTCTGCAGCCCTTCGGTCACACTCATCCGGGCCGTCTGCCAGGCGGGCGGCAGCGCGGCAACCACCCCCATGAGGGCCGCCACCGCAGCCCCCCAGGCCATGATGCGGGGGGTGACCTCGAAATAGATCAGGAACCCGCTGGTGAGTTTCTGGAGGTCGAGATGGGTCCAAAGCGCCCAGGCGCCTCCGACCCCGAGGAGGGCCCCGAGCGCGGCCAGTCCGAAGCTCTCGGCGAGGATGAAGGCGAACAGCTCGCGCCGCTGGAACCCAAGCGCCTTCAGCACTGCCAGCTCCCGGAACCGCTCCCGGATCGCCATGCTCATGGTGCTGATCGTGACGAGCGACAGGGTGAACACCACCGCCCCGGAGATGAGGAGCACGAGCATCTTCACGTTCCCCAGCATGCTCACGAAACCGAGCTGGAAGGCCCGCTCGGTCTCCGCCCGGACCTCGGCCGCGGTGTTGGCAAAGGCCCCGTTCAACCTGGCGATCACATCGTTCGCCACCTCGGGCGAGGCCGCCCGGATGTACCAGGTGCCCACCGTCCCCGGATCCCCCGACAGCTCGTCGAGCAGCTTGTGGTGGAAGAAGACTCCCCGGTCGTCGATGGTCCCCCCGAACACCGCTGCGATCTTCAGGTCGAGGTCCACCGGATAGAACGTCCCGGTGAATTTCATGCGGTCCCCGATCCGCAGCCCGTAGCGTCCGACCGTCTCGATTCCCACCATGCAGGACAGCCGGTCCTTCTCGAACGCCTCGTAGGAACCCTCCATCACGCGGGCCTCGACAAGCAGTCCCCTGAAGCGAACCGGGTCCACGGCGAACTGTGCGAAGCTCGTCAGGGTCTCGTCGCGGAAGTTCCCTCCGAAGTAGGTGAAGGGAGAGACGGCGACGACGCCCGGGATGCGTTCGATCACCCGGAGCTGCTTCGCCGGCAGCGGCTGCGCGAGGGAGACCTTGTTCCGGGCGATGATCCGCAGCGACGCCGCCTGGGATTCCGGGGGCACCGTGAGCTCCCGCTGAAGCGTCAGCAGCGTGACCAGCAGCGCGCAGCTGATCCCGACGCTGAGAACGGTCAGCAAGGCCCGCCTCCGGTTCCGCAGGGCGTTCTTCAGGATGAAGGTCGGGAGGTTCATGCGACGATCTCACCCTTCTCCAGATGAAGGCTCCGGGTTCCGTAGCCGGCCGCCTTCGGGTCGTGGGTCACCATGATCACCGTCTTCCGCGAGTCACGGCTCAGGGCCTGCAGGATCGACAGCACATCCGTCGCACTCTTGGCATCCAGGTTGCCGGTGGGTTCGTCCGCGACGATCAGCGTCGGATCCGTGACCAGCGCCCGGGCGATGGCCACCCGCTGCTGCTGTCCACCCGACATCTGGTCCGGACGGTGGTGTCCCCGGTCGGCGAGGCCGACGAGGTCGAGCGCCAACGCGACCTGACGTCGACGTTCGGCGCGTCCAAGGGCCGTGAGCAGGAGCGGCAGCTCGACGTTCTCCGCCGCGGTGAGCACCGGGATGAGGTTGAACGACTGGAACACGAACCCGACGTTCTGGTTCCGCCAGTCGGCCAGCTGGGATTCGGTCAGGTTGGCGACGTTGATCCCCTGGACCAGCACCGAGCCGCTCGAGGCGCGGTCGATGCCGGCGATGATGTGGAGTAGCGTGGATTTGCCGGATCCGGAGGGTCCCATGAGCACGACGAACTCACCGGTCTGGATGTCGATCGAGACCTGGTTGAGGGCGGTGACCTGGATCTCCCCCTGTCGGTACACCTTGCTGAGGTCCCGGATCGAGACAATGGGGTCGGCCACCATGGCCAAGGAGCGTAACCCCAGGATGGGCGGAGGGGAAGGACACCTCGGACCGCGTCGCAGCCACCCCGATCCGCCGCCGCCTCAGATCCAGGGGTTTTGGGGTTTTGGTTTGCGATTGTGGGGAGGGAAGCCTATCCACCGCGCGGCATGTCAGCGCAGTACAAGATCATCGGGGGGGACGGACTGGAGTACGGTCCGGCGACGCTCAACGACCTACGGACGTGGTGCGAGGAGGGTCGCGTCGGACCCTCGACGCCGGTCTGGAGGTCGGACGACCCTCGCTGGCGGCCCGCATCCCTCCGCGACGAGCTGAAATGGGATCTCCAGCTGAACGCCGGGGCCACGGATGAGTCGGAACCCGATCCGCTCGCCGAATTTGTCGCCCGCCACCCCCTGCCCCGACCCGCCGGGTTCTGGGTCCGGCTCGGGGCCCATATCATCGACTGGATGATCCTGACCTCGCTCATAATGCTTCTGACCCTTCCCTGGGCGGAGGCGTTGGGCCGCCTGCAGGAGGGGGCCTTACAGGAGACGAAGTCGTCGACGCCCGACAGCCGGGTCCTGCTCGAGTTCATGCTGGTCTCGTTGTCCATCAACCTACCCCTCACCCTGGCCTACCAGACCTTCTTCAATGGCCAAAGCGGAGCGACCCCGGGCAAGCGACTGATGGGACTCCGCGTGGAACGGGCGGATGGCACCCCTTTGGGGTATCGGGGCGCCGCGATCCGGAGCCTCGCCGAATTCGTCACCTCGCTGACTCTCGGGATCGGCTACCTGATCATCGCCTTCGACCCCGGCAAGCTGGCTCTGCACGACCGGATGGCGAAGACCCGGGTGGTCCACCGCTGACCCGCCACTGACGCGACGGCTCCTGGGGGCGCCAGGGTTCCCGTCGACCTCCCCGACTACTTCACGGCCGGAATGTTGAGTTCCTGGCCGACCCTCAGGCGCTTGGGATCCTTGAGGTTTGGATTCGCGGCCAGGACATCCGAGACCTTGACCTTGAGGGTGTACTCCTTGTTGTACGCGGCAATGATGGCGCCAAGGGTCTCTCCGGTACCCACCTTGTGGACGTACTGCTTCTCCGGGAGGTTGACCGGCGGATCCTGGACCACAGGAGCCGGCTTGGTCGGCTTCGAGGTCTCCCGCGCCGGGGGCGGCGCCGACAACGACTTGCTGACCTCCTTGGCGATCTCCTCCAGCTGACGCCTCACATACTCGGCATCCGCAGCACGCCCCTCGTCGACCTGCTTGATGGACTTGATGACCTCCTTGAGCTGCTCGCGGTTCACCATCTCGCCGCCGCTCGCCAGCTGCTGCTTGAGGCGCGCGTTCTCCTGACGCAGTTCGGAAACGACATCCCGGAGCTCCTGGATCTGGCGGCGAAGACTCTCCTGGCCCTCGGTCAGGGATTCCACCGTCCCATGGAGACGACGCACATCCTCGGCATCGACCTGGGCCCGTACGGGGACGAGGGCGGTTGCGAGGAGGACACAGACCACGGAAAGCACCCGATTCATAGGCGTTAGCATAACAGGGGATCCCAAAAACGGGAGCCGAATGTGGGTGGACAGTCGAATGTGGGCGGAGGATGGGCCCAGGTGTCCCCGGCCTCTCGGCCCCGTCGGAGCCAGCCTCGATCCGGCCTTTTCGGTTGCGGGCCTGTGACCGTCGCCGGATCGTGAGGGGGTAATCCCGATGAACCCAACAGCCTCTAGCTGGCGACAGCCTGGCCCCCTTCCCAACGGGTCCGGCCGATCGCCATGGACTGCACTGGTGGGCTCCCTCCTGTCGGCGTTGACGCTCTGGGGTCAGGCGGACCGGGATGCGTTCTTCGAGAACCGGATCCGTCCCGTGCTGACGGAACAGTGTCATGACTGCCACAGCGCCCGGGCCGAAAGGGTCCGTGGCGGGCTGCGGGTCGACAGCCGCGCCGCACTGATCGAAGGTGGCGACTCGGGACCGGCGGTGGTCCCCGGTGACCCGGAACACAGCCGGCTGATCGAGGCGGTCCGCGGAACCGACCCCGACCACGCGATGCCCCCCTCCAAGGAGGGGCGATCGCGCCTTCGATCCGAGGCCATCGCCGACCTCGTCGAATGGGTCCGACAGGGAGCCCCGTTTCCTTCGGCCTCCCCCGGCCCGGTGACGCCAATGGTCCGACACTGGGCCTTCCAACCCGTCCGTCCCAAGGATCCTCCCAGGGTCCGGGACACCTCCTGGCCCCGGACGCCTTCCGACGCGTTCATCCTTGCCGACCTCGAATCGAGGAACGCACGTCCGGCACCCCAGGCCGACCGGCGCACCCTGATCCGCCGTGCCACGCTGGACCTGACCGGATTGCCTCCAAACCCGACCGAGATCGAATCGTTCCTGAACGACGCCTCGCCGGAGGCGTGGCCCCGCGTGGTCGATCGCCTCCTGACGTCGCCCGCCTATGGAGAACGGGCGGCCCGTCACTGGCTGGATGTCGTCCGGTATGCCGACACCGCCGGCGAGACCGCGGACTACCCGGTCCCGGATGCCTGGCGCTACCGGAACTACGTCGTGCGGGCCTTCAACGCCGACACCCCCTACGACGAGTTCATCCGGGACCAGATCGCTGGGGACATCCTGGCCCACAAGGGTCCCCGGGAACGGTATGCCGATCGAGTGACCGCGACGGGCTTCCTCGCCCTTTCGCGGCGGTTCGGGTTCGACTCCGAGAACTACCACCACCTGACCCTTCAGGACACGATCGACACCCTCGGACAGGCGGTCCTGGGACTCAGCCTGGGTTGCGCCCGCTGTCACAACCACAAGTACGATCCCATCCCGGCGACCGACTACTACGCTCTCTACGGAATCTTCGAGAGCACCCTCTTTGCCTTCCCGGGTTCGGAACAGAAGCAGAAGCGCCGGACGCTCGTGCCCCTGGTGCCCCCCGACGAGGCGCAGCCCCGATGGCGCGACCACGAGGTCCGGGTCGCGACGCTGGTCGACCGGCTCCGGCAGGAGGGGCAGTCGGCACCGCCCGTGGTGCTGAGATCCCTGGATGGGCTCGATGGCGATTTCGAGATGCAGTCCCCGGCCTCCGGTGGCAGCCGCGGTGTGCTGGTCCAGCCCTGGCTCTACGAAGGTTTGATCGCGGTCAACTCTGAGGCCCAGAGCCCCTTCAAGCATGCCTACGCCCTGGGTGTCGTGGGTGCCCAGATTCCCGGAGGCACCAACGCCTACCGACTCGGCCAGGCCCTGCCTCCAGGCCTCCAACCCGGACGACGGTCCCCGATGTGGCTGCTCTCGCTCAACCTGGAGTTCCTGGTGGAGACAAACCAGACGACCGGCTCCGGCACCCACCGCTTCTGGTTGGGCCCCGTCGGACGTCCCCCGACGGTGGAGGTGCTGATCGGCGCCAACGAGGTCCGGCTCCGGGCCGGGGACCGGACCCACGTGCTGCGCCGGTTCACCGGTGCACACTGGCAGGCCCTGCAACTCCGGCTGGATCCGCGACGCCGCATCCTGTCCGGACGCGTGGGCACGCCGACCGACGCATCCGCGTTTGGCGACATCCCCCTCGCACGGGAGGCTCTGGTGGGCCCACTGGAGATCGGACTCGACTCCCACGGACCCGGAGAAGGCGGTCGGCCCGGCCTGCGAATCGACAACATCGCTGTCCAGACCGACGACATCGCCCCAATCGCCCTCCAACCCCTGCTCGCAGGAAGCACCTCGGGCAAGGCGCCCTCGAAATCCATCCCGGAACAGATCCGGGAGCTGGTGGGACTCGATGGCGGCCTGGAATTCCAGGAGGACGGCAAGCCTCCCGTGGCGCCGTGGAATCCGGGACCCAACAGCGCGGTCCGAGTCTCACGCGAGGCCCAGAGCCCGTTCCGGAATCACCATCCGGTTGGCACCCTCGGGATCCGGCTTCCGAACAGCGGCGCCTACAATGGATTCGGACTCACCCTGCCCCAGCCCTGGACCGCCTCGAAGGACGCGCGGCTCTCCGTTGGATTCGAGTTCCGCTGCACCGACGTGAACGCCGGCAGCGACGGCTCCTGGAGGTTCTACGTGGGCCACGGCGGAGGTTCCTCGGCGGCCCTCGAACTGTTCATCAAGGCTTCCCACTTGGTCCACCGGGGTCCCGACGACAAGGAGACCGCGCTGGGGCTCAAGGCGGGTGTTTGGCATCAGGTCCAGCTGGATCTGGACCTCCAGACCCGGACCTTCAGCGGCACGCTGGGCGATGGGACGACGACGGCCCCGTTCTCGGGAAGCCTCGCCACAGGCTGGGACGGCACCATCGACTACCTCTTCATCGACAGCTATGGCCACGTGACTGGGGTGAAGCCCGGCCTCAATGCCGACAATTTCATCGTGCAGGCCGGACCACTTGCTCCCGTCGGTTCTCCGGCAACGGCGCTGGCCGGGGCGGCCGCCGACCGGCGCCAGCAGGTGCAGTCCCTCCGGGCCCGGATGGCGGAACACAGCCGGGAGATCGAGTCGGTCCGCCGCGAGCTTGACCAACTCCTCGCCGAAGGCCCGATGGAACTCGCCTACGGGGTGGTCGAGGGAACCCCCCACGACGCGCGGTTCCAGCAGCGCGGGGAGCCGGAGAAACCGGGTGACCTCGTGCCCCGGGGGTTCCTGATGGCGGTGGGTGGCGGGCGTCTCCCGGAGACCGCACACGGCAGCGGGCGTCTGGAACTGGCCCAGTGGTTGACCCAACCCGACCACCCACTCACAGCCCGCGTGATGGTGAACCGAATCTGGCAACAGCATTTCGGGAACGGACTGGTGAAGACCCCGAACGATTTCGGGACCCGCGGCCAGAAGCCCACCCATCCCGAACTCCTCGATCACCTGGCCCACCGCTTTGTCACCGATGGCGGGTCGGTCAAATCCCTCCACCGACTGATCCTCCTCAGCGCGACCTACCAACAGGCCACCCAGAATCCGGTTGAGGACGGCAGTGCAACGACGGAGCCCTACGCCGGATATCCCCGCCGCCGGCTCACAGCCGAGGAGATCCGGGACGGCATCCTCGCGATCAGTGGGGACCTCGATCTCACCCCCGCCCAAGGGCATCCCTTCCCCTCCCCGATCGGCTGGGGTTACACGCAGCACGGACCCTACAGCGCGGTGTACGACCACGACCATCGGAGCCTCTACCTCATGAGCCAACGGCTGAAGCGGCATCCGTTCCTCGCGTTGTTCGACGGAGCGGATTCGAACGCCAGCACCCCGCAGCGCGGGTCCTCGACGGTGCCGACCCAGTCGCTCTACTTCCTCAACGATCCCTTCGTGCACCGGAAGGCGGAGCGGCTGGCGCGGGACCTTGTCACGCGCCATGCCGACGACGACGCCCGGCTCGATGAGCTGCTGATGCGTTCGGTAGGTCGACACCCCTCCGAGGAGGAGCACCGGGACATCCGCTCCTTCCTGAAACGCTATCGAGGCCGTCTGGGGGAACAGGATGGCAGGACCGCCAGCGAGGCGGCCTGGGCGGCGGTGGTCCGGGTGGTCTGGGGTGGCAATGAATTCCTGCACGTCGACTGATCCATGATTCCCAGCACCCTCCATCTGCCGGCCCGACGCGGATTCCTCCGGTCCCTCGTGGGCGGATCCACGCTGTTGCCGGGGCTGGTCTCGGAGCTCCTCGCCGAGGACTCCAGACGGGGTGCCGCCATCGATCCCCTCGCCCCCCACCCGCCCCACTTCGCCCCGAAGGCCAAGCGGGTCATCTTCCTCTACATGAGCGGCGGGGTCTCGCACGTCGACTCCTGGGATCCCAAACCCAAGCTTCTCGCCGACGGTGGCCGCACGGTCTCGGTCAACGAGTTCCAGGGCCGCAAGGGGGAGTTCCAGATGTACCTGAAGCGTCCCCAGTGGACGTTCCGCCCCCGCGGACAGTGCGGCACCGAGGTCAGCGACCTGTTCCCGCACATGGCCCGGTGCGTCGACGATCTCTGCGTCATCCGGTCGATGAAGTCGGACCACACCAACCACTACGAGGCCACCCTCGGCGTGCATACGGGGTCCTTCAACTTCACGCGTCCCAGCTTCGGCTCGTGGGTGAGCTACGGCCTCGGCACCGAGAACCGGAACCTGCCCTCGTTCGTGGTGATCGCCCCCAAGACCCCGTACGCGGGGGGACAGGTCTGGGGTTCTGATTTCCTGCCGGGCTGCCATCAGGGAACCCTCGTTGTGCCGGGCGCCGAACCTGTGGCCAACATCCGGCGCCGTGTGGCCTCACAGGAGCTCCAGGAGCTCGAGCTGGAGCTCCTCGCCCAGAACAACCATCGCCACCGATCCCATCGGCTCTCGGATCCCCTGCTCGAGGCCCGCATCCGGTCCTATGAGACCGCGTTCGGCATGCAGTCCGAGATGCCCGAGGTCTTCGATCTGTCGCGCGAACGGGAGTCGACACTCGACCTCTATGGTCTCAAGCGCGGCAGCAACGACGGCTTTGGATGGCAGTGTCTCGTGGCCCGTCGACTGATCGAGCGTGGAGTGCGATTCGTCGAGCTGATCGATTCCGGCTCGTCCGACAACTGGGATGCCCATGGCGACATGATGGCCCACGAGCCCCTGGCCCGGAACGTGGACCAGGCCATCGCCGGGCTGCTGCAGGATCTGAAGCTCCGGGGCCTCCTCGAGGACACCCTCGTGGTCTGGACGTCGGAGTTCGGACGAACCCCGTTCAACGCGGCCGCCGACGCCAGGGGCCGGGAGCACCACCACTGGGTCTACTCGTCGTGGATCGCCGGGGCCGGCGTCCGGGCCGGCAGCGTCTATGGAGCGTCCGACGACTACGGTATCGACGTCGCCCAGGACCCCGTCCATCTCCACGACTTCCACGCGACGCTGCTCCATCTCATGGGCATCGACCATGAGCGGCTGACGTTCCGGCACAACGGACGCGACCACCGGCTGACCGACGTCGCCGGGAACGTTGTCCCAGGCCTGTTGGCCTGACCCCAACCCGGGCTACCGCGCACGGGCCACGACCCAGACGCAGACCCGTTCGGCCCCCAGACGCCGGAGCTGCCGTGCGACGGCATCGGTCGTCGACCCGGTGGTGAGGACGTCGTCGACCACGACGACCGAAAGTCCTTCCAGGGAACAACCCGGCCTGGCCCGGAAGGCTCGCCGCACGTTCTCCTGACGGGCCTCACGTCCCAGGTGGGTCTGGGTCGGGGTTTCATGGATCCGCTCGACCAGATCGGCTCGGACCGGGAGTCCGACCCGACTCCCGAGGAACCGGGCGAGGAGCTCCGCCTGGTTGAACTCGCGTTCCCGCTCCCGGGAGGGGTGGAGGGGCACGGGCACGAGCAGGTCCCAGTGTCCCGAGGACAATCCGGGACGTGCCGCGCGGACGAGAAGGCGCCCCAGGAACGGGCGAAACCAGACCGCTCTGTCATACTTGAACCGGTGGAGGACCTGCCGGACCACCCCCTCGGCCAGCACCGCGGCGCGCACCGACTCGAACGAAAAATCGGCGTCCCGACAGTTGCCACATTCGAAGGGTCCCGTGATCACTCCGTCGAAGGGAAGTCCACAGCGATGGCAGAACGGGGGGCGGACGGGTTTGACCTGCCGCCGGCAACGAGGTCCGACCCATCCCAGTCGCGGCACCGCTCGCTCCTCGTGGCAGACCTGGCAGATGGGCGGGTAGGCGAGGGCCAGTGCGGCCTCGCCCCATCGCAGGAACCGCCTATGAAACCCCCTTCCTCGTCTCCCCATTGCCATTGGATCCATGTGCATCGCCCGGAAATCTCCAGGCCGAGACCATGACCTGCGGACTCCCGGTCCGACCATCGTCAGATTTGGGGATTCCAGGAGTCGACAGCGTGTCGACGGGGGTGGTCCGTGCATCGACACTCCGGGTTGAAACCGGTCCGCCACATCGGAAGCTTCCACCGGGATGGGTTGCTGTGCTAGCACCCCGCCTCTGACGTCACATGCCTGAGCCCGGCGACATCCTTGGAGCCTACACGCTGCACGAGCGGATCAACTCGGGCGGCCAGTCGGAGATCTGGCTGGCCACGGACGCCGAGAAGCGCCCGTTCGCCGTCCGCCTGGTGCTCAACAACTCGCTGTTCGCCTTCACGGACCGGAAACGGTTCAACACGGGCTGCGAGGTGCTGCAGGCATGCCAGGATGGCCATTTCATCATCGGATACGTCGAGCACGGCCGGATCGGTGGGCAACTCGCCCTGGTCCTGGAGTACGTCGAGGGCTCGAACCTGAAGCTGCTCATGGGCGCCGGGGATCCGGTGCTCACCGGGAACATTGCCGAGGTGCTCATCGACTTCGCCTCGGCCATCGAAGTGGTGCACGACCGTGGCTACATGCACCTGGACGTGAAGCCCGAGAACGTCCTGCTCACCCGCAATGGCAGCCTGCGCCTGATCGATTTCGACCTCGCCCAGCCGATCCCGAATCCCCCGCGGAAGCCGGATCGGCTCTCAGGCACACCGGCCTACATGGCGCCCGAGCAGCTCCTGAAGCAGCCGATCGACCACCGGGTCGACCTCTGGGCCTTCGGGGTGAGCGCGTATGAGCTGCTCACCTTCCGTAAACCGTTCCCCGGGGAGAACGCCGACGAGGTCCTGCGGCGCCAGGTGGACCGCTCGGAGTTCATCCGGCCCCGCGAGATCAATGGCGACATCCCCGCCAATCTCGAGAAGATCGTCCTGCGCTGCCTCGAGAAAGACCCCGACCGACGTCACCCGATTGCCGGAGTCCTCGTCCACGAGCTCAAGCAGGCCCTCTACACCTCCTGAATCGAGGTCCCTCCCTACCCATGCCCCACGACTTCAAGGCCACCCGGCGGGTTGAGTTCAGCGACACCGACATGGCCGGCATCGTCCATTTCTCAGCCTTCTTCCGCTACTTCGAGACCGTGGAGCATGCCTTCATCCGATCGCTCGGCTTCTCGGTAATCCTGCCCGGCATGGAGCCCCCGATGGGGTTTCCCCGGGTGCATGCCTCGTGCGACTACCGGCGCCCGCTCCGGTTCGAGGACCTTGTCGAACTCCACCTCCTGGTGGCCGAGAAGACCCGGCGGAAGCTAACCTACCAGATTCGTTTCCGGCGCCTAGAGCCCGGCCCAGTGGAGGAGGTTGCCGTGGGAAAACTGGTGGTCGTCTGCGTCCAGAAGACCCCGGAGGGTGGCATGCGCTCCGTCGACATTCCCGAAGCGCTGGCCAGCCAGATCGAGGTGGCACCGCCCAACCTGCTGGCACTCCCGGAGTGAACCGGGGCGCGCGCCCGCGTGGGCCAAATTCGGCCCTCAGGGCAGAATGGGCCCGCCCGGCGTGATGAAGGTTCGGGACCCCGGAGCGGGAAGTGTCTCCCACTGCGTCAGCACCCCGCCCCGGAACGTCAGCCGCGCACTCACGTAGTCCTGGAACGCATACTCGGTCGTCACCACCCGATCGAGGTACCGGTTGCCATCCCGTCCCCGGACCTCGATGTAGTTCCAGTTCACAAACTGGTCGGTCGTGCTCCGGGAATAGAGCCAGGTGGTCTCCTCACCGGTCGCATCACCCCGACGCAGCACCTGGGCGGGCTTTCCCCAGGCAATGAACACGGCGTCCTCCGGCATGCCGACCTGGACCTGGCCTCGGTCGACAAGGGAGCGCTGTTCGGGCGTCAACGCCTGGTAGACCGAGGCCCTCTCGACCCGGCGCCTGGCAACCTGACGCGGATCGGTGGGCGCCGAGGCACAGCCCAGGATACCGAGCAGAAGCACCACGGAAACGAACCCTGGACACTGAGGACGCACACCAAGCCGACGCACCGGAGGACCCTGCATTCGAAGGGGTGGGACGCCAACGCAGACTTTGTTCGATCCGTCGTGGCCCACATCGGCCGGCCTCGTTGCGCGGTCTCGACATCCCGAAAACGTCGCCCCGTTGACTCCCATCCTGTAGTCTCGGCACCTCCGATGACCCTCCTTGCCCGCATCCTCCTGCTGGTGATGGGTCTGCTTTCCCTGAATCCCAGGACCGCAGGGGTCCCGCCCGCCTCCGGAACCGGCAACTGGGTTTGGATTCCCGATACGTTTCCACCGATGGCGCCCTATCTGGTCACCCTCGACCAGTTCGGCACCTCCGTGAATGCCCCGGGACCGATGGTCCCGTCCGACCCCGTGAGCCGACTGGGTCTGGGCGTGAAGACGTGGCTGGGTTCCGTGGGGTTCGAATACAACTTCTATCAGAGCCTCAGTCTGGTCGACATCCCACGCCCGGTGACCGGCCTGGATGCCCTGGTGTACTACACCACCGAGTTCCAGGGAAAATGGGTGGTGGCCCGGTCACCCGGGGGAACCGGCCTTGGGCTGAGTCTCGAGTTCACCGGCCAGGAGGGACTGACCCGGGACAGCCACGACCCCTCCTTCCAGAGCTCCCAGATCAACTTTGGATCCCTTTCCAATCCCCAGGCCAACGTCACCGGCATGGAGGGGTACCGACTCGCCGAGATCGCAGCCCAGATATCGAGCCCCCACGGCGACTGGATTCTGCTTCTCGGGATGGTCCGACCAAGGCAACTACATCGACTCCAACAGCTACGCCAACAACAGCCAGACGCAGTTCCTGAACGATGCCCTCGTCAACAACGCGACGATCCCGCTTCCCGAGGCCAATCTCGGCTTCAATCTGCAATGGCAGCCCACCCGACAGTTCTACCTCCTGATGGGGGCCGGATCGAACCTGCAGATCCCCAAGCAGGCTGTCGTCCTCTCCCTGGGGGCGGCCAACTGGAGCTACCTCCTCGAGCTGGGTCTCATCACGACAAACACCTTCGGCCTTGGACCTGGCATCTACCGGGTTCAGCCGTTTGTCGCCACCGTGCACTCCGACACCCAGGGCGGGGTCGGACTGAACTTTCAGCAGGATCTTGGGATCCACACCCCGATCGCGGCGTTTGGACGGCTCGGAGTCTGTGGCAACCAGATCGCCTTCGAGAACATCAGGGCCCAGGGATCCCTCGGCCTCGCCCCGACCGGACCCATCGATGCCCCGGGACCGATTCCGCTGTTCAGCAACGACATGCTGGGTCTTGCGTTCGTCTGGAGCCAAGCGGTGCCGGATGGCTTCCCCGTATACCGGCCGAACGAGTACAACATCGAGCTGTTCTATTCGGTCCAGATCACCCCCACCCTCAAGCTCCAGCCTGATCTGCAGGTGTTTTGGGACGCTGCCGATCGACCCCAGTCCGGGGTCAGCCTCCTGTGGCAGCTTCAGCTGACCCTGACTTGGTGACCTGGCCCCAACCCGCCTGGTGACCTGACCCCGATCACAGGATTCTACGAGCCGTCACGGATGCCTACGGCAAGACCTCGACGCTGATGTCCTTGAAGGCCACCAGCGTCTTACCCGCTCCATGGACCTGGAGGCCGATGCGCCCGTGCTGCGGGATCGAGGCATCCTTTTCCGTGTAATCGACGGTCGTGACCCCGTTGATCTTGAGGATGAGACGAGGCCCCTCACAGCGGATCTCGTAGTCGTTCCACTGGCCCTTCTTCACCGGATTCCCCATCTCTGCATCGCTGGGCTTGGCCAGAACCCTGTTGCGACGCGACTCGTCATACAACGCCCCCCACCAGCCATCCCCGATGTCGGCCTGGTAGCCGATCATCTCCGAATCGTTCGGCACCCGCTGGCTGCGAACCTGGATCCCGGAGTTCACGAAGCCCTCCGTCCCCTCGATCTTGAACTTCGCACTCACGATGAAGTTGGTGAACGACCGGGTTGTGGCGACGAACTCGTTGCGCGGGACCATCGCGCTAAGACTGCCGCCCTGGATGGTCCCATCCACGATCCGCCAGGTCTTCTGCGTGTCACCGTCCCAACCGTTGAAGGACTTGCCATCGAACAGGGAGATCCGTTCCCCCCCGAGGAGACGCAGCGACACAAGGACACCAAGAACCAGAATCAGGACGGGCCTCATGGCCTGAGACTGGGGAAACCCTCGGGGATCGTCCAGCGTCCGCAGGAGCCCCCCGGACTCACCAGACCCGGGCCCAGATCACCTTGAGATAGCGCCCCTCCGGACAATTCGAGAGAACGGGGTGATCCAGTCCCGGACCGGTGCGGTCGAGGATCTGGAGCTTCCGGTCGATGCGCTGGCCAGCCCGGACGACGATCCGCTCGAACTCCTCGGCCGGGAGCTGCCCGGAGCAGGAACAGGTCACCAGGAACCCACTTGGCTCAGTGATCGAGATTCCGAGGATGTTCAGATCCTCGTACCGGCGCAGCCCCTCCTCGTCGTCCTCCCGACCAAACACCAGCTTCGGCGGATCGAGGATCACGACTTCGAACCGCTTGCCGTCGGCACGCATCTGACGCGCGTAGCTGAACGCATCGCAATAGACCCACTGGACCCGGGCGTCGTTGAGGTTCGCGTTGCGACGGGCCTGGGCGATCACCTTTTCGTCGAGATCCACCCCGGACACCTCGGCGGCCTGTCCGGTCACCTTAGCCGATATCGAAAACCCGCCTGTGTAGCTGCAGAGGTCGAGGACACGACGTCCCCGGGCGAGGTCCGCCAGGCGCCGACGGTTGTCCCTCTGGTCACAGAAAAACCCAGTCTTGTGGCCGCTGGTGAAGTCCACTTCGTAGCGGATGCCATTCTCGCGGATCTTCACCGAGCGAACCGGATCCGACGGGATGTCGGCCACCCGGATGCCTTCCTGCCGGGCGATGTCCGGATCGACCTCGAACACCGCGCGCGTGGTCCCCAGCCGTTCATGCAGTCGCTTCAGCAGGGTCGGAAGCCGCTGCCAGATTCCAAGGCTGTGGACCTGCACGCTCAGGACATCCGCAAAGCGGTCCACCACCAGTCCGCTCAGCCCGTCCCCATCGGAATGGACCACCCGGTAGGCATCGGTGAATTCCGGGAGTCGCAGGTGGCTGAGGCGGAGGTCGATGGCCCGGTCCAGAAGGGTCGTCAGGAGAGAGTCGTCCACGGGATCGGGTCCATGGTGGAGGATCCGAAGCGGCACCCGGGACCGGTCGTTCCAGAGTCCCGCGCCGAAGAGCCGCCCGTCGCGATCGCGAACCTGGACCCAGGAGCCCGGCCGCGCGTCGGGCGACACGGCACGGATCATGGGCGGATAGACATGGGGGTGGAACCGGTAGGACTTGAGGTGCACCCAAGGCGTCTTCCATCCTCTCCGATCCACCTCTGGCTCGGGCCCGGGACGGGGCGACATCGGACGCGGACGCAGGGGGCGGTTTCTGAAACCATCGTTCACAACGGATCGCGTAGCCTGTCCCACACCTCCGCGGCAATGGGGAACTCCAGAAGATTCCAAGGCCCACATCCGATCTGATCCCCGTTTGGGGCCAAGGAAACCAGTCTCCGGCTTGCTGGCGTCGGCGGGCAGTGAGAGCGTCTCTGACGAGCATAAATACCGCCCTTCGCCCACTTCCCACCCTCGGTCTGACTGCCCTGGGACTCCCGTTGACCCTCCCCTCACCGACCGAAGCCTGCACCTCGATGCTGCTGCCTTCGAAAGACGGAGGCTACGTCTACACCCGCACGATGGAGTTCACGCTCCAGATGCAGTCCCAGATCATGATCCTGCCGCGGGGCCAGAAGGTGGTCTGCACCGGAACCGATGAAGTGATCGGTAAGGGGGGCTGACCTGGACCGCCAAATACGCCGCGGCTGGGGCCAACGCCCTGGGACTTTCCGTGATCATCGACGGGCTCAACGAAAAGGGACTCTCGGGCGGCCTGTTCAACTTCCCCGGATACGCCGAGTTCCAGAAGGTGCCGAAGGATGCCGGTGCCCGATCGATGGCCTCCCACGAGGTGGTGACCTGGGTGCTCGGAAACTTCGCAACCGTGGCCGAGGTCAAGGACGGCATCCGCAAGGTCTACGTTTCCGGAGCGCGGCTGAAGCAGTTCGGCAACAACGTCCCGCCGGTCCACTACTCCTTCCATGACGCCCAGGGCAACAGCGTGGCCATCGAGTACGTGAAGGGCGAACTGCACGTGTACGACAACCCCACACACGTCTTCACGAACGCCCCGGATTTCCCCTACCAGCTCGCGAATCTCTCCCAGTACCAGTACATCTCGCCGAACGTCCTCCCCCCGATCCAGGCCGGGAAGATGACCCTTGCCGCCGCGAGCTCCGGTGCAGGACTCAACGGCCTGCCTGGCGGCTACCTGGCCCCGGCACGATTCGTCCGCGCCTTCTTCGCGCAGCAATTCGCGCCGGTACCGGCCACCTCCGACCAATCCGTGACCGCAGCCCTGCGTCTGATGGCGGGGTTCGAGCTGCCGACCGGATCGATCCGGACCAGCGCCACTGGCGGTGGGGAAGGCGGTGGCGTGTCCGGGAACGAGACCACCGAATGGACCTCGGCATCCGACATGAAGGCCCTCCGGTATTACATCCGGACCTATGACAAACCGGACGTCCGCTACGTCGACCTCCGCAAGGCCGCCCCGACCGCGAAATCCATCCAGTTCGTCCCGCTCAACCAGCCACAGGTGATCCGCGATCTCACGCCATGATCGCGGCGGATCCGGATCCGGTTCGAAACCAACCCGCCGAGGAATGGTGGGCCCAACCCATCCCCATCTGGTTGAATCCCGAACCAGCCTCAACGCCGCCATCGACTTCATGATGTGCTGCTATCAGGCCGGGGCGGACGCGCATCCAGATCGGGCCGAATGCTGGTCCAGCGCGGGAAAGGAGCTCCGGATGGCGCATCTTGAGGTCAACCGGCTGCTCGAGGACCCAGATCGGGTCGAATGGGAAACCCTCATCAAGGTCGTGGCCGTGGCTGCCGCGCTGCGAAGGGCTTCGACCCTGATCGTCTGCCGTCGGTTCTCCCCGTTGGTCACATCGATTGCGATGTTCACACTGCCCGCCAGGGTCGATTGGAATAGCGTGCTCGCCGGCAGGATGACGGAACCAAATTTTTCGAGCCTGTCCCGGCAGGCGTCGTGGCTGAACAAAGCGCCGTGGGCCTGCCTGGATGTCCGGACGTCCACCGCCAGGCGTCACGTCTACGGCCAGGACTTTGCCCGTCTGATTCGGCAACGACAGGTGCGGCTGATCGTCCTCGACCATGCCCCTGACAGCAACGACCTCCGCATCCTCAGGCGCGTCGTCCGACGTTTTGACCTGTCCCTTCTCTGTCCCCGCTCCTCAGGGGTCGAGGATCATCGGTCTGGATGACCCAAGAGGGACGTAAACCCAGGGGAGGGCGTGGCCAGTCTCCAACGGCCAACCAGAGGTTCACACCAGCACCTGAGGGATCACACGTCGTTCGATCACCCCCGTCAGGCGCTGGTCGAGACCCCCATGGAAGAACTTCAGCCGGGTGTGGTCCAGGCCCATCAGGTGGAGGATCGTGGCATGCAGGTCCGACACATGGCAGCGATCCTCCACCGCCCGGAACCCCAGTTCATCGGTGGCACCAATCGCCTGTCCCCCACGAACCCCCGCACCCGCCAGCCACATCGAAAAGCCATGCCAGTCGTGGTCCCGGCCCGGCTTATCCACCCCTTCGCTGGTCGGGGTCCGACCAAACTCCCCGCCCCAGATCAGCACGGTCTCGTCCCAGAGGCCCGTCCGCTTGAGGTCCGCCATCAGTGCCGCGATTGGCCGGTCCGTCTCCGCGGCATGGAGGCGATGGTTGCCGATGCAGTCGTTGTGCCCATCCCAGGTGTCCTCGATGTGCCCTCCGCCCGAGTAGAGCTGGACGAATCTGACACCCCGCTCGAGGAGCCGGCGGGTGATGAGGCATTTGCGGCCGAAGTCAGCGGTGACCGGATTGTCCAGGCCATACCGCTCCCGGGTTGCGGCGCTTTCACGGCCGACGTCGACCACCTCGGCGGCGCTCGCCTGCATGCGGTAGGCGGTCTCGTAGGAGGCGATCCGCGCGGCCAGTTCGGATTCGCCGGGACGGGACTCGAGATGTTCCTCGTTGAGGCGTCGCAGCAGGTCGAGGCTCGCTCTCTGGGTCGCCGCCGAAACCCCATCCGGCGTGGCGAGATCGAGGAGTGGGCTGCCAACGCTGCGGAACAAGGTCCCCTGGTAGGCGGCGGGCATGTAGCCCGCGCTCCAGTTCGACGCGCTGCCGATCGGGCCTCCCCGTGGATCGGTCATTACCACGAATGAGGGCAGCTCCTCATTGTCGGTCCCGAGCCCGTAACTGAGCCACGCCCCGAGACAGGGCTTGCCGATGAAGATGCTCCCCGAGTTCATCTGGAGACATCCCGAGGCATGGGCCGCGGTGTCGGCATGCATCGACCGGATCACGCAGAGATCGTCAGCAAACCGGGCGGTGTGCGGGAACAGGCCGCTGATCTCGAGTCCGCTCCGGCCGTGCCGCCGGAACTCGAACGGGGACTGCATGAGCTTGCCGATCGGACGGCCGTTCGAGCCGACCTTGGCATCGCCGGTATAGGGCTGACCGTGGTACCGGGTGAGCGCCGGTTTCGGATCGAAGGTATCCACCTGACTCGGCCCGCCATTCATGAACAGGAAGACCGCCC
>VHCG01000056.1 GCA_016871805.1 Verrucomicrobiota bacterium
CGCCTCCGCTGAGCTTCCCCGAGGGAGCCCATGGCCACGTACCCGCAGCTGCTGACCGGCATTGGTCCCCGGCGGAATCCGCACCTTCACGGATCCCCCAAGCGTCTTCACATCCACCGTCGCCCCCAGCACCGCCTCCCACGGGGCGAGGTCGAGGTCCGCGGTCAGATCCGACCCCTGGATCTGGAAGTCCGGATGGGCCGCCAGCCGGACCCGCAGGTAGAGATCCCCCGCTGCAGCGCCCCCGGAACCTGTTTCCCCCTTCCCGGAGACCCGGATGAGCTGGCCGTCCTGGACCCCAGCCGGGATTCGGACATTGAACCGATGGGTCTCCGCGACACCGGTCCTCGAATTCACCCGCTGGAAGGAGACGCTCCGCACCGAGCCCTGGAGCACCTCCTCGATACTGACCGAGATCTCGCCCTCCACATCGGCCCCGCGTTGGACATAGCTCCGCGCCGAATCGTCGGAAGGCTCACCTCCGGGGAAACCACCCTGTCGTCCAAAGAACTGCTCGAAGAAATCGCTGAATCCCGTCCCACCGAAGTGGAACTCGTATTCCTCGCCCCCGGGCGCGGTCCGACGGTTGCGGCGCCCCCCACCACCGGCCGACTGCTGCCATCCGGGCGGCGGCTGGAACCCCCCGCCCTGCTTCCAGTTGGCGCCCAGCGTGTCGTATTTCTTCCGGTTCTCGGAATTGCCCAAGACCTCGTAGGCCTCGTTGATCTCCTTGAACTTCTCCTCGGCGACCTTCTTGTCCTTGGCGACGTCCGGATGGTACTGGCGGGCCAGTTTACGGAACGCCTTCTTGATCTCATCCGCCCCTGCGGTCCGAGGGACGCCAAGGAGGGTATAGTAGTCCTTGAATTCGACAGCCATGTCCGATGTGGAGAAACAATGGGAGGTTCCCCCCGGGGATGCAAATACCCCGACCCACGATCGCACTGCCCCGTTCCCCTCCTCCCGGGAGACCTGCTCCATCCTTTGCACGACCCGACGACTCCCGTAGCGTCCGGACATGTTCGATTCGCTGTCCGGCAAGCTGCAGAACGTCTTCCGCAACCTGAGGGGACTCGGAAAGATTTCGGAGTCCAACGTGAGCGATGCGCTCCGGGACGTCCGCATGGCGCTGCTGGATGCAGACGTGCAGTTCAAGGTCGCCCGGGACTTCATCGAGTCGGTCAAGCAGAAGGCCCTCGGGGAACAGGTCATCCAGTCCGTCCACCCCGGACAGCAGATGATCAAGGTCATCCACGACGAGCTCGTGGGACTGCTCGGTTCCGAGAACGCCGCCCTGCAGCTCAGCGGCAACCCGGCCTGCATCCTGATGTGCGGTCTCCACGGCTCCGGCAAGACCACCAGCTCGGCCAAGCTGGCCCGACTCCTCAGCAAGCAGGGACGCAGCGTCCTGCTGGTGGCGGCCGACGTCTATCGTCCCGCCGCCATGGACCAGCTCGCCGTCCTTGGGGAGAAGCTCGGGGTGCCCGTCTTCGTCAAGAAGGGGGAGACCGACGTCAACCGCATCGCCAACGAGGCGCTCGATTACGCCCGCACCCAGCAGCGGAACACCCTGATCTTCGACACCGCCGGCCGACTCCAGATCGACGAGCCACTGGTTCAGGAACTCGTCCGCCTCCGGGATCTCATCAAGCCCCAGGAGACCCTCCTGGTCATCGATGCCGCCACCGGTCAGGAGGCCGTGAATGTGGCCACCCATTTCGACAAGGCCCTCAACCTCACGGGCGCGATCCTGACCAAGCTCGACGGCGACGCCCGCGGCGGTGCGGCCCTCTCGTTCAAGAGCGTCGTAGGCAAGCCGATCAAGTTCATGGGCGTCGGCGAGAAGCCCGAGGACTTCGAGCCCTTCCACCCGGAGCGGATGGCCCAGCGGATCCTCGGCATGGGCGACGTCGTCAGCCTGGTCGAGAAGGCCGCCGAGGCGGTGGACCAGGAGAAGGCCATGGCGCTCGAGGAGAAGATGCGCAAGGGCACCTTCACCCTCGACGACTTCCTGATGCAGCTCCGCGAGATGAAGAAGATGGGGCCGCTCGAGAACCTCGTGGGACTGCTCCCCGGCGGATCGGAGATGGTGAAGGGGGCGGATCTTTCCAAGAGCGAGCGGGAGTTCCGCCGCATGGAGGGCATCCTCTGCGCGATGACGCCGGGGGAGCGTGCGACCCCGCAGATCCTCAACGCCCGACGGCGTCAGCGGATCGCCAAGGGCAGTGGCGTGAATGTGGCCGAGGTGAACAACGTGCTCCGGAAGTTCGACGAGATGCGCGAGATGATGCGCAAGCTGGGCCGCTTCCAGAAGATGATGGGCAAGTTCGGCGGCAAGCTGCCCGCCATGCCCGGCGGCTTCCGCATGCCTTTCGGCGGGTGAAACGACACCAAACCCACGGAGGCGTCCTCCCCATGACCTTTCCACGCCCCGCCCCACTTCCGAGTCCCCGTGCCTCCGCGTGAGTCTCACCGCCCCCGGCCGAGGGTTCCTTCCGGGTCCACGATGCTGCTGGAATCCAGATGGCGTCAAACGGCGCGGACCCATGCCCGGGATCTTGCCGTGCACGAGACCGGTTCCGGCCGATCCTGGACCTTCGCCCAGCTCGAGGCGCTGGCCGACTCGGCCCCCCTTCCAAAGGATCGACATCTCCTCCACCCGTCGGGCCGGGATATTGGATTCCTTGGTGAGACCCTAAGAGCCTGGCGCTCAGGATCTCCGATCTGCCCGCTGGAGCCGGGTCAGGAACCTTTCAGAGGTGCTCCACCGGGTCCCGAAATCACCCTGTTGAAACAGACCTCCGGCTCGACGCGTTCCTCGCGCGGGGTGGCGCTCACGGCGGCGCAGGTGGTGGCGGATGCGGACCAGATCGTCACCACCATGGGACTGTCTCCCGATCAACCCAACCTGGGGGTCATCTCCCTGGCCCACAGCTACGGCTTCGCCAACCTCGTCCTGCCCCTTCTCCTCCACGGAATTCCCCTGATCCTCGTGGACTCCGCACTCCCGGAAGCGGTCCGGATGGCGACAGAACCGTGGGCACGCCTGACCCTGCCCGCAGTTCCCGCGCTGTGGCGGACATGGCTGGAGGCGGATTCGATCCCGCCCAACATCAGGCTGGCGATCTCGGCCGGTGCACCCCTGCCCCTTGCCATAGAACACCAGGCCCTCGATCGACTGGGACTCAAGATTCACAACTTCCTCGGTGCCTCCGAGTGCGGCGGCATCGCCTACGATCGCTCCACAACGGCCCGACCTGACGCATCTTTTGTCGGCAGACCCATGGACGGTGTCTCCCTCACCTGCGGAGATCGCGGCCAGCTGATGGTCGAGTCACCTGCCGTCGCCTCCACCTACTGGCCGACACCGGAACCCAGCCTCGGCAACGGGCGGTTCGTCACCTCCGACCTGGCCCGCATCGACACCGAAGGCTTCCTGTGGATCGTCGGTCGCGAGGACGATCTCATCAACGTCGCCGGACGGAAGGTCTCCCCGGAGCGGATCGAGCAGATTCTCATGTCGATGCGAGGGGTCCGGGACTGCCTGGCACTCGGGATTCCCGACGAGTCCGGACGAGGCCAATGCGTTGGGGTGGTGTATTCGGCCGCCGACGGGATCAGCGAAACAACGCTCCGGACCGCGCTTGCCGACCGACTCGCCGCCTGGGAACTCCCGCGCCGATGGTGGCGGAGGGACTCCTTGGGAAGCGACGTCCGCGGCAAACGCTCCCGCAAGGCTTGGCGCGAACAACTTCTCGGACCCGGCACCCGGGATCAGGCGACGTCTTGACCCGAGAGGGAGACGTCACAACGGAGGATGGAGACACCGTCCACCGAAGCGGTGCCGCCAATCAGGATCAGTCCACCCATCCGCCCGAGCACCGTCGCCTCAATCCGGACCGTCTGCCCCGGACGCGCCGTTCCGGTGATTTTGGCATTCCGGATACCGGCCAACCTCAGGCTTCCCAGCGGAGGAAGGGATGGATCCGTCTGGGCGGCTATTCCGCCGAGTTGGGCAACCGCCTCCACCAGCAGGACCCCGGGCACCATGGGGTCACCCGGAAAATGGCCCTGGAAGTACTCGAGATCCGCCGTCGGCAGATACTCTCCCTCGGCACGGACGCCTGGCTGCAGGGACAGGAGCCGGTTCACGAACCTGAACTCCACCCCGTGCGGGAGTGTCGCCAGGGCGATTTCAAGGGATGGGTTCACGGGGTGGAATCGTTCCGTATCCGCTTCCATGTAGGATCCACGTCGAGCCGGAAGAGTTCGGGGGAAATCGGTGCATTGGTCCGGAGGGTACCGAACTCGCTCCGGATGCGTGAGCCGTCCACCATGACCATCTCCGTAAGACGCAGCCCCAGGCTTCCAGGATCAAGCCCCACGATCAGGGCTGGCATCAGCTTACGGGCTGCAGGACTCCTTGGTCGCAGGTCCAGCCGGAGCACCCCCTGATTGGTGGAGACGGCGGTGATCTCGAAACGGCCTTTCCAATCCTCGATGCTCCTCGGAAAGGCCCCTTCCAGCAGGCCCATCAGGTCCCTCCCCGGTCCGGTGAGGTTGCCGCCGAGGGCATAGGATTCCGCTCTCCGAAGTCGGGGCGAGAGAATCAGAAGGGTGTCCCCTGAACGCACGGCGACCGACTGTGGAGGGTCCCCAAGTTCCCACCGGAATTGGTCGGGTGCCGAAAACCACACACGTCCCGTCGAGACCAGCGGCTGGGTCAGGGCCTTGAGATGGCGGGTCTGCCGGAACTCGGCCTCGAAGCGGGTGAGGTGGCTCGAGGCTTCAATCCAGGAACGGAGAATCGATTCATGCGGGTCCGGCACTCCCTCTCCAAAGACCCCAAGCAAGCTAAACCCTAGGCCCGCTGCGATATTCCGGAGTCCTCGAATCATGGTCCCGACACTCCATCACCGGATGGACCGGATTTCCAGACCGGTACGAACTGGAACCATTGCTCGGGATGCTCACGGATCACCTCCTCGAACGTTGCGAGAAGACGGGTGGTGAAGGTACGTCGCAGCTCCCGATCCGCGACGTTGGAGCGGTCATAGACCACTTCAGGAAGGGCTCTCGCAACCGGTCCTTCAGCATCCCGGATGACCACCATGGGAAAGATCCGGGCACCGGTCGCCCGGGCGAGTTCCGCCGCGGCCGGGCTGGCCATGAAGGGACGCCCAAAGAACCGTGACTCGACCCCCGATCCAACAGGCCGATCCAACAACAACGCGACCACCCCGCCCTCCTGGAGCCTGCGGATGACCTCGACGAACGCAAAGGGGTCGGATCCGACCACCAGGGTGTCGACCCCATGGTGGGCACGCGCCGCCGCTCGGAGGGTGGTGAGCCCCGAATCCGGCTCCGCTGCACTGAGCACGAGGGGACGCACCCCAAGATCTGCGAGCAAAGGCCCCCCCAATTCCCAGTTTCCGAGGTGGACAGTCACCAGAAGCACCCCCTTCCGGGATGCGACGGCCTCACGAAACGGGTGCCAGCCGGCCTCCGGAGCCAACCGCACCCTGGATCGGATCCCCGCCTCGAGACGCCAGAGATCCACCAACTTCTCGGCAAACCCGAGTCCATTGGCCTTGGCGATGGCCCGTAGCCGGGAGGCCTCACCGCCAACCACCGGACGGAGGTTTTCCCGGACCAGGTCGAGCCGATCCGGCCGCACGGCCATGTAGAGTCGCATTCCAAGACGTGTCACTCCAGCGAGGGGGCGTCGACCGATGCGACGAGCCACCTGGAGGGCGATCCACCAAGCCCAAACCCCATACAGATGGGACGGTTTCGATGCTGGGGACAGGCCCTTGGGGATGGGCGTGGCTCCCGGGGACAGGTCCTTGGGCTCCTCGGACGCGTCTGGGGACAGGTCCTCCTTCATTGTCCATGGCTTCGGACCCGGGGATTGGCCCATGGCGTTTGGGGTCAGGTCATTTGTGCAGCCACTGGAGCCATTGGGGGTCAGGTCATTGGCCTCGGCTTGCAACCCTGGACTTGGGGACAGGCCCTTGGGCCGCCGGTGCAGCACCAGCCACCATGCGGGCAGGAGGAGGAGGACGACGACCAGCACACAGACCACCCCGCCCGCACACACCAGGTCGAGACTCGCAAGGCCTGCATTGCTGCTCCATGCCAGGGACCCGAATCCAGCAATGTTGGCCCCGGCACACAGCAGGAGAGCCACACCGGTCGAACGCCATACCGCCCGGAGATCCCCACCCTGCCGGCGAAGCGCCAGCTGGACGTGGATCGTGGAATCGACCGACGTTCCAAGAATCAGCGGGATGGCCACTAGATTGAGAAGATTCCAGGTGGCTCCCGTGAGGCTCATGACGGTGAACAGAAGACCAAAGCTCAGAGCCAGGGCTCCGAGACCCAAGACGACCTCGGTCCAGCGTCGAAACGCCAACCAGAGACAGAGCGTCAGGGCGATTGCGATCGCGGCCGTCAACACACGGACCCGGCCCACGACCCGCGCCAACAGTTCCGGACCCAGGTTCTCCCATCCGGCGATCTGGATTCCGGAAGACAACGAGGGAAACCCCTCCCGGTTCGACGGCGTCTCGACGAGCCCTCGTCCGATCCATGAGCCATCGCGGTCCCGGGCACTGGTCATCGGAGCGACCCATCGTCCGAACACACCCTCCGGCCAGGTTGGGATTCCTTCCCCGGAACCGCTCCAGCGATGCCAGCGCTGGAGGATCGAGTCCGCCAGGTGCAGGGCATTCGATCCGTATCCGGCCTCCAGCAGCCGGGATCGGAATTCGTCCGCACGACCCCCCAGTCGACCGAGAGTTGCCTGATTGGTTCGGGAATGGGTCGGAAGCGGCCAGATCACCGAGGGCAGCTGGAACCCCACCACAGCACCCGTCCGCCGGGCGTCCTCAAGGCCGGGAACAGCTTCGGCAAACCGGGCGTGGACCGATTCGGGATCCGGCCCACGAACCAGCAACCAGCTCGTCTTGTGGGTCCGCCCCAGTTCACTTCGGAGCTCCTCCATGGCCTCCTGCGAAGCGCTGTTCCTGGGCATCAGTGGATCGCTAGCCCCCTCGATCCGAGGCCAACCCTTGAGTGCAAGGACACCCACGGCGAATCCCATCAGAACGCAGGTGCCTGCGACCGCCAGCCAGCGGGCAAACGGACCCGGAACACCTGCCTCCCCCAATTCCAACCCCTCGCCTTCGCCAACGCGTGCGGGACCCCGACCCGCCACCCGGGGCAGGAACCAGAACAGCGTCACAATGGCCCCCACGACCAACCCCATCGCAGTGAGGGTTCCGAGCTCGGACAGCCCGGGCAGTCCGGCGAAGTGCAGCGACAGAAAGGTACCCGCCGTCGTGGCGGCCGACCATAGGATGCCAGGCATCACCGCGGTTCGGATCTGTCCGAGGGATCGACCCGGACAGGCCCGCATCTCCTGGTATCCCACCAGGGCGTAGTCCACGACCAGCCCCATCATCACGGAAGCGAATCCACAGCTGATGACATTCAGCTCCCCCAGCACCAGGGACCCAAGCGCCAGCGTGACCAGGAAGGTCAACAGGAGCGAAACGACGAGCCAGGCCAACGGCTTGAGCGACCGATGGGTGACCCAGAAAAGGAGACAGATGACCGCAAGCGTCAGGGTCACCGAGGAGGTGAGGTCACGTTCCATCCCATTGGCGGTCTCAGCCATGATCGCCACGTAGCCAGTGAACGCCACCCGGACAGTCTTCCCGTCAGGATTCCCAACAATCCGTTGTCGGGCCTCCTCCACAACACCCCGGATCCTCCCCAACCACACCGCCGCCTCCCGGTAGGGCATGGAGGGGTTGAGTGGCGCGACGGACACCACCCGGAAGGTGCCATCCGAACTCGAAAACGGATCGGCCTGCGCTCGGCCGGGGGCCTCCATCCCGGAAAGCCCCGGCACGTCGAGCAACCCCAGCGGATCATAGGCGAGTCGTGCGATCTCGGCCGGATCCAGCGTCGTGGCGAGACGCTCCCGACACGCCGCCAACTCCTGGGCGATCCGGCCGGCCTCGAGCCGCTGCTCCAACACCTCGAGATCCATAGGGGCACGCTGCGCCCAGGCCCAGGCAACGGTGTCCGCGATGGACTCGCGAAAACCCGTGTCCCACCGGGTGGATTCAACCAGGTCCTTCCGTCGCCCGAGATCCCAGGCAATGCCCTCTGCGAGGGCCGAAGCCTCCTCGGGCGTCCCGGCCTTGACTGTGATCAATAGCTCACGGGCGCTGGGGAACAGGGCCTGGTGTTCCCGCAGGGTTGCGACCGATGGCAGACCCGCGGGCAGCAGGCTCAGGGGATCCGAGTCCAGCCGCAGCCGATACAGACTCCACACGACCAGGAGGACACCCAACGGCACGACCCACCGCTTCAAGGCACCACCTCCAACCTCTCGCCCCGGGAACGATCCTCAAGGATCCACGTGCCCTCGACGGATCGCTCGATCACCCACGGGGGACGGACCGTCGGCTCGGGAGGAACTCCATGGAGCTGGAACCACACCGAGCGTGTCGGAGGCTTCCCTCGCCCCGAATGCCGTGACCCCTCGAACGGCGACTCGATCTCCCATCCTCCGGAATCAACCCGGGCAACAATCATCGGGATCCCCTGTTTGCTGAACTGCACCAGACGGGAGCCATCCTCGCGATGGGCCACGAGAAGCTCTCCCGTGAGCTCGGGTCCACCCTCCCGAGGGCGCCAAACCGCCGGATGCTGGCTCAGGCTCCAGCCCGTCGAGGCGAGGTTCCATGGGGGCATCGGATCGCTGCTGCAGCCGAGGAGGATTCCAGCGACCGCGCCGAGGAACCCCAGGCGGGAGTCGACGCGGGCGGTCAATTTCCTCATGGAACCGAGTCGAAAGAGAATCGGGGCACGAGGGGGAACCGGGCCTGCAGCCTCACGAGCCAGAAGAAGACGGCCATCCGCCAGCGCAGCCTCCACCCACCGTCCAGCTCCCCGGCGAGGACGGCGTTCACCGCAGCCGCGATGCCCAGCCTGGCGCGAGGCTCGAGGAACAGCTCCATGAACGGCTTCGTGTAAAAACCCTCGACCATCTCCTGGTAGATGCGCATCGCCGACGCCATGCGTTTCTCATATCGCCCCCGGGCGACCGTCGCATCGTGTCCCCCGCTCAGTCCCTCCTCGACGACCGCCGCCGCCGCGCGGGCGGAATGCATGGCGATGAAGACGCCACTGGAGAAGATCGGGTCGATGAACCCGGCCGCATCCCCCACCCGGATGCAGCGCGGGCTGGTGAGGCTGCTGTTGCGGTAGCTGAAGTCGCTCGTCACCCGGACCTCCGACACCGCCGTCGCCGAGGCAAGGCGGGCCTTCACCGCCGGACACCCTTCGATCAGCCGGTGCAGAACCTCGGCCGGTGAACCTCCGACACCCGCAAAATCGTCCCGGTCCATGACCGCCCCGACACTTACCCTGCCCCGGTCGGGACCCTCGATGCGCAAGGGGATCAGCCAGAACCAATGGCGCTCCTCCCGCACAATCACCGTGTCGCCTCCCCGGGACCCGGGATCGAGGGAGACGCCCTCGAAGTGGGCGAACACCGCGAGCTTCCTAAGCCTCGGGTTCGGGATCTTCAACCCCTCCTGGGTCCCGGTCAGGTTGGATCGGCCCGATGCGTCGATCACGAACCGACCCCGGATGGGTTCCGACGCCGACGTGGAGACCGAGACACCATCGGCACCGACCTGGACACGCCCGACCTCGACCCCCTCCCGCACGTCAACCCCGCAGGAGGCGGCGTGGCGCAGAAGGATGTCATCGAACCGCGCTCGTTCGACCTGGAACGCCCGGTGGTGTCGGGTGAAGCGTCCCTCCAGGAAGACGAAGGCGGTCTGCTTCGACTGGTTGCCCACATGGAACTGGGCTCCGGTCTTCAGCGGAAACCCTGCAGCCTCGAGGATGGGGGTGAGTCCCAGCTCGTCGAAGATCTCCGAGTTGTACGGAAGGAGGGATTCACCGATGTGGAACCGCGGGAAATGGTCCCGCTCGAGCAGGACCACGGATCGACCCCGACGCGATAGCCAGGTCGCGGCACAACTCCCCGCCGGCCCGCCTCCGATCACGATGGCATCCACAGTCTTCATGATTCCGACGCGTCGGGATCGTATGGGTTTCGACCCCGACCGCAACCGGATCGAGGACCCGTCACACGTCACCCGCTTGTCTTCGTCCGCCCGGTTTTCCATGGTCCGGCCCGTGGCGACCCACGCCTTCCGACATCCTGATGACACCTTCGCGTTCCGGAACGAGACGCTCTGGAGCTACTCGCGGGATCCGGTGACGGGACGTCAGCGGCACGAGAAACGGGATCCCCCTCCGAACTACCACCTGCGGTGCTTCGTGATGGCGCGGTCGGCAAAGCAGTTCTTCGCCCACGCGGAATTCGATCCGGGGATGGTCCGTCTGGAACCCAGAGCCTACGGGGACCGGATCCGTGAGGTCGTCGATCGGAGTCCCCGGTCGATCAGTGCCGATGGGGAACGGGTCCTGTTTCCTGGCTACGCGAACCTCCGGGAGTTCAGCCTCGAACAGGAGGTCACCTGCAAGGAACACCTCGGTGCCGCCTGGCAAAGCTACCTCCAGCGCGGCCATTGGCGGATGGTCATGCCGTACACCCGACGCGGACAACACCATGAGGCCCTCAGGCTCCTCGATTCGGTCCGGGCGGGCCGGGCCCCGGTGGTCCACGTCTTTACCTTCCCGGCCCTCACCCTCAACCACGCCATCCTGGCCTTCGAGGCCCGGGAGACCTCCGACGGCTTCCGGTTCCTGACCTATGATCCCAACTCCCCTGACACCGTCCTGGATCTGGACTTCAACCTGCGGGCACGTCGTTTCCGCATGCCACCCACCGAGTATTTTCTCGGCGGCGACATCGACGCCTTCGAGGTCTACTGCGGACCCTTCCTCTGAACCCGGTTCCGGACCTGTCCGACCGCGATGAAGAACCAACCGAAGAAGACCAGTCCCGAGAGGTTGACGCCGAGGGAGTAGCCGAGCTTGTAGGGGCGTCCCTCGTTCCGTGCCGCGTAGATCTCCTGATCGGAACCCGTCAGCAGTGTCGGCCAGGCGATGGGCATCAGGGCCCCATGGAGCATTCCACGGAACAATCCAGGGGGCTGGGTCATCCGGGCATCGATCTCCATGGCCTTTCCACAGGCCCAGGCAATCCCGAGAGCCAGGGTTGCGGTCAAGGCCATGCGCAGTGGCAGGGCGATCCATGCAGACTTTCCCGGGGACCCGGCTGACGCAGGCGTGCTCATGCCGGACACTGGTTTCGCGCGGGAACCCGGAACAAGGGCAAAAGCCCGCTCAGCAAAGTCCCATGAGGCTTCTCAACCGGATCAGCGCCAGGAGGTCTGGATCCGAATTCCCCTCCGGAACACCCCCGGGATGGAAGACGAACTCGTGGAATCCCGAGGAGAGAGTCCCGACCACCTGGACGACCTCGTCCGCATCCATCGCGTGGAGACGGTCGACACCCCAGACGGAATCCGGTGTCCGCAGTCCTTGCGGCGGAACCCCGAACGAGCCATGCAGGTTGCCAAGGAGACGGGTGAACCGCGGCACCACCCCTTCCCGGGTGCCGAATCGATGGAACCGGCCGCCACGGATCCACACCTCCGTGGAATGACCGACGAGGTCGGCGACGATCCGTCCCACGACCGGATGGAGATGAAGGTGATGATGGGCGTTGATGAACCGGCATCGGATTCCAGTCCGCCCGAGGAGCTCCCATTGCGCGAGGAGTTCATCCCGGACCCGCCGACGCGCACTTGGGGAGATCGCGAGCAGGACGGCCGCCGCGAAGGGCGACTCACCCCAAGGCCATCGAGAACCGGTGACAGGCCTTGAGTCGCAGACATGCAGATGCCACCCGACCTCGAGTCCCGGAGCGGCCGAGGCGATCCGGACCGCCTCGTCGCTGCCGCCCTGGCCCAGCATCAGACCGGCCCCCGTCAGCACTCCTTCCCGGTGCGCGCGCAGGATCGCCTCGTTGACCCGTGGACCCCGGCCGAAGTCGTCCGCGACAAACTGGATCTGACGGAGGGCGCTCACCGCCGGCATCGTCGAAGCCGACCGCGGCGGATGCCAGATTTCCTTTGCCCTGGGCGTCGCCCAACCTCGATCAAGAGGGCGCGCATGAGGGCTTCACCCACGGTGCTGGTCACGGGAGGAACCGGATTCATAGGACGACATCTCGTCCGACAGATGCTCCGGAACGGGGAACACGTGCGTCTCCTGTGCCGATCGGCCCGCAAGGCGGAGGCCCTCTTCGGGGAGGCTCCGGAGATCGTGACCGGTGACATCGCCTCGGGCCCGGCACTGGCAGCGGCATGCCGGGGGATCCAGAGCGTCTACCACATCGCAGGACTCTATGAGTTCGGGGCCCGTCATCGGTCCGAACTCTGGCGGGTGAACGTGGAGGGCACACGGGCGGTGCTGTCGGCCGCACGGGCGGCCGGGGTCGCACGGGTTGTCCATTGCAGCACCGCGGGAATCCTGTCGGCACCGGGACGTCTGATCCATGAGGAGGACCTCCCGGGCCATCCTCCGGCGGGCTGCGGATACAAGATCTCCAAATGGAACGCAGAGCGGCTGGCCTTGGAGGCGGCTGAGTCGGGGATGGATGTCGTGATCGCGAGCCCCACGGCACCCATCGGCTCGGGCGATGAGCGGCCGACGCCAACGGGACGGATGATCCTCGACCTGATGCGGGACCGGTTTCCGGGATGTTCACGGACCGGATTGAACCTCGTGGCGGTGGATGACGTGGCGACAGGACTCCTGGCCGTGGGGCGTTCGGGGATTCGGGGACGGCGCTACATTCTCGGCCACGAAAACCTCTGGCTCGAGGAGTTCCTCCGCCGGGCTGCACGTCACATCGGATGCCGGGCACCCAGGGCCTGGATTCCCTGGCCTTTGGTGGCTGCGGCAGGAGTGGCCGGGGATCTCGCGGGCTTGGTGACAGGCAACGGCGACGACCGCCTTTGCTGGGAGACCGCCTATTTCGCGCGTCAGGTGCAGTTCTTCGATCTCTCGCGCAATCCAGGATCCATCGGCTGGCAGGCCATCCAGGATCTCGACTCCGCGATCGCCGAAGGCGTCGGCTGGTTCCGGTGGCGTGACTCCTCCAGAGCCGAAGCCGTCCCGGCCTCGGGGGAACACTGCATCAGTCCATGAGCCTCCCGGAGACGATTCTCATCGCCTGGAGCACGCTGGCGCTCCTGTGGTGGATCACGGCCCTTTTCCTGGTCCGCGGAACCCGTCGGCCCGGATCCGTGACGACGCGGGATTGCCGACATCGCCCCCGTTCACTCTCGATCTTCAAGCCCCTGCCTCCGGTCCGGTCGGCCGAGGAGGTCGATGCGATCGCCGTCGCGGTGGAGACCTTCCTCACGGAGATGGATCCCTCCTGCGAGCTGATCCTGGGGGTTCCCGGGGAACAGTCCGACCTGTGGCGGTCCAAGGTCGACGGATGGCGGGAGGCATTCCCCGGGGCGAGACTCCTCGAGCGCATCCGGGCCACCCCGTGCCGGCATGCCAACCCCAAGGTGGCGTGGCTCGCGGAACTCGCGCCCGAGGCCACCGGCGAGGATTGGCTGTGGTCCGACGCCGACATCATCGCCCCACCCGGATTCCTCGACGGCATCCGGGCCTCGCTCGGATCGGATCCGAGGGTCCACGCGATCACGGTGCCGTACTGCATCCGTCGGACCGCCCACCCGGCCGGGTGGCTGGAGGCACTGTTTGTGAACGTCGAGTTCCTGCCCGGCACCCTGCTCCTCAGGCGGACCGGCCCTGTCGCCCTCGGATTCGGCGCGGCGATGCTGTTCCGATCCGACGAATTCCGCCGACGCGTCTCCTGGGACGAACTCGGTGCCAGCCTGGCTGACGACCATGAGCTGGGACGGCAACTCGCGCCGGTCCGCATCGCCGACACGATCGTGGAGACCTGCGCCCTTGAATCGAAGCTGTTTCCTGCGGTCCAGCATCTCCACCGCTGGCAGAGGACGATCCGATGGTGTCAACCCGGTGGATCCGCGGCACTCGTGGTGCTGTTCCCTCTGTTCGGGTTCGTGGGGGCACTCCTCGTCGACCCCAGGAACCCGGCGCTCTGGACCGGACTCGGGTTCCAGTACCTGGCCGAACTGCTCGTCGTCCACGGGCTTCTGAAGCAGGTGGGGTTTTCCGGCCCGCATGGCGGCCGCCTCCTCCTGGCCGCATGGCCGGCACTCCGGTGCCTCATCTGGCTGTCCGCCTGGCTTCCCCTGCCGGTGGTCTGGAAGGACCTTCAGGACTCCTGGTCTTCGCGTCGTCGCCCCCCGAGGGGCCCCTCGACCTGACAGGATGCCTTGGCCTACGGTCCATCCATGTTCCTTGGGACCCGGAGCACCCAGCCGGAGTATCTCGACTCGCCGGAGCGCACGGCGTCCGAGCTGGAACAACACTACCTCTGGCTCAACCGGATCAACCGTCTCACCCGGTTTGAACGCCCTTTCCGGATCTGGATTCCGCGCCTGCTCCCGGAAGCCGTATGCAGCAGGCTCACCCTTCTGGATGTGGGAGCCGGCGACGGGGCTCTGGGTCGATGCCTGACAGCATGGGCAAAGACCCGGGGTTGGGACTGGTCGTTCACCGATCTGGACGTCTCACCCACGGTCTGTGCCCTGAATCCAAGCGCCCGTTCGGTCCTCGGATCGGCGACCTCACTGCCCTTCGCGGACAACCAGTTCGATGTGGTCATCGCCAACACGATGACCCATCACCTCGAGTCCGAAGAAGCCGTCGCAGCGCATTTCCGGGAGGCCGCACGCGTGGCTCGTCGCCGGGTCCTGGTCTGCGACATGCAGCGCCGTCTCCCGTTCTTCCTCTTCCTCGGAGCGACGCTCTGGCTGGTCGGAGCCCCACGGGAATTCCGTCAGGATGGCCTTCAGTCGGTCCGCCGGGGATGGAGGGTGTCCGAATGGGAACGCCTCGCGAGGGCCGCCGGGCTTCCCGGTGCCAGGGTCTGGGCCGAACACGGATCGCGGGTTCTGCTGACCGTCGACAAGGACCCGGATCAGATCCGACAGGCGCGCTGATACCAGCGGAACCACCGGAGGGTGTCCCGGATCGGTGAGATCCGGCTCCGTTCCGACCGGTACCGGCAGCTGATCGGGACCGACACGATGGGGAGTCCCCGGCGCCCAAACGCCACGGTCATCTCCGATTCGATCTCGTAGCGCCGGCTCCTGAGCCCAAGCGCGGCGAGGGTGGGGAGATGGACCAGTCGGTATCCACACAGGGCGTCCGGCACCCGGCATCCCGCCAGTCTGGAGACGCGTCGACTGACCCAGCCATTCGTGAACCATCGCAGCGGGGGCATGGGACACGGATTGCCCATGCGATTGCCGATCACGAGCCGGGCACCCCGATCCGCCTGTTCCAAGAACCGATCCGCCTCGGCAGGGTCATGCTGGCCATCGCCATCGAGGAACAGGACCCATTCGGCACCCTGTTCCGTCGCCCGGGCCCATCCGGTCGCCATGGCCGCTCCCTTGCCCCGGGGTTTTCCATGACGGAGGACCGCTGCCCCGGCATCGAGGGCCTTCGACGCGGTCAGATCTGTCGACCCATCGTCGACCACGATCACCGAGCGGACCCGCCCCGCGAGTCCCGAGACCACCTCCGAGATTGTCGCGGCCTCATTGAGGCACGGCACGACCGCAATTGTGCTGGGCACAATACTCGACACGCTCAATCCTCCCGAGCGTTGCGGGTGCTGTCCAGAGAGCTTGTCCAACGGTGAGGCATTCCGGACGGCAAACCACTCCCATCGCCAAGACGATGAACGCCGATCCAGTCCAGGAGATCCCGGGGGGCGACGCCTTCCCGTCGATCACCGACCTTGGGGCCACGGGCCCTGCCCAGCAGGAGCTTCATCGCCGGGCCTGGACGGCCACACGATCCCGGTTCGGAGACAGCGTCTTCGTCCGCGGTGTCGTGGAGATCTCCAACCATTGCCGCGAGAACTGCCACTACTGCGGGATGCGACGGGAAAACCGGGACCTGAAGCGGTACCGGGGCCGGCTCGACTCCCTGCTGGAGCTGCTCGTGCACCGTCGCCCCGGGAGCATCACCGACCTGAACCTTCAGGCCGGTGAAGACCCGGTTGCGGTCCGGGAGATCGCCATCCCGCTCATCCAGACCCTGCGTCGCGAGACGCCGCTGGGCATCAGCGTCTGCCTTGGAACGCTCAGCAAGGACCTCTCCGCGGAGCTTCTCGAGGCCGGGGCCACCACCTACATCATCAAGTTCGAGAGTTCCCAGGAGGCCCTCTACCGGTCGTTCGAGGCTCCCGGGACCCTTGCGGAACGGCTTTCCCACATCCGCTGGTTGGCCGGGAATGGATGGAACGTCAGCTCGGGCTTCATCTCTGGACTCCCAGGACAGGGCATCGAGGGTCTTCTCGGGGATATACAGGCCGCGCTGGATCTCCCGCTGATCGGGTGCAGCGTCAGTCCCTTCGTGCCGGGTGAGTCGACCCCGCTCCGTGACGCAAGCTCCGGTGGCTTTGACCCAACCCTCAACGCCATGGCACTGCTTCGCATCCTCAGGCCGGACTGGGTCATCCCCGCAGTCAGCGCACTCAATATCGTCGGCGCGGATCTGGGATATCGGGGCGGTCTTCGCGCCGGAGCCAACCTCTGCACGATCAACCTCACCCCGACGGAGATGCGGGGCGACTACCTGCTCTACAAGCGGGACCGGTTCATCATGGATGAGGACCGGGTTCTGTCCGCGATTGCACAGGAGGGTCTGACGGTGTCCCGGAAGAGCCTTGCCGCGTTTCTGGCCGCCCAGACCCAGGACCATTCCTAGGCGACCGGACCCACCCGCACCGGCTCCGGAAGCCATGTCCGCCACCCCTCGCGGACCTCGAGGACAAGCCACCGTGCCAGCGCCCTGAGGAGCGGCGGTCCGCTGGAACGGTCCGGCAGGAAACCCATCAACAGATCCCGGTGGCGCGCATTGGCCCGTCCAAAGGTCCCGCGTCGTCGCCGATCATCGGCCATCCGTGAGAGACGTCGGTTGTAGGTCCGCATGATCCACTGCGGGATCCGGCTCGCAGGCAGGCTGAAGACTGGATTCTGCAGCGCCTTCGGCCCCAGCTGGAAGGGCTGGGACACGACGCCGATGTAGTACAACCCGAGGTCGAGACGAAACCCGACCTGCATCAGCTCGAAATCCCCAAGCCACGAGTACTTGTCGCGGTAGACCGCATCGAACCAACGCCGATAGCTCCGCGTGAAATCCCCGTTGTGACGGTCCACCCTCGGAACCACCGGTTCCCCGGCCTCCGAACGAAGGATCAGGTCCACCGCCCGACTCACAGTGAAACTGAGCCAGTCCATGCCCGGACTGTAGAGGGGGTCGATGAAGCCGGCGGCGTCCCCCACCAGGACGAAGCCATCCCCCGCCATGCGATCGGACCAGTACGCCAGATTGGCCCGCCAATGGACGTCGCCCGCGACCGGTTCCGCGTCCTGCATCAGCGCCCGTCCCATGGGATGGGCACATAGGAAGGACTTGAGCCGATGTACCAACGGTTCTGGTCCTGCCGGCCAACGAACACGACGCTGGTCAAAGACGACACCCACCGAGGTCTCGCCCCCCTTGAGCGGGATGACCCAGGCCCACCATCCGTCGCCGACAAGGTGGTTCGTGGCGGTCGCCCGGATGCCGCAGCAGGCCTGAGACCACTCTGGATACCGCATCGTCAGGTCGCTGCCATCGAGATCCGTCACACCGCTCCATCGGGCCCAGCAGGCCGTGGTCGGGTGCTCACGATTGGAGCGGAGCCATCCCTCCTGTCGGGCCAGAAGCGTCGTGAACCCGCTCGCATCGACCACCCACCGGGCTTCCACGTTGAACGATTCCCCGTCGGTCTCGACCCTCAGCCACTGCCTTCCGCCAGCGGCGAGCCGAACTGACCGCACCTTGGCCCCACGCAACACAGTCGCCCCGGCGTTCCGCGCGCGGGTCAGCACCTCCTCGTCCAGCGTGCTCCGGTCCACCTGCCAGGCCGGGATGCGCGTGAGATACCGTCCACCGATCTCGCTGCACTCCACGAGTTCCTCGACCCCGGGACGACTGAACCAGAACCGCATGCCCTGCTTGGACAACTGGGTTTCGTTGTTGAACGCCGTCAGTCCAAGAACCCTCGCGAGGAAATACGCGCTGACCTCGACGGTGGACTCGCCCACGCGTCGGGAGAAGGCGGTGGATTTCTCAAGAACCAGAACCCTTAGGCCCGGGTTTCCACGGAGGAGCAGGAGGGCCGTGGCGGATCCGGACAGGGATCCCCCCACGATGGCCACATCAACAGCTTCGGTCCGCACGGTGGGATTCCGATGGGTGTGCGCCGGTGATTCAAGAGGAAGTTACTGGAGCCGGTATCCTCCATGCGGTTCACATGGACGAGCAGCCCAAGGACCCCGGGGCTCAGGACCCCGTTTGACTCCGGGCACGAGGCCCATAGCCTCTCGGAACGATCCGTGCTGTTTCCCTCCAAAAGCGCCTCCACGCGACCCCGAAGGGTGGCGATCACCGGCGCGGGAATCGTCACCGCCCTCGGGCATGGATGGGCGGTGAATGCCGAGGGATTCCGTTCCGGCCGGACCGCCTTCCGCAAGGTCCGTGGATTCGATACCGCACGACAGCGGGTCCATCTCGCGGCCGAGGCAGATCCAGAAACACGCCTCGGAAAGTCCCTTCTGGGTGAGCGTCGGGCACGCAGGATGGATCGGGCTGCCCACCTTCTGCTGGAGGCCACAGCCGAAGCCTGGAACCAGGCAGGCTGGTCAGGCAGCCCGTTCCCGGTGCCGGTCGTCCTGGGGACGACGAGCGGCGGCATGGGCCTCGGTGAGGAGTATTTCAAGGGCTGTAGCGGGCAACCGCCAAGGAACCCGGGTCTCGCCACGCTTGCACTGCACTACCAGCCGCAGACGCAGGTGTTCGACGTCATGGAGGCTCTCGGTTTCGAGGGCCCCACCCGAATCATCTCCAATGCCTGCGCCTCCGGTGCCAATGCCGTGGGTGAGGCATTCGAGATGGTCCGGAACGGCCACGCCGAACGGGTCGTGACCGGTGGTTACGATGCAGTGACCCAGCTGGTCTTCGCCGGCTTCGACTCCCTTCAGGCCCTGTCCACCACGCGATGCCTTCCGTTCGACGCCCGACGCGATGGCCTGGCCCTCGGTGAGGGTGCCGGCATCCTGTGTCTCGAGCCGATGGAGGTCGCCCTCGGTCGGAAGGCCGAGATCCTGGCCGAGCTGGTCGGCTACGGAGCCTCGACCGATACCCACCATCTCACACAGCCTGATCCCAGCGGCGAGGCGGCGTTCGAAACCATGACCCAGGCCTGCTCCCAGGCCGGGATCCATCCTGGCGAGGTGGGCTACATCAACGCACACGGGACCGGTACCCGGCTCAATGACGCCGCCGAGACGCAGGCGATCCACCGTTGGGCCGGCGACGCTTCGCCACGGATTCCGGTCAGCTCCACCAAGTCGAGGATCGGACACCTTCTCGGGGCCGCGGGCGCGGTGGAGGCCATCGTCTGCATCATGACTCTCCGTGGCCAGTGGCTGCCTCCGGAACCGGAGGACCTCG
Organism: Verrucomicrobiota bacterium; assembly: GCA_016871805.1. Lineage (GTDB taxonomy): Bacteria > Verrucomicrobiota > Verrucomicrobiia > Limisphaerales > UBA9464 > UBA9464. The sequence goes on from VHCG01000056.1 coordinate 19,690, forward strand.
TGCCGGATCCCCTCTGCCGATTCCCCGTGGTTCGGCGCCCCACCTCCGCCCCAATGGAACACGTCCTGAGCAACTCGTTTGGCTTCGGCGGTGCCAACGCGAGTCTCGTGTTCAGGAGGACTTGATGGATACCCCACGGATCCACGTTCACGGAATCGGGGTGGTCTCACCGGCAGGCTGGGGCATCACGTCTTTCCGGGAAATCCTCGATGGACATCGGGTTGCGGTCCGGTCAGAGCTCCAGCACCCCGATGGATCGGCCAGGGCCGTATTGCGGGTTCCTGCCTTGGGTCAACGGCCGCCGTGGATGGCTCATCCACGGATGCGTCGGACAAGCGCGATCTCCCAGTTTGCGATGTCCGCTGCCATCGAGGCTCTCGGAGTACAGGGAATTCCACAGCCCTGCCCTGGTCTGGCGATCCTGACCAGCGTGATGGGCGGGGGCGTGATCTATTCCCGACGCTTCTTTGGCGAGGCACTCACGGATCCCTCCACGGCCAGCCCCATGCTCTTCCCGGAGACGGTCTTCAACGCTCCGGGATCCCACCTCGCTGCGGTGCTCCAGACCCGGGCGAGGAATGACACCGAGGTGGGGGATGAGACCGGATTCCTCGCCTCTCTCGCGGTCGCCGCACGGTGGTTGGCCGACGACATCGTTCCAGCCTGCCTTGTCGTGTGCTGCGAGGAGATGGATTGGCCCAACGCCGGAGCCATCGGACTTTTCCCGGGCAACGCAATCCCATCAGAGGGGTCCGCTGCACTCCTGCTGAGAAGGGAACCCGCCCCGGTCGAACTCGTGGGAAACTCGTCACCGCATCGGTGCTCCCGTCGGCGGGCAACCCGGTCTGATCTTGAATCCGTCCGACAGGAACTCGGGTCGACGGGCGCCAACCCCACACGTGTCGTGGGCGCTGGAGGGCCGGATTCATTCGTGGACCTCGGGCGAGGCTTCGGCGAAGGGCTCGCTGCCACCGGCGGGTGGGCCTGCATCACGGCCGTGGACGCGATCCTCAGAGGACAGGTCCCGGAATCCGTGGCGGTCGTCGCCGGATCCAACGGCCGCGCCCTGGGCTGCCGGTTCCGGGCAACCGGGATACAGACCGTGGACACCACAACCCCCTGAGACGGCACCAGACCGCATCGCGGCTTCACGTGGGCGATTGGGACTGATTGGCTGGAGCGGTGACCACTACCCTCGTCACCGGAGGCAACGGACTACTCGGTCAGGCCATCGCACAGGCCATGCTGGCACAGGACCCTGAGGCCATCGTCTGGCTCGGCATCCGGGAAAACCGGGAACGGGCGGAGGCAATGTCCCGATCCCATCCGGAACGCTGCCGATGCGTGACCCTCGACGTCACGGATCCCGCCGACTGGAAGCGTGCCGTCTCGGAGATGGAATCCACGGCCGGCCGGATCGATGTCCTGGTCAACAACGCCGGCCATGCGGAGGACGGCCTACTGGCAACCCTCCC
>VHCG01000057.1 GCA_016871805.1 Verrucomicrobiota bacterium
AGACGTCTTTGGGGCGATCTCGGGGGATCCCTTGGCTAGGATGTGGAACCTCGGAGTCTAGGGGTCTAGGCATTGATCCTAGGGACCTAGGGACCCCAGCCAAAGGAACCGAGGGAATCTCCGATGGCCATTCCTCCCCGCGACGGGGATACCGGTCAGCCCATTGCTGAACGGGTGGGGACCACGAGCGCATGCGGTTCATCTTTCTAACGCTGGGTTATACCCCCGATCTCGACGGGGGCGGATACCGGTATGCGACCGAGGTCGCAGAGCGGCTCGCCCATCGCGGACACGAGGTCCATGCGATCTATCCGAATCCGGATGGGACACTTCCGGAGACGGATTTTCGGAACGGAGTTCATCTCCACCGGGTTTCCAGGTCCGGCTCGGGGTTCTTCACCCGCTGGCGGACGGCCAACGCAGGGGCGAGGAACTGCGTCGCCACCCTCCTCCAAAAACCGTCGAGGACGCTGCTCTTGAGCCATCACGCCTACATGTCCCCTTCGGTAAAGGGTTTGAGGCATTGCATCTTCCTGCACGGACCCTGGGCGCTGGAGCATCGCCTCAGCGTCACCGCCAAGCCCAGGGGACTCCGACGTCGGATTGTCGACCGGTTCTCCGGTCTTGTGATGCATCGCATCGAACGGGGATCGATTGCCAGGGCCTCGCGGGTCCTCGTGGCCAGCGAGTACTCCCGAGGACGCATCCCATCCTGGCACCGGGGACTGAACTGCGAGGTCGAGGTGGTTGGCGGTGGGGCAGACCTGGTTCGGTTCGTGCCAGCCAATGATCGGGAATCGGTCCGACGCAACCGTGGCGTGCTCCCGGACGAATTCCTGTTCCTGGCGGTCCGACGCCTCGATCCGAGGATGGGTCTCCTCCACCTGATCGAGGCCTTCCAGCCGGTCGCCAGGCAATTCCCCAGGGCCAGGCTGGCGATCGCAGGTCGTGGACCCCAGCGGGAGGAGTTGCTGGCCCGGGCACAAGACCTTGGGCTCGGGGACAGGGTCCACCTGCTCGGTTTCGTTCCGGAAGCCGAACTACACCGACTCTACCAGTCGGCCGACTGCGTCCTCATGCCCTCGTTGGACCTCGAGGGGTTCGGTCTCGCTACGGCGGAGGCGCTTGCCTGCGGCACACCCGTCCTTGCCTCCTCGTCAGGGGCGAACCCGGAGCTGATCCGGCCACTCGGCGAGGATCTCCTGTTCGAAGCCAGAAACCCTGAGGCACTTTCACGAACCATGGTAGGGGTCCTCTCGGGGGGGATCCGGCTACCGACCCGGGACCGATGTGCCGTATACGCCCGGGAGGCATTCCGCTGGGACAAACCCGCGGACGCCATCGAGAAGGCCGCACTCACCGCGGCACTGCCACAGGAGTGACCGGAACCGAACTCCTTGGCATTTCCGCAAACCCTATATGGCACTCCCCGTGCTTCCGAAACCGTCCTATGGCTCTCAACCCGCCTGAAAACTCCGTCGACTTGACGATTCTCATGCCCTGCCTGAACGAGGCGGAGACCCTGGCCCGCTGCATCGGGAAGGCGAAGAAGGGCCTTGAGGCATCCGGGGTTACCGGAGAGATCCTCATCGCAGACAATGGTTCCACCGATGGATCGATCGAGATCGCGGAATCGCTCGGTGCCCGAGTGGAACGGGTCAGGGAGAAGGGATACGGAAATGCACTCCGCGGGGGCATCCTCGCCGCCCGAGGGAGATGGATTCTCATGGGTGATTCTGACGACTCCTATGATTTTTCGTCTATCCGGGGCTTTGTCGAGAAACTGGAGGAGGGCAATGAACTCGTCATGGGCTGCCGGCTGCCTTCGGGCGGCGGAACGATCATCCCGGGTGCCATGCCCTGGAAGAACCGGTGGATCGGTAACCCGTCCCTTTCCACTCTTGGGCGGCTCTTTTTCCAGACCCCGATCCACGATTTTCATTGCGGCATGAGGGCCTTCTCGGCGGAGGGCTATCGCCGGATGAAGCTCAAGACCACCGGAATGGAGTTCGCCTCGGAGATGGTCGTGAACTCGACGCTGAACGGTCTCAAGGTTGCCGAGGTCCCGATCACCCTGCACCCCGACGGCCGATCCCGCCCTCCCCACCTCAAGCCGTGGAGGGATGGCTGGCGGCATCTGCGATTCATGCTGCTGTATTCCCCGGATTGGCTGTTCATGCTGCCGGGGCTGTCGTTGCTGGCCGCCGGCATGTCGCTCTTCCTCATGCTGCTGGTGGGCCCCATCAGCATCGATCGGGTGACACTCAGCACCGGCACCCTGGCGGTCGCTGGCATGATGACGCTGCTCGGTTACCAGATCCTGGCACAGGGATTCTACGCCAAGGTCTTCGCGGTCGCTGAGGGGCTTCTCCCCAGCCAACCCCGCTTTAACCGCCTCTTCAAGGTCTGGAACCTCGAACGCGGGATTGTCCTCGGCCTTGCGCTTTGTGCCGCTGGAGTCTCCGTGATCGGATGGGCCGTCTGGCACTGGGCGCGGACGAACTTCGGGACCCTCGACCCACAGGAGAACCTGGGGCGCCTGATCATCGGAACAACCCTCCTCGTCCTCGGCACCCAGACCGTGTTCAGCAGCTTCCACCTGTCCCTGTTGGGTCTAAAGACCACCAGCAGAACCCCTCCCGACCTAACCCTCGGACAGGTTGAACCAGCCCCCAAGGATACTTTGGCTGCGGTGGCGAAACCCAGAGCCGTCCTTCCCAAAGGCCAACTTCCCGCCTGACATCCAGAAGTTTTATCCGTCAGCTGAAAGCGGTTGTCCGTTTCAAGCCGGTGGGGATCTTTGCCGAACTGGCCCAGTCTGGCCACGGTGCGAGATTGATGGCTGTCGAGGCGCAGGAAAACCGGGCCCCTGACCGTCGATCGCTGGCGATTGCTCCCGAACAAAGGGTTCGGCTCCCAGGTTCGCGATACGGGTCTGCCGGCGTGCCTCCTCCGACATCCCAGCCGCAGCTAGGAATGTCGCTGGTTTGAATCCTTCAGTGGGTCCCTTCTGTCGCGCACAAGGGTTCGGCCTCACAACTCCTGCATCGACTGCGCGAGTTCCCGGCGCTGACGCTCACGGTTCTGGGCATCGTGGAAGTCCACCGGGTTGAAGTCATCCGTCAGCACGGCCCCGTGCGTGGGATCCGTCTGGCGGGTCTCGTTCATCGCCGTCCGGAACTGGTCCAACACGGAGGGATGCACCGCCGTGTACTCGTAGGGCCTGCGGACCCGGAGCGGCGACGCCGAGGCGACGAAGAACGCGTTGCCATTCGCCGCCTGGTGCAGGTCGACGGATGCAAAGACCGCACGAAGCGTCTTCTCCAGCGAGGCCAGCATGAAATCGCGACCCGGTCGCGGATCCCCGAAGCAGTTGATCGACAGCACCCCCTCCGGCTTCATCACGTCCCGCATCGCCTGGAACGCCTCCCGGGTCATCAGATGTGCCGGCGAGGAATCCCCGAGGAAGGCGTCCAGGATCACCGCGTCGTACTCGTTGGAACGGCCCCGGAGGAACTGGCGCCCATCCCCGATCGTCAGCTGCGCGAACCGTGTCGGGTCGAGATCGAAAAACCGCTGCGCCAGCGGTACAACCGAGGGGTTGATCTCCACCACGTCCACCTTCGCCCCCTGCTGGGCAAAGAGGGACGGGACGATTCCCACACCCATCCCGATGCAGAGCACCCGGTCGACCCGCTCGCAGTGGCTCCGGGCCAGCTGGTGGATCGCATAGGTGAACAGCGAACCACTCTGACGCGTAGCCGGCAGATAGGAGTTCTGGATCAGGTAGTCGTTGGCGTAGAACCGCCGACGTCCATCCACCGTCTCGAGGACCTGCAGCTGGCCGAAATTGGAATTGCCACGGTAGACCTCCCGGATCTTCGAGAATCTCGGTCGAGCGTCCCATCGGACCGCCCAGAACCCCAGACCGGCGACCAGCATAGCCCCGACGACGGCCGGCGTGGTTCTGCCTCCCCAGACCACCAGATGCACCACCGCCACCCCGGCAACGAGTCCCGCCATCACCGCCATCGTCAACGAATTCGGGGCCAGGGGAATCAACACATAGCCGATCAACGCCGTGCCCACGAAGCTGCCGACGGTGCTGATCGCCGATAGACGTCCCACCTGGCCGCCCACCTCCCGGACATGACCCGCAAGGAACCGGATCAGGAAGGGACAGGTCAGCGCCAGCAGCGACAGAGGGACGAAGAACAGGAAGGCCGAGGCCAACAGCGACGCCACCGGCAAAGGTAGCGACAACGAATGGACCGCCACCGACTGGACACCCCAGACCGCAAGGCAGAGGTAGGCCGCCGCCACCAGCATTGAGCCGTAGAGCCGGTTGAGATGACCCTTTGAATCCGCCCAGAGTCCGCCCAGGTAGTACCCGAAGGCCAGGGAGGCCATGGCGATGCCGATCTGGGCCGTCCAGACGAAGTGGGAGGTCCCCAGGTAAGGTGCGAGCATCTTCGCCCCGAGGATCTCAACCACCATGATGGCGGCGCCATTCACGCCGGCGGTCAGGAGAAGGAATCGGCGCTGGGCCGTGGAAATGGGTGTCTCGAGGGTCTGGGACATCGGAAGGATGGTCTCGCCCTTCTGTAAACTCCGGACCCACCCCTGTCGATCGCCCCGTTCCCGCCCCCGGATCCAGGGGTGGCCCCCGTTCGCAGGCCACAGCCCTGCCGGCGACCTCGACAACCGCGTCGACCCCGAGAAACCAGTTGCCCAACCGCTGCCCGATTTGAAAGAATCCCCAACCCGACCGACTTCGGTCAGGAAACCGGCCATAACGTCCCGACGCGAGTGCATCGGGAGGCCACAACAACATCTGATCCAATCCGGTCCTTCCGCCGGATGGCGTCGGGCGAATCGTCCCGGTCAACGCCGCAACCATCGGAAGCTGTAGACATCATGAGTCAAGTAGGCGTCAAAGAGCTCCTCGAGGCAGGAGTCCACTTCGGTCACCAGACCCGTCGCTGGAACCCCAAGATGAAGCCGTTCATCTTCGAGGCCCGCAACGGCATCCACGTCATCGACCTGTCCAAGACGGTCGTCCAGCTCGAGGCCGCGTGCGCGTTCCTCGCGCAGATCGCCGGCAAGGGGGGCCAGATCCTGTTCGTGGGCACCAAGAAGCAGGCCCAGGAAGCCGTCAAGGAGTCCGCCAAGGCCTGCGGCCAGCCCTACGTGACCGGACGCTGGCTCGGCGGCACCCTCACCAATCTTCGCACCCTGAAGCGCTCCCTGAAGCGCATGAAGGAGATCGAGCGCATGGAGCAGGACGGCTCGATCAACGAGTACGTCAAGCAGGAGCAGTCCATGATCCGCCGTGAGCACGGCCGGTTTGTGAAGAACCTCGACGGTCTCCGGACCACCGAGGCGCTCCCCGACGCGATGTTCGTCGTCGACATCAAGCGCGAGCACAACGCGGTCGCCGAGGCCCGCCGTCTCAAGATCCCCCTCGTTGCCATCGTCGACACCAACTGCGATCCCGACCTCGTCGACCACCCCATCGCCGGCAACGACGACGCCATCCGTTCCGTGAAACTCATCCTCGGTGCCGTCATCGAGACGATCGCCAAGGCCAAGGCGGAACACGATGCAAAGCGGGCCCGCAAGTCCGACCGTCCCGAGACCGAGGCCGCTGCTCCCGCGGCACCGGCTCCCGAGGCCCCGGCTCCTGCCCCGGCCGCCTGAGTCCCATCCCGTGGCGGTGTTCCGGTTGAACCCGGACACCGCCGCACCTCAACACCCCAATCCTCTTCCAGTCATGGCAGACATCACCCCAGCCCTCGTGGGCAAACTCCGTGAGATGACCAGCGCCGGTCTCATGGACTGCAAAAACGCGCTCGTCGAAGCCGGTGGCAACCTGGACGGTGCCGTGGACATCCTCCGCAAGAAGGGCCAGGCCAGCGCCGCCAAGAAGGCCGGTCGCGAGGCCAAGGACGGCCTGGTGGCCCAGGCCGTCGTCAACGGCGGCAAGGTCGGCGTCCTCGTCGAGGTCAACTGCGAGACCGACTTCGTCGCCCGCAACGATTCATTCAAGGAGTTCTGCAACGAGCTCGCCACCAAGGTGGCCTCCAACCCGTCGGTCGACCTCGAGGCGGACCGCGTGGCCGCTGTCGCCAAGATCGGCGAGAACATCCAGATCCGGCGTCACGACCGGCTTGAGGTGTCCGGCAACGGACTCGTCGCCGCCTACATCCACACCGGCGGCAAGGTCGGCGTGCTGGTCGAGGTGGGTTGCGACAAGGCCGAATCGGCCGCCTCGTCCGACTTCAAGCAACTGGTCAAGGACATCACCCTCCAGATCGCCGCCGCCAGCCCGGTTGCCATCGGCCGCACCGAGGTGCCGCAGGCCGTGATCGACAAGGAGCGCGAGATCGCCGGCCAGAGCGAGGCCGTGAAGAACAAGCCCCCGCAGGCCGTGGCCAAGATCATCGAGGGCAAGATCAACAAGTTCCTCGAGACCGCCTGCCTCCTCGAACAGGGCTTCGTCAAGAATCCCGACATCAAGGTCGACGCCCACGTCGGCTCCGTGGCCAAGACCCTCGGCGATACCATCACCGTGCGCCGGTTCCTGCGCTATCAGGTCGGCGAGGCCATCTAGGCCAGCCCAACTCCCGGGCGTCAGACCGCCCCGGCATCACGCGGTGGAGGTCACTCCACCGCGTTTTTCTTTGCCGGGATCCGACCGACCCACCCGTCCCGGTCAGGGCTTCGGCTCTCCCAAGCAATACAGCGAGACCCGTCCCCGAAGGTACAACCGGTTGCCTACCACGGCCGGAGAGGCGTCGAAGCCGTCGTCGAGTCGGTTGGTGGCCAGGACCTCGACCTTGGGGCCCTCCTTCAGAACCACCACCCCGCCATCGCGGCCCGCCAGATAGACCCGCCCCGCAGCGCCCACGGGCGAGGCGTACACCCCGGTCAGGCCATTCAGACGCTCCATCTCGACCTCGGGCTTCCCGGTCCGGGCGTCGAAGATCGATAGCATCGCGGTGTTTCCCGACAGGAAATACAACCGCCCCCCATACAGCAGGGGAGACGGTACATACGGGGTGCCCTTGTTGTGGCTCCAGACGATCGCTTCCGTGCCCGTCAGATCCCCCGAGCCCCCCAGCCGGATCACCTGCAAGGCGCTCCCGCGGAAGCCACTCATCACAATCACACTCCCCTGGTCCGCCACCGGTGTGGGGATGGCGTTCGCCGTCTGACCCGAGCACTCCCACAGCAGGGAACCCGTGGCCAGATCATAGGCGCGGACCTTGTTCGTCCCGTTCACTACCACCTGGGTCTTGCCCCCATGCTCGACGATCAACGGCGTGCTCCATCCCGTCGGTTCGTCGCGCCGTTGCCGCCAGAGCTCCCGCCCATCCCGGGTATCGAGGGCCACGATGAAATCCTCCCCCTCATGATCCCACAGCACCACCGCCGTCGTGCCATGTAGGGCCGGTGAGCTCCCCTCGCCAAAGCTGTTCCGGGTCCGCATGTCGCCCAGATCCTTCTCCCAAAGGAGTTTCCCCTTGAGGTCGTAGGCGAAGACTCCGAAGGACCCGAACGAGGCGATCAGGACCCGTCCATCCGTCACAGGGGAGGCCGAGGCAAAGCCATGGTCCTTGTGGTGCCCCTCATGCGGGACCTGTACCCGGGCGGTCTTCTGCCATCGGACTTTTCCATCGTCACGACCGAGGGCGATGACGGTGAACCGTTGCGGCTGGGACGGCGTCTCACCCCGGCTGCCCCGGCCGCCCGGACCACCGCGTCCCAAACCCTCCGGGCCCTCCCCGGGCGTTGGCGGTTCCACACCCTCGGGGATCGCCGTCAGAAGGAAGACCTGGTCGCCCCAGACAATTGGGGTCGAACTGCCCCGACCCGGCACCCCGACCTTCCACACCACGTTGCGGGATTCGCTCCACTCCATCGGAGGATTGGCCCCGGGAGCGACCCCGTTCCCCAGCGGCCCCCGCCAGGCCGGCCAGTTTTGGACCTCGGACGTCGCCGCGGTGGCCCCAAACCCAGCCATCAGCGCCAACATCGGGAGGGCCACCCTGGAGGACGGAATCGGGAATCGCATACGGGGATGGACAGCACCGACGCGTCCTTGGTTACAGCCACCCGTCCTTGGAGGAGTTTCCCATTGCACGGTGGACCGACGGTGCCTTGACTGGGATCCCCTCCTGATCCGGCACAGCCGTGGATCGGAGTCCTCCATCTGCTTCCATCATGAGCCGCAAACTGAACATCGCGATCGTCGGACTCGGCTTCGGTGCCGAATTCATCCCCATCTACCAGAGGCATCCCCAGGCGAACATGTACGCCATCTGCCAGCGTTCGAAGGAGAAGCTGGATGCCGTGGGCCAGGCGTTCGGGGTGGAGAAGCGTTACCAGAGCTTCGAGGATCTCATCCGGGATCCCAAGGTCGATGCGGTCCATATCAATTCGCCCATCCATCTCCACGCCTCGCAGTCGATCGCCGCCCTCCGCGCCGGCAAGCACGTCGCCTGCACCGTGCCCGCCTGCACCACCCTCGAGGAGGCCCGCGAGATCGTGAAGGCCAGCAAGGAGAGCGGAAAGAAGTACATGATGATGGAGACCGTCGTCTGGAGCCGCGAGTACCTCTACGTCCGCGAGCTCCGTGACACCGGCCGACTCGGTCGCATCCAGTTCGTCCGCGGCAGCCACCTTCAGAACATGGACGGCTGGCCCGGCTACTGGGAGGGATTGCCCCCGATGCACTACGCCACCCACTGCGTCAGCCCCTGTCTCGGTATCGTCAACGGCGAGGCAGAACACGTGTCCTGCCTCGGTTCCGGACGCATCTCCGAGGCCCGTATCGCCAAGTACGGCTCGCCCTTCTCCTTCGAGACCGCCCACTTCAAGGTGCGCAACCAGGACGTCTCCGGTGAGGTCACCCGGTACCTGTTCGAGGCCGCCCGACAATACCAGGAGAGCTTCGACTGCTACGGCTCCCAGACGTCGTTCGAGTGGCAGCTCACCGAGCACGACGATCCCGTCCTGCACGTCGGCGGCGAGAAGGTCGAGAAGGTGAAGATCCCCGACTACGCACACCTCCTCCCCGAGGGCATCCGGGAGTTCACCACGAAGTGCGTATACGACATGGCCGAGAACGCCCACCTCAGCTTCATCCAGGGCAGCGGCCACGGTGGCAGCCACCCGCACCTCGCCCATGAGTTCGTCACCGCGGTCCTCGAGAACCGCCCCAGCTTCCCCGACGTCCACCAGTCGGTGAACTGGACCATGGTCGGCATCCTCGCCCATGAATCCGCCCTCCGCGGCGGCGAGAAGATGCACCTGCCCAACTTCCGCGGGATCTGACGCCGCGGACAGGCCACGTCAGCCCGATTACAGGCCCCGGAGGTTCTCCTCCGGGGCTTTCTGTTGCTGGGCGAGAAGCCGGGTCGGCACGATCTGCTCCCAACGTACCTGCCCGGGCCGGTGCTCCTCCCCGGTCTCCACAGGGAGGGCATCGGTGAACCCCGCCACAACCACCCCGACCCACAGACAGGGTCCGGTCCAGGAGGGGCGCCCACCCCTGCGAAGACGTCACAAGGCCCGGAGTCGACGGCGCAGGCCGCGCACCCGCAGATTCGATACCCCCAACAGCGACACCGCACTGGAGGGCTGCTGATCCAGTCCGGGGACACGACTCAACGCCATCTGGACCATCAGCAGTCCATAGGGCCGACAGGCCTCCACACGGCCATCCACCGCCACCTGGTCACAGATCTCCTCCCGGTCCAACCGGATCTGTCGAGCCACCCACCAGACCAGCGGATTGAACCAGTGGAACGCCTCCACGGCCGCCAGAAGCCAGTTCAGGGGGAGGTCCCACTGGCGAAGGTGCGCCAATTCGTGGCGGAAGATGAATCACAGCTGTTCATCGGTGAGGTCGTCCACCAGCCCGGCGGGCATCACGATCGCCGGTTCCAGGAGGCCGACCAGACAGGGGCCTGTCGCCCGCCCCGACTCGAGCAGCCGGACCGGTCCTCCGACCCGGGCCGCCATTCGGCACTCCTCCAACAACCCCACCACTCGTGGCGACTGGATCTCCCGGGAATCCCTCCGGAGCCCTCCTGCGTTCCACACCGAACCCGCCAACCGGAGGAGAAGGATTCCCGCCCCCGCCAGCCAGACCCATTGGATGGATCCCTGCTCCAGCACAAACGGCAGCGGATGGGAGGGGTCCTCCACCCCCGCCTCGCCAGCCGTGTCGACGCTGATGACGGCCTCGGACCAGTTGAAGAGGCTGACCGGGCTGGGAAGGAAGAACGGCCATGCCAGCCTCAGCAGCACCAGCAGCCAGAGGCGACACCGCCATCGGGCATCGATCCGATCCCCCAGCGCGCGCACGAGGATCCAGACGACAGCCGCCAGAACCGCCTCCTGCCACGAGGAGCGGACAATCCCGGCCAGGAACTCGGCGAAGATCGGAGCCTCCATTCTGGCCCCTACTAAGCAGTGCCTGCGCCAGACGGCGTGGAACCCCTCAGATTTCCTCAACAGCTTTGCGTAACTCGCGCGCCTGTTTCGCGGTCAACCCCTTTTGGTCCACGAAATGGGCCACCATCAGCCCCAGCGAACCGCCGAAGACCCGATCCAGAAACGAACGCGTCACCGCCGTGATGCAGGCCTGCTCGTCCACCAGCGGCCGATACAGATAGGCCCGCCCCTGCTGCTCGAACCCCAGCGCCCCCTTGCGGACCAAACGGTTCAACAGAGTCTTGGCCGTCACCGGATGCCAGGTCGGATCCTGCGCCGTGAGCTCGGCGATGATGTCGGCCGCCGTGATGGGGGAACGCCCCCAGACCACGCGCATGATCTCCCATTCCGTCTCGGAAATCCTGGGAACGGTTCGCGAAGGGGAAGGCGTGGAGGGGGCCATGCAGTCGCCTAGGGTGACAAAGCCGATACCTCCAGCCCAATACCGGTGTCAATCGTCGAGACCAACTCCTTCAGCCTACACCCTGTTCCGCGTCCGGGATCCCACCCAATCCACGACGGTTGCGCCTCTGAAGCCACGCCATCGGCACCAGGATCGCAAACGAGAACGCCAACAGGACGAACGCCAACCGGTGGGCCGTGCGGTAGTCGAGGCGCTGGACCTCGTCGTAGAGCGCAATGGAGGCCACTCGGGTCCGACCCGGGATGCTGCCCCCCAACATCACCACCACACCGAATTCCCCGACCGTGTGGGCGAAGCTCAGCATCGCCGCCACCAGGAGCCCGCGCCGGGACAGCGGGAGGGTCACCCGCCAGAACACGCTCCAGGGGCGGGCGCCGACCGACCGGGCGGCCTCCAGATACTCGTGTGGAATGGATCGGAACGCAGCCGCCAGAGGCTGGACCGCATAGGGAAGGCTGTAGACGAGGGATCCGAGAACCAGGCCCTCGAAGCTGAAGGCGAGGGTGTCCCCGGTCATACGGAACCAGAACCGCCCCAGCGGCGTGTCCGGCGCGAAGAGGGACAACAGGTAGAACCCCAGGACCGTCGGCGGCAGCACCACCGGAAGACCCACAATCGCCTCCACCAAGGGAATCCACCGACGCCTCGACACCGTCAGCCACATCGCCAAGGGCACCGCCAACACCAGCAATAACACCGTCACCAGACCGGCCAGCCGGAAGGTCAGTCCCAACGCCTGCCAGATCTCCGGCGACAAACCTTCGGAAGGAATCGGAGGGGTATTCATGGGACTGGAGAAGCCATCAGACCCTCATTCACCGGGGAACAGTCGTCTTGGGACCGCCCCGGGGGACATCGAATCCGAACCGTTCCAGAAGTCCGATGGCCGCCTGCGATCGGAGGAGGTTCCGATACAGCTCCGCACCGGGATGGGACTCGCCACGCCGGGTCACAACCGCCACCTGGTCCAGGGGGTCATGGAGGTCAGCTGGCACCTCCCACCAACGCCCGGGCTGACCCGCCCGCGGTGCCGTCACCCAGGAGCGCGACACCAGGCCAAGGTCCACCGTGCCCAATTCCACCCACTGCGCCGTCTGCGCCACCGTCTCGCCCAGGACGACCCGGTTGCTCCAGCTTCCCCACAGATCGGCGCGGCCCAGGATTTCCCGTGCCGCACGTCCATACGGGGCATGGAGCGGATTCGCGATCGCCAGGCGTCGAACCACTGGATCCTGGAGGATCGACAGCCCCTCCCGGGGATCCAACCCAGCCCGGGTGGTCCAGAGGACCACCCGACCGTTGGCGTAATGGGTGAGCGAATTCGAGACCGCCAGGCCATCGGCGACCAATGCTTCCGGATAACGCCGATCGGCAGAGAGGAACACGTCGAACGGCGCCCCCTTGCGGATCTGGGCCACAAGGGTTCCGGAGGCGCCCAGGATCGTCTCGGCCGTCTGACCGGGATGCACCGTGGCAAACAGACGGTTCAGCTCCGGCATCACAAAGGTGAGATCCGAGGCCGCCGCCACCCGAAGCGGGCGACTCGAGGCGATCGACGGCTCGGCCGCCCGGAGGCATCCCATCGCCCAGGCGACGAGCCACGCGATCCCCAGACGCCAGATGGATGCCCTCACGAGCCCTCCTTCTGCCACCACCACATGCGGATCGGCGAGCCGATTCCCTCTGTGCAAGGGCACCCGTTCGGGTGAGCCTCCCAGGCCATGGACCTTGAACTGACCGGCCGGGTCGCCCTCGTCTCGGGCGGCGCCCGGGGCATCGGCGCCGCCACCGTGGATCGATTCACCGCCGAGGGAGCCCAGGTGCTGATCGTCGACCGCGACGCCGAAGCCGCCGAACAGGTGGCCGCCGGACGTCCCACGGTCCGGATCGTCGCGGGCGACCTCACCGACCCCGAAGTCTGCCGACGGGCGGTCGAAGAGGCGGTCCGCCATTTCGGGCACCTCGACATCCTAGTGAACAACGCCGGGGTGAACGACAGCGTGGGACTCGACGCTCCGCCCGACGCCTTCCTCGCCTCCCTCCAGCGGAACCTTCTCCCGGCCTACACCCTCACCCACCTCGCCCGGACGCATCTTGCAGCGCGACGGGGCGCGATCGTGAACGTCAGCTCCAAGGTCGCCACCACCGGCCAGGGACGCACCTCCGGCTATGCCGCCGCCAAGGGGGCGCTCGACGCCCTGACCCGGGAATGGGCCCTCGCCCTCGGACCCCATGGGGTGCGGGTCAACACCGTCGTCCCCGCGGAGTGCGACACCGACCAGTACCAGCGCTGGTTCGCCAGCCAACCCGATCCAGAGAAGGCCAGACGCCAGGTCGCCGACCTCGTCCCGTTCGAGCGACGCCTGTCCAAGCCGTCGGAACTCGCCGACGCCATCGTCTGGCTCGCCTCCGGTCGGGCCAGCCACATCACCGGACAATTCCTCTACGTCGACGGTGGCTACACCCACCTCGATCGCGCCGCCACGTCGTCGCATCAGTGGTGAGACGGGATGTCCAGCATCCATCGCTTCTTCAACGACCAGAAATCGCAGGGCATCCCCATTTCCAAGGATGCATTGCGTGAATACTACCCAAAACAGGACCCTGAACCCCAGCTCGGGGCGGGTTCACGGCGTTGGGCAGCTCACCGAACCGCTCCACTGTAACCACGAAAAACCCGTATTGCATGCGGGTTTTTCATGGTCATGATGGATAGGTGATCGATCGGAAAACCGACCTTGCTCTTCTCCGTGCCGCGTTGAAGCGGAGCCGGATCGTAGCGCTGCTCGGACCACGCCAGTGCGGTAAGACGACCATCGCCCGTCAGTTCGTCCCGGTCGAATCGCTCAACTACTTCGACCTTGAGGATCCAAGGAGCCTTGCCCGGCTTACCGAGCCCGACACCGCACTGCGCCCCCTCACGGGGGTGGTGGTCATCGACGAGATCCAACGCCGCCCCGACCTTTTTCCCCTGCTCCGGGTGCTCGCCGACCGGCAGCCTTTGCCGGCACGGTTCCTCATCCTCGGCAGTGCGGCCCCGGAGCTCCTGCGACAGTCCTCCGAATCCCTGGCCGGACGGCTGGAGACGATCCCGCTCGAGGGCTTCCGCCTGTCCGATCTCGGTGTCGAGGCCCAGACGAGGCACTGGGTGCGCGGTGGGTTCCCATTGTCCTTCACCGCCCGGAAGGAGGTCGATTCGGTCGCCTGGCGGCGACAGTTCCTACAGACCTTCCTCGAGCGTGATGTTCCCCAGTGGGGCATCTCGATCCCGGCGACCACTCTGCGACGCTTCTGGAACATGGTCGCCCACTACCATGGCCAGATCTGGAATGCCGCCGAACTCGCCCGGGCACTCGGCGTCAACGAGTCCACCGTACGACGCCACCTCGACCTGATGACCGGGCTGTTCATGGTCCGGCAACTGCCGCCCTGGCACGAGAATCTCGGCAAACGACAGGTCAAAGCCCCCAAGGTCTACATCCGGGACACGGGCCTGCTCCACTCCCTACTCGGCATCACGGATGAGCGGGACCTCGAGCACCATCCGAAGGTGGGTGCCTCCTGGGAGGGCTACGCCATCGAGGAGGTTCTGAAGGCCCTGCAGCCGGACGACGCCTACTTCTGGGCCACCCACCAGGGTGCCGAGATCGATCTGGTTCTCTTCAAGGGAAGCCGCCGGATTGGCATCGAGTGCAAGCGTGTCGACGCCCCCTCCATCACTCCGTCGATGCGTATCGCCATGGCCGACCTGAAACTCGACGAGGTGCGCGTCGTGTACCCGGGCACCCGGGGCTACCGGTTGGCGGATGGCATCGAAGCCACCCCCCTCGCCGACCTCGTGGATGCCTCCTGAAGCCCGGGGCACCCGCCAGATCCCTCTTTCCTGCACTCCTCCCGACCGCTGGACGGACCGGCCGCGGATTGGTAGGGAAGAACCATGACACGTCATTGTCACCGGTGCGGATGGGTCTGGACCTTCAGGGAACTCCCCGGCCGGAGTGAGACGTGTCCACAGTGCCGTGCCGACCTCCGGGTCTGCGTCAACTGCACCTTCTACGACCTCCATGCCGCCCACCAATGCCGGGACGGTCGCGCCGAGCCGGTCGACACCAAGGAGCAGGCCAACTTCTGCGAGTACTTCGACTTCAAGCCCCGCGTCTGGTCCAAGGGGGGCGGGGACACCCGGGCCGATGCCGCCCGCGAGGCCCTCCGGAACCTCTTCGGGGATTGATCGGTTTTGACCCCCGACCGGGATTTCCGCAGCGTCGCTCAATGCACGCTGCGGTTCTCGCCCTCCTCTGGACCCTCTCCGGAGCCATCCTGCTCGCCGGAGCGCTCGACGACTTCATCGGCGAAGCCCAGACCCGACACGGCGAGGCCGGTGACCGGGCCGCCCGGTTCCTCGTCGAGCACATGCCCGAGGCCGACCGGGAGTCCCTCTCCAGCGCGTTCCTGATCGAGAACCTCGACCTCGCCTTCCAGGCCCGAAAGGAGTTCCCGTGGGCGGCCGCCGTCCCCGAGGACCTGTTCCTGAACGATGTCCTGCCCTACGCCGTGTTCGACGAGACCCGCGATCCATGGCGGGCCGAACTGATCGGCCTCTCCCGCGAGATCGTGAAGGGCGCCACCACCGCAACCCAGGCCGCCCAGGCCCTGAACCAGAAGCTCTTCAACCAGATCCAGGTCCACTACAACACCGGCCGGAAACGCCCCAACCAGAGCCTCAAGGAGTCCCGCGAACTCGGGAAGGCCACGTGCACCGGACTCTCCATCATCCTCGTCGAGGCCTGCCGTTCTGTCGGGATCCCCGCCCGCGCCGTCGGCACCCCGATGTGGGCCAATGAACGCGGCAACCACACCTGGGTCGAGATCTGGGACGGTGGCTGGCACTTCACCGGGGCCGATGAGTTCGATGCCAGCGGCCTCAACCGGGGCTGGTTCGTGGGCGATGCCTCCCAGGCCAAGGCCGACAACCCCCGCTACGCCATCTACGCCACGTCCTGGAAGCGCGATGGAACCCCCTTCCCAATGGTCTGGTCCCGGCAACGTGACACCGTGGCCGCCGTCAATGTGACCCCCCGCTACGCCAAGGCGCCCGAGGCTGCCGACCTCGCCCGGCTCGGGGTGCGGCTCTGGGATCGCAAGGGCGGTACCCGCCTCGTTGGCAAGGTCTGCGTCCTCGATGGCGTCCGTAAGGAATGCGCCCTCGCCGAAACCAAATCCGGCACGGCCGACCTCAACGACATGCCGCGCTTCAACCTCAAGCCCGGCACCCAAGGCTGGCTCCGGTTCACCCTCGGGAACGAGGTCCGTGAGATGCCCTTCGGCCCGATCGACAAGGGAGACCCCACCGTCGACGCCCTCTGGCCCGACCTCACCCCAGCCTCCGCAACCGTCGACGCCCTCCAGGTCTGGGTCACCAAGCCCAAGGCCGATCGCCCCGCCGACGAACCCGCCCTCAAGTCCCCCCTTTCCCGGACCGAGGCCGATCGCCTGGTCGAACTGCTCGGGGCCGACCGCCTCTCGGAACTCGCCCGTGACCGGAATGCCGAAATGGAGGCGCGGTCGATCCAGATCGGGGATCGGACCCTGCGCTGGCTCGACAAGACCTTCGGTGACGCCGCCCCAGGCCGGCGAAGCCTCTGGATCTCCATGCACGGCGGCGGCGGTGCCCCTACCGAGGTGAACGACCAGCAGTGGCAGAACCAGATCCGCCTCTATGAACCGAAGGAAGGCATCTACGTCGCCCCACGCGCGCCAACCGACACCTGGAATCTCTGGCACGAAGCCCACATCGACGACCTGTTCCAACGCCTGATCGAGGACCACGTCGCCCTCAAGGGGGTCGATCCCAACCGGGTCTACGTCATGGGCTATTCGGCCGGTGGCGACGGGGTCTGGCAGCTGGCGCCCCGCATGGCCGACCGCTGGGCGGCCGCCGCGATGATGGCAGGACACCCCAACGAAGCCTCCCTGCTCGGCCTGAGGAATCTCCCGTTCGCCCTGTTCATGGGAGCCGATGACGGTGCGTACAACCGCAACCGTCTCGCGACGGAACGCGCCGCGGATCTCGACCGTCTCGCCGCGGCCGACCCCGGCGGCTACCCGCACTTCGTCCGGATCTACGAGGGTCTGGGCCATTGGATGAAGCGTCGCGACGCCGAGGGGGTTCCCTGGATGGCGGAGTTCCGACGCAACCCCTGGCCGAAGAAGGTCGTGTGGCAGCAGGACGACGTCGTGCACCGCCGCTTCTATTGGCTCCAGATTCCGGACGGGGTGCCCATTCCCGAGCGTCAGAAGATCACCGCCTCCATCGAGGGTCAGACGATCCAGATCGACGTCGAAGGTTCTCCGAAACTGGTCCTGCGGTTGTCGGATGCGCTCGCGGATCTCGACCAGCCCATCGTGGTCAAGGTCGGCAGCGAGGAACGGTTCCGAGGTAAGGTCCCGCGCCAGGCCCAGGCGATCCTGACATCCCTCTCCCAGCGCGCCGATCCAGCCGCCGCCGCGACGGCATTGCTGGAGGTGCCGTAGGCGGGCAGTGACCCGAGGGGGGTGGAATAGACGTTCCAGTCTTAGATACTCCTGAAACATGCCATCCGTGAACACCATCGGAACCGGAACACCCGAGGCCACGGAACCCACTGCCGTTAGAGTTTGGGTTGCGGCCCGAACCATTTTCCTGGAACTCAATGACGGCCGCGTCGTCGCGTTTCCCGCAGATCGTTTCCGGATTCTCAAGCAGGCCACCGACCCACAGTTGACGGAGGTCCAGATTGAGTTGAATGGCCACGCCCTTCGCTGGAACTTCCTCGACGAAGACATTACTGTCTGTGGCGTCCTCGCGGGTCGCTTCCAACGGCCACCGAACTGAACCCATCGCCACCTTGAACGCTTCACCCCCCGTTCCGCTCCACGAGGATCCGAGGTTTCGGTTCCTCGTCATGGCCTCCTCGGCGCTCGGTCTTGGGGGAATGCTGGCGTCGCTGACATTCCTCGACCGCGGAACCCACGGCTTCGAGTTCCACTGGAGCCCCCTGGCCGTTCCCGCGTTCGCCCTCGGGATCCTCCTCTCGTCGGCCTACTGGTGGATCGTCTTCCGCATGACCGCTCGGTCGGGTCGACTCGGCCCCGGATTCCTCACCGCCGCCTCCGGAGCGGTGATGGTCCTAGCCCTCTTCGCCTTCCTCTACCCCATCCGGTTCATCCCCGCCGCCAAACGCACCGACGTCGTCATCGGCCTCTCGCTCGCCGTCCTCGTCCTCGGAACCATCGGCTACATCATCCACACCATGGTCCGGTGGCTGGAACAGGAGTCGGCCGACGGTCCCCCCGACGGCTCTGCCGGCGACGAGTGATCGTCACGAGGTTTCCGATTTATGGGATCGGGCCGACGCCCTAGGCTCCGCCCATGCACCGGTCCCGGCTTCCCCTCGCCCTCCTCCTCTCTCTCACCGCCGTCCTCGGAACCGTGTTCCCGGCATTCGGGGAGACTGCCCGCGGTGTCGTCTACGAGGATCGCGATCGGGATGGCGTGCGTGATGCCGAGGAACGCGGTCTGAAGGGCGTGCGGGTCTCGAACGGCCGCGACATCGTCCTGACCGACCGCTCCGGCCGCTGGGAACTGCCCGTCCTCGAAGGATCGGAGACCACCTTCTTCGTCATCAAACCCCGGGGCTACATGCCCCCGGTGAATGCCGACCGTCTTCCCCGGTTCTTCTACAACCACAAGCCGGCCGGATCGCCCCGGATGAAGTTCGAGGGCCTGGCCCCCACCGGCCCCCTCCCTGCCTCCATCGACTTCCCACTCCACCCGCAGACCGAGCCCGACACTTTCCAGGCCCTGTTCTTCGGCGACACCCAGCCCCGGGACGTCCGGGAGGTCGACTACTTCAAGCACGACATCGTGGACGACCTGATCGGGAAATCCGGTGCCCAGTTCGGCGTCACCCTCGGGGATATTGTCTTCGATGACCTGTCCGTGATGACACCCCACAACGCCGCCGTCGCGCTCATCGGAATTCCCTGGTGGAACGTGATCGGAAACCACGACGTCAACGTCGACGCCCCGACCGAGACCGACTTCGAGGACACCTACAACCGCGTCTACGGTCCCAGCACCTTCTCGTTCGACCACGGCCCGGTCCACTTCATCGCCCTCAACGACATCCACTTCGTCCCGCGAACCTCACGTGGGACCAACGGAGCCACGTGGCGTTCCGGAGTCTCCCAGGCCCAGCTCGACTGGCTGAAGAAGGACCTCGCTCTGGTCCCCAAAAAACAGCTCGTGCTCCTGATGATGCACGTGCCGCTCTACGACCTCGACAACCGCGAGGAGGTCTACCGCCTGATCGAGGACCGGCCCTACTGCCTGAGCATCTCGGGCCACACCCACTGGACCGCCCATCGATTCCTCCGTCGTGAGGACGGCTGGCAAGGCGTGGAGCCGCACCACCACATCGTGAACGTCACGGCCTGCGGCAGCTGGTGGCGTGGGCGGCCCGACGAGCTCGGGATTCCCCATGCGACGATGTCCTGCGGCGCACCCAACGGGTACTCGATCCTCACCTTCCGCGAGCGTGGGGTCTCGGTGGAGTTCCGGGCAGCCCGTCGTCCCGCCTCCTACCAGATGAACATCTCAGCACCCGACCACGTGTCCGCCTCGGCCTCCACCAACACCGTCGTCCACGTGAACGTCTTCAACGGCGCCCAGAACTCGGAGGTCCGGATGCGACTCAACAACCGCGGTCCCTGGCTGACCCTGCAGCGGGTGATCGAGTTCGACCCCGAATTCGTCGCGACCCGCGCCCGGGAGGGCACCAACTTCGTGGCCCCATTCGGGCCACTTCCGGCTCCCACCCGCAGCCAGCACCTGTGGCGGGGCGCCCTCCCGAACCCGTTGCCGAAGGGAACGCACTACATCTGCGTCGAGGCCCGCGACGTGAACGGCACCCTCCACCCCGCCATGCGCGCGATCACAGTGGAGTGAAGGCGGGCCCTCGGCAGGAGGGCCTCCTTGCCGAAACCCAGTCCGGGGCCACGATCGCCGCGTTTTGTCTATGTGGACCGAGATTCTCCCCGCGATCTCCGCAAACCTTCTCTCCCCGGCAGTGCTGTTCTCCGTGCTCGGAGTGGCCGCCACTCTCGTCGGGAGTGACCTGAAATTCCCCGAACCCCTCTACATCACCCTGACCATCTACCTGCGGGTCGCCATCGGGTTCAAAGGTGAGACGGCCCTGTCGGAGGCGACTGCTTGGCACGCTCATTCCCCTGTGGACCTATCCGGTGCTCCGCTTTGTGGGACGCCTGCCCGCGGTCGACGCCGCCGCGATCAGCGCACACTACGGCTCCGTGAGCGCCGTCACCTTCATCGCAGCAAGCAATTACCTCCGCTCGCTGCACGTGCCCTTCCCGGACTATGCCTCCGCCTTCCTCGCCGTGATGGAAGCCCCGGCCATCCTGGTCGGTGTGGTCCTCGGAAAGATGGCCGCCAAGGGACGGGGCTCTCTCGGACCCGTGATCCGCAGAGCCGTCCATGAAGCGATCACTGGACGCTCCGTCCTGCTGTTGGTCGGGGCCCTGGTGGCGGGTTGGGCCAGCGGCAAAAAGGGAGGCGAGTCGACCGCTGGATTCTTTGTCACCCCTTTCCAAGGCGTCTTGGCCCTTTTCCTCCTCGAAATGGGCATGGTGGCCGCGCGTCGGTTCGAGGATCTCCGACGGGTCGGCCCCTTCCTGCTCGTCTTCGGAATCGTTGCGCCCGTGCTCAACGCACTTTTGGGGGCGTGGCTGGGTCAGAAGGTCGGGCTCGGAACCGGCGGGACCATGCTGATCGCCACCCTCGCCGCCTCGGCCTCCTTTATCGCGGCACCCGCCGCGATGCGCCTGTCGCTGCCCGAGGCCAATCCTACCCTCTATCTGACCTCCGCACTTGCGATCACGTTCCCCTTCAATATCACCCTGGGACTGCCCCTCTATCTCGAGTTGGCTCGACGACTGGGAGACTCCGCGCCATGAAAACACATCCAATGAAGCGGGTGACGATCATCTGCGAGGCCCTCGCCCGTGAGGACGTCCTGAAACTTGTCGAAGCCACCGGTGCCCACGGCTGGACCCTCTGGGA
>VHCG01000058.1 GCA_016871805.1 Verrucomicrobiota bacterium
GGGCGTCGAAGCCGTGGCAGGCGAAGCAGTTGTCGGAGAGCAGCGGACGGATGTCCCGATTGAACTGCACCGTACCCGGCGCGGCGGAACCCGGGACGGAACCCAGGACCAGCAGCGGCAGGACGATGCTGAGACGAGGCCAACGTGGAATCATTGGGCGGATTTTTCCATGATCGGGATCGAATTCAAATCCCGATCCCGGAATTCAGGGATCCGACGCACGGGTGCGGTGGAAATTCGGCGGGAGATGCACCTCTTCCCTCCCGAACTCCCGGCTTGCCTGGGTCTGCGGAATCCAGCGACCGTTGAGTACTGAAGTGACGCATGAATCTCGGAGACATTCTCAGCCCGCAGCAGATCGTGCCCGAGCTCAAGGCGACCACCCGCTGGGAGGTCATTGACGAGCTCATCGGCACCCTGGTCTCCAGTGGCCACATCCCCGCGGCCGACCGCGAGGCCGTCACCGCCGTGGTCAAGAAACGCGAGCAGTCGATGAGCACCGGCATCGGCTTCGGAATCGGGATTCCCCACGCCTCGACCGATCTCATCCCCTCCGTGGTGACCGCGTTCGGACGCTCCAAGGTCGGGATCCAGTTCGACTCCCTGGACAACCAGCCGGTCCACCTCGTCACCCTCTTCCTCGTCCCACAGGGCCAGTTCCAGAAGCACCTGCACACCCTCGCGGGCATCGCCAAGGTCCTGCGGAAGGAGGAGTTCCTGCGCGGACTCGATGCGGCCCAGGATGCGACCGCGATCATGGAGGTGATCCGGCAGCATTCGTTGCCGCGCTGAGCCGGGACCACGTCCCGACGGGGAATCGGCCCCGCCGCCGCCGCGTTGTTCTGCCTCCTTCCTTTCTGTCTCCTCCCCTTCCTCCGATCCCGCCATGCTGAACCACTCCCTCGAGCAACGCCTCCGGGCCGCCGTCGCCGCCATCCTGCCCCAGGCCGACCTCTCCACGGTCCAGGTTCGGCCCGCTGCCGACACCAAATTCGGGGACTACCAGAGCAATGCGCTGATGGCGCTTGCCAAGCAGCAGCGTCTGAACCCGCGCCAGCTGGCCACGCAGGTCGTCGAGAAGCTCGATGTCTCCGACCTCTGTGAGCCGGTCGAGATCGCCGGTCCCGGGTTCCTGAACTTCCGCGTCCGTCCCGCCGCCCTCGCCGCCCGGCTCGCGGAGGCCGCCCGCGGGGAACACCTCTTCTTCCGCCCCGCGGAACGTCCCCGAACCCTGGTCATCGATTTCAGCAGCCCCAACGTCGCCAAGCCGATGCATGTGGGACACATCCGGTCCACTGGGATCGGCGACTGCCTCCAGCGCGTCCTCCAACTCCTCGGTCACCGCGTCATCAGCGACAACCACCTCGGCGACTGGGGCACCCAGTTCGGCAAGCTGCTCGTAGGCTGGAAGGGCCAGCTCGACCGTACCGCCCTGGCGTCCGATCCCATCGGCGAGATGGAACGCCTCTACCGGGTGGTCAATGCCGCCTGCGAGGCCGACCCCGCCGTGCTGGAGCAGGCCCGACAGGAACTCGTCCGGCTTCAGGCCGGCGACGCCGAGAACCTGGCGATCTGGAAGGAGATGCTGCGACTGTCGCAGGACCAGTTCGACACGCTCTACCGCCGGCTCGGGGTCAGCTTCGACCACACCCTGGGCGAGAGCTTCTACAACCCGCAGCTCGGCGCGGTGGTGGCGGATCTTCTCGCCCGCGGGATCGCCCGTGAAAGCGAGGGGGCGGTCGGGGTGTTCAGCGAGCGGACCCTTCCGCCCAAGGAGGATCCCTTCCTGGTGAACCGCGACGGCGAGTGGATCGACGATCCGGCCCTGGTCCGGAAGAGCGACGGCGGGTTCAACTACATGACCACCGACCTCGCCACAATCGAGCATCGGATCCGGACCTGGTCGCCCGACGAGATCCTATATGTGGTCGACGACCGTCAGGCGCCCCACTTCCGGAAGCTCTTCCTGACCTTCGCCCGCTGGCAGCCCGAGGCGGCGGGGCGGGTCGGGCTGCGCCACATCGGCTTCGGCAAGATCATGGGCGATGACGGCCGTCCGTTCCGCACGCGGAGCGGGGACACGATCCGGCTGGCGGCTCTCCTCGACGAGGCCGAGGAGCGGGCCCTCGCGGTGGTCCGCGAGAAACGGCCCGAGCTTCCTGAGTCCGAGCAGGCCGCCATCGCACGGGTCGTGGGCCTCGGCGCCGTGAAGTACCAAGACCTCCTGCCCAATCGGCAGAGCGACTATGTGTTCTCGTGGGACAAGATGCTCGCGCTCACGGGCAACACCGCTCCCTACCTCCAATACCAGTTCACCCGCGCCCACAAGGTGGCGCGCGACGGCGGCGCCTACGACATCACAGCCCTCGATCGCGTGGTGCCCGAGGATCCGGCCGAACTGGCTCTGACCCGTCACCTGCTGAACTTCGGTCTCACCCTCGAGGCGGTCGGCGAGGAATGCCGTCCGAACTACCTCTGCAACTATCTCTATGAGCTGGCGGTGCTCTACTCGCGGTTCTACGAGAACTGTCCCGTGCTGAAGTCCGAGGGGGATCGTCGGGTGCTGCGTCTGGCCCTGTGCGATCTCGCCGCCCGCGTCCTTCGCCAGGGCCTCAACGCCCTGGGCATTGAGACGACCGAGGTGATGTAGCACGACCGGGAGCGTCCGACAGGTGACGTGGAGTCAACACCTCCTGTCCGTCCGCCCCGCGGCCGTCCGGTGGAGATTGCGGCGTGCCAACCTCCCCGCTCGGTTCCGATTCCCAACCGCAGGCCATCGCCCCGTGGGTGCTCCCGCACCCAGTCCTGCAGGCCACTGCAGGACCCAACTTTTGCGGTATGAGCCCAGGTGTTCACGCCGCCTGCATCTCTCTCTGTTTCCATCTCCCTCCTTCTACCCTCCGCGTCCCCCCGTCCCCGCGTGACCCTCCTCCATCCCGTCACGGATGGACCTCATCGGGATGCGGTTTCGCGGTCAGCCGGGCCAACCAGAGGATGCCGCCCACGACCATCAAGGCTCCGAGGAGACCGAACGGCGTGAGCAGCTCGCCCCAGACCCAGTAGGCGACACCCAAGGCCACCACGGGCTCGAGGGTGGCGATCGTCGCGGCGCGCGAGGGCGGGAGCCTCTGGACGCCATGGGCATAGGCGAGGTAGGCGCCGAACGTGCAGAAGGCCGACAGGAAACCGAGAGCCATCCAGACCCGCGGCGAGAGGATCCTGAAGTCGGCGAATGGGGCCAGGGCCAGGGCACCGACCGCGAGCGCCCAGGCCAGGACCCGCGACGGTGCGTTGTGGGCGAAGAGGGGACGGCCCATGAGGTAGTAGAGGGCATAGGTCATTCCGGACAGCAGTCCCCATCCGAGGGCTGGACCGTTGAACGGGATGTCGGCACCCCGATCCCCCGAGGCCAGCGCCACCGTGGCCACCCCGATCAACGTCAAGCCCAACGGGAACAACTCCCTCCTTTGTGGAGGTTCACCCCAGCCCAGCCACCCTCCCAATGCCACCCAGAGTGGTGCCGAATAGAGCAGGATCGAGGCGAGATCCACCCCACCCGCCCGGACGGCGCTCAGGTAGGCGAGGTACATGATCGCGACTCCACCGATCCCGAGACCGACAGCCCGTCCACGATCCTCGGCCCGCAACGGTCTGGATCTGGACACCCAGGCATGCAGGGCGAACCACAGAGCCCCGAGGGCCGCCCGCCAGAACGCCACGGTCGTGGGGGCCACCGCCTCCGTCATGGCCACGTGACCTGCGATGCCGATGAGCCCCCACTGCACGGCGGCCAGCACCATGAATCCGACACCGGCACGATGCTCGCGCCCAGGATTCATGGGGTCCGAACGGAGGGCATGAGCGATGGAACATCCCGGACTCGTGCGGAATCAATCCCGACGATGTCCCGATCCCGGATGTCGTCCGGCGCCCCGCGTCCCCATGTGGGTCCCCTCCCCTTCCTCCGCGTTCCGCAAGCCCCCGCCTCTCCCCAAATCTGGCGATGGTGGACCCGTCCACCGATCTGATCCGATCAACGGGATGTCCATTCCCGCATCCGATTTCGATGGCGCCTGGGAGGAGACCGTCGAGGTCTTCCTGCAGCCCCTCCTCGAGCTCATCCTCACGACCGTGGCCCGCGTCATCGACTGGAGCCGCGGGTTTGAGTTTCTCGACTCCGAGCTCCGGGCCCTCTTCCCCAACACCCGATCCCGGCGTCGCGTCGACAAACTCATCCGGGTCTTCTTCCGGGACGGACGCGCCCGCTGGATCTACCTGCACCTCGAGATCCAGTCCCAGGCGTCCAAGGACACCCCAAAACGGATGTTCCTGTGCTTCTACCGGATTTATGACCCGTACGGGATGCCCCTCCTCAGCATCGCCCTCCTCGTCGATCCCGATACCAACCACCGACCGGGCCCCCTGGATCTGCGCGTCGCCGGGTCGGGCTGCCTCTTCCAGTGCCACACCTGCAAGCTCACCGACTTCACCGACGCCTTCCTGGAGGCCAGCCCCAATCCGGTCGCCAAGGTGATCCTCGCCCATCACATCACACAGCGGACCGCCAAGGATCCAACGGCACGGATGCACGCGAAGGTGCAGTGGATCCGGGAGCTGTTTCGTCAGGGCTTCTCACGGGACCAGATCACCACCCTGTTTCAGGCTCTTGAAGCCATGAACCCATTGCCCGACGAGCTCGGCGTTGAATTCAGGGACAAAGTCCTCCACGTTGTTCCAGACAAGGCGATGCCCATCATCACCAGCTTCGAACGGCTCGCCCGCAAGGAGGCCCTCGCCGAGGGGCTCTCCAAGGGGCTCTCCCAAGGACGTACGGAGGGACGCACCGAGGGACAACTCTCCACCCTCCGGGATGCCATTCGGGACCTCCTTGAGGAGCGATTCGGTCACACGCCCCCTGCCCTCGGGGAATGCCTCGAGCAGGAGGCAAATCCTGCCATCCTGAAGGTGTGGCTGCGCAAAACCGCCACGGTCGAGTCGGTGGACGCCTTCCTGGGCATGGTGTCGCGCTGAGGGAGCGGAGGGGCGGACCAATTTGGTCCCGGTGGGTGGCCCAGTGCTCTGGGTCACTGGGGGGCCTCCCAGGCACCCACACACACCAGGCCTCACCTCCGCCTACGCCCCAGCACTCCCCGGCATTCTTCCCAGGTCGGCTCACGGCATGTAGCTGGGCGTTCCCGCGTCCAGTGATGCGGGGCACTGCATCACCCGCCGGGCCTCCGTTCCCAGCCTCCGCCTCCCACACTTTCTCCGTCCTCCTCCGCGTCACCGTAGGGGTCCCATCCGCCGGTTTTCGCTTTCAAGTTCGCCGGCTCCGATCCTCCCTTTGGACCCGGTCCCATGCCACGCCCATCCGCCGCCATCCCGTTGCTGCTGTTCCTCGCCACCCTCCTCAGGGTTGTGGGTGCCGATCCCACCCCAAAGTTCGAGTCGGAGATCCATGCCTTCGTGGAGGCCGATCGGAAATCCCCCCGGCAACCCGGGGGCATCCTCTTTGTCGGCAGCAGCATCTTCCGGGAATGGACCCAGGTGGCCACCGCCATGGCGCCCCTCCCGGTCCTGAACCGCGCCTTCGGCGGATCGAAGACCCAGGATCAGCTCGACCGGTTCGACCAGGTTGTGACCCCCCATCGTCCCCGCACCGTGGTCTACTATTGCGGCAGCAACGACCTGAAGGCCGGTGACGACCCCGGGGCCATCTTCGGACGCTTCAAGTCGTTCTCCGAGCGCCTCCACCAGCAGTTGCCCGACTGCCATCTGATCGCCGTCTCCAGCACCCGGTCCCCCGACCGGGTCCCGATCTGGGACCGCGTCGACCAGTACAACGGACTCGTCCGCGCCCACTGCGCCACCACGCCTCGTCACACGTTCGTCGACCTCAATCCGACACTGGTCGATCCCGAAGGCCGACCGCGCCTGGACTTCTTTCGCGGCGACAGACTCCATCTCCATCCCGCCGCCTATGAGGCCTTCGCGAAGGTCCTGCGTCCGGTACTGGAGAAGGTCTGGTCCGAGGTCCAGTCCGAGCCCCAGACGCCGGGGAACAAGGCCAAGCTGGAGGCCCTCCTTGGTACCAAGCGGCAGGTGATGCATGGATTCGCGACGATCCCGGGGGTCTCCCACTGGTCTCACCACGAGGCCGCATCGCTGGTGACCCGGACGAGGGTCGACGGGCTGAAGCCCTAAGGTTCCCCACCCGAGCCAATCCCTTGAACCCATGAACCGACCGCCGCTCCTCTCCCGAATCGCCCCCGTCGTCATTGCCCTCCTTACAACAGGGTGCGCTCTGGGCGTGCAGGCCGACGAGCCCAAGAACCACGACTTCGACGTCATCATGGACGAGGCCAAGGTTCCGCCGTATGTCCTCCCCCCGCTGCTTGTCTCGGAGAACGGCAAGGCCATCACGACTCCGGACGAGTGGTTCCGGATCCGTCGCCCCGAGATTCTCGGGCTGTTCGGGAACCTGGTCTATGGGACGGTCCCGATCCCGGCCGAACCGATCCGGACGACCTTCGAGGTGGTGAAGCGGGACGACCGGTTCCTCGACGGCAAGGCGGTCCGGAAAGACGTGCGGATCCGGTTCGAGAACCCGAGGGGCACCGCGGAGCTGCTGGTGCTGGTCTTCCATCCGGCCGGAGCCACCCAACCCTCCCCGGCCCTCCTCCTCCACAGCTTCGCGAACACCCGCGACAACGGACACGACCCCGATCCCGGTCGTCCCGGCCATCTCCGGAACGGGATCCCACTCACGGAGATTCTCCGGAACGGATTCGGATTCGTCGTGGTCCACCAGGGCGACCTGGTCCGCCACAACGAGGTGGAGTTTCTAAAGGGCATCCATCCGCTGTTCCATCCGAAGGGCCAGAGCTTCCCGAAGGCTTCCGAGTGGGGCGTCCTCTCCACCGTGGCCTGGGGTGGATCGCGGACGATGGACTATCTGCACACCGATCCCGACATCGACGCGCGACGGGTCGCGATCATGGGGCATTCCAAGATGGGCAAGGCCACGCTCTGGACCGCCGCGCAGGACGAACGCTTCGCCCTGGCGATCTCGTCGCAATCCGGCTGCGCCGGCGCGGCGCTGTGGCGTCGGAAGTATGGCGAGACCCTCGAGAAGATGGTGACGCGGTTCCCGTACTGGCTCTGCCGCAATGCCGCCAAGTTCGTGAACAACGAGGACGACCTTCCCGTGGACCAGCACATGCTCCTCGCCTGCATCGCGCCACGTCCGGTGTACGTCCACAGCGGCGTCGAGGACCGCTGGGCCGACCCGCTTGGGGAATACCTCGCTGCATACCATGCCAGCGAGGTGTACCGCCTCCTCGGGAAAAAGGGGCTCGACTCCCCCACCCCACCCGCGGTCGGGACGACGCTCCTGACGGGCGACGTCGGATACCACAACCGACCGGGCGGACACTCGATCGAACCGTCCGACTGGACGACCTTCCTCGCCTTCGCCTCGCGCCATCTCCAGCGGCACTGAGCCGGGAACCGGGACCGGGGACTCAGGCGAGGATCGGTCGCACCACCTCGCCATGGATGTCCGTCAGACGGAAATCCCGGCCCTGGAACCGGTAGGTGAGCTTGAGGTGGTCGATGCCGAAGAGATGCAGGATCGTCGCGTGCAGGTCATGCACGTGGACCTTGTTCTCCACGGCGTAGAATCCGAAGTCGTCGGTGCGTCCGTAGACCATGCCCGGCTTGATGCCGCCGCCGGCCATCCAGACGGTGTAGCCGTGCGGGTGATGGTCGCGACCGATCTGATCCGGACTCAACGCGCCCTGCATCATCGGGGTCCGACCGAACTCCCCGCCCCACAGGACGAGGGTGGAATCGAGCAGCCCCCGTTCCTTGAGGTCCCGGATCAGGGCCACCGCGGGCTGATCGGTCTCCTGACAGCGCTTCTTGAGGTCGAAGACCAGGTTGCCGTCCGGGCCGCCGTGATGATCCCAGCCGCGATGGTAGAGCTGGACGAACCGGACCCCGCGCTCGACGAGACGTCGTGCCAGGAGGCAGTTGTTGGCAAACGAGGCGCGTCCGGGAGTCGTGCCATACATCTCCTGGTAGCGGATAGGCTCCTTCGAGATGTCCATGACATCCGGGACGCTGGTCTGCATCCGATAGGCCATCTCATAGGCCGCGATGCGGGTGGCGATCTCGGGATCCTTCACCACGTCGAGCCGAAGGGTGTTGAGATCCCGGAGGGCGTCGAGGGACTGGCGTCGCCGTTCGGCACCCATGCCCGGGGGATTGCTCACGAACAGGACGGGTTCGCCCTGGGAGCGCAGCGCCACGCCCTGGTGCTGGGTCGGCAGAAACCCGGAACCCCACGCCGCGTTGGTGAGCGGCTGGCCAACCCCGGTCATCAGCACCACGAACGCCGGCAGATCCTTGTTCTCGCTGCCGAGTCCGTAGCTGAACCACGACCCCATGGAAGGACGGCCGGACAGCTGGGCCCCGGTGTTCATGAACAGCGTCGCCGGATCGTGGTTGAACGCCTCGGAGTAGAATCCCTGCACGAAGCAGACGTCATCGGCGATGCTCTGCAGGTGCGGCATCAGTTCCGAAAGCCAGACCCCGGACTTCCCGTACTGGGCAAACTTGTAGCGGGTGCCCAGCAGCGACGCATTCTTGCCGATCTGGGCCAGTCGGATGTTCTTCACCAGCTCCTCCGGCACCGCCTGCCCGTTCCGCTTGTTGAGCTCGGGCTTGTGGTCGAAGAGGTCGAGATGGGACGGCCCGCCCGACTGGAACAGATAGATGATGTTCTTGGCCTTGGGCGCGAAGTGGGTGCCCACCGCCTGGGCGACCGCGGCCGGGTTTCCCGCGGCGAAGAGCTTCTCGTCGAGGAGCGAGGCCAGCGCGAGGCTTCCCATGCCGGTCCCGCAATGCTGCAGGAATCGGCGACGGGTCGAGGACCGGAGGGGGTCGAGGACCGGACCGCTGAGGGGGTTCATGGCGTTCATGGATTCGGGAGCTCGGGTTCGTGGAGGCGGTTCAGCCCTTGGTCAGGGTCTCGTCGAGATTGAGCAGCACGTTGGCGACCATCATCCAGGCGGCGAGGGCCCGGACATCCATCGACGCCGGCCGCGGTGCCGACCCGACCTCCACGAGGGCCCGGGCTGCGGCGGTGTCGCGGGTGTAGCCCTCGAGCTGACGGTTCAGGAAGTCGAGCAGCCGCGCCTTCTCGGCCCGGGTGGGACTGCGTCCCAGACACGTCCGGAAGGCGAACTCCATCTGGTCCGAGGGCCCCCGGCCGCCCTGTTGCAGGATGCGCTGGGCAAAGACCCGTGCGGCTTCAAGGAAGTTGGGGTCATTGAGGCCCGCCAGCGCCTGGAGCGGGGTGTTGGTCCGTGGACGCCGGGCGGCGCAGACATCGCGGCTCGGAGCGTCGAAGGTGGCCAGGGTCGGATAGGTGCAGACCCGCCGCCAGAAGGTGTAGACCGAGCGCCGGTGGAGGTCGCTGCCCTCGCTGACCGGCCATTCGTCCATGCCGATCTCCGGACGCAGGAAGCCGAGTTCCTTCCAGAGGTTGGGGACCTGGACCGGATACACGCTCGGGCCCCCGATCTCGGGGTTCAGGAGGCCGCTGACCCTGAGGGCCTGGTCCCGGATCATCTCGGCGTCCATCCGGAACCGAGGCCCCCGGCTGACGAGACGGTTGTAGAAGTCCTTCTCCTGACGGAGCTCATCCGTCGCGGAGTCCTGTCGATAGGCGGCCGACATCACGAGCCGCTTCTGCATCGCCTTCACATCCCATCCGGAGGCGACGAACTCGGAGGCAAGCCAGTCGAGGAGTGCCGCGTTCGCCGGGGCCTCGCCCTGACGACCGAAGTCGTCGCTCGTCTTCACCAGTCCCGTCCCGAACAGGCGTTCCCAGTACCGGTTCACCGTCACGCGGGCCGTGAGGGGGTGGGCTGGATCCACCAGCCAGCGCGCCAGCGCGAGCCGGTTCGGCGGCAGGTCCTTTGGCAGTGGCGGGAAGACGGCCGGAACCCCCGGACGCACCTCCCTGCCTTTCTCGAGGAAGTTGCCGCGGACCTGCACGTGGGTCGGACGGGGCTCCGAACGCTCCTGGAGGACCGGGGTGGTGTACTTGCGACCGGCCAACTCGGTCTCGCGCTGGTTGAGCCGCAACAGTTCCCGCTCCAGTCGACGGAGGTCCGGCGAGGCGGACCGATGGGCGGCTGCGACGAGCTTGGCCTGGTCGGCACTGCGTTCATTGGCCGGGAGGGCCAGGACCGCGGCGATTTCCGGGGACACCGGCCAGCGTCGCAGCGGATCCGTCTCGGTGGTGACCGACACCCGGAAGCGTCCGATGGCATGGCTGTTGCCGTGGTAGTGCTCGAACTTGAACTGCAGCCGCGTGCCCCCCGGATGGCCGGCGGGGGTCTGCAGGTCGGCGATCAGGAAATGCCGCTGACCGAACCGGGGCCCGATGGCCCAGCCGGTCTTCGGATTGCGGTCCACCGCGTGGTCGGCCCGGTAGTACTGCTGCTCCCAGTCCGCCGTGGCGCCGGCGAAGAAGACGTTGGTCGCCGCACCGCCGCCCGAGATCGGGCGCGCCATCAGGGCGAACTCGTCGAGGATGAAGTTGCCGGTCTGACCCCACCGACCCGGACCGTTCTTCGGCAGGCTCGGATCCGGCAGCACCTCGAGCAGGACGGCCGTGATGCCCGTCAGGGTGGTGTCGGCCTCGAAGCTGATGGTGTCGTAGATGGGGTTCACCCCGGTGCCGAGGACCGATCCGTCGGCGAGATTCGTATAGCCCGAGCCCCCGGTGCTGAAGAGGTGGGTCAGCGCCAGCACGGTCCACGGGCTCTTCAGGGCCTGCCGTTCCCAGGCCCCCTGGCCGGACTCCCAGGCCTTCTCGGCGGAGGCCAACTCCGCCTTGGTTGCAGCCAGCCGCTCCCGCAGCTCCCGCAGCGGACGTCGCACGTCCGGCGGTGGCACCTCGATGGTTGGGTTGAGGCTGTAGTTGCCGGAATCCGAGGTGGAGTTGAAGAAGGCGTAGAGCTGGTAGTACTCGTCGTGCGAGATCGGATCGTACTTGTGCGTGTGGCACTCGGCACACATCACGGTCAGTCCCATCCAGGTCGTGCCGACGGTGGCGACGCGGTCCTTCACGGCCTTGGTGCGGTACTCCTCGTCGTCGCCACCACCCTCGTCGTTGATCTTGGTGTTCCGGTTGAAGCCGGTCGCGATCCGCTGCTCGAGCGTGGCGTTGGGCAGGAGATCCCCGGCCAGCTGCTCGATGGTGAACCGGTCGAACGGCATGTTCCGGTTGGAGGCGTCGATCACCCATTCGCGGTAGGGCCAGATCGAACGGGCCAGGTCGACCTGGTAGCCGTTGGAGTCGGCATACCGCGCCAGATCCAGCCAACCCCGCGCCATGTTCTCACCGTAGTGGGGGGACTCGAGCAGCCGATCGACCAGCCTCTCGTAGGCGTTCGGGGAGGTGTCGGCCACGAAGTCCGCGACCTCGTTCCACGTCGGGGGCAGACCGGTCAGGTCGAGACTGAGCCGACGGATCAGCGTCGGCAGATCCGCCTCGGCCTGGGGTTTGAGACCCTCCTGCTCGAGACGGGCGAGGATGAACCGGTCGATCTCGTTCCGGGTCCACCCAGTGCGCTTCACCGCGGGGAGACCGGGTCGGACCACCGGGGCGAAGGCCCAGTGCCGTCGGGCGTCGAACTCCGGCCAGACCGCACCCTCGGCGATCCATTGGCGGAGCGCGGCCACCTCGGCATCGGTGAGCCGCTCACCCTTCGGGGGCATGGCATCGTCCGGGTCGCCCGTGGTGACACGTCGGATCAGCTCGCTCTCGTCGGGCTTCCCGGGCAGCAGGGCCGGCCTGCCGGACTCGCCCGACTTCATCGCGGCGGCGCGGGTGTCGAGTCGGAGCGCACCCTTCTGTTTGTCGGGCCCATGGCATTCCGAACAGCGCTTGATCAGGAGGGGTTCGACCTCCTTGGCGAAGTCGACCGCGGCGTGGAGCAGGGAGGTCGTGGCGATCCCGACGGCCCAGACGGCGACCGTGCGGACGATCCGATGGCGTTCAGGCCGAACATGCCTGTGGCTCAGAGGGGACATGATACCCAGGCAGGATGCCCACGAAGCCTCCCAGCAGCCAGTCGTGAATTGTCAAAAGCCCCCCTTTCGCCGCCGCCCCACCCCACAGACCCTTTCCAAGGTGGCGACCTGTGCCTAGTGTTGGTGCATCTTATGCCGACCTACATCTACGAAACCATTCCGTCCAAGCCGGGCCAGAACACCCGCCGCTTCGAGGTGAAGCAGTCGATGAAGGATGCCCCGCTCGCGAACGACCCGGAGACCGGCCTCCCGGTCCGACGCGTCATCTCGAGCGGATTCGCCCCCATGACCAGCGGTTCCGATGCCGCCGACTGCGGCTCGGGCGCCTGCGCCATGCCGGCCCCGCCCCGCCACTCCTGCGGCTCCATGTGCGGCTGCGCAGCCAACTGAACCCCCACCCTCCGCCCCACTCCATGTCCGAGATCGACAGCCGCATCCCCGTCACCGTCCTCACTGGCTTCCTGGGCGCCGGGAAGACCACCCTCCTCAACCACCTCCTGACCGCGAACCACGGCAAACGCATCGCGGTCATCGAGAACGAATTCGGCGAGATCGGCATCGACAACGCCCTCGTCATCAACGCCGACGAGGAGATCTTCGAGATGAACAACGGGTGCATCTGCTGCACCGTCCGCGGCGATCTCATCCGGATCCTCGGCCAGCTGCTCAAGCGCCGCGACAAGTTCGACTACATCCTCGTCGAGACGACCGGCCTCGCCGACCCCGGCCCCGTCGCCCAGACGTTCTTCAGCGACGACGAGATGAAGCGGGCGTTTCGGCTCGACGGCATCGTCACCCTGGTCGACGCCAAGCACATCGGCCTGCACCTCGAGGACGCCCCCGAGGCCAAGGAACAGATCGCCTTCGCCGACCGCATCCTGCTCAACAAGACCGACCTCGTCGGGCACGACGAGGTCGTGGCCCTCGAGGAACGGATCCGCTCGATCAACGCCGTCGCCAGGATCCATCGGACCACCCAGGCCGTGCTCGGTGTCGACCACGTCCTGAACCTCCACGCCTTCGACCTCGACCAGCGGATCAGCCTGAATGGCGACTTCCTCGAGAAGGAACTGCCCTTCGAGTGGTCCGGCGCCTACGAGCTCAAGGCCGGCGCCCACGAACTGGTCCTCGATGCCGGAGCCGATCCCGTCATGGGCGTGGTCCTCCTGCCCCTCGAAACCCAGGCCAAGGCGCCCTGCGGACACGACCATGAACACGGCGAGGCGTGTCATCACGATCACGACCATGGGCACGACCACAGCCCTGATCATGGCCACGACCATGACCACGACCACGGGCACCACCACGGCGAGGAGGGACACTGTCATGGCGGGCTGCATGAGGCGTTGCACGCGGCCGAGGATCTGGCCACCAACCTGTTCATCCACCCCGCGACCCCGGTACGACCCGGCGGCGAGCTGAAGCCCGGCCGGAAGGTCTACAAGCTCGTGCTCGGCACCGAGACCTCCCGGTTCAAGGTGTCCATCCCCGAGGACGGAGCCTATGCGCTGTTCAGCCAGCATGGTCTCGACGAGTTCAACGGCCGCCTCGAGGCCCACGGCCATCGCGTCGAGGCCGGCCACGTCCACGAACACCACGGGCATCACCACACCCATGATGCGACCGTGACCAGCGTCGGCTTCGAGGAACACCGCGAGCTCGACGCCAAGAAGCTGAACGCCTGGCTCAGCGAGCTGCTGCAGACCAAGGGGCAGGACATCTTCCGCATGAAGGGCGTCCTCAACCTCCGGAACAGCGCGAACCGCTATGTCTTCCAGGGGGTGCACATGCTCTTCGAAGGAAAGGCGGATCGGCCGTGGAAGGACGCGACCGAGCGCAAGAGCCAGATCGTCTTCATCGGACGCAACCTCGATCGCGAGGCCCTCCAGGCCGGGTTCCGCCGGTGCCTCGCCTGAGCCGGGATTCCACCCAAGAATCCGCGATGCCTCCCCTCCGAATCCCGGAACGACCGCTCCAGTGGACGCGACCCCTGGGCGATTTCATCCAGGGCGTCTCCTGGTCCCCCTCGGGAACCCTCCTCGCCGTCGCCGAGTCCGGCGGACCCATCCGGGTCCTCGACACCCAGACCGGCGACACCCGACAGGACTGGTCGGGACACGAGGGCGGGTCGTTCGCCGCCCACTTCTCCCCGACGGACGAGCGCGTTGTGAGCGTCGGTCAGGATGGACACGTGCGGTTCTGGGAACCCGCCCACCGGGAACCCCGGAGCGCCGTCCCCGTTCCGTCCAAATGGGTCGATCTGGCATCGTGGTCGCCGGACGGACGCGGTCTTGCGATCGGGGCGGGCCGCGAGGTCCTGCTGCTGGGGGCCGACGGCACGGTCCGCCATCGGCTGCCGCCCCGGAAGACCACCGTGACGGCCCTGGCCTGGCGGGCCGATTCCACCAGGATCGCAGCGGCCTCCTATGGGGCCGTGCAGATCTGGGACGCCCGGTCCGCCGAACCCGAGGCGCCGCTCGAGTGGAAGACGTCCCTGATCTCCCTCGCGTGGAGTCCCGACCATCGGTGGCTGGTCGCCGGGACCCAAGAGCAGGCCGTGCAGATCTGGGAGCTCCCCTTCAAGCCGGCCGAGGAACTCGCGATGAGCGGGTACTCGGTCAAGGTGCGTGAACTCTGCTGGCACTTCGGTGGACGCTACCTCGCCACCGGCGATGGACAGGAGATCATGGTCTGGGACTTCCAGGGCAAGGGTCCGGCCGGGACCTCTCCCAAGATCCTCTCGGCTCATGCCCACCGCATCACCCGCCTAGCCTACCAAC
Source organism: Verrucomicrobiota bacterium (assembly GCA_016871805.1). Classification (GTDB taxonomy): domain Bacteria; phylum Verrucomicrobiota; class Verrucomicrobiia; order Limisphaerales; family UBA9464; genus UBA9464. The sequence goes on from VHCG01000058.1 coordinate 14,892, forward strand.
GCGCCGGACACCTCCTCGCCAGCGCGGACGAGTCGGGCGACATCCTGCTCTGGAACGCCGGAAAGGGAGGCGACCCCCTCCGCCGTCACCGAGCCGGCAAGGCCGCGAGCGCGCTGGCCTGGAGCCCGGATGGACGTCGCCTCGCCCTCGGGTGCGAGGACGGCACCGTCGCCGTCGCCCTCGTGGAGCAGTGAGGCACGGGCTCAGTGACACCTTGGCCCTCTGGCGCCCGTTGATTCCTAGGAAAACCGGCGTTATCTATACATCAGATTCGCTCGGTCACCTGCGAACATCCAGCCATGATACCCTACGGAATGTCCCTCGACGGTCTGATCTTCATGATCCCCGCCCTCCTGCTCGCCCTGTGGGCGCAGTTCAAGCTGAGGTCGAACTACGAGCGCTACTCCCACGTCGGCACCCGCAACGGACTCAGCGGCGCCCAGACCGCCCGTGAGATCCTCGATCGCAACGGACTCCAGAACGTCGAGATCTACGAGGTCGAGGGCACCCTGTCGGACCACTACGACCCCTCGAAACGGGCCGTCTTCCTGTCCACCGACGTCTACCATGGCAACAGCGTCGCCTCCCTGGCCGTGGCCGCCCACGAGGTGGGCCATGCCCTCCAGCACAAGCTGTCCTACGCGCCGCTGAACCTGCGGATGGCGCTGGTCCCGATCACCGGCATCGCCACCAACCTGTCGATGTTCCTCATCCTCGGCGGCATCTTCCTCGGATCGGTCCTCGGGCCGATCTCGTCCACCCTGCTCTGGATCGGCGTCGGCTGCTACGCCCTCATCGCGTTCTTCCAGCTGGTCACCCTCCCGGTGGAATACGATGCCTCCGCACGGGCCAAGGTGCAGCTCCTGAAGCTCGGCATCATCGACCCCCGCGAGTCCGAGGGCGTCGAGCGCATGCTCGGAGCCGCCGCCCTGACCTACGTCGCTGCCATGGTCTCGGCCCTCATGGAACTCATCCGCCTGTTCCTCCTCGCCCGTTCGCGCGACGAGTGATTCCGGCCACCCCGCCCGGGACCGCATCGGGAGCCCCATCCACCGGGAGCGCCCACCGGTCCCGGGCGCGGGGTTGGAGTTCGATCCCGCTCCGGGTCACCCGGATCCCGTCCACCTCCCCAACCCGGTGGATGCGGAAGGTGGAATCCGGACGCCACCCGCGGCCGCCCTCCCTACGCCCCACCCCGGTCCCCGACTCCTCCACCACTACCTGACCGGGACGCATCCTCCGGACCAGCCGTTCCCAGGCCTTCCGGTTTGCGGCGGACACCTCGGTGATCAGGAGGTCGGGGGCCGCCAGTCCGGCAGGCCATCGCCGCCAGAGGTCCTCCCGGGCTCCGGGACCCAGGTCGGGCAGGATCACCACGCGCGCCGATCCCACCCGCCCGGCGAGAACCACTGCGTTGTCCGCCGCGGTGGTCCACCCCGCCCCGGACACCGGACTCAGGACCTCCCACCCGTCCCACCTCCCGGTCCCCTCGGCCTGACGCAGACGCACACCCCGACGACGCGCCTCCGCCAGCAGTCCGCGGAAGTAGGGAGACCGCTGGCGTGTCTCCCCGGTCCAGATCTCGGACGGCCAGAACGCCTCGAACAGAACCGACGATCCCCCGGCATGCGCGGCATCCGCCCGGACGATTCCCAGCCGGGGCAACCGGTTCCAGCCACGGGACCGCAACCACTCGACCAGCAGCCGCCCCCCGGAGGGATCCGATCCCACATTCAGCACCCAGTCGCCCGATCGTCCGGGAGCATCGATGACAATCATGCCGCCGTGAAGGACGTCGATCCGCGTGGACGGTGTGCCGGCCACGACCAGGAGGACGGCCATCGCGACACAACCGCCCGCGACGGCGAAGCGGCCGCGCACCGACCCGGCCTCATCCCCGCCCCCGGCCGACACCCCCCTCCAGCCCCACAGCGCGAGGCCGGCCAGGGCCAACAGCCCCCAGACCAGGATTGGAGGCTCCGCGACCGACACACAGGCCCCCGGCCATCCGGCGAACCCCCGGGAGAGTCCCACCATGAGCTCCATCCAGAGCCACGCCCCCGCGTTGAAGAGGCCCGACAGCCCCGGCCACACGGGATGGACGAGCATCGACGCGACACAGGCGACCAGGACCAGGCTGGAGATCGGGATGATCAGGAGGTTCGCCACCGGGCCCACGAGGCTGACGCGGTGGAAATGATGGATTGTGAACGGCAGCGACACCACGAGGGCGGCGAGGGACAGGAGGAGACCCTGGACAACGACCCGGACCCCGGGACGCAGCCAGCCCCGCCACCGGGGCTGCAGTTCCGGCGGCAGGAAGGGATCGCCCCGCAGCCAGGGCTCGAGCCAGGAACCTCCCGACCACAGGGACTCCCCCACCATCAGCCCCGCGACCGCGGAGACCGACAGCTGGAACCCGGCGTCGAAGACCTGTCCGGGATCCAGCACCACGAGGCCCACGATCGCCAATGCCAGGGAGTTCGGGCCCGTCCCCGGACGACGCAGGACCCAGCCCCCCATCAGCACGGTGGTCATGACGGCCGACCGCAGCGCCGACGACATCCCACCCGTCGCCAGCGCGTAGAACCAGAGCAGCGGGACCGCCCCGCATCCGATGAGGCGTCGATCGAACCGGACCACCCGCAGGAGCGTCACCAGGGCGGCCGCGATCAGGGCGACGTGGAGCCCGCTGATGGCGAAGACGTGGAGCGTCCCGGACCGGGCGAAGACCTCGGTCAGCTCCCGGTCCAGACCGCTTCTCCATCCCAGGGCCATCGCCCAGAGCAGCCCCGTGGAGGTGTCGGCGGGAATCCCATGCGACAGCACCCCCTGGCCCCAGCGCACGAAGCGCACCGTCCACGGGTCGGCTTCCCGTCCCGCCTCCGGCACCAGCCACCCGCTCGACGGATCGGCCTCGAGGGTGAAATGGATCCCATTCCGGCGCAGGTACTGGCGGATGTCGAACATCCCGGAGGCGACCGCCACCGGCGGACGTTCCAGGAGCCCATGGACCTCGATCTCCCGCCCGGGGTGCACGCCCTCCGGAAGCCGGCCCTGCATCTGGACCCAGATCCTTCCCGAGACGCGTCGCCACCCCTGGCGCCCGGGATCCAGCGCCTCGACCCGCAGCTCGACCCGGGAACGTTCCTGGAGGCGTCCCCGCCGGACCTCGGAACGCACCACGGGCATCCCGACCACGGCTCCCCGCACGGTGGCCTCGAGGGGATCGCTCCAGACCTCGAGTCGGAGATCCGACGGATGCAGCGGGGTCTGCTCGATCCACCACAGCAGCGATCCCAACACCATCCATCCCCAGCACCGGGACAGGTCCCGGACCGGCGCGACCCGGACGAAGGGGAGGAATAGCAGTGGGAGTCCGATGAGGATCGGTGCGGCGAGCCCGAACCCGTCACAGAGGGAGACACCCAGGATCAGCCCCACCGCGGGTCCGAGCCATGGAAGCTTGAGGAACATCCCACCAGCCTAGACCCGTTCCGCATCCGGTGATCCTCCCCAAATCTGGGGATACCCGCAGGCCCCCCCGAACACCGAGCAGTCCCTCAACTCTCAACCCTCAACCTTCTCCCCCTTCCCTCCGCGCCTCAGCGTCACCGTGTGAGTCCCTCTTCTGCCCCCCTCCATGTGTCCACCACGATGGGGTCCCTATCAATTTCGCCTTTGCTCCCGGCGCCACCCCTGCTTGTTTGGCACCTCAAGGAATTCGACCTCCATGGAAACCCTCTTCAGCATCCTGATGGGACTCGGCCTCTCGGCGGCCTGTGGATTCCGGGTCTTCGTCCCGCTGCTCGTCGCCGGCATCGGCATCCACGCCGGCGCGCTGCATCCTGCGCCCGATTTCGCGTGGCTGGGATCCATGCCAGCGCTGGTTGGACTCGGGACGGCTACTGTGCTCGAGATCGCCGCGTTCTACATCCCCTGGCTGGACAACGCGCTCGATGCCGCCGCAACCCCGGCGGCCGTGATCGCCGGGACCGTCGTCGCGGGATCCTTCATCGTGGACATGAACCCGTGGGCCCGCTGGTCGCTGTCGCTCATCGCCGGAGGCGGCATCGCCGCGGCGGTCCAGACCGGGACGATGGGGCTCCGTGGTCTCTCGCTCGCCACCACCGCGGGTCTGGCCAACCCGATCGTGTCGACACTCGAGTGGATCGCAGCAGCGCTCACGAGCGTCCTCGCCATCCTCGCACCGGTCCTGCTCCTTGTCGTGGGACTCCTGGCCGTCGGCATCCTTGCGTTCGTCTGGCGGCGTCTCAGGACACGCCTTGGCCGGCAACCCGGCTGACGCACCCTGCCTCTCCGCCGAGCCAACCCCATGCGCGACGCCCACATCTGCGAGCACTGCAACCTGCATCTGCCGCTTGGGAGCCGACACTGCCCTTCGTGTCGGCAGCCACTGGTGCTCGGGTCCCGTGGGCGGATCGCGATCTGGCGCCTTGGCAACATCCGGGACGGCGTCCTGGGGCCCCTCGCGAAGGGCCTGCGCGAGGCGTTCCGACGCGAGGTGGTGATCCAGCCGACGTTCGTCGACGAGCGCCCCTCGCTCCGACCCGACTGGCCGGGCCGATCTGCATCGGTCTTCCTCGCTCAGGTCCTGCGACGCCACCGTCCGGGCACCTGGGCCAATCTCGGCGTCACGGAGGACAACATCGTTCCGTCGTCGGCCTACAACTTCCTGTTCGGGCTCGCCTACATGGGGAGCCCCGCGGCCATCGTGAGTCTGCACGAGATGGGGACCGACAAGCCCTCCGGGGAGGTCCTCTCCCGGCGCGCGCTGAACATCGCGATCCACGAGCTGGGCCACACGCGGGGACTGGACCACCATGCCTACGAGGACCGGATCGACTGCGTGATGGTGGGCGACGAGGCGATGGATTCCCGGGAGACGATCGACTCGGGCACCGCCCGGTTCTGCGCCGCCTGTCGCCGGGCCATGCAGTGACCGGATGGGTGGGTGCCGCAGTGCCCTGCGGCACTGGGTGCGGGAGCACCCACCCGTGGAACCACCAGTCCACCCTTCAACCCCGCCGGGACCCCGATCCGCCGGACGAGCCCGCATCTCTCAGCTCTCAACTCTCAACTCTCAACCCTTTCCCCCCCCCTCCCTCCGCGCCTCCGCGTCACCGTGTGAGTCCCTCTTCTGCCCCCTCCGTGTGTCCGTTTCTGTCACCGCGGGCCGATAGGATCAGCCCCGACATCAACCCTCATCCCCCTGACAGGCCCCACCCCATGACCACCACGACCTCGCCCGCCCCA